>CALBKH010000001.1 GCA_937892955.1 uncultured Alphaproteobacteria bacterium
GGTGGCAATCTCCTCAGGCGAAACGCTCATCCGTGATTTTCAAAACGGACTCTCAACAGCTGCGCGTCCGAAAGAGGCGCCTCGTCGAGACGAAGCGTCATGACCTCGAAACCGGTCCGGCTGACCGCGACGGTGTACTCGAGCTGGGCGGAGAGCTTGCCGTCGTCGGTCACGACCGTCCATCCGTCGCTCGTCGTCGAGACCCGACGGTTCCTCTGGTTCACCATCGACGCGATGGTGAAGACCATTCGGGGCGGCTCTCGTTCGTGCGTGACCGCCGTGATCACACCCGAGGCCAGGTTGATAAGGTCACGCGACGAATGCGCAAATGTCCGCTTCGGGTGGAACTGCGGCTCTCACGCGCCGCCCTTGCCGAACCGGTAGATCGGGATCCCGAGCTTGCGCGCCTTGTCGGCGAGGTTGTCCTGGATACCGGTGCCGGGGAAGACGACGACGCCGATCGGCAGGACGGAGAGCATCTGGTCGTTGCGCTTGAACGGGGCGGCCTTGCCGTGCTTGGTCCAGTCGGGCTTGAAGGCGACTTGCGGAACCTTGCGGATGTCGGCCCAGCGGGCGGCGATCTTCTCGGCCCCCTTCGGCGAGCCGCCGTGCAACAACACCATGTCGGGGTGCTTGGCCAGGATCTGATCGAGCTTGGCGAAGATGCTCGCGTGGTCGGCGGTATCGCCGCCGGTGAAGGCGATCTTCGGCCCGGCGGGCACCATCACTTCGGTCTCGGAGCGACGTTTGGCGGCGAGGAAGTCGCGGCTGTCGACGACGGCCGAGGTGAGGTTGCGATGGGAGACCATCGACCCGACGTGCGGACGCCAGAATGAGCCGGTGTGGCGCTCGTGGTGCTCCGCAGCCTGGTCGCGCATCAGTTCGAAAGCGTCACGGCGTTCGATCAGGGTCTGGCCTTCGGCGATCAGTCGTTCCAGTTCGACCGAGCGCACCTCGCTGCCGTCCTGTTCGCCCTGCGAGCGACGCTGCGCCGCCTCGTTCCCGTCGAGTTCGCCTTCGATCCGCCGACAGGCGCGGTGGAAGAGATTGACGGTCGACCAGAGGAGATCGTCGAGGTCGGGTTCGAGGCGGGTGTCGGCGAGCGTCGAGATCAGGGCGTCGAAGATGTCGGCGATTGCACCGGCGACGCGGGAGCCTTCGGGAAGTGGACGAGGATCGGGCTCGTCCTGGAAGGGGCGCCAGCCGTAGAGCTGGAGCTGGGTGAGGAAATGATCGGTGGGAGAGGCGATGTGATGGGGGTCGAAGTCGTCGTGCCCGCTCATGGGATGCTCCGTCGGTTGGACCGCGCCCTCGCGGCCTTGATGGCGACGAAGCTCACGGAAGCGGACGGACCTGCACCCGGCGCCTTTCTCGCGCATGATCCGTTCCCGAAACCGGATTCCACTTTCGGGAATCATGCGTACCCGCCGGGCCGGAGCAACGCGGAGGACGGCGACGGACGGCGATCTTACCTCGCGATGCAAAGCCCGAAGGGCGGCGGAAGATCGTCGGCCGCAGCCGTTGCCGGACCGTCCCGACCGTCGAGCCGATCGCCCTCTCGAAAGGCCGAGACGCGGTCCCTCCGACCAGGGAACAAGCCCGCGGGCACGACGACGACACCCCTCCCCTGCCCCATCCCGCTCACGGGACCCGGGTCCTGAATCGTTCGGCGTCGTCCCCGACGAGTTGCGTCCGGATCCAATCCCCCAAGCCACTCGCTCCGTAGCTGCAGAGATCTTCATTGAAGTCCCCGAGCCTCGGCACCAGGATCACCGCTTCGATTCCGAGCGCCATCGCCCGGTCGAGCAATCGCGTGCAGGCGCCCTCCCCGGCCGGGTCACGGTCGCGGAGCACATAGAGGCGGCGACAGGTTGCCGGAAGACGGACGGCCGCGAGGTGTGCCGCCGAGAGCGCGGCGATCACCGGAAGGCAGGGCAGAGCCTGTCGGATCGAGAGCACCGTCTCGATACCTTCACCGGCCGCCAGCACGTCGTCCACCACCCCGAACCTGACGGCATTCCCGAGGAGATCGCCCATCGCCTTCCTCGGCGGATCGATCGCGGCCTTGTCCGATCCGTCGGCAGCGAGCCACGTGCGATGAACGCCGGTGAGCCGACCATCGAGATCGGTGACGGCGGCGATCAGCGCCGGGTGAGCTTCGGTCGGGCCGGTGTCGGGTCGCCACCAGCAACGGGGATGGAAGCGCAGGCTTTCAGTGCCGGAGAGATCGGTGAGACCGCGGGCATGTAGGTAGGTCTCTGCGAGCGTTCCACCGATCGGCTGCGACATGCGGAAGAGTCGGCGGGCGGCCTCCACCGACCGCGCCGGAGACAGTGCTGAGCTCGGTCTTTGCTGTGCCGATCCAACCTCGCCCCGCGCGTCCCCGAGAAACCTCCGGGCCTCCGTGACGACATCGGCGAAACGGGTCAGCCCGAGCGCCTCACGGACGACGTCGAGGAGATCACCGTGTTCACCGCTCGCGGCATCGCACCATTTTCCGGCGCGTCCACGGGCGTCGTCGAAGAGCCGAACGAACATCGAGCGGCCCGGCGTGTTGCGGGCGTCGCCGACCTGCCAGTAGCGGCCCTGTCGGCGACCGTTGGAGAGATAGAAGCGGCACACCGCCTCGGCACGACGGGCCAGACGATGCGCCAGTTCCGAAGCGTCAGGCCGGGCCATCAGGAGGCCTCGCGCTCGGTGATGCGGCGGATCGGATAGGCGTCGAGGAGCCGGCCGAGGATGTCGATGCCACCCGCGTCGGTGGGAACGAAGAACCGCAGCTTCCACGAGATGATCTCGGTGAAGAGGCCGTAAGCACGCAGCCGGTCGCGCATCGCCTCGGTGAAGCCGACAAGCTCGATGCGATGGGCCCCCATGACGCGCACCCTGCGCAGTTGGAGGTCTTGCTCGAGGTCGAGGTTGGTTCGCCCCTCGATCAGCGCGGCATGGGCCGCCGCAGGTGAGAGTGTCGGAGCATCCGTCGCGGTCACGGCTGCGGCCCAGGCGGGCGAGACGCGGCGCCCGATGATGCGCTCGCCGTCGTCGGTCTGGAGGCGATAGACCCGAGTCGACTCGTTCGGCAGGCGCTTCCACACCGGCAGCAGGAGCCCGGCGACGAAGTGGAGCGTCGTCTCCGCGAAGGGCGGCGTCGCCAGCACTTCCCTTTTCCAGGCGAGGGCGAAGGTCTCGCGGTCGGCCGGCTCCCACCGGCTCTCGGCCATCGCGGTCCGCGAGACCGACGGGCTCTCCATCGGCCGGATCAGGCGGACGCGTCGCTCGATCTCACCGTCGTCGAGCATCAGCGACGGCGCTGGGATTTCCACGGCGGCGCGACCGGAGCGCTCGTTGACCAGCAACCGCGCGCCGTCGCCTCGGGTGAGCGCGAGGGCGTCGTCGAGCGACATCGGCCGATTGCGGCGGCGTTCGGTAATGGTGAGCAGTCGGGTCTCGGCGCCGGTTGCCGGGTGGGTGTAGATGGTCTTGCGATCGGTGACGACGAAGCTCTCGGCCGTCAGCGTCTCGAGCCCGAGATCGTAGACGCCGCTGGCGATCGCGCCCTGGACCCGCGCGTCGAGCAACTGCTCGAAGGCGGTGAAGAGGATGGACTGGAGCTCGAGGGTGAGCGCCAGCAGACGGTTCAGGAAGGTGGTGATCGGTGGCAACTCGTCGCGCAGGCCGGTCTCATCGGTGAGGCGGAGCCCGGTCGCCGTCTCGAAATCCTCGAGCGAGCAGCCCTCGATCTTGCCGCGCACGATCAACCGATAGAGCTGGCGCAGCGCATCACGGGCATAGGCGCTTTCGAGGTTGTCCTCCGGGCGGAACATGCCCTGACCGCCGGTCTGGCGCTGGCCGCGCGTGATGGCGCCGAGCGTGTCGAGCCGGCGAGCGATGGTCGAGAGAAACCGCTTCTCGGCCTTCACGTCGGTGGCGATCGGTCGAAACAGCGGCGGCTGCGCCTGATTGGTCCTGTTGGTGCGGCCGAGCCCCTGGATGGCGGCGTCCGCCTTCCAGCCGGGCTCGAGCAGATAGTGGACGCGCAGGCGCTGATTTCGTGCCGCGAGGTCGGCGTGATAGCTGCGCCCGGTCCCTCCGGCATCGGAGAAGACGAGGATGCGTTTGCCGTCGTCCATGAAGGCGGCGGTCTCGGAGAGATTGGCGGACGGGGCGCGGGTCTCGACGGCGAAGCGATCACCCTTGCGGACGATGCGGCGGGAGCGGCCGGTCACTTCGGCGACCTTCTCGATGCCGAAGCGCTGAACGATCTGATCGAGGGCTCCCGGCACCGGCGGCAGGCTCGCCAGATGCTCGATCAACTCATCGCGCCGGGCGACCGCCTCGCGGCTCTCGACCGGCTGGCCGTCGCGATAGACCTGGCGCGAGGCGAGATTGCCCTCGCCGTCGGTGAAGGGTTCGTAGAGCTGAACCGGGAACGAGTGGGCGAGGTAGTCGAGGACATATTCCCGCGGCGTGATGTCGACGCGAACGTCGTTCCATTCATCCGTGGGGATCTCGGCGAGGCGACGCTCCATCAACGCCTCGCCGGTCGAAACGATCTGGACGACGGCGGCATGGCCCGCCTCGAGATCGCGGTCGACCGCTGCGATCAGCGTCGGCGTCTTCATCGAGGTGAGGAGATGGCCGAAGAAGCGCTGCTTGGCGCTCTCGAAGGCGGAGCGCGCGGCCGACTTCGCGCGGGCGTTCAGCGTGCCCTCCGAGCCGGTGATGTTGGCGGCCTTCATCGCCGCATCGAGATTGCGGTGGATGATGGCGAAGGCGCCGGCATAGGCGTCGTAGATGCGGCGCTGCTCGTCACTCAGCCGATGCTCGAGCAGTTCGTATTCGACGCCTTCAAAGGAGAGCGAGCGCGAGGTATAGAGGCCGAGCGCGCGCAGATCGCGGGCGAGTACCTCCATCGCCGCGACGCCGCCGGCTTCGATCGCCTCTACGAACTCGGCCCGGGTGGCGAAGGGGAAATCCTCCCCGCCCCACAGGCCGAGCCGTTGGGCATAGGCGAGATTGTGCACCGTGGTGGCGCCGGTCGCCGAGAC
>CALBKH010000002.1 GCA_937892955.1 uncultured Alphaproteobacteria bacterium
TGGCAATCTCCTCAGGCGAAACGCTCATCCGTGATTTTCAAAACGGACTCTTAGCGGTGTTGGCGACAGTCGCCATGACCGCCCCCGCCGAAGCGCAGGCCGACAAGCGGGTGCTGCCCTTCGCCACCACCACGTTCCCGCCACCGGGGTTCGTTCCGTCGAGCCCGGCCGCGGCGAGCGTGGCCTCCCCCTACCGTCTCGGCTTCTACAAGACGGCGCGACGGATCGGTTGCGACCACGTGAGCTACAGGATCCGGGTCCAGGTGGACATGGATCCGGGTCTTCTCGCCGACGGCACCTTCGCGGGAAGCCTGGCGTCCACGCGATTCGATTTCCGTGACGCGCTTCCCGCCGGCCTGACCGCCACGCGCGTCGACATCGCCGGTGATGTTCTCGCCGCATCGTCCGGGATCCCGCTCCAGGTCGCTGCGAGCGGTCCCGTGACGATCCCCGATATCCGCTTCGATCCGGCGGCGTTCGCGCCCGGCAGGTCGTCGCTCTCCTTCGAGATCGACATCGATGCCCGGATCGATCGCACCGCCTTCGGGTCTCCGGCGGCGATCGAAAATCAGGCGGTGCTCGAGATCGCGACCGCCACCGGTCCCTACGCGACCATCGGCTCCCACGATCCGGCCTACCCGGAGGACGCCGACGAGTTCAACGGGATCCCGACGGCGCTCGTGGTCGACATGGCCGGATGCGACACCTCCGCTTCTTCGCAGGGCACGGCGTCGAGCACCACCCAGTTCGGTCTCGCCCGACCGAACGCGCAGCCGCCCCTCGGCGGCGAAGCGTGTTTCAAGCTGGTTCAGGGCGAGCTCCTGTGCTCGCCGACCGGCAACGGCACCCGGGTCTACCGCATGCCCTTCGGCCCGGAGATGAGCGGCAGGACCGTCGAGTTCATGCCGGGCACGCCGGGCGTCTTCGTCGATCCGCCGATGGCCGTGGTGCCGAACGGCGGTGGCGTTCTCGAATGGACCATCCACGGCGCCCGGCCGGGCATGACGCTCCTCTTCTCCACCGTCGGCCACGAGGTGACCACCGGACCGGCGGAAGGCTGGGGCATCTGCTGCAGGCAACTCGTCGAGATCGTCGTTCCCGTCGAAGATTGCCCGCGGCCCGAACGGCCGAGGCTCGTGGTGCAGAAGCAGGCTCTGCCCGGCCGCTGCGATCCCGGCGCCGCGCAGTGCACCTTCCGCATCACGCTCACCAATCGTGGCACCGCGCCTCATGTCGGCGAGTTGAGCTTCACCGACACCATCATGGGCGGTCAGGCTCGGATCGCGGTTGCGCCCGCGGCCCCGTGGCAGTGCTCCGCCACGGCCACGCCGACCGTCTGTCGCCATCCGGCCACCACGCTGGCGCCGGGGCAGTCGATCTCGGTCGACCTGACGCTCGACGATCTCTCGACGCGCCGGTGGAACCAGGCGCTCAACTGCGCGCGGATCGACGGCCAGATTCCTCGGAATGCACGCCGCCGGTCGGACGTCGCCTGTGCTTTCGGCTCCACGCCGCCGCCGAAGAAGACGGTGAACGAGCCGCCACGGTTGAAGCTCGAGAAGAAGACGCTCTCTCCGGTCTGCTCGGCCAGCGGAGTGTGTCGGTTCGCCATCGAGGTCACGAACATCGGCGGCACGCCCCATCGCGGTCCGGTCTCTCTGGACGACCAACTGGCGTACAAGAATCCGAAGAAGATCCGGATCAGCCCCGCCGATCGGTGGAACTGCCAGATTCCGCAGGCGGGACGCCTTTCGTGCCGCACCAGGAGCGATGCGGTGCTGCCGCCGAGGGCGGTGATGACCCTGCTCGTGGAAGTCACCGTCGACCCGGCGCTGGCCGCGTCGGCGAACGGAGGGATGGCCGACGTCACCAACTGCGCGGCGCTCCGCGACTCCGCGGGCGGTGCCGGACCGCAGTCCTGTGCCACGGCGAAGATCCGGATTCCGAAGATCGAAAAGCCCCCGATCGACGTTCCGCCGGCGCCCGTCCCGCCGCCACCGGTGATTCCGCGCGGGGCGGTCGGTCTGCCGCCGCCGGTACCGACCCAGGAGCTGCCACGCAACCTCCCGCCGCCGGTGCCCTCCCAGGAACTGCCGCGCAACCTGCCGCCGCCGGTCGCTCCGCCGTCGTCCGCCCGACAGGCTCCGGTCTGCGTGATCCCGGGACAGGTCCTCAATGCGGCGGGGCGCTGCGTCTGTGAGGCCGGAACGACCTACGACCCGCGCACCCGCAGCTGCACCGGTGGACGCACGCCGCCCGCCCCGGCGTACGCCCCGGCGGCACCGACCTACAGGCCTGCAGCACCGGCCTATACGCCGCCCGCGCCGGCCTATCGGTCGAACGCTCCCACCCAGCGCTACGTGCCGGCGAGGCCGTCGCGGACCGAGCCGGTCCGGCCGAGCAAGCGGCAGTCGGAGAAGCAGCAACGTCCTCCGCGCGAGGTCAAGCCCGCCCGTCCGGCCCGCGAACAGCAGCGCAGGCCCGACAATCGCCGGCCGCAGCAGGAACGCCCGCGTCGTGATCCGGACGCCGGGCGGAAGGTCCTGGAGGGCATTCTGAACGGTCTGGGGAACAATCGCGGAGAGGGGCCCCGGCGGAGGCCGGAGCCGCTGGATTGATCGGATCGATCCGCGGTCGTCCCGTCGATCGTCTCGGGCCGGTGGCGCCGTCGTGGGCGCCGCCGGCCAACTCGTTCCTCGACGAGGACGGCACCGACGAACTCTACGGCGGCACCGGCGGCGACCACCCGTGGGGTGAAGCGGGCGCCGACGAGTTCGACTTCGCCGGAACGGCGGGCAACGACAGGATCGGCGATTTCACCGACGGTGAGGGCGAGATCATGCTCAGCGGCTCACGGGATCACGTTCGCGTCACGGCCACCGTCGCCGGCAGCCCGCTGCTGGTCGATGTGGATGCCGCCGAGATCACCGCCGCCGACTTCCTCTTCGTCCGAGGTCGGCGGACCCGATCTCCTCCTGCCGGACCGGACCGATGCGGTCGGTCACGCTGCACCGAATTCATACGACGAACCAACGGCTTCTCGTCGTCGTCGGGCGGTCGAACCGGGATCGGGGTCGCAGACACTGGCGCGGACCCGCCCGGTCGGCCATGATCGCGCCACCTCCCCCTCGTCCTTTCCGGAGCCGTCCATGACTCTCGTCGATCGATTCTACGCCGAACGTGCCCGTGGCCATTCTCCCGTCGGTCTCGGCTGCATGAGTTTCGGCGGTATGTACGGGCCGACCGACGAGGCGACGAGCCGCGCCACGCTCGCTCGCGCCCTCGACCTCGGCGTCACCTTCTGGGACACCGCCAACATCTACGGCGAGGGCGTCAGCGAGGAATTCATCGGCCGCTTCTTCGCCGACCACCCCGGCACCCGCGACCGCGTCATGCTCGCCACCAAGTTCGCCATCACCAAGTCGCCGGACGGCAAACGGGTGATCGACAACTCGCCGGGCCATATGCGCGAGGCGCTCTCCGCCTCGCTGAAACGGCTCGGAACCGACCGTGTCGATCTCTACTACGTCCACCGCTACGACCCGGCCGTGCCGATCGAGGAGACCATCGGGGCGCTCGCCGACGAAGTGAAGGCCGGCCGGATCGGCGCCATCGGTCTCTCCGAGGTTTCGCCCGACACCCTGCGCCGGGCCGCGGCCATCCACCCGATCGCCGCCGTCCAGTCGGAATATTCGCTGTGGACGCGCACCCCCGAACTCGGCCTCCTCGACGCCTGCGCCGAACTCGGCGCCCTCTTCGTCGCCTTCTCGCCGCTCGGCCGCGGCTACTTCTGCGGCGACCTCGAAGATCCCGGCACCCTCGCGCCGTCCGACTTCCGTCGCGCCAACCCGCGCTTCGAAGGCGTCAACTGGCAGCGCAACCGCGCCAAGCTGCAGGCGTATCTCGAACTGGCGGCATCCTGGGGGGTCACGCCCTCCGCGCTGGCCATCGCCTGGACGCTGGCCAAGGGATCCCACGTCGTCCCGATCCCGGGAACCCGCACCGCTGCCCATCTCGAGGACGATGCGAGCGCCGGGTCGGTCGAATTGACGGCGGAGCGCATCGCCGAACTCGAACATCTGCTGCCGCCGGGCTTCGCCGCCGGCGACCGTTACAGCCCGTCGCAGTGGCTCTACGTCGAGCGCTACGGCTGAGGTCGGACGCGCGGCGGGAGGAGATGCCGAAGTATCCGCTTCGGCTGCTCCTCCGTCGCCGCCGCGCCCGACACGGCTCGAGCTTCGTCGTGCGGCTCACGGTCGCGCTTTCGGCGCGACCGACCCTTCCGGTCGCCGCCTGCGGGCATCGATCCGCCCTTCGCGGACGTCCGAAACCTCCGGCGCCTCGGCTCCCGCACCGGCGTGCTCGAGATCGAGGCGGGGATCGTGTTTTTTCGAGTATGCAGAATGCCGAAAAACGTCCTATCCTGACGCTGGTCGCTTCCCGCTTCGGAGCCCGTCATGCGCAGCCTCGCGATCGCCTCGTTCGTCCTCGCGCTCACGGCGACGCCGTCTTTCGCCCATTTCCAGGAGATCATCCCCTCCTCCGACGTCCTGCCGGAGGGCGGCGAGGTGAGTTTCGACCTCGTCTTCACCCATCCGATGGAACGCGGCCCGGTGATGGAGATGGCGCGTCCGGCGCGGGTCGGCATGGTCCGTGACGGCAAGACCGTCGACCTCATCGGCTCGCTCACCGCGGTCGACATCGGCGGCAGGACCGCCTGGCGTCTCGCCACCCGGCTCGCCGGGCCCGGCGCCGGCGTCTTCTTCGTCGAGCCGAAACCCTATTGGGAGGCGGCGGAGAAGAAATGGATCGTCCACTACGCCAAGGTGGTGGTCGACGCCTTCGCCTCGGGCGAGGGTTGGGCGGCCTCGGTCGGCCTGCCGGTCGAGATCGAACCGCTCGTCCGCCCGACCGGCCTGTGGACCGGCAACCTCTTCCGCGGCATCGTCCGTCGCGACGGCGAGCCGGTGCCCTTCGCCGAGATCGAGGTGGAATGGGCCAACGACGGCTCGGTGACACCGCCGAACGACGCCTTCCTCACCCAGGTGATCAGGGCCGACGAGCGCGGCGTCTTCGCCTACGCCATGCCGCGCGCCGGCTGGTGGGGCTTCGCCGCCCTCGTCGACGGGCCGGAAGCCCCGGGCCCCGACGGTAAGCCTGCGCCGACCGAACGCGGCGGCCTCATCTGGGTCAAGACCACCGACATGGGCACCGCCCCCGCCCCGAAGCGCTGAGGAGATCGCCATGGCCCACATCCCCGACGGTGTCCTCTCGCTCCCCGTCCTCCTCGGCGGCGGCGTTCTCGCCGCCGGCGGCCTCGCCCTCGGGCTGTCGCGGCTCGACGAACGCGACATTCCGGCGACCGCGATCCTCGCCGCCGTGTTCTTCGTCGTCTCGCTGGTCTCGGTGCCGCTCGGCCCGTCGAGCGTCCATCTGCTGCTCTCCGGCCTGATGGGCATCGTTCTCGGGGTGAAGGCGATCCCGGCGATCTTCGTCGGCCTTCTACTGCAGGCGGTGTTCTTCGGCTTCGGCGGGCTGACGTCGCTCGGCGTCGACGTGGTCGACATCGCCTTTCCCGGGGTGATCCTCGGCACACTCGCCGCGCCGCTCCTCGCCCGCACCGACGGTCTCCTCGCCGGGGGAATCGCCGCCGCGGTGGCCGCCGCGTCGGTGCTCGGCACGCTCGCCTGCGTCGCCCTGGCGCTGGCGCTCTCTTCGGCCGACTACCTGCCGAGCCTGCGCGTCGTCGTGCTCACCGGCCTGCCGCTCGCCGCGGTCGAGGCCGTCGTCACCGGCTTCGTCGTCGCCTACCTGAAGCGGGTGAAGCCCGAGATCCTGCCCTTCGCCCCGGCGGGGGCGACCGGATGATCGCCGCGCGCGCCCTCGCTCGCCGCCTCGCCGTCGCCGTGCTCGCCGCGGCGACGATCGCAGCCGGCGTGGCTCCGGCCGCAGCCCATCGCCTGAAGCTCTTCCTCACGACCGAGGCCGGCGAAATCGCCGGCTACGCCTTCTTCGTCGGCGGTGGCCGGCCCGACGGCGTCGACTACGTCGTCGCCGATGCGGCCGGCCGCGAGGTCCACCGCGGTCGAACCGACGAACACGGCGCCTTCCGCTGGCGGCCGGTCTCGGCCGCCGACTACGCGGTGACGGTGAACGCCGGCGACGGCCACTGGGTGAGCGGAACCGTCACCGCCGATCGCCTCGCCGGACCGGCCTGGCCGACCGAGCCGACGTCCGCCGACCGGACCGAAAAGCCCGCCTCGCCGCCACCCGAGCCGTCGATGGCCCCCGCGGCGGCTCCCCCGCCGGCCCCCTCGCCGCCCTCCGCCGCCCCGCCGCGCCCGTCGGGGATCGACGAGGACGCCCTCGCCCGTCTCGTCGAATATCGGGTCGACGCGGCGCTCGAACGGCGGTTGCGGCCGCTCGAGGAGGCCTACGAGCGAGCCGAAGGGCGATTGCGCTTCAACGACATCATGGGCGGCATCGGCATGATCGTCGGTCTCGCCGGGGCGGCTCTGTGGGCCTCGTCGCGCCGTCGCCGCGACCCGGAGGAGAAGCCGTGAGCGAAGCGTTCCTCGACGATCGCGCCGTCGCCGCCCGGCCGCTCCTCGACCGGCTCGACCCGCGCAGCCGGATCCTCGCGTCCGTCGTCGCCGTGGCCGTGGTCCTCGCGCTGCGCTCGCCGCCGGTCCTCGCCGCATCCACGGCGCTCGCCATCGGGCTCGCGCTCGCCGTCGGCGCGAAGCCCGGCGACCTGCTGCGCCGCCTCGCCCATGTCGAGGGTTTTCTCGCCGTGCTGCTGGTGCTGCTGCCGCTCACCGTGCCGGGTCCGGACTGGGCGCGGCTCGGGCCGCTCGTGCTGTCCCAGCCGGGGGTCGACCGCGCCGTGCTGGTGGTGCTGCGAGTGACCCTGGCGGCGGCGGTGATCTTCACTCTCGTCGCCGGGCTCGAACCGGTGCGCTTCGGCCACGCCCTCGCCCGGCTCGGGATGCCGAGGAAACTGGTGCATCTGTTGCTCTTCGCCGTGCGCTTCGTCGCGCTGCTGCGCGAGGAGGTGGCCCGCCGTCACGATTCGCTCCGCGCCCGCGCCTTCCGCCCCCGCACCTCGATCCACACCCTGCGCACTCTCGCCCATCTCACCGGCCGCCTGCTCGTCGGTGCCGTCGAGCGCGCCGAGCGGGTCGACGAGGCGATGCGCTGCCGTGCCTTCACCGGCCGCTTCGCCCTCGTCGACGGCGGCGGTTACGGTACCGCCGATCGTCGCTTTGCCGTGGTCGCCACCGTTCTTCTGCTCCTCCCCCTGGTGACGGAGCGGCTGACGTGAGCGCGCTCTTCGATCTCGTCGACGTCGCCGTGGCGCGCGCCGGCCGGCCGATCCTCACTTCGGTGTCGATGACGCTGGAACCGGGCGAGCGTCTGGCGCTCGTGGGGGCGAACGGCGCCGGCAAGACGACGCTGCTTCGAACCCTCGTCGGCCTCGAGCGGCCGAGCGCCGGCCGGATCGTCGCCTTCGGTCGCGAACGCCGCATCGAGAAGGACTTCCACGAGGTCCGCGCCCGCGCCGGTTTCCTCTTCCAGGACCCCGACGACCAGCTGTTCTCGCCGACGGTGATCGAGGACGTCGCCTTCGGCCCGCTCAATCTCGGCCTGTCGGCGGCCGCGGCCGAAGCCCGCGCCCGCGCCACCCTCGATCGCCTCGGCCTCGCCGGCCTCGCCGCGCGCGTCACCCATCGCCTCTCGGGCGGTGAGAAGCGGCTGGTGAGTCTGGCCACAGTGCTCGCCATGGAGCCACGGGCGCTGCTGCTCGACGAGCCGACCAACGCCCTCGACGAGACCCATCGTGACCGGTTGATCGACATCCTCGCCGGCCTCGACGTGGCGATGGTGATCGTCGCCCACGATCGGCTGTTCCTCGAGAAACTCGCCACTCGCGCCGTGCTGCTGAAGAACGGCCGCCTCGCGCCGGCGAGCCTGCATCGCCATGTCCACGTGCACGACCACGTCCACATCCACGGGCTCGACGACGACCACGGTCACACCCATCCCCGGGCCCACCCCCACGTTCACGCCCCCGAAGACCCGGCGACGTGATCGTCCCGACTTCTCACGCGCCTCGATCGGCGTAGGATCCCGACGACCTGTCGATGCCCGCCGGAGCCGGACCCCTTGCAACGCGTGACCCTGACCTTCGACGACGACCTGATGGCCGAGATCGACCGCTTCATGGAGTCGCGCGGCTACTCCAACCGCTCCGAGGCGGTGCGCGATCTCGCCCGCGCCGGTCTCGCCCACGGCGTCGAGGCGGTGGGCGAGACGCGCGACTGCGTCGCCACCCTCACCTACGTCTTCGATCCGCAGACCCGCGAATTGTCGAAACGCCTCGCCGCCGCCTTCCGCGATCGATCCGATCTGCGCAGCACCCGTCTGCAACGCCCGCTCGACGGCGGCGACGTGTTGGAGGTGGCGGTGCTGGAGGGGCCGACCCCGGCGGTGCGCGCCTTCGTCGAGGCGGTGCAGGCCGAACGCGGCGTGCGTCACGGCCGCGCCGTGGTGATCCCGGCGAGCCTGCCCACCGATCGATCGGGGTCCGAGCCGTGAGATCCGCCGTCGCGGCGGAGCCGGGCTCCCCGCATCGCGCCGCCGCCCGCGGTTCCCGCCGAGGCCCGAGACGCGCGCTCTAGCGCCCGACCCGATCGAGCGCCCGGAACAGGTCGGCGCGGATGTCGTCGTGGTCCTCGAGCCCGACCGACAGGCGGACGAGACCGTCGGTGAAGCCGTGCTTCGCCCGCTCCTCCGGCGCATAGGTCGAGTGGGTCATGCTCGCCGGGTGCTGAACCAGGGTTTCGGCGTCGCCGAGGCTGACTGCCCGCGTGGCGAGTTCGACCGCGTCCATGAAGGTTCTGCCGGCCTCGAGCCCGCCCTTCAGCTCCAGCGCGATCATGCCGCCCATCGCCCGCATCTGCCGGGTGGCGAGAGCCTTCTGCGGGTGGCTGTCGAGGCCGGGATACCATACCCGTTCGACCGCCGGATGGGCCTCGAGCTCTGCCGCCAGAAGGGCCGCGGTCTCGCAGTGACGGTCCATGCGCAGGGCGAGCGTCTTCAGGCCGCGCAGCACCAGGAAGGCGTCGAGAGCCGAGATGCAGGCGCCGTTCAGCTCCTTGATGCCGACGAAACGAAACCGATCGACGAGTTCCTTGGAGGCGACGACCGCCCCGGCGAGGAGATCGCCGTGGCCGCCGAGATATTTCGTCGCCGAATGGATCACCACGTCGGCGCCGAGCGTCAGCGGCCGCTGCAGATAGGGGGTGCAGTAGGTGTTGTCGACGACGAAGGTCGCCCCGGCGGCGCGGCAGATCTCGGCGATCGCCGCGATGTCGATGACCCGCATGTTGGGGTTCGACGGCGTCTCGGTGATCACCAGCCGCGTCTTGGCGCTCATCGCGGCACCGAGGTTCGCCGGGTCGGTCAGATCGGCGAAGCGCGTCGTCACCCCGAATTTCGGCATGTGGTGCTCGAGCAGCCCGAAGGTGCAGCCGTAGAGCGTCTCGTCGGCGACGACCTCGTCGCCGGATGCGAGCAGCGTCCACAACACCGCGGTCAACGCCCCCATGCCCGAGGAGGTGGCGAGCCCGGCCTCACCCTCCTCGAGATCGGCGAGCCGCTTCTCCAGCACCGTCACCGTCGGATTGCCGACCCGGCTGTAGATGTAGCCCTCGGCCGTGCCGGCGAAGCGGGCCGCACCGGTGTCGACGCTGCCGAAAGCGTAGGTCGAGGTGAGGAAGACCGGCGGATTGAGCGCCCCCTGGTGCTCGAACGGATCATAGCCGTGGTGGATGGCGCGTGTGGCGAAGCCGCGGAAGTGCGAGGTGTCCGACATGGCGATCTCCTTCGAGAGGAGATGATACGCCGCTCGCCCCGTGCGATCATGCCGAATTCGCTTCGAACGACCATCCGTCGTCGCAGCTTCGTTCCCTCGAGAGATCAAAAATGACCGATCGTGCCAACATCGCCCTCGGCGACATCGACCTGAAGATCCTCCGCGAGCTTCAGGCCGACGCCCGTATCCCCAACATCGTGTTGGCGGACAAGGTCGGCCTGTCGCCGTCCCCCTGTTCGCGCCGGGTGCGGCTCCTGGAAGAGGCCGGTGTCGTCGCCGCCTACCGTGCCGTCCTCGATCGCGCCGCCGTCGGCTTCGGCCTGACCGTCTTCGCCGGGGTCCGCGTCGCCCGCCATTCGCGCGAGAACGCCGAGGCCTTCGTCGACGCGGTGCTCGCCATGCCCGAGGTGGTCGCCTGTCACCTGACCTCCGGCGACACCGACTACCTGCTCGAGGTGGTGGTGCCCGACATGGCGACCTACGAATCGACCGTGCTGCGGCGGATGCTGTCCCTGCCGGCGGTCGCCGACATCCGCACCTCCTTCGCCATGCGCAGCCACAAGACCGACGGCCCGCTGCCGCTCGCGACCCGCCGTCGGGGGCCGAACGACGGGTCGACTTCGGCCGGGCGAGGCGAAGTCCGCCCTCGACGGCGACCCGAAGGTGGTGCGACGATGGCCTAACCCCGACGCTGGCGCGTGCCGGCTCCCGAGCGAACACGGAGTGTGATTTCGATGAGCGAGTCCGGTCCCCAGGAGGCCTTCCCCAATCGTTTTCGCTCGGCGCTCGCGACCAGGGATCGCCTGATCGGCGTCTGGTGTTCCCTCGCCGGGCCGATCACGACGGAGATCCTGGGGCTCGCCGGGTTCGATTGGATCCTGCTCGACGCCGAACACGCGCCGAACGACGTCCTCACGCTCATTCCGCAACTGATGGCGCTCAAGGACAGTCCCTCCGCCGCGGTGGTGCGGCCGGCGTGGAACGACACGGTGCAGATCAAGCGTCTGATCGACGCCGGTTTCCACAACTTCCTCGTTCCCTTCGTCCAGTCGGCGGAGGAGGCGAGGCGCGCGGTGGCGGCGACCCGCTATCCGCCGCAGGGGGTGCGGGGCGTCTCGGTCGCTCAACGCTCCAATCGCTACGGAACGGTCGCCGACTACCTGAAGATCGTGAACGACAACATCGCCGTCGTGGTGCAGATCGAGAATCTCGCAGGCGTTGAGGCGGCGGCGGAGATCGCCGAGGTCGACGGGGTCGACGGTCTCTTCGTCGGACCGTCCGATCTGGCGGCGGCGCTCGGCCACCTCGGCGACCCAGGTCACCCCGAGGTTCAGTCGGCGATGGCCCTCGTCTTCGCGGCGGCGGCGAAGGCGGGAAAGTCGAGCGGCATCCTGGCGCCGGTCGAAGCCGATGCGCGCCGCTATCTCGACCTCGGCGTGAACCTCGTGGCGGTCGGTTCGGATCTCGGGGTGTTCCGCAACGCCACCCGGGCGCTGCGCGACCGTTTCCGCTGACCGCCGCCTCGGCGAAAGTCGGCGCCACCGGACGGCGGCTCGGCGCGGACCGGTGATACCGAGCGGATGAAGTTCCGACCTGTTCGGAACGTCATCCGCGAAGGCAAGCCCGAACGGGCGTCGGCCGGTCGGGCCGCAACCCACGAAATTCGGACGAGTCCGAATTTCGTGAACTCGGTATGACATCGGTCGATCGCGACCACGACATTCGTGACCCCGGCGTCGCTCCAGCGGGAGGGCGCCGGGGTTTCGCGTTTTCGGGGATCGCGTGTTTCGCGGATCAGTCGTCGGCGTAGCGTCGCCAGAGTGCACTCTCGCCCATCTTGGCGACGAAGGCGTCGTGGGCGATGCGTTCGGCCTCGCTCAGGCGGGAGGCGAGCGGGGCGGGGCGGGTCCGCGGACCGGCCGCGGTCCGGCCGGCGACCTTGGCGCCGCCGCCGCGCGGCTCGTCGGCGGAGACCAGGGTGAGGGCGGCCTGCTTGCCGCCGATCAGTTCGACGTAGACCTCGGCGAGAAGCTCGCTGTCGAGCAGCGCCCCGTGATGGTCGCGGCGGGAATTGTCGATGCCGTAGCGCGAGCACAGCGCGTCGAGCGAATTGGGGCCGGCGGGGTGCTTGCGCTTGGCCAACGCCAGCGTGTCGACCATCCGTTCGAGGCCGATCGGCGGCAGGCCGAGGCGGCCGAATTCGGCATTGATGAACTTGAAGTCGAATTCGGCGTTGTGGGCGACGAGGCGGGCCTCGCCGACGAAGGCGAGGAAATCTTCCGCGACCTCGGCGAATTTCGGCTTGTCGGCGAGGAACTCGTCGGAGAGGCCGTGGACCTCGAAGGCGGCGCGCGGCATCGACCGTTCGGGGTTCAGATAGACGTGAAAGGTCTGGCCGGTGACGATGTGGTTGACCAGCTCGACGCAGCCGATCTCCACCACTCGGTCGCCGGTGCGCGGGTCGAAGCCGGTGGTTTCGGTGTCGAAGACGATCTCGCGCAAGGTTTCTCTCCGCGTCGCGGTTCGGCAGAGGATGTTCCGATCGGGTCGAACCGACCCGGTCGGAGAGACCATGCTCCGACCGGAGACGAGAGAATCAGGACGGTGCGGCGGTTTCAAGCGGGACGAGAGCGCGGCGGCCGTTTCTCAACGGTTCATCGCCGCCAGCGCGGCGAGAACGGCACCGACCTGGCGGCGTGCCGGCTCGAGACCGCCGGCGGTGTCGACGAGGAAATGCGACCGGCAGCGCTTCTCGGCGTCGGAGACCTGCCGGGCGAGGATCTGCTCGAACTTCTCGGCGGTCATGCCGGGACGGGCGAGGACGCGCGCCCGCTGGACCTCGGCCGGCGCGGTCACGGTGACGACGGCGTCGACGCGGGTGTCGCCGCCGGTCTCGAACAGCAGCGGGATGTCGAGGACGACGATCCGCCGGCCTTCGGCGCGGGCCTTGCCGAGAAAAGCGATCTCGGCGTCGCGCACCAGCGGATGGACGATCGCCTCGAGCCGTTTCACCGCGGCATCGTCGCCGAGGACGCGGGCGGCCAGCATCGGCCGATCGACCACGCCGTCACGGGTCGTCCCCGGGAAGGCCGCCTCGATCGGCGCGACGGCGGCACCGCGATAGAGAGCGTGGACGGTGGCGTCGGCGTCGTGGACCGGCACGCCGAAGCCGCGGAAGAAAGCCGCGGTGGTCGACTTGCCCATGCCGATCGATCCGGTGAGGCCGAGACGGATCATGGCATCACCCGATGTCGGCGAGGACGAGGGCGCGCAGTTCGTCGGTGACGGTCGGCCGCACCCCGAACCAGCGTTCGAACCCGCCGACCGCCTGATGCAGCAACATGCCGAGACCGTCGACGGTCCTGAGGCCGCGGGCCTCGGCCGCGGCGAGGAGCGGCGTGACGAGCGGCACGTAGACGATGTCGGTGACGAGCGTGTCGGGCGAAAGGGCCGAGAGATCGATCGTCAGGCCGTCCTTGCCGGTCATGCCGAGGGAGGTGGTGTTGACCAGCACCTTCGCCTCGCCGAGGAGGCGGGGCAGCTCGTCGAAGCCGTGCGCGGTGGTGCCGCGGCCGAAACGTGCCGCGAGCTCCTCGGCGCGGGCGAGGGTGCGGTTGACGACGCGCACGGTGAAGCCGCGGCGGATCAGTCCCCAGACCACGGCGCGCGCGGCGCCGCCCGCCCCCAGCACCACGGCGACGCCCGGGTTCGCGTCCCAACCGGCGGCGCGATCATCGAGATTGGCGATGAAGCCGATCGCATCGGTGTTGGTTCCGCAGATCCGTCTACCGTCGATCCACAGGGTGTTCACCGCCCCCATGGCCTCGGCGATCTCGTCCCTTTCGGTGGCGATCCGATAGGCGACCTCCTTGTGGGGGACGGTGACGTTGCCGCCGACCCAGCCGGAGGTCGGCAGATCGCGCAGGAAGGCCTCGATCTCCTCCGGCGGGACCGCCAGTTTCTCGTAGGAGCCGGCGAGGCCGTGCACCTTCAGCCAGTGACCGTGGATCAGCGGTGAGCGCGACTGGGCGATGGGCCAGCCGACGACGAAGGCGCGCCGGACTGCGGTGGAGGTTGCGGTCATCCCTCGACGATCCCCCGGTTTCGGAGTTCGGCGAGCAGCGGCAACAGCGGCAGGCCGAGAATGGTGAAATAGTCGCCGTCGATCGTCTCGAACAGCTGGATGCCCGGCCCCTCGAGCCGATAGCAGCCGACGGTGCCGGTCACCTCGTCGGCGACGGTTTCGAGATAGCGGTCGAGGAAGGCGTCGGAGAAGGCGCGCATTGTCAGGGTGGCGACGGAGACGTGGCGCCACAGCACGGCGCCGTTTCGAGCGAGCACCAGCGCCGAATGGAGCCGATGCGCGCGACCGCGCAGGCGCTCGAGATGCGTGCGGGCCTCGGCGACCGAATCGGGTTTGACGAATCGCTCGGCACCGAGCCCGAGGGTCTGGTCGGCGCCGAGGATCAGTTCGCCGGGGCGGCGGGTGGCGACGTCGAGGGCCTTGGCCTCGGCGAGGTGCAGCGCGATCGCCCCCGGATCGGCGCCGGCGGCGAGCAGCGGTTCTTCGACGGCGCGCTCGTCGATGTTCGACGGTTCGGTGGCGAAGGCGAGGCCGGCGCCGGCGAGAAGGGCGGAGCGCGAGGGGCTCTTCGAGGCGAGGACGAGAGAGGACATGCGGCTCCGTCGTGGATGGGGTCAGCGGCGAGCCCGCAGCAGGGCGATGATCGCCGCCGCGGTCTCTTCGATCGAACGGCGGGTGACGTCGATCACCGGCCAGTCGTGATCGGCGCAGAGCCGCCGCATCAGGGTCAGTTCGATGGCGATCGAGGGGCGGTCGACATAGGTGGTGTCGAAACTCTTCGATCCCATGGCGAGGACGCGGTTCTCGCGGATCTGGGCGATTCGGTCGGGGCTGGCGATGAGGCCGACGACCAGTGGCTTGGAGACCGTCTTCAAGGCCGGCGGCGGCTCGATGCCGGGGACGATCGGGATGTTGGCGGTCTTGATGCCGCGACCGGCGAGATAGATCGAGGTCGGCGTCTTGGAGGTGCGCGACACGCCGAGGACGACGACGTCGGCGTCGTCGAGATCGTGCGGCAGCTGGCCGTCGTCGTGAGCGAGAGTGAAGTTCATCGCCTCGATGCGGCGGAAATAGTCGGCGTCGAGGGCGTGTTGGGCACCGGCGCGATGGGTCTGCGAGACGTTGAGGAACGACCGGAAGATATCGAGCACCGGCGCCAACACCGAGACGCAGGGTAGTCCCTGGTCGCGGCAGAAGCGCTCGAGCCGGTCGGCGAGATCGCGGTTGACCAGGGTGTAGAGAACGATCCCGGGGAACTGCTCGATCTCGACCAGGGCGCGATCAAGATGGCGGTCGGTCCGTACCAGCGGGTGGACGTGTTCGATCGGCTCGATCGCCTCGTACTGGGCCGCGGCGGCGCGCGCCACGGTCACCAGCGTTTCGCCGGTCGAATCCGAAATCAGATGGAGATGGAAGAAGTTGGACTGTGTCGTCACAG
Source organism: uncultured Alphaproteobacteria bacterium (assembly GCA_937892955.1). GTDB lineage: Bacteria > Pseudomonadota > Alphaproteobacteria > Rhizobiales > Ancalomicrobiaceae > CALBKH01. The sequence goes on from CALBKH010000002.1 coordinate 15,400, forward strand.
GTCTGTCCCCAGGCCGAGGGCGAGCGGTGGAGAACCCCCGTCGATCGGCTTCGGCCCGCCGACTTTCTCCCCTTCGAGCAAAACGATCAACAGGGTCGAAGGACGAAGGGCGAGAGAGGGGCTTCGGACGACTGCGGGGACGAGCGGCGAGCCGTCCGGAATCGATCGACGTGCGGTCCACAGGAGCGCCGGGCCCGGGGTCGTCGTAAACCCTTTGGTAACCAAGGTTGAAATTCGGTTAACGCGGTGGCTCGGATCGGGGCTCGGATTCGTCGTCCACAGCCGGGGTGCGGCGGCGTGTTTCACGTGAGTCATTGTGGTTCATCGCGGATCCCGGTAATCCACGGTCAAAGAGTCTCAACAGATCTTCATTCGAAGAATGATTTGAAGAAGGGGGTGTGCGTGACGACGCCGGCGACCGAAGGATCCGCTCCCGTGCGGAAGGTGCTGCAGGTGCTGGCGGGTGAAGCGCTCTTCCCTCCGCCGATCTGGGTGATGCGGCAGGCGGGTCGCTATCTGCCGGAATATCGGGCGACCAGGGCGGAAGCCGGCGGCTTCCTCGATCTCTGCTACACGCCGAAGCTGGCGACCGAAGTGACCCTTCAGCCGATCCGGCGTTACGGCTTCGATGCGGCGATCCTGTTCTCCGACATCCTGGTGATCCCCGATGCGCTGGGTCGCAAGGTGGCGTTCCAGGAAGGCGAAGGACCGGTACTGGAGCCGCTCGACCTGGCCCGCGTCGGCGAGCTCGATCCGGACGGGATCGATGGACGCCTGGGACCGGTCTACGAGGCGGTCGAGATGATCCGCGCGGGTCTGCCGAGGGAGACGACCTTCCTCGGCTTCTGTGGGGCTCCCTGGACGGTGGCGACCTACATGATCGCCGGTCGAGGAACACCGGATCAGGCACCGGCGCGGCGAGCGGCGTTGACCGACCCGGACGGCTTCGCCCGGCTGATCGACGTTCTGGTTCGGTCTTCGATCCGTTATCTCGCCGAACAGATCCGGCGCGGGGCCGATGCGGTGCAGATCTTCGACACCTGGGCGGGCGTCCTCGACGAGTACGAGTTCGAGCGCTGGGTGATCGCGCCGACGAAGCGAATCGTCGCGGGGCTGCGCGAGATCCATTCGGGCGCGCGGGTCATCGGTTTCCCGAAAGGGGCGCAGGCGTCGTTGGAGCGTTACATCGACGAGACGAAAGTGGATGCGGTCGGTCTCGACTGGACCATGCCGGCGCGGTTCGCGCGGGATCGGATCCAGTCGAAGGTGGCCGTGCAGGGCAATCTCGATCCGATGCGGGTGGTTATCGGTGGTCGGGCGCTCGACGAGGGCGTCGACCGGGTGCTCGAAGGACTCGGCGGCGGTCGGCTGGTCTTCAACCTCGGCCACGGCATCACCCCGGATGCGGATCCGGCCAACGTCGCCCGATTGGTCGAACGGGTCCGCGCGGCGAAGCGGTGAGGAGTGACGAGATGGCGGCGACCCACGAGGAGGTGATTCGGCGGACGAAACGCGCCGTGGTCTTCCTGGCGGTGACGGTGGGCCTCATCGGCTTCTTCGTCGGGGTGCTCGGCGACGGCGCCTATCTGTGGATGAAGGCGCTGCACGTGGTGGCGATCATCTCCTGGATGGCCGGCATGCTCTATCTGCCGCGACTCTTCGTCTATCACTGTGGCGTCGCCGTCGGCTCCGAAACGTCGGAGACGTTCAAGGTGATGGAGCGCAAGCTGCTGCGCTACATCATCAACCCGGCGATGATCGTGTCGTGGGCGGCCGGTTTGTGGATCGCCTGGCGGATGTCGTTCCTGAGCGACGGCTGGTTCCATGCGAAACTCGCCGGGGTGATCGCGCTGTCGGCGGTGCACGGGTATCTGGCCAAGGCGGTCGCCGACTTCGCCCGCGACGAGGGCCGGCGCGATCATCGCTTCTGGCGCTTCATGAACGAAGTGCCGACCCTCTTGATGATCGCCATCGTCATCCTGGTCATCGTCAAGCCCTTCGTCTGATCGGACGGGCGGCCGTCACGATTTCGGCCCATTCGCAGGCGAGCTTCCGACCTGCCCGTCGCAGGGGCTTGTGGGATACGGCGAGGCGGACTATTTTCGTCGCGTCCCACCGAAGCAGACCCCGCATTCGTCGCTTTCGTCGACCGGTGCGGTGAGAGGCGCGGCCGAAGCGCCGCCCTGCCGTCTGCCCTTCCTCTTCGATCATCGCGCGGCCGGTCGCGTATCCCGTGCGATGTCTCGTCTCACCGTGATTCCGCGTCGCCGGGCCGCCAGGATCCGACGACGTTTCCGATGCTTCCCCCCGAAAGACCCGCCTCATGCAGCAATTGAAGCTCCAGGACCTCAAGTCCAAGTCGCCGACCGAACTCCTCGCCTTCGCCGAGGAGCTGGAGGTGGAGAACGCCAGCACCATGCGCAAGCAGGAGCTGATGTTCGCCATCCTCAAGCAGCTGGCGGCCCGCGACGTCGAGATCATCGGCGAGGGTGTCGTCGAGGTGCTGCAGGACGGCTTCGGCTTCCTGCGTTCGCCGGACGCCAACTATCTCGCCGGACCGGACGACATCTACGTGTCGCCGTCGCAGATCCGCCGCTTCTCGCTCCGCACCGGCGACACGGTCGAGGGTCAGATCCGCAGCCCGAAGGAAGGCGAGCGCTATTTCGCCCTTCTCAAGGTCAACACCATCAATTTCGAGGACCCGGAGAAGACCCGTCACAAGGTCCACTTCGACAACCTCACGCCGCTCTACCCGGACGAACGTTTCCGCATGGAGCCGGAGGAGCCGACGTCCAAGGACATGTCGGCGCGGGTCATGGACATCGTCACGCCGCTCGGCAAGGGTCAGCGCGGTCTGATCGTCGCGCCGCCGCGCACCGGTAAGACGGTTCTCTTGCAGAACATCGCCAAGTCGATCACCACCAATCATCCGGAGTGTTTTCTCATCGTGCTGCTCATCGACGAGCGGCCGGAGGAAGTGACCGACATGCAGCGCACGGTGAAGGGCGAGGTCGTCTCCTCCACCTTCGACGAGCCGGCGTCGCGTCACGTCCAGGTCGCCGAGATGGTGATCGAGAAGGCGAAGCGTCTGGTCGAACACGGCCGCGACGTGGTCATCCTGCTCGACTCGATCACCCGCCTCGGTCGCGCCTACAACACCGTGGTGCCGTCGTCGGGCAAGGTCCTGACCGGCGGTGTTGACGCCAACGCGCTGCAGCGGCCGAAGCGCTTCTTCGGCGCGGCCCGCAACATCGAAGAAGGCGGCTCGCTGACCATCATCGCCACGGCGCTGATCGACACCGGCTCCCGCATGGACGAAGTCATCTTCGAAGAGTTCAAGGGCACCGGCAACTCGGAGATCATTCTCGACCGCAAGGTGGCCGACAAGCGCGTGTTCCCGGCGATCGACATCACCCGCTCCGGCACCCGCAAGGAAGAGCTCTTAGTGCCGTCGGACCAGCTCAAAAAGATGTATGTCCTGCGCCGCATCCTCACGCCGATGGGTACGGTCGACGCCATCGAGTTCCTGCTCGACAAGCTGCGCCAGACCAAGCGCAATGCCGACTTCTTCGATTCGATGAACACATGATCGTCGGATCGATCGAAACGGCGAAGGGCGTCACGGGGGACCGTGGCGCCCTTCTGCTTTCCGGCGGTGTTTCACGTGAATCACGATCGAATCGGATGCGAACCGACCGGGCCGAAACTCATTCGGATCCACCGTCCTCGAGGGTGATCCGCAACATGGCGGGATCCATGGTGGGCAGTCCGCAGGCGCCGCGGCGGCAGACCCAGACGGTGGGGCGACCGTCGATCGGCGTCTTGCCGTGCGCCGGGTGCGACGGCGGCAGCGAAGCGGTCGATTCGGTTTCGAAAAGGACGATGCGCGGGTCGGTCGATTCGTAGACGACACGGCGCAGCGGCTCCGGGTCGCCGCCGGGCGGTGAGACGAGGACGACTTCGACGAGGCCGAGAGCGAGATCGAGGGCGTTCGCCAGCGACGCGGTCGAGAAGATGTCGGCGGTCATGATGGCGGCGAAGCGGCGCAGCGTCTCTTCGGCGCGCCGGGTGTATTCGTCATCGCCGGTGAAGACGGCGAGGCGCAGCAGGTTCTCGATCGCGACCGCATTGGGGTTGGGGGTCGCCTCGTCACGGGGTGAGGCCGGGCGGACGATCAGGGCTTCGGCGTCGTCGGCGGTGAGATACCAACCGCCGGCAGGGTCGGCATGGTGGCGGTCGAGGGAGGCCATCCAGCGTCGGGCGTCGGTGAGGAAACCGGGTTCGCGGGTGGTCTCGTGCAGGGTCAGGGCGGCGCGAGACATCTGGGCGAGATCGCTCGACAGTCCGGGATAGACGGAGACGCCGTCGCGCCAGGCATGGGCGAGGCGGTCGTCGCGTCCCATGACGTCGCGGATGAAGCCGTAGGCGGAGCGGGCGAGGTCGAGCCAATCGGGGCGAGAGAGGCGCCTTGCGGCGAGCGTCAGGGAATGGATGAGCCCGCCGTTCCAATCGGCGAGGACCTTGTCGTCGGTCATCGGACGGACGCGGCCGGCGCGGCGCTCGAACAGACGCCGGCGGCAATCGGCGAGCACGGCCTCGCGGGCCGGATCGCCGCGGGAGGCGTCGCTCGACCGGTTGAGGATGGTGTGGCCTTCCCAGTTGCCGTGACGGCGGACGTCGTAGGCGTCGGCGAAGAGGTCGGCGTCGTCTCCCAGCACCTCGCGGATCTCGGCGAGTGTCCAGACGTAGAAGCGGCCCTCCTCGTGCTCGCTGTCGGCATCGATCGCCGCGGCGAAGGCGCCTTCCGGACGGCGCATCTCTCGCGTGAGCCATCCGACGATCTCTCCGATTCGGTCGCGAAACAGGGTATCGCCGGTCGCCGACCACGCTCGGCCGAGGAGGTCGAGCAGCTGGGCGTTGTCGTAGAGCATCTTCTCGAAATGCGGCACCAGCCAGTGCTCGTCGGTGGAATAGCGGGCGAAGCCGCCGCCGAGGTGATCCCAGATGCCGCCGAGGCTCATGCGTTCGAGCGTGCGCAACACCGCATCGCGGGCCGGGCGGCCGGGGCCGCGGCGGGCTGCGCGCCACCAGCTTTCGAGGATCGGTGTCTGGGGAAACTTCGGAGCGCCGCGAATGCCGCCCTCTATCGGGTCGGCGGCGCCGAGCAGGCGCGCGGCGGCGCCGTCGAGGAAGGCGACGCCAAGATCGGCGGGGGGCGAGGGGACGCGCTCGGCGAGATGGTCGCGGATGGCTTCGGCGTTGTGGGCGACCTTGTCCGGCTCTTCGGCGTGGATGCGGGCGATCTCGCGCAACAGATCGACGAAGCCGGGTTTGCCCCAGCGGGCGGCGGGCGGGAAGTACGTGCCGCCCCAGAAGGGCTTCGCCGCGGAATCGAGGAACATGGTCAGAGGCCAGCCGCCCTGCTCTCCGAGGGCGTGAAGGGCGCTCATGTAGATCTGATCGACGTCGGGGCGTTCTTCGCGATCGACCTTGATGTTCACGAACAATCGGTTCATCACCTCGGCGATACGGGGATCCTCGAAGGACTCGTGCGCCATCACGTGGCACCAGTGACAGGCGGCATATCCGACCGACAGGAGGATGGGCTTCCCCGTCTCCTTCGCTTCGGCGAGCGCCTCCGCTCCCCAGGGGCGCCAGTGGACGGGATTGTCCGCGTGCTGCAGGAGGTAGGGGCTGGCGGATCCGGCGAGGAGATTGGCGGGAGGCAGCGGCACGAAGAGAACTCCGATCGAGGGGGTCGATTCGGTAGATAGGGCGTGCGCGAGGGGTGGCGAGTGGAACAGTGGAGACGATATGGAGACGATCTACGCCCTGTCGAGTGGTGGCGTTCCCAGCGGTGTCGCGCTGATCCGGCTCAGCGGGCCGAGATGCCGATTCGTCCTCGAAACGATGAGCGGGGTCCTCCCGGAGACACGACGGGCGACCCTGCGGTCGATTCGTGACCGGAACGGTTCGGAGATCGATCGCGGTCTGGTGCTGTGGTTTCCCGGGCCCACGAGTTTCACCGGCGAGGACATGGCGGAGTTCCAGGTCCACGGAAGTCGGGCGGTGATCAACTCGATTTTTCGGCGTCTCGGCGAGATCGGTGGGCTGCGGCCGGCCGATCCGGGAGAGTTCACCCGGCGGGCGTTTCTCGCGGGCCGGATCGATCTCACCGAGGCGGAAGGTCTGGCCGATCTTCTCGCGGCCGAAACGGAATCGCAGCGAAGGCAGGCGGCGACGCAGGCGTCGGGTGCTCTCCGGCGGCTCTATGGAACCTGGCGGGAGCGCCTCGTTCGCATTCGAGCTCTGATCGAAGCCGATTTCGATTTTGCCGACGAGGAGGATGTGCCGGGATCGGTCGCGGACGAAGCCTGGCGCGACGCGTCGCGTCTGGCGGAGGAGATCCGGTCTCACCTCGGCGAGGCAGAACGCGGCGAACGGGTGCGGACCGGCCTGCAGGTGGTTCTGATGGGGCGGCCGAATGCCGGCAAGTCGAGCCTCCTCAATGCACTGGCGCGCCGCGATGTGGCGATCGTCACGGAAGAGGCCGGTACGACGCGTGATCTGATCGAGGTGCATCTCGATCTCGGCGGTTGGGCGGTGACGCTCGTCGACACGGCGGGTCTCCGGCAGGATGTCGGGCGTGCGGAGGCCGAGGGGATCCGGCGGGCGGTCGAGCGGGGCCGGGGCGCCGATCTTGTTCTGTGGTTGAAAGCTGCGGACGAGGGGGACGGGGACGAATTGGAGGCGGATTTTCCGGGTACGACTATCTGGAGAGTCGTGACCAAGGCCGATCTGGGCGTCCCGCTCGAGGGAGGAGAGCGATTCGGTGCCGCAACGAAATCGCTGGCGGTGTCGGCGAAGACCGGAGAGGGCATCGAGACGTTGATCGCCGCTCTGGCGAAAGAAGCGGAGCTGGCAGGAGGTGGTGCCGGTGCCGTGCCGAGCCGGGAAAGACATCGCATCCATTTGGCGGAGGCGCTCGTCGAGTTGGATCGTGCGGTGGGTGATGGCGAGAAGGATGCGGAACTGAGGTCGGAAGACCTGCGGCGAGCGGGTGACGAACTCGGGAGGATAACCGGGGAGATCGGCGTGGAAGATCTTCTGGATGTGATCTTCGGCGAGTTCTGTATCGGGAAATAGGCGATATTCGATTCGTAACCTGATCGATTCTGTTTCACGTGAAACATGGATTCGAAACCGGTTCGAATTGGAACATCGACTCGATACGGCTCCGCAAGGTCGCGGGACGCGAACGCGGCGCTGCTCTGGTGGGTCGGACGAAATCGGTCGCGACGAAAGTGAAAACGGGAAGGCCGAGACGTGGGTGTGCGGTTCGAAGATGTGGTGGTGATCGGGGGTGGGCATGCTGGTTGCGAGGCGGCTGCGGCTGCGGCGCGCGTCGGGGCGCGGACGATCCTGCTCACCCATCGGTTCGACACGATCGGTGCCATGTCGTGCAATCCGGCGATCGGCGGTCTCGGTAAGGGCCATCTCGTGCGCGAGGTCGACGCTCTCGACGGCCTGATGGGGCGCATCGCCGACGCCGGGGGCATCCAGTTCCGTATGCTCAACCGCCGCAAGGGTCCGGCGGTGCGGGGACCGCGGACCCAGGCGGACCGCAAACTCTACGCCGCGGCGATGCAGGCTGAGATCGGTGCGATCGCCGGTCTCTCGGTCGTCGAGGGTGAAGCGGCGCGGCTGAAGTTCGACGGGCGGCGGGTGATCGGGGTGGTACTCGAGGACGGGCGGGAGATCGACTGCGGCGCGGTCGTGATCGCCACCGGGACGTTCCTCAACGGGCTGATGCACATCGGTGACGTGCGGACGTCGGGGGGGCGCGTCGGAGAGCGCGCGGCGACCGGGCTGTCGGAGAGTCTGACGGAGCTGGATCTTCGGCTCGGTCGCCTGAAGACCGGTACGCCGGCGCGACTCGACGGGCGGACGATCGATTGGGCATCGATCGAGAGGCAGGAGGCCGACGCGGCTCCCATCCCGTTCTCGACGCTCACCGAACGGATCGTCAATCCGCAGATCGCCTGCGGCATCACCCGGACGACGCCGGAAACACATCGGATCATCCGGGAGAACCTCTCACGGTCGGCGATGTACGGGGGGCATATCGACAGTCGCGGTCCGCGTTACTGCCCGTCGATCGAGGACAAGATCGTTCGCTTCGGCGATCGCGAGGGACATCAGATCTTCCTCGAGCCGGAAGGGCTGGACGACCCGACGGTCTATCCGAACGGATTGTCGACTTCCCTGCCAGCGGACGCTCAAGTGGCGATGCTGCGGTCGATCCCGGGGCTCGAGCGGGTGGAGCTGTTCCGGCCGGGGTATGCCATCGAATACGACCACGTCGATCCGCGAGAGCTCGATGCGTCGTTGGCGGTGAAGAGCGCAGAGGGACTGTTTCTCGCCGGGCAGATCAACGGTACGACCGGCTACGAAGAAGCGGCGGCGCAAGGGTTGGTGGCGGGTCTCAACGCAGCTCGATTCGCCGGCGGAACGACCCCGCAAGGTTTCGATCGCGGCGACGGTTATCTCGGAGTGATGATCGACGATCTGATCACGCGGGGGATCACCGAGCCCTATCGGATGTTCACGTCGCGGTCGGAATATCGGCTGACGCTGCGGGCCGACAACGCCGATCGGCGGCTGACGCCGATCGGGGATCGGCTCGGGCTGGTGGGATCGGCGCGTCGGGCGGCCTTCGCTGCGAAGTCGGAGGCGATCGCGCAGGGGCTCGAACTGGCCGGGTCGTTGTCGCTGACGCCGACGGAAGCCGAGCGATACGGGATCACGGTCAATCGCGACGGCGTCCGGCGCAGCGCTTTCGACCTGCTCGCCTATCCGGATGTGACCATCGAGCGGCTTCGGGTGGTTTGGCCGGAGCTGGATGCGCTGCGGGCCGATGTCGTCGAGCAGGTCGAGATCGATGCGAAATACGCGGTCTACATGCGGCGTCAGGAAGCCGATATCGGCGAACTGCGGCGCGAGGAAGCGGTGGCATTGCCGGAGGATCTCGACTTCGCGGAGATCGCCGGTCTGTCGAACGAGATCCGGCAGAAGCTCGTGACGGTCGGGCCACGCACGCTCGGGCAGGCGGGGCGTATCGACGGGATGACCCCGGCGGCGTTGACGCTGTTGCTGGCACACGTCCGGAAGAATCGCCGGGTCGAGGTGGCCGCGGGGACGGACGGCGTCGATTTCGGGGAAAGCGAGATCCCCGGGCGGTTCACTGCCGGCAGCGGTGTCGGTGTGGATGGCCGGCCGCGATGACGGGCATCGATTCGGAGAGGCAACGATGAAGACCACACCGGCCGGAGAGGACGGCTCCGCGGCGCTGGACGACGTGATCGCGGTTTCACGTGAAACGACGGCGCGTCTCGAGGCCTACGTCGGGCTCGTGCGGAAATGGCAGAAGAGCCAGAACCTGGTGGCGCCGAGCACCCTCCCCCACATCTGGCGTCGCCACGTCGCCGATTCGGCGCAGGTCCATGCCCTGCTACCGAAGGCGACGCGCTGGGTCGATCTGGGCTCCGGGGCCGGCTTTCCGGGACTGGTGACGTCGATCCTGCTCGCCGAGACGCCCGGGGCGGTGGTCCATCTGGTCGAGAGCAACAAGGGCAAGGCGGCGTTCCTCAGAACCGTCGCGCGGGAGACCGGGGCGCCGGCGGTCGTGCACGACGAACGCATCGAGGATTTCGTCGAAAACTTCTCGGAATCGGTCGACGGCGTGTCGGCGCGGGCGCTTTCGGCGTTCTCGCGGCTGTGCGGTTGGGCAGCGCCGTTGGTGGCTCGAGGAGCCGTCGCGGTTTTCCACAAAGGACAAGATTTTGCGTCCGAATTGGCGGAAGCCACTCTATCTTGGGATCTGGATCTGGTAGAACATATGAGTAAGACGGAACCGACGGGCCGCGTGGTCGAGGTTCGCAAGATCGTTTCACGTGAAATGTCCTGACGGAGCGCCTTTCATGGCCAAGCTCGCCAAGTCGCCTCGCGTTCTCGCCCTGGCCAACCAGAAGGGCGGCGTGGGCAAGACCACGACCGCCATCAATCTCGGCACCGCCCTCGCCGCCATCGGCGAGGAGGTGCTGATCGTCGATCTCGATCCGCAGGGCAACGCCTCGACGGGTCTGGGGATCGATCGGCGGGCGCGTAAGCGCTCCACCTACGACGTGCTGGTCGGCGACCACAGCCTCGAAGAGGTGTTGATCGAGACCGCCGTGCCGCGGCTGTGGGTGGCGCCGTCGACGCTCGATCTGCTCGGCGTCGAGCTGGAGATCGCCGCGACCGCCGACCGCGCCTATCGGCTGCGCAAGGCGATCGCCGACTACATCGAGACGGCGCAGGACGGCGGCCCGCAGTTCAGCTACGTGCTGGTCGACTGCCCGCCGTCGCTGAACCTGCTGACCATCAATGCGATGAGTGCGTCGCATTCGGTGCTGGTGCCGCTGCAGTGCGAGTTCTTCGCGCTGGAGGGTCTGTCGCAGCTGCTGTCGACGGTCGAGCAGGTCAAGGGTGCGCTCAATCCGGAGCTGACCATCCACGGCATCGTGCTGACCATGTACGACGCGCGCAACAATCTCTCCGGTCAGGTGGTGGCGGACGTGCGCGAGCACATGGGCTCGGCGGTCTACGACACGATCATTCCGCGCAACGTGCGCATCTCGGAGGCGCCGTCGCACGGCAAGCCGGCGCTGCTCTACGATCTGAAGTCGGCCGGCAGTCAGGCCTATCTGCGCCTCGCTTCGGAGATCATCCAGCGCGAACGGCGCATCCGGGCCGAAGTGGCGGCCTGATCGATCGGTGACATCGTCCCGGCGTGACGCCGGGATCGGACGGACAGGGGCGGGTCGGCGGCGGCCCGGAACCTCGGGAGGCGACAGTGGAAGAACGCAGGCGGCTCGGACGTGGATTGGCGGCGCTGCTCGGCGACATGGCCGAGCCGGAGATCGCGGCGGCGGAACGCGCCGGGTCGAAGCGGGTGCCGATCGAGATGGTCCACCCCAATCCGCGCAATCCGCGTCGCGCCTTCGACGAGGCCGACCTCGCCGATCTGGCCAAGTCGATCCGCGAGAAGGGTGTGGTCCAGCCGATCCTGGTGCGGCCGGCGCGCGGCATGGCGGGTCATTTCGAGATCATCGCCGGCGAGCGGCGGTGGCGGGCGTCGCAGCGCGCCGGGCAGCACGAGATCCCGGTGATCGTCCAGGACGTCTCCGACAAGGAGGCGCTGGAACTGGCGATCATCGAGAACGTCCAGCGGACCGATCTCAACCCGTTGGAAGAGGCCTTCGGCTACGAGCAGCTGATCGCCGAGTTCGGCTACACCCAGCAGGATCTCGGTGAGATCATCGGCAAGAGCCGCAGCCACGTCGCCAACACGCTGCGCCTCCTCAAGGTGTCGGAGCCGGTGAAGGCGCATCTGCGTTCGGGCCGGATCACCGCCGGTCACGCCCGTGCGGTGCTCGCGGCGGCCGATCCGGAAGGGTTGGCGTCGAAGATCGTCGACGAGGGGCTTTCGGTGCGGCAGGCGGAAGCGCTCGCCCAGGCGCCGCGGCCGAACGACACACCGAAGCCCGGCCGGCCGCGCAAGGACAAAGATGCCGATACGCTGGCGCTGGAGAAGACGCTTTCCGACGCGCTCGGCCTCGCGGTCATCATCGACCACAAGCCGGACGGCTCGGGCGAGGTGAAGGTCCGCTATCGCTCACTGGAGCAGCTCGACGAGGTCTGCCAGCGGCTGCAGCGCGGCTGATCCGGTCGCATCGCATCGCATCGGAGTTCGAGGGGGCGGATCCGTAGGGGTCCGCCTTTTTCGTTTCGGCAGGCTTCGGAGCGGCGGACGATAGGGTGCAATGAGCGAAGCGAATTGCACCTTTTGCGCTACGGCAGACGGAAGAGATCCTGTCGCGCCGGCTCAGCGGCGTGCGGCGACCGATGCGGCCCGGGCGAGCTTCAGAATCGCCTCCGAAACGATGGCGCCGGCCAGATGTGGCTTGGCGCGGCTCTGATGCATGGTCTCGTCGAGGAGGTCGAGGGCGCGGGCGATGCGCTCCTTCGACCACAGGCCGAGCTGGCGGGCGACGACCGGGCGGCGGCGGAAGAAGACCGGCGGCTGCAGGCGCTCGACGACGTCGGTGGCACTGCGACCGGGGCCGATCTCGGCGCGAGCGCGGTCGAGCAGCTGGAAATGGCGGATCAGCATGGTGCCGGCGACCGAGGGCGGAATGCCGGAGGCCTCGAGTTTGCGCAGGGTGGCGTCGGCATCGGCGAGATCGCCGCCGGCGGCCGCGTCGATGAGTTCATCCATGGCGAAGGCGGAAGCGTCGCCGACGATGGCGGCGACATCTGCGAGGGTGATGCGCGGCTGTCCGTGGGCATAGAGGCAGAGTTTGCGCAATTCTCCGCGGGAGGCGAGGCGATCGGCGCCGAGGTGGGCTTCGAGGGCCTCGCGGGCGTCGCGATCGATGTCGAGCTTCGCCTCCTTCAGTTCCTGATCGACCAGGCGGGCGATGTCCTGGGCGGTGTCGGGGTAGCAGGGGATGGCGACGGCGGTCGGATGGTCCTCGACCTTCTTCCTGAGGCCGGTGCCCTTCTTCAGATCGCCGGCCTCGATCACCACCAGCGACCCGGTATCGGGGCGTTCGAGCAGAGGTTGGACGGCGGGCAGGACGTTTCGGGCGCCGCAATCGCGTACCCACACGACGCGGCGATCGCCGAAGAGCGAGACGGTCGTCGCCTCGTCGATCAATCGGGCCGGGTCGGAGGAGATCTCGGTGCCGTCGAGACGGACGAGGGAGAAGGGATCGTCGACCTTTCCGGCGGCCGCCTTGACGATCGCCGAGGCGCGTTCGGCGACGAGGCCGTCGTCCGGGCCGTAGACGAGCACGACCGCCGCCCGTTCGGACGGGCGGCGGATGAAAGGCTCGATCTCCGACGGTTTCAACGCGACCATGATTCGCTTCCGAAACGCCGCGCGCCGACGTCAGCGGTGCGTGGCGAAGAAGACCGCGAGCTTGTTGCGGATGTCGCCGGCGACGACGGTGGCGACGCGGTTCTCGGCGTCGCGCTTGGCGCGGACGTCGGCGTAGCGCTGGGGCGAATAGTCGTAAGCCGCCTGCGCGAAGCTGGTGCCGGTGGTGACGGTGGCGCCGGAAGCGATGTCGACCAGGGCGTAGGTCGCGGTGATCCGCTCGACATAGGCGGACGGCAGATTGCGATAGCGCTCGACGCCGACGGCATTGTCGATCGAGGTCACGGTCAGCTCGAGGCGATAGACCGGCTTGCCTTCGACGTCGCCGGCGCCGCCGTAGAGGCCGAAGACCAGTTCGTTGCGCACCTGCTGGCCGACCCGGCCGGAGACCGCGCCGACGTCGATCGAGCGCATCGCCGGGACGGTGCCGGAGGCCTTGCCGTAGAGCGGACGCGGGCCTTCGGTGCAGCCGGCGAGGCCGGCGGCGGCGAGGCCGAGGGTGGTGCCGAGGACGAGGCGGCGAAGGTGGGCGAACCGATCAGGCGACGACATTGACGATCCTCAGCGGTACGACGATGACCTTCTTGGGGTCCTTGCCGCCGAGCGCGGCCTTGACCGCGTCGAGAGCGAGAACCGCTTCGCGAACCTCAGCCTCGCCCGCCGAACGGGCTATCGTCAACTCCGCTCGCTTCTTGCCGTTGATCTGGATCGGCAGTGTGACCGTGTCGTCGATCACCAGAGCGCGGTCGACCACCGGCCAGGCGGCCTGTGAGACGAGACCGCCGCGGCCGAGCGCCGTCCAGCATTCTTCGGCGAGATGCGGCATCATCGGGGCGATGAGGCGGACGAGGACATCGAGGGCCTCGTCGAGCGCGCTCGCCAGCGTCGGATCGTCGGCGATCGCCTCGGCGGAGGCGACGACGCGGCCGATGGTGTTGGCGAACTCGTAGAGGCGGGCGACGGCGCGGTTGAAGCCGAGCTTCTCGATGTCGTCCTCGACGGCGGCCAGCGTCTTGTGGGTGGCCTTGGCGAGGGCCATGGCGGCGGCGGAGCGCTCGCCCGGACCCTTGCCGGCGGTGAGGGCGATGCCGTCGCTCATCAGGCGCCAGACGCGCTGGACGAAGCGATGGGCGCCCTCGACGCCGGCCTCGGTCCAGATGACGTCGCGATCCGGCGGGCTGTCGGAGAGCATGAACCAGCGGGCGGTGTCGGCGCCCCAGGTCGAGAGGATCTCGTCGGGATCGACGGTGTTCTTCTTCGACTTCGACATCTTCTCGATGCCGCCGATCTCGACCGGGCCGGAGCCGTCCTTCATGGTGGCGGAGCGCTTGCCGTCGACCTCTTCGACGAGGATCTCGGCCGGCGAGACCCACTTGCCCTCGGGGCTCTTGTAGGTTTCGTGGACCACCATTCCTTGCGTGAACAGGCCGGCGAAGGGCTCGTCGAGACCGGCGTGGCCGGTCGCCTTCATGGCGCGGGTGAAGAAGCGCGAATAGAGCAGGTGCAGGATCGCGTGCTCGATGCCGCCGATGTACTGGTCGACCGGCAGCCAACGATCGACGACCGGGCGGGTCGTCGGGGCGGTCTCGTTCCACGGATCGGTGAAGCGGGCGAAGTACCAGGACGAATCGACAAAGGTGTCCATGGTGTCGGTTTCGCGCCGGGCGGGCTTGCCGCACTTCGGACAGCCGACGTGCTTCCAGGTCGGATGATGATCGAGCGGGTTGCCGGGACGGTCGAAGGAGGCGTCGTCGGGCAGCAGCACCGGCAGATCGGCGACCGGGACCGGAACGGTGCCGCAGTCGTCGCAGTGGATCATCGGGATCGGGCAACCCCAGTAGCGCTGGCGCGAGATCAGCCAGTCGCGCAGGCGGAAGTTCACCCGACGCTTGCCCATCGGCGCACCGTCGACGATGCGGGCTTCCAGGCGGTCGGCGGTGGCCTCGAAGGCGGCGTCGACCTCGAGACCGTCGAGGAAGTCGGAGTTGTAGAGGGTGCCGTCACCGTCGAAGGCGACGTTTTCGACCGTGTTGGTCGCCGGATCGGTGCCGCGCGGCAGCACCACGGGCGTGACTTCGAGGCCGTACTTGCGAGCGAAGTCGAGGTCGCGCTGGTCGTGGGCCGGACAGCCGAAGATGGCGCCGGTGCCGTAGTCCATGAGGATGAAGTTCGCCACCCACAGCGGCAGCGTCTTGCCCTCGACAAAGGGGTGCTTCACCCGCAGGCCGGTGTCGTAACCCTCCTTCTCGGCGGTCTCGAGCACGGCGACCGAGGTGCCCATGCGCCGGCACTTCTCCTGGAAGGCGGCGAGATCGGCATCCTTGTCACCCAGCGCCTTGGCCAGCGGATGATCCGGCGACATGGCGAGGAAGGACGCGCCGAACAGCGTGTCGGGGCGGGTGGTGAAGATCTCGAGGGTGGTCTCACCGGACGGACCGGGGGCCGCGAGTTCGAAGCGGACCTCGAGGCCGGTCGACTTGCCGATCCAGTTCCTCTGCATCAGCCGCACCTTGTCCGGCCAGCGATCGAGGCGGTCGAGGGCGGAGAGCAGGTCGTCGGAATAGTGGGTGATCTTCAGGAACCACTGGACGAGCTCCTTCTGCTCGACCAGGGCGCCGGAGCGCCAGCCGCGGCCGTCGATCACCTGCTCGTTGGCGAGCACGGTCATGTCGACCGGGTCCCAGTTGACCTTGGATGCGCGGCGATAGGCGAGGCCGGCCTCGAAGAAGTCGACGAACATCTTCTGCTGGTGGCGGTAGTAGTCCGGCGAGCAGGTGGCGACCTCGCGCTTCCAGTCCAGCGACAGACCCATGGTCTTCAGCTGGTTGCGCATGGTGGCGATGTTCTCGTAGGTCCACTTGGCGGGATGGACCTTCATCTGCATGGCGGCGTTCTCGGCCGGCAGGCCGAAGGCATCCCAGCCCATCGGGTGCAGCACCGAGAAGCCCTTGGCGCGCTTGTAGCGTGCCACCACGTCGCCCATGGTGTAGTTGCGGACGTGACCCATGTGGATGCGTCCCGACGGATAGGGGAACATCTCGAGGACGTAGTACTTCGGCCGCGTATCGTCGTTGGAGGTGGCGAAGACGTCCTTCTCGGCCCAGGTCTTCTGCCACTTCGGTTCGGATTCGCGGGGGTTGTAGCGCTCGGAAGCCATGGATCTCGTCGTCCGTCGGGTCGGGTTCGGGCGGCGCCACGCGAGAGTTCGGGATCGCGCGATGTGCGTCGTCTCTGGTCGGCGCCGACCTTCACCAGAAAGACGCGGACGGGTCAATGGTTTCCGGCCGATTCCGGCGCCTGCGGCAGCGTTCGCGAGAGGGTGCGTGGCGGATCGGTCGCCCTTCGTGCTAAGGCGGCGGGCATCGAGACCCGCGAGGACCGCTCATCCATGACCGCCGCCGACAATCTCGCCGAGATCCGCAACCGCATCACCCGCGCCACCCGCATCGCCGGCCGCCCGGCCGGATCGGTCACGCTGGTGGCGGTGTCGAAGACCTTCTCGATCGAAGAGATCCGCCCGGTGATCGAAGCGGGGCAGCGGGTGTTCGGCGAGAACCGGGTGCAGGAGGCGAAGGCCAAGTGGCCGACCCTGCGCGCCGAGACGGGCGATCTCGAGCTGCACCTCATCGGTCCGCTGCAGTCGAACAAGGCCGGCGAGGCGGTCGAGCTCTTCGACGTGATCCACACGGTCGATCGCGACAAGATCGCCGCGGCACTCGCAGCCGAGATGGCGAAGCAGGGACGGCGGCCGCGGCTCTTCGTCCAGGTCAACACCGGGGCGGAGCCGCAGAAGGCGGGTGTCGATCCGCGGGAGGCGGTCGCCTTCGTCGAGCGGTGCCGGAACGAGCACGGATTGGCGATCGACGGGCTGATGTGCATCCCGCCGGCCGAGGACGCGCCGGGTCCGCATTTCGCGCTGTTGGCCATGCTGGCGAAGGAGGCGGGGGCCGGCGGGCTGTCGATGGGCATGTCGTCCGACTTCGAGACGGCGATCGATCTCGGCGCCACCCATGTCCGCGTCGGCAGCGCCATCTTCGGGACGCGACCGAAACCGGTGTGAGTGCCCGTCGGACGAGTCCGGCGATTCGATGCAATCACGAAATGATTTCGATATCGAAACGATAGACTCGCACAGAGACTCCTGGGCGGCTGTTTCCGCAGTGGTTCGACCCTTCGGTGCAGCGGCGACGAACGGCCGTGGGTGAGACTCTCAGGGGCCTTGGCGTCGATCTTCGATTCGAGCCCGTTTCGATTCGGCCGAAGCGAGGTCGGTCACCGAGCCGTCTGCTCTCTGCCCGAGTCGGTCAGCCGATCACCATCACCGGGTGTGGACCGAGCCGCGGCAACAGCCGGCGCATGTCCTCGGGGCGGAGCGCGACGCAGCCGGCGGTCGGCTCGAAGCCGTCGCGGGCGAGGTGGAAGAAGATGGCACTGCCACGCCCGATCACCCGCCGCCGGACGTTGGCATCGAGGACGATCACCACGTCGTAGAGATGATCGTCGCGCCGCATCACTTCGTGCGATCCGCGGAACGGTAGACGGACCGGGCGATTGTAGCGGCCGTCGGCCACATCGTCGCACCAGCCGTCGTCGGCGCGAATCGGCGAGAGCGGCACCGGACCGCCCGGCGGCAGAGCGCGATCGGCGCGGCGATGGCCGTAGAGCAGGGCGAAGCGGCCGACCGGAGTGGCGCCGTCGCCTTCCCGCTTGAAACGCGTCAGGCCGGAGCGACCGAGGGCGCACGGCAGGGTGATGCCGGCGACGGTGAGGAGGCCGAGATGCGGCGCGGCGCCGGGACGCCGGCGGACGCGAAGGAGACGCGGCTTCGAGGCGGCGGCGGGGCGGCGAAGCGACAAGGGCAACGAGCCTCCTCGAGAATGCGCTCGGAGATCGACCTTCGCCGCGGGCGCGCCACTTGGCAATCGCCGTGTCGCGCAAATGCCGGCGCCGCCCCGGAATCATGCCGGGCGCCGCCCCGGAGATCACCGCTTGCCAGCACCGGCGGTCCGTCGGATCATGACATTTCGACGAAACGGTTCGGGAGGCGGTCTCTTGAGCGAGGGTATGGGCGGCGGCGTGCCGGGGGGCGACGACGCCGGACCGTCGGTGATCCGGCTGGCTCGGGCGAAGGAGGATCGCGAGGTCACCTTCGATCGGCGCGAGCTCTTCGAGATCCTGCGCGTCTACGGGCGGATGGTGGCGAGCGGCGAGTGGCGCGACTACGCCATCGACCATCTCGCCGATCGGGCGGTGTTCTCGGTGTTCCGGCGCACTTCGGAGACGCCGCTCTTCCGCATCGAGAAGACCCCGAAACTGGCGGCGCGTCAGGGCGCCTATGCGGTGATCGACCAGGGCGGGCGCATCCTCAAGCGCGGTGCCGATCTCGCCCGCGTCGTCGCGGTGCTGGAGAAGAAGCCGAAACTCGTCGAAATCTGACGATCACGCCGCACCGAACGATGCGGCCGGCGCTTTCGCGCGGGGGGCTCAGGAGCCGAGCCGCTCGACCCGGCGGGCGCCGAGGATCGGGCCGGGACCGCCCTCGCCTTCCGCCTGCAACAGGATGGCGCACCCTTCCTCGTTCTCGTGGACCATCTCCTGGCGCGGCAACTCGATGCGCAGCGCCTTGCCCTTCCACATGCCGATCGGCTGGAGCGCCTTGACCAGGTGGGTGTAGGTGACGGTCCTGCCGGAGTTCTCGCCGCGGCCGATCGGGATCGTGCGGGTGCGGTCGTAGCGGACGAGCCAGACGGTGGCGCGGGTTCCGGCGAGGGCGTCCGGCCCGTCGGCGATACGAACGACGAGCGAATCGCGGGTCGTCTCGGCGTCGACGTCGACCATCGGCGCCTCGTTCTTGTCGACGAGGGCCGAAACGGTGCTCTCGATCGCGTCGCGATCGCTGCCGACGACATGGGTGCGGCCGTCGATCACCACCTGCGGGGTGTAGACGGTGCGGTCGCCGCGCGCTTCGGCATAGCCGCGTTGGCGCTGGGTGAATTCGGGGCGGGCGGCGGTGTCCTTCCAGCCGAGATAGTCCCAGTAGTCGACGGCGAAGGTGAGCGCGACCAGCGTGTCGTCGGCGGCGAGGCGGCCGAGGAGGGCGTCGGCGGGCGGGCACTTGCCGCAGCCCTGGCTGGTGAAGAGCTCGATGACGGCGCGCGGCCGGCTCTCGCCGGCGACGGCGGCCCCACCCGCGACGAAGACCGTTGCGACGACGGCGGCACATGCGGCGGTGACCGCTATGGCGAGTGCGCCCGGTTTCGTCGACACCTGTTCCACCTCGTCGGGGTTGATGCGTGGCGCGCCGACGTCGTCCAGGGGCGACGGCGTCGGTCGGAACCGCGGGCGGAGAATAGTCCGCTGGTCGGCTCTCGAACCAGTCACTTCGGGGTGAGAACCCGCGAAATGACGGAATTTCGTCGTGAACCCTGGCCGTCGCGACCGATCCGCGCTCCACCGACCGACATTCTCGCGGTTTCCCGTCGCGGCGTCTTCCTGTAAGAGGCAGGCGAGAACCGGTCGCGCCGAGAGGTCGGCGCCTTCAGACGAGCGGACGGGAGCATGTCGACCAGCGTGAAACGCCTCATCGGCCGTTCCCTGTCGCTCGATCGCGGTGGCCGACGGGTGTTGCAGGATCTCTCCTTCGAGGCGGTGGCCGGCAGCGCGCTCGTCGTCACCGGCTCCAACGGCGCCGGCAAGTCGACGCTGCTGCGCCTGATCGCCGGGCTGCTCCGGCCGGTCGCCGGGGAGATCTCCGTCGAGGGCGGCGATCCGGAGCTGACCATTCCGCAGCAGTGCCACTATTTCGGCCATATGGACGCTCTCAAACCGCAGCTGTCGGTGGAGGAGAATCTCGGCTTCTGGCGTACCTTCGCCGGCACGCCGGACGACACGGTGATCGAGGCGCTCGATCGCGTCGGGCTGGCACGTCTGGCGACGCTGCCGGCGGCGTATCTGTCGGCCGGCCAGCGGCGGCGCCTCGCCTTCGCGCGGCTGCTCGTCACGAAGCGGCCGATCTGGCTGCTCGACGAGCCGACCTCGGCGCTCGACGCGGCGTCGGAGGCGCGGTTGCTCGAGATCGTCGGCGAACATCTCACCGCCGGCGGTCTGGTGGTGGCGGCGACGCATCTCGCCCTGCCGTTCGAGCGCATGGACAGCCTGCGCCTCGGCGCCAGCGTGGTGGAGGCGGCATGAGCGCGCTCTCCTCCCTCTTCGTGCGCGAGATGAAGCTCGCCACCCGGGTCGGCGGCGGCGCGCTGATGGGGGCGCTGTTCTTCCTGATCGTGGTGACGGTGGTCCCCTTCGGCGTCGGACCGGACCTCAATCTCCTCGCCCGAATCGGTCCGGCGATCCTGTGGATCGGCGCCCTGCTCGCCACGCTGCTATCGCTCGATCGCCTGTTCCAGGCCGACCGCGACGACGGCGGGCTCGATCTGATCCTGATGGGCGAAACGCCGCTCGAGCTGGTGGTGCTGGTGAAGTGCCTGGCCCATTGGACGGCGACCGGGCTGCCGCTGGTGATCGCCTCGCCGGTGCTGGCGATCTTCATGAACATGGAGCCGGTGGCGATCGGTGCGACGACGCTGACGCTGGCGGTCGGTACGCCGGCCCTGACCTTCGTCGGGGCGATCGGCGCGGCGCTCACCGTCTCCTTGCGGCGCGGCGGGCTGCTGCTCGCCATCCTGGTGTTGCCGCTCACCGTGCCGGTGATGATCTTCGGGGTGTCGGCGGCGACGGCGGCGGTCCAGGAACCGGTGCCGTTCGCCACGCCGTTCTCGATCCTCGCCGCGCTCGGACTGTTCTCGATGGTGCTCGGGCCGATCGCCGGGGCGGCGGCGCTGCGCTTCGCCGGCGACTGAGGTCACGTCGACTTGATCCGTCGCAAGGCGTTGCGGCCGAATACGCCTCATTGATGCCGCGCCGTTCGGGCTCTAGAACGGGTCGCGACGGAGAAGCAGAGCGGAAGCGGTGGGCCGGAAGGTCGCCGACGACGCCGGGACCCGAGACGGGGACCCCACGGGACGAGACGATGCGTCTGATCGATTACGCCAATCCCACACGTTTCCTCGGCCTGTCGGCGACGCTGCTGCCATGGCTCGCCGCGGTGACGGCGATCACCTTCGCGGTCGGGCTCTACATGGTCTTCTTCGTCGCGCCGGCCGACTATCAGCAGGGCGAGACGGTGAAGATCATGTACATCCACGTGCCTTTCGCGTGGTTGTCGATGTTCTGCTACATGACCATGGCGGCCTCGGCTTTCGGCACGCTGGTGTGGCGCCATCCGCTCGCCGACGTTTCGGCCAAGTGTGCGGCGCCGATCGGTGCGGCCTTCACCTTCCTGGCGCTGGCGACCGGTTCGCTGTGGGGCAAGCCGATGTGGGGCACCTGGTGGGTGTGGGACGCCCGCCTCACCTCGGTGCTGGTGCTGTTCATCATGTATCTCGGCCTGATCGCACTGCAGGAGACGATCGAGGATCCGGCGCGGGCCGCCAAGGCGAGCGCCATCCTGACGCTGGTCGGCGTCGTCAACATCCCGATCATCAAGTTCTCGGTCGACTGGTGGAACACGCTGCATCAGCCGTCGTCGGTGTTCCGCATGGGCGGATCGACCATCGCGACGTCGATGCTGGTGCCGCTCCTGGTCATGGCGGTCGCCTTCACCCTGCTCTTCCTCGTCTTCCATCTCATGGCGATGCGCAACGAGATCCTGAGGCGACGGATCCGCGCCATGCGCATGATCGAAGCGGCGGGAGCGGAATGACCATGTTCGGAAACCACGCCGGCTTCATCTTCGCCGCCTACGGCATCGCCATTCTGGTGATCGCGGCGCTGTTCGTCTGGATCGTCGTCGACGGTCGCAGTCAGCGCCGGCAGCTCGCCGATCTCGAATCTCGCGGGGTGCGTCGTCGCTCCGAGCGCAGCGCCGACGGAGGAACGGCATGAACGACACGCCCGCCGAACCCGAAGCCGAAGCGACGGGCCGACCCGGCAACCGGCGCATTCTGGTGGCGCTGCCGGCGATCGTGTTCGCGGCGCTGGCCGGGCTCTTCCTCTATCAGCTGGAGAGCGGTCACGACCCGCACAAGCTGCCGTCGGCGCTGGTGGGCAAACCGGTGCCCGATTTCGCCCTGCCGGCGCTCGAGGGCATGTCGCGCGACGGCAAGCCGGTGCCGGGGTTCGGCAGCAGCGAGCTGAAGACGCCGGGCAAGGTGACGGTGGTCAACGTCTTCGCGTCGTGGTGCGTGCCGTGCCGACAGGAGCACCCGATCCTGTCGCTGATCGAGAAGGATCCGCGGGTTCGGCTCGTCGGGCTGAACTACAAGGACCAGCCCGAGAACGCCCGCCGGTTCCTCGCCGCGCTCGGCAATCCCTATTCGGCGATCGGTGCCGACGAGAAGGGGCGGGTCGGGATCGACTGGGGCGTCTACGGCGTGCCGGAGACCTTCGTCGTCGATGCGACGGGCACCATCACCTACAAATTCGTCGGTCCGCTGTCGGAAACCTCGTTGAAGCAGGTTCTCGCACCGGAAATCGACAAGGCGGCGGCGCGCGGCAAGCCCGCCTCGTGAGGGGGCCGGCGCGCCGAAACACGCCGACCGATCGTTTCGAAGCGATCAGTAGCAGACCCGCACCCGACGCCAGCGCCAACGCGGGCCGTAGCTGGTCATCACCCGGACGCGGCGACGCTCGGTGTAGCATCCGTCGCGACGCCAGTGACGATGGCGGCGGAAGCCGGGCGGCGGCGGGGCTCCGACGATGACACCCGAGCCGGGAACGATGATCTGGGCTTCGGCGACGGCGAGACCGTCGGCGAAGAGGATGCCGGTGGCGAGCGCGAAGGCGGTGATGATCTTCTTCACGGGGTTCTCCTCTCTTCGTGGCGAGGCGCCGCTGTGACGTCGCCGGCGGGCACGGACTCGCGGGCGACGGGGTTCCCTGCCACCAGACTGGCGGGTCGAGGATGAACCTCGTCTGAACCGCCGCGCCTTTCGGCCGAATGGGCGAAAACGACGAACGGCCGGCCCTTTCGGGCCGGCCGTCGCGATTTTGGATGGTGCGGTGGTCGACGATCACCGCCTCGCGGCCGTCACGAGCAGTAACGAACCTTGCGCCAACGCCAGCGCCAGCCGTGGTCGGTCAGCACGCGGACGCGCTTCCGCACGATCCGGCAATCGGTATAGCCGTCGTAGAAGCCGTAGACGCCCGGGGGGACCAGCAGTCCGGGGCCATACCAACCGCGCGAGCGGTGATGACGGCGCGGGCCGTCCCAGCGATGGCGCGGCGCGCCGACGAAACGGCCGGACGGGGGACGATGGATCCCGCCCATGCGCGGGCGCGCGGACGGCATGCCGGCCATCGGCGGGCGGTGCATTCCCGGCTGAGCGGCGGCGGGGGCACTGTCCACGACGGCGGTCAGTCCGGCGAATGCGACGACGGCGGCGAGCGCCAGGAGCGTCTTCTTCCACATGAGGTCACCCTCCTTCGGCGAATTCATTCGATCTCATCGAAGGCCGTGCCGACCTCCGTTCGCGAAATTCCATGGTCGTACCGTACTGCAGGAGCCGTGAACGATCCCTGAGGCCGTCGTTAATCGGCCGTTCACGACGGAAAGCCGCGAAGAGGCCGCTCACAACGCCTCGCCGCGCAGCAGTCGCGGGATCGATCCGCCGACGCCGGCGGCCTCACCGATGAAGCGCGCCTTGAGGGTGGCGAGGCGATCGACGACGCCGAGGCCGAAGTCGCGCAAGGCCCGGAGCGGGCCGAGGTCGTTGGAGAAGAGGCGATTGAGCACGTCGGTGACGATGCCCATCTCGACAGCGTCGAAGCGGCGCCAGCGCTGATAGCGCTCGAGTACGTCGATGCGGCCGGGATCGAGGCCGAGACGGCGGGCTTCGACGATCACTTCGGCGAGGGCCGCGACGTCGCGGAAGCCCATGTTGAGGCCCTGGCCGGCGATCGGGTGGATGCCGTGCGCGGCGTCGCCGACGAGAGCGAAGCGCGGCCGGACGAAATCGCGGGCGAGCGTCAGGCCGAGCGGGAAGGCCTTCGGCTTCGCCAGCACCTCCACCGCACCGAGATGGCGGCCGAAGCGGCGCTCGAGTTCGAGGCCGAAGGTGAAGTCGTCGCCCTTCACCAGACGGTCGGCGGTGGTGGATTTCTCGCTCCACACCAGCGACGACCGGTGGCGGCCGGCGGCATCGTCGGTGAGCGGCAGGATGGCGAAGGGGCCGGAGGGCAGGAAGTGCTCTTCCGCCCGGCCATCGTGCGGCCGCTCGTGAGCGACCGTGGTGACGATGCCCGACTGGCCGTAGTCCCAGCGCACCACACCGATGCCGGCGAGATCGCGTAGTTTCGAACGGACACCGTCGGCGGCGACGAGCAGGCCGGCGGAGAGGGTCGCGCCCGAAGCGAGGCGGACGTCGACGCGGGTCTCGCCGACGTCGAAGCCGGTCACCCGTTCGGGCATCAGAACGGCGACGCCGAGGTCGCGCGCGGCGGCGAGAAGGGCGGAGACCATCACCGCGTTCGGCACCATGTGGGCGAAGGGTTCGCCGGTCGAAAGCGCCCCGTCGAAGGTGAGGAACACCGGGCGAACGGCATCGTCGAGACGCGAATCGGTGACGATCATGTCGACGATCGGCTGGGCGTGTGGGGCGATCTCACCCCAGACGCCGAGGCGTTCGAGCATGCGGCGGGCGGCGGCGGCGATCGCCGAGGCGCGGGCGTCGGGGCCGGCGGTCGGCGGGGTCGGGTCGATCACGGCGACGGTGAGACGCGGATCGCCCTGCTTCAGCGCCAAGGCCAGCGAGGCCCCGACATGGCCGCCCCCGGCGACGACGACATCGAATTCGGACGACATGGGGCGCAATCCTCGCTTCTCCGCTCCGCCGCGCGGCGGCCGGTCGGTCATCACTCATAAACCGGGCGCGCCGCGAAGGCCACCGACGGACGATCGTCGACTTGACGCGGTCCCGGTCGCCGGCTCACCTTCGGAGAGAGACTTTCCCTATTCGTCCATCTCTTCTCGGGAATCGCCATGTCCTCCGCCGTCGCCGGGCTGTTGCAGATCCTCGACCTCGAAAGGCTCGAGGTCGATCTCTTCCGCGGACGTAGTCCGCAGGTCGGTTGGCAGCGCGTTTTCGGCGGGCAGGTGATCTCGCAGGCGCTGGTGGCGGCGACACGGACGGTGACCGGGCGGCCGGTGCACTCGTTGCACGGCTATTTCATGCGGCCGGGCGATCCGTCGGTGCCGATCATCTACGAGGTCGACCGGATCCGCGACGGTGGCTCCTTCACCACGCGGCGGGTGCGCGGCATCCAGCACGGTGCGGCGATCTTCTCCATGGAGGCATCGTTCCACATCCGCGAGGACGGTCTGGAACATCAGATGCCGATGCCGGAGACGACCGCGCCGGAGCTTCTGCCGGGCGAGGCGGAGCTCAAGGCCAAGTTCCTGTCGAAGGCGCCGCCCAACGTTCGGCACTATTGGGAACGGGAGCGGCCGATCGAGATGCGGCCGGTCGATTTCGATCACTACCTGAGCCGTCACCGACGCGAGGCGAACCAGCAGGTGTGGGTGCGCACGACCGGAGCGTTGCCCGACGACCCGGATATCCACGCCGCGGTCCTCGCCTACGCCTCGGACTTCACCCTGCTCGACACCGCGCTCTTCGCCCACGGCCGGTCGGTGTTCGACAAGGACCTGCAGCTCGCCAGCCTCGACCACGCCATGTGGTTCCACGCCCCCTTCCGGGTGGACGACTGGCTGCTCTACGCCCAAGACAGCCCCTATACCGGCGGCGCACGCGGCTTCTGTCGGGGGTCGCTGTTCACGCCGGACGGCCGGCTGGTGGTCTCCACCGCCCAGGAAGGCCTGATCCGCCGGGCGCGGCCGAAGAGCTGATCCAGCCTCACCGATCGAACCGACGAGTGTTCACCCGTCCGCGACGCCGCCGTCGCGCGCTCGGCGGCCGCCGATCGAGCGGCGGTCCGATCGTGGCGACGGGATGACGGTGTGCGGCCGCGATTGCCTGTCTTTCGATCAACCCTCTTCTGCGGCAGGTCATCGCGAAGACGGCGAAAATCCGGCCCGGATCACCGGCCGCTCGTAACTCTGCACAAAATCGCGGCACAAATGACGGCGGAATCGGGGCGCAGCCGACGAATCCCCGCCGAGCCGCCCATATTTTATGCAAACGCTGAATCGAGATTGAGCGGACCGATTCGCGAAATGCCTCGAAATTGGTGTTTTTTCAAAGAGTTGCCGCGATCGCGAGGGAGTTGGCACGAAGCTTGATTCCAAGAGGGCGGCGCCGACGGACCATGGGCCCGCCGTCACCATTCGTCAGTTCAGGGCCCACCATCGGGCAACAGGCAAACGGGAACCACCACATGAAGTTCGTGATGGCCATCATCAAGCCGTTCAAGCTGGACGAGGTGCGTGACGCCCTCACCGCGATCGGCGTCCAGGGTCTCACCGTGACCGAGGTGAAGGGCTACGGCCGCCAGAAGGGTCATACCGAGATCTACCGCGGCACCGAGTACGCGGTCAGCTTCCTGCCGAAGATCAAGATCGAGATCGCGGTCGGCACCGACCAGGTCGACAAGGTTGTCGCGGCGATCTCCTCGGCCGCCAAGACCGGCCAGATCGGCGACGGCAAGATCTTCGTCTACGGCATCGACCAGGCGGTTCGCATCCGCACCGGCGAAACCGATTCCGAAGCGCTCTGAGTTTCCAGGGGAGTCATCCGAATGAATCTCGTACGTACTCTTCACCGGGGCGCCGACGCCGCCAAGACCGCCGCGCTCGCGGCGGCCATGAGTGCCTTCGCCGCCATGCCCGCCCTCGCCCAGGACGCTGCCGCCGCCGCCGCCGCTCCCAAGGTGGACAAGGGTGACACCACCTGGATGCTGATCTCCACGATCCTGGTCATCATGATGACCATTCCGGGTCTGGCGCTCTTCTACGGTGGTCTCGTCCGCGCCAAGAACGTGCTGTCGGTTCTGGTCCAGGTGTTCGCCGGCTTCTCGATGATCTCGATCCTCTGGGTCGTCTACGGCTACTCGCTCGCCTTCACCGGCGCCGGCAAGGCCGAAGAAGTCACCGCTCTGACGCCGTTCATCGGCACGCTCGACAAGATGTTCCTCTCCGGCGTGACCATCGAGAGCGTCGCCGAGACGTTCACGAAGGGCGTCTACATCCCCGAGCTCAGCTTCGTCATCTTCCAGCTGACCTTCGCCGCGATCACCCCGGCGCTGATCATCGGCGCCTTCGCCGAGCGCATCAAGTTCGCTGCGGTCATGATCTTCCTGGTGATCTGGTTCACCTTCTCCTACCTGCCGATGGCCCACATGGTCTGGTGGTGGGGCGGCCCGTCGGCGCCCGACGCTCCGTCGGGTCTGCTGTTCGGCTGGGGTGCTCTCGACTTCGCCGGCGGCACGGTCGTTCACATCAACGCCGGTGTCGCGGGTCTCGTCGGCGCCATCGTCCT
Organism: uncultured Alphaproteobacteria bacterium; assembly: GCA_937892955.1. Lineage (GTDB taxonomy): Bacteria > Pseudomonadota > Alphaproteobacteria > Rhizobiales > Ancalomicrobiaceae > CALBKH01. The sequence continues at coordinate 42,871 of CALBKH010000002.1, forward strand.
CGGCCGTCGCGTCGGCTTCAACAAGGACAACATGGCTCCGCACAACCTGCCGATGACCATGATCGGCGCGTGCCTGCTGTGGGTCGGTTGGTTCGGCTTCAACGCCGGCTCCAACCTCGAGTCCAACGGCCTCACCGCTCAGGCGATCCTCAACACCACCGTCGCCACCGCCGCGGCCGCCCTGGCCTGGATGTTCGTCGAGTGGCTGACCCGTGGTCACGCCTCGGTGCTGGGTGCCGCTTCGGGTGCCGTCGCCGGTCTCGTCGCGATCACCCCGGCCGCCGGTCTCGCCGGTGCGGGTGGTGCCATCGTCCTCGGCGCCGTCGCCGGTGTGGTCTGCCTGTGGGCCGTCGTGTCGCTGAAGCCGATGCTCGGCTACGACGACAGCCTCGACGTCTTCGGTGTGCACGGCGTCGGCGGTATCGTCGGTGCGCTGGGCACCGCGATCGTCGCGGCCCCGTCGCTCGGTGGCTTCGGCGTCGGCGAATACACCATCGCCGGTCAGCTCATGACCCAGGCCAAGGCCGTCCTCGTCTGCATCGTCCTGACGAGCGTCGTCTCCCTGGTCGCCCTCTACGTCATCAAGCTGCTCTTCGGCGTCCGCGTCTCCGAGCAGGCCGAACGCGAGGGTCTCGACATCTCGACCCACGGCGAACGCGCCTACAACTGATGCGAACGGGATCGGCGGTCCGCCGCCGATCCCCCTTCATCGTTCCTCCCTGGACTTCTCGAACCCCGGACGGCCCGCCGTCCGGGGTTCTCTCTTTCGTGACACCCGGTTCGAAACGGCCCGAGCGAAGGCGCGCCGGGGTCACAAGGCGAGAACGTCGGTGCGGGAGCGGGCTTGGTTAACAGCGCCTTAACCGTCGACCTCTAGGCTCGGATGCGACAACGGACGTTCGAGCTCCATGACCGCATCGACCATCGCATCCCCTTCTCCGAGCACCGAGGCGGCGAACGCGACCTTCGTGTCGCCGTTCCAGCGGCTCGCCGATCTTCTCGCTCCGATCCAGCCCGGTCGCGCGCCGATCAATCTGACGGTGGGCGAGCCGCGCCATGCGGTGCCGGGCTTCGTCGGGCCGGTTCTGGCGCGTGAGATCGACGGCTTCGGTCGCTATCCGGCGATTCGCGGCACCGACGCCTTCCGGCAGGCGGTGGCGGACTGGCTCGATCGGCGCTACGGGCTCGTCGGCGCGGTCGATCCGGAGCGGGGCGTGCTGCCGCTCAACGGGTCGCGCGAGGGGTTGTTCTTCGCCGCGCTCGAGGCGAAGCGGCGCTCGAAGAAGCCGGCCGATCGGCCGGCGATCCTGCTGCCCAATCCCTTCTATCAGGCCTATGCGGCCGGTGCGGTGGCGGCGGGTTGCGAGGCGGTGATGATCGACGCCGGACCGGAGACCGGCTTCCTGCCCGATCTCGAGGCGCTTCCCGAAGCGCTGCTCGATCGGGTGATCGCGGTCTACTACGCCTCGCCGGCCAACCCACAGGGCGCGGTGGCGAGCCGGGCCGACTGGCGGCGGGTGATCGAGCGGGCGCGGGCGCACGACTTCATGCTCTTCGCCGACGAGTGCTACTCGGAGATCTATCGCGGCGATGCCGCGCCGGAGGGCGTGCTTTCCGCCGCGCACGATCTCGGCGCCGGGCTCTCCCGGGTGGTCACCTTCAACTCGTTGTCGAAGCGCTCCAACCTGCCGGGATTGCGCTGCGGCTTCGCCGCCGGCGATCCCGATTTCCTCGCCGCCTGGGTGGGGTTCCGCAGCATGGCGGCGCCGCAGGTGCCCGGACCGGTCCAGGCGGTGGCGATGGCGGCCTTCGGCGACGAGGCCCATGTGATCGAGAACCGGCGGCTCTACGACGTCAAGTTCGAGGCGGCGTCGCGCATCCTCGGCTCGCGATACGGCTACGCGACGCCGCCGGCCGGCTTCTTCCTGTGGCTCGACGTGGCGGCGCTCGGCGGCGGCGAAGCGGTGGCGGTGCGGCTGTGGCGCGACGCCGGCGTGCGCACCGTGCCCGGCGGTTATCTCTGCGGGATCGGGCCGGACGGCCACAATCCCGGGGCGGCCCATCTCAGGGTCGCCATGGTCGAATCGCCGGCGCTGACGGAAGAAGCGCTCGGCCGCATCGTCGAAACCCTCGGCTGAGACCGAGAGACAGGAAGGGGACGCTCCTCATGCGTTCGGCACGTTCGGTTCCGACCCGCTCGGCGCCCGCCCAGGACATCCGGCAGATCCTCGCGCGAAATCTGCGTGGGGCGGCCGGGCTCGCCACCATCGCAGGGCTCGCCGCGGTGGCGGCGGCGCTCGCCACCTGGTCGGCGACCGATCCCAGCCTGTCGAACGCCACATCGGCTCCGGCGAAGAACGCGCTCGGCTTCTTCGGCGCGTCGATCGCCGATCTGGCGATGCAGCTCTTCGGTCTCGCCTCGGCGACGATGTTGCCGCCGTTCCTGGTGGTCGGCTGGCGCCTCGTCACCGGCGAAGCGGGCGGCTTCGACCGCCGCTTCGGGGTGTGGTGGGTGATCGCCACGATCGCCGCGGCGGGTGCCTTCGCGGCGCTGCCGCTCGCCGACGGCTGGCCGCTGCCGGTGGGTCTCGGCGGCGTCGTCGGCGACATGCTGATCCGCATGCCGCAGCGTCTCTTCGGCGAAGGCGAGATCATGCGCATGGTGCTCGTCGCCGGCTTCGGTGGCCTCGCCCTCTACGCCTATCTCCGGGCGCTCGCCTGGGTCGGGCCGGATCCGACGGTGGTCGAGGAGGACGAGGTCGACGGGGATTGGGACGACGATCGCGGCGGCTTCATGCCGCTCGCGCACCTGCACCACACGTTCATGGTGGTGCGGGCCAATCTGCTGCGTTTCTTCGGGTTCCGCTCCTCGACCCTCGACAATCGCCGCCACGGCCTGTCGCTCGGTCGTCTGTTCGATCGCTTCCGCCATCGCCGTGCCGATCGCTATGACGACGAGGACGACTACGCGCCGCGTCCGAGCGTCGGCCTGAGGCCGCGTCCGGTGCCGCAGCGGGTCGAGCCGGCCTTCGCGCCGGCGCCGCGCCAGGCCGCGCCGCGGGTCGCTGCGCCGCCGGCTCCGCCGGTGGAGGAGGAATGGGAGGACGACGAACCGCCCTTCGAGCCGGAGATCCAAGAACGCGAGATCGCGCCGGCCCCTGCCCCGGCGCCGCGTCCCGCCGCGCCGCAGGTGTCGCGCGGACCGGCGGCGCAGGTCGCCGCCGACCGTCGCGTCGCGGTGACGCCGGCCGCCAAGCCGCCGACCCCGGGCAAGCCGGGGGCGCGCGACGTCGGCATGCGCGACGACGTCGTCGAGACGGAACGCGGTTACCAGTTCCCGCCGCTGTCGCTGCTCGCCGAGCCGAAACGCATGGGGCCGGACCGCGAGCTCTCCGAAGACATCCTCGAGGGCAACGCCGGGACGCTCGAGGGCGTGCTCGACGACTTCGGCATCAAGGGCGAGATCAACCACGTCCGCCCGGGCCCGGTGGTGACGCTCTACGAGCTCGAGCCGGCGCCGGGGGTGAAGTCGTCCCGCGTCATCGGGCTCGCCGACGACATCGCCCGCTCGATGAGCGCGGTCTCGGCCCGTGTGGCGGTGGTGCCGGGGCGCAACGTCATCGGCATCGAGCTGCCCAATCAGCGGCGCGAGACGGTCTTCCTGCGCGAGCTCCTGTCGAGCCGCGACTTCGAAGGAACCAAAGCGAAGCTCGCCTTCTGTCTCGGCAAGACGATCGGCGGCGAATCGGTCATCGCCGATCTCGCCCGCATGCCGCATCTCCTGGTCGCCGGCACCACCGGTTCGGGCAAATCGGTGGCGATCAACACGATGATCGTGTCGCTGCTCTACCGGCTGACGCCGCAGCAGTGCCGGCTGATCATGATCGATCCGAAGATGTTGGAACTGTCGGTCTACGACAATATCCCGCACCTGCTCACCCCCGTCGTCACCGACCCGAAGAAGGCGGTGGTGGCGTTGAAGTGGACGGTGCGCGAGATGGAGGACCGCTATCGCAAGATGTCCAAGCTCGGGGTGCGCAACATCGACGGCTTCAACGCCCGCGTCGCCGAGGCGAACGCCCGCGGCGAGGTGCTGACCCGCGAGGTGCAGACCGGCTTCCATCGCACCACCGGCGAGCCGATCTTCGAGCAGGAGGAGCTGGCGCTCGAGCCCTTGCCCTACATCGTCGTCGTCGTCGACGAGATGGCCGACCTGATGATGGTCGCCGGCAAGGAGATCGAAGGGGCGATCCAGCGCCTCGCCCAGATGGCGCGCGCCGCCGGCATCCACATCGTCATGGCGACGCAGCGGCCGTCGGTCGACGTCATCACCGGCACGATCAAGGCCAATTTCCCGACCCGCATCTCCTTCCAGGTGACTTCGAAGATCGACAGCCGAACCATCCTCGGCGAGCAGGGGGCGGAACAGCTCCTCGGCCAGGGCGACATGTTGTTCATGGCCGGCGGTGGTCGTATCCAGCGTGTCCACGGGCCGTTCGTCTCCGACGAGGAGGTCGAGAAGGTGGTGGCGCACCTGAAGAAGCAGGGCGCGCCGCAGTATCTCGAGGCGATCACCGCGGAAGAGGACGAGGCGGTGCCGGGCGACGAGATGGGCAATCTCGAGGAGTCGGCCGATCTCTACGACAAGGCGGTGGCGCTCGTCCTGCGCGATAGGAAGGCCTCGACCTCCTACATCCAGCGGCGGCTGCAGATCGGTTACAACCGCGCCGCTTCGCTGATCGAGCGGATGGAGCGCGAGGGGCTGGTCGGCGCGGCCAACCACGCCGGCAAGCGCGAGATCCTGGTGGGCGAGGGGGACTGATCTCCCTCACCCCGGTTCCGCCACGATGGTGGGGTAGCTCCTCGCCGAAAGGGTCGGGGCCGGTGCGGCGAATCACCGAGACGGTTCGCCCGCGGGTCCTTCACAGACATCCACGAGGTCCATCGATGCCGTCGTTCGCCACCTTCCGCCGTCTCCTCGCCGCCGCCGCCTGCGTCGGTGTGGTCGCGTCGCTGCCGACCGCCGCCGTGGCGCAGCAGGCCAAGGCCGGCGCGCCGACGGTGCTCGCCGCACCCGGTCCGGGCGTGAAGCCGGCCGGCCTCAGCGCCCAGCAGAAGGAGACGCTCGGCGCGATCAACAAGTACTTCAATTCGGTGCGTACGCTGAACGGCGAGTTCGTCCAGTTCGGCCCCGACGGCGAGAAGTCGGGCGGCGAATTCCACATGTCGCGGCCGGGCAAGATCCGCTTCATCTACGCCAAGCCGTCGCATCTCGACATCATCGCCGACGGCATCGACGTGATCGTGCGCGACATCAAGAACCAGACGCAGGATCTCTATCCGCTGTCGAAGACGCCGTTGCGCTTCCTGCTCGCCGACCGCATCGACCTGACCTCGGAGGCGAACATCACCAACGTGTCGATCGAGCCGGATCTGGTGTCGGTGGTGCTGGAGCAATCGACGGTGTTCGGCGACGGACGCCTCACCATGGTCTTCGACCGCAAGACCTCCGAACTGAAGCAATGGACGGTGACCGACGCGCAGGGCTACGATACGTCGGTGGCGGTCTACAACGTCACCGCCAACCAGCCGGCCGACGAGAAGCTGTTCAAGATCGATCGGACCATCATCCGCTGACGTCCCTCGCGGCTCGACGCCGGCGGTGGGATCCCACCGCCGAGGTCACCCTTGCCGCTGTCCATCGCCACCTGGAACATCAATTCGGTTCGCCTGCGCCTGCCGATCGTCGAGCACTATCTCGAGAGCCGCGCGCCCGACATCCTGTGCCTGCAGGAGACCAAGTGCCCGGACGGGTCGTTTCCCGCCGCGGCGTTCCGTAGGCTCGGCTACGAGCACGTGGCGATCCACGGCCAGAAGGGCTATCATGGCGTCGCCATCGTCTCGAAACGGCCGTTCCTCTCCGTCGACAAGCGCGATTTCTGCGAGAAGGGCGATGCGCGCCATCTCGCGGTGACGATCGACACGGCGATCGGGCCGATGGATCTGCACGATTTCTACATCCCGGCCGGCGGCGACGAGCCGGATCCGGTGGTGAACGACAAGTTCGCCCACAAGCTCGCCTTCCTCGACGAATTGAAGGCCTGGCTCGGTTCGGGGGCGTCGGCGACGCCGGCGGTGGTCGTCGGCGATCTCAACATCGCGCCGCTCGTGGAAGACGTCTGGTCGCACAAGGCGCTCATCAAGGTCGTCTCGCACACGCCGATCGAGACCGAGACCTTCGAGACGATCCGCAAGGGTGGCGAGTGGATCGACGTCATGCGCCGCTTCGTGCCGGAGTCGAGTAAGCTCTACACCTGGTGGAGCTATCGGGCGGCGGACTGGAACGCCGCCGACAAGGGTCGGCGGCTCGATCACGTCTGGGCGAGCCCGCATCTCGACGGCCGTCTTCTCGGCATGGAGGTGCTCAGGGAGGCGCGCGGCTGGGAACGGCCGTCCGACCACGTGCCGGTCGAAGCGATCTTCGACCTGTGAGCGGCGGCGGCGGTGGCGGTCACCCCGGGTGAACTGTGACATTTCCGCCGATTCGACCGGCCGCGAATCGTCATGATTCGACATGGACTTGATGCGCGACTCGGGTGGACTACGATTCTCTCCGGGTGCATCGCGGCGAAGCGATTCGACCGCGGGACCGAGTTCGGATTAGGGATCCGGCAGGTCGCTTCGCGACGCCGGATCCGGCTCGCCGAAAACGCCCTTGTTCGGACGGCGCATTTTCGGCGAACGGACTACGAACTTCTGATGAGATCATCCGAAGTTCGTAGGAGGGCCGGATCCCCGGTCCTCGGGCGAGACCGGAGGGACCTGACGATGCCGCGCCTCTTCACCGGTCTCGAGCTTCCCGAAGATCTCGGTCGGTCGCTCTCCTTCCTGCGCGGCGGACTGCCCGGCGCCAAGTGGATCGACGTGGAGAACTACCACGTCACCCTGCGCTTCATCGGCGATATCGACGATCCGACGGCCGCAGAGATCGCCCACGAACTGCGACGGGTGCGTCGGCAGCGTTTCGATCTGAGGATCGAGGGGGTGACCGCCTTCGGCGGGCGCCAGCCGCATTCGCTGATCGCCAAGGTGACGCCGGTGCCGGCGCTGATCGAATTGCAGGCGGAGCACGAGCGCATCTGCCAGCGCCTCGGGCTTCCGGCCGAGCCGCGCAAATTCCTACCGCACGTCACCATCGCTCGCTGCAAGGCGGTGACGCATTCGGCGGTGGCGCAGTGGCTGGCGCTGCGCGGCGGTTTCACCGGCGGGGCGTGGACGGCGGAGCGCTTCGTCCTCTACTCGTCGCGCGCTTCGCGTGGCGGTGGTCCCTACATCGTCGAGGAAGCCTTCGACCTCGAGGCGCCGCGCGGCGGCGGTCTCGGAGTCGGTCTCGGGCGTGGCGTCTCGCGGGTGCCGCCGATCATCGGCCGCAATCACCCGCGCTTCGCCACGCCGGTGTGAGCCGGCTCACGCCGGATCGGGCCACCCCGTCACCGACTTCAGCTCCAGGAAGTCCTCGAGGCCGAAGGTGCCGCCTTCGCGGCCGATGCCGGACTGCTTGTAGCCGCCGAAGGGAGCGCCAGGGGTGCGGGGGACGCCGTTGACGTGGACCATGCCGGCGCGGATCGCCCGGGCGACGCGCCGGACACGGGCCGGGTCGCCGGTCTCGAGCCGCGACGAGAGGCCGTAGGGCGTGTCGTTGGCGATGGCGATCGCTTGCTCCTCGGTGTCGAAGGGGATGATCGCCAGGACCGGGCCGAAGATCTCCTCGCGGGCGATGGTCATGTCGTTGGTGACGTCGGCGAAGACGGTCGGGCGGATGAAGTAGCCCTTGTCCAGGCCTTCCGGGGCGTCCGGGCCACCGGCGACGAGGCGGGCGCCCTCCTGGATGCCGATGCGGATCAGATTGCGGATCTTGTCGCGCTGGGCTTCGGACACCACCGGGCCGATGTGGCGGCCGGGCTTCGACGCCGGGCCGACCTCCGTCTTGGCGGCGATCGCCGCGGCGACCTCGACCGCCTTGTCGTAGATCGGACGCTCGACCAGCATGCGGGTCGGCGCGTTGCAGGACTGGCCGGTGTTGCCCATGACGGCGAGGGTGCCGCGCTTCACCGCCGCTTCGACGTCGCAGTCGGCGAAGATCAGGTTGGGCGACTTGCCGCCGAGTTCGAGCGCGACCTTCTTGATCGTGCCGGCGCAGGCGCGCATCACCGCGGCGCCGGCGCGGGTCGAGCCGGTGAAGCTCATCATGTCGATGTCCGGGTGGTTCGACATGGCCTCGCCGACGGTCGGGCCGTCGCCGACGACGAGGTTGAAGACGCCGGCCGGGAAGCCGGCTTCGTGGATCATCTCGGCGAAGAGCAGGCCCGAGAGCGGCGCGATCTCGGAGGGCTTCAGGACCACGGTGCAGCCGACGGCGAGGGCAGGGGCGACCTTCAGCGCGATCTGGTTCATCGGCCAGTTCCACGGCGTGATCAGGCCGCAGACGCCGATCGGCTCCCAGAACAGCCGGTCGCCGGAGCCGTCGGGGTTGAGCGGCCGTTCGAAGGCGAAGCGGTCGAGGGCGGCGATGGCGCCGGTCACTTCCTCGAGGCCGGCGGCCGCCTGGGCGCGACGGGCGAAGTCGATGGGGGCGCCCATTTCTTTCGAGATCGCCTCGGCCATCTCGTCGTAGCGGGCCTTGTAGACCTCCTCGAGCCGAACGAGGGCGGCGCGGCGCTCGGCCTGCGGGGTGGCGGCCCAGGCGGGGAAGGCGCGGCGGGCGGCGGCGACGGCGCGGTCGACGTCCGCCGCCGACCCGAGCGAGACGATCGCCGCGACCGATTCGTCGGAGGGGTCGATCACCTCGAGGGTGCGGGGGGCGAGCGGCGCCACCCAGGCGCCGTCGATGTAGAAATCGGTCTTGGTGGTCGGCATGGGAACTCCCGAGAGTGGCGTCGGAGCCGGCCGGAGCCGGTTTCGTGGTCGATGGGCGAGTTTAGGTCGCGAAGTACGGAGCGCCAGAGGGCGGCGAGCAGGTCTCCCCCGCCGTGATGCCGGCGGCGTCAGGTGGCGAAATCCGGGTCGGTCACCGCCAGCCGGCGCTTCACCGAGACGAGATGGGCGTCGATGTCCTCGATCGCCATCTGCGCAGCGGTGTGGGCGGCGACTTCGGCCGGGACCGGCACGAGGCGGCGGCCGGTGCTCTCGGCGAGGATCTGCACCTCGGCGGCGCGTTCGAGGAAGTAGAGGTCGTCCCAGGCCTTGGCGATGGTCGAGGCGACGACCATGACGCCGTGGCTGCGCATGAAGACGATGTCCGCGTCGCCGATCGCGGCGGCGATGCGGTCGCCTTCGCGTTCGTCCAGTGCGAGGCCGCCGTAGACCGGATCGACGGCGACGCGACCCCAGAACTTCAGGGCCGACTGGCCGGCGAAGACCAGGGGATCGCCTTCGACCATGCACAGCGCCGTCGCCCGGGGCATGTGGGTGTGAAAGGCGACGCGGGCGCGCGGCAAGCGGGCGTGCAGGCGCGCGTGGATGTGGAAGGCGGTCGCTTCCGGCACGCCGTCACCGGCGACGACGTTGCCGTGGAAGTCGCAGACGAGCAGGCTCGAGGCGGTCACCTCGGAGAAGGCGCGGCCGTAGGGGTTGACCAGGAAGAGGTCGTCGGAACCCGGCACCATCGCGGAGAAGTGGTTGCACACTCCCTCCGACAGGCCGAGGGCGGCCGCCATGCGGAAGCAGGCGGCGAGATCTATCCGCGCTTCCCAGGTGGCTTCGGCGTCGAGAACCGCGAGGTTCGAGCCGGTCGGTCGGCGGGGTGCGGTGATCTTCAGGTCATGAGCCACGATGGACGCGTCCTCCGGGGGCGAGCGGGGCGTCAGGATCGCGGCGGCGGCGGCGATGCGCAAGAGGGGGGGATCCTGGGGAGCGCCGACGGTCCGGTGGTCAGTGGCAGCCGCCGCAGTCCTTCGAGCCGCAGGCCGACTTCGAGGCGCAGGCGGCGCCGTTCTTCAGGCCGATGCGGGTCCTGAGGCTTCCCGGCATCCAGCGCAGGGCGAGAAAGGCGGCGGCGCCGAGGACGATGCCGTAGATCAGGGTCGTCTCGTTCATCTCAGGAGTGCTCCGGCGATGTGGAACGTGGCGAAGGCGGCGACATAGGCGAGCGCGAACTGATAGGCGAACATCACCGCCGGCCAGAAGCGCGAATTGGTCTCGCGCCGCACCACCGCCAGGGTCGAGACGCACTGCGGGGCGAAGACGTACCAGACCAGGAAGGAGAGGGCGGTCGGCAGCGACCAGGCGGCGGCGAGCACCGGCTGCAGCGCCCGACCGACCTCGTCGCCGGTGGCGGAGAGCGCATAGACGGTGCCGAGGACGCCGACGGCGACTTCGCGCGCCGCCATACCCGGGATCAGCGCCACGACGATCTGCCAGTTGAAGCCGATCGGTTCGAAGACGGGCGCCAGGAAATGGCCGATGCGGCCGGCGATCGACCAGTCGATGGCCGGTCCGGTCGCGCCTTCCGGCGGGGCCGGGAAGGTGGAGAGGAACCAGATCAGGATCATCAGCGCCAGGATGACGGTGCCGGCCTTGCGCAGGAAGGCGCCGGCGCGGATCCACAGGCCCAGCGCCACGTTGGCCGGCGCCGGCATCTTGTAGTCCGGCAGTTCCATGATGAAGGGCTCGGGCGCCTCGCGCCAGATGAGCTTCTTCATGACGAAGGCGACCGCCAGCGCCGAGACGATGCCGGCGGCGAAGAGGCCGAACATCACCAGCCCCTGCAGGCCGAAGCCGCCGAGGACACGACGGTCGGGGATGAAGGCGGCGATGATCAGGGTGTAGACCGGCAGGCGCGCCGAGCAGGTCATCAGCGGCGCCACCATGATGGTGGCGATGCGGTCGCGCCGGTTCTCGATGACGCGCGCCGCCATGATGCCGGGGATGGCGCAGGCGAAGGACGACAGGAGCGGGATGAAGGCGCGGCCGTGCAGGCCGGTGCCGGCCATCAGGCGATCCATCAGGAACGCCGCCCGCGCCATGTAGCCGAAATCCTCGAGCAGGATGATGAAGAAGAAGAGGATGACGATCTGCGGCAGGAAGACCAGCACCGCACCGACGCCGGCGAAGATGCCGTCGACGACGAGGCTCTTCAGCAATCCGTCGGGCAGGACGCCGCCGACCTCGACGCCGGTCCATTCGATGGTGGCCTTGATCAGGTCCATCGCCGGCGCCGCCCAGGAGAACACCGCCTGGAACATCAGGAAGAGCACGGCGAGCAGGATGACGATGCCGAAGACCGGGTGGAGCAGCACCGCGTCGAGCTTGCGGGTGAGGTGCTCGTTGCCGGGGTGGAAGGCGCATTCGTGCAGGATGCGGGCGGCCTCGGCGTGGGCGGCACGGATCTCGGCGGCGGAGGGCTCGCGCCAGCCGTGCTCGGTCGGCGGATCCTCGTGCAGCGGCAGGGTGTCGATGGCGGACAGCAGCGCGGCGGTGCCGCCCTTCTTGATCGCCACGGTGGAGACGACGGGGATGCCGAGTTCCTGCGATAGGCGCTCGACGTCGATACGGCCGCCCTGGCGCTCGACCACGTCCATCATGTTGAGGGCGAGGACCATCGGTCGGCCGACGGCCTTGAGTTCCATGACCAGACGCAGGACGAGGCGCAGATTGGTGGCGTCGGCGACGCAGACGACGGCGTCGGGGATCTCCTCGCCGGCGAGGCGACCGAGGACGACGTCGCGGGTGACGATCTCGTCGGGGCTGCGGCCGCGCAGCGAGTAGGTGCCGGGCAGGTCGAGGATCTTCACCGGCCGGCCGGAGGGGGTGACGAAGGACCCTTCCTTGCGCTCGACGGTGACGCCGGCGTAGTTCGCGACTTTCTGGCGCGAACCGGTCAGAGCGTTGAAGAGGGAGGTCTTACCGGAATTGGGGCAGCCGACGAGAGCGATCTCCGGCGCGGCGGGGCCGTTCATGCCTCAAGCCTCGGCGACGAGGATCACGTCGGCATCGCGACGGCGCAGCGCCACGGTGAGGTCGTCGACACGGACGGCGATGGGATCGCGGCCGATCGGACCTTCCTGGAGGATCTCGACCCGCGCACCCTCGACGAAGCCCATCTCGAGCAGGCGACGCTCCATCTCCGTCCAGGTGATGGTGAGGTCGGCGGCGGGCGTGAGGCCGGTGACCCAGCCGGACCAGCCGCGCGACCGGCGTCCGAGCCGATCGGAGGTGTCGGCGACGAGGCCGGCAGGAACGAGATCGGCGGTGGCGATGTCGACGGCGAGACTCATGGACGGACGCGGCCCCGGTTGGCTTCACACCTTTGCAATAACGACTATGCAAATCATTCGCAATAAGTAGATTGCCGAGGCCTCTCGGGAATTGGTCGGATGTGGTGAATCCGCCACCTTCCGGGCTGCGCCGCGTCGTCGCAGGGCGGATCCCGGCGTCCCGCGGCGGGTCGGCTCGGCCGGTCGTCCGGAAACGACGAAGACCGGACCACGGCCCGCAGGGCGCGATCCGGTCTTCGGCAGAGCGTGGCGGAGACGCGTCGCCTCAGGCGGCGCCGGCCTTGGCGAGGCGCTTGCGGTCGTTGGGGTCGAGGTGGACCTTGCGCAGGCGGATCGACTTCGGCGTCACCTCGACCAGTTCGTCGTCCTGGATCCAGGCGAGCGAACGCTCGAGGGTCATGCGGATCGGCGGGGTCAGCTTCACCGCCTCGTCCTTGCCGGCGGCGCGGATGTTGGTGAGCTGCTTGCCCTTGAGGACGTTGACCTCGAGGTCGTTGTCGCGGGTGTGCTCGCCGATGATCATGCCGCGATAGACCTTGGAGCCGGGCTCGATCATCATCGGGCCGCGATCTTCCAGCTTCCACATCGCATAGGCGACCGAGTCGCCCTGGTCGTTGGAGATCAGGACGCCGTTGCGGCGGCCCTGGATCTCGCCCTTGTAGGGGGCGTACTCGTGGAACAGGCGGTTCATGATGGCGGTGCCGCGGGTGTCGGTCATCAGTTCCGACTGGTAGCCGATGAGGCCGCGGGTCGGCGCGTAGAAGACCAGACGCAGGCGGTTGCCACCGGACGGGCGCATCTCGATCATGTCGGCCTTGCGCTCAGACATCTTCTGGACGACGACGCCCGAGAACTCCTCGTCGACGTCGATCAGCACCTCTTCGATCGGCTCCAGCGTCTCACCCGACTCCTCGTCCTTCTTCATGACGACGCGCGGACGCGACACGGCGAGTTCGAAGCCCTCGCGACGCATGGTCTCGATGAGGACGGCGAGCTGGAGTTCGCCGCGGCCGGAGACGAAGAACGAGTCCTTGTCGGCCGATTCCTCGATCTTCAGCGCGACGTTGCCCTCGGCCTCCTTCATCAGGCGATCGCGGATGACGCGGCTCGTCACCTTGTCGCCCTCGGTGCCGGCGAGCGGGCTGTCGTTGACCAGGAAGGACATGGTGACGGTCGGCGGGTCGATCGGCTGGGCGGTCATCGCCTGGGTCACCGAGGGATCGCAGAAGGTGTCGGCGACGGTGCCCTTGGTGAGACCGGCGATGGCGACGATGTCGCCGGCTTCGCCGAGTTCGATCGGCTGGCGCTCGAGACCGCGGAAGGCGAGGATCTTGGAGACCCGGCCCTGCTCGAGCAGCGAACCGTCGTGGTGCAGCACCTTGATGGTCTGGTTCGGCTTCACCGTTCCGGAGGTGATGCGGCCGGTGACGATGCGGCCGAGGAAGGGATTGGCCTCGAGGATGGTGCCGATCATGCGGAAGGGGCCTTCCTCGACGTGCGGCTCGGGCACGTGGGAGAGCACGAGGTCGAGGAGCGGCGCCATGCCGTCGGTCTCCGGACCCTCCGGAGAATAGGCCATCCAGCCGGAGCGGCCCGAGCCGTAGAGGATCGGGAAGTCGAGCTGGTCCTCGGTGGCGTCGAGGGCGGCGAAGAGATCGAAGACCTCGTTGACCACCTCCTGGGCGCGGGCGTCGTGGCGATCGACCTTGTTGATGGCGACGATCGGGCGCAGGCCGACCTTCAGCGCCTTGCCGACGACGAACTTGGTCTGCGGCATCGGACCCTCGGCGGCGTCGACCAGCACGATGGCGCCGTCCACCATGTTGAGGATGCGCTCGACCTCACCGCCGAAATCGGCGTGGCCGGGGGTGTCGACGATGTTGATGCGGGTGTCCTTCCAGACGATCGAGGTCGCCTTGGCGAGGATGGTGATGCCGCGCTCCTTCTCCAGCTCGTTGGAGTCCATCACGCGTTCGGCGACGCGCTGGTTCTCGCGATAGGTGCCGGACTGCTTGAGGAGTTCGTCGACCAGCGTGGTCTTGCCGTGGTCGACGTGCGCGATGATGGCGATGTTGCGGAGCTTCATGGGAACGCCTGCCGGGTTCGGGGCCGCCACGATGCTTTGGGCCGCCCGCGTCCTGTTCGGATGATCTGTCACGGATTTGCGCCGTCTCTACTCGCTTCGCGGGGCTTTCGCAAGCGCGAGAGGGGGCGGCGCGCCGGCGCGGTCCGCCGTAGCCGGTCCGTCGCTCTCCCATGGAAGGTACGCATGACGGCCATGCGACGGTCGGCTCGACATTTTATAAGTCTCCCTTATCATATGCTCCACATATATGATGGAGGTCCCATGACGACCGATCCGGCGGACGAACCGCTCGGCATCCTGTTCTCCGACGTGGCGCGGCTCTTCTGGCGACGATTGGAAAGCGCGTGGAGCGCAGCCGGTTTCGATGTCGGCTCGGCCGAGGTGCGGGTGCTGATGACCATCGTCGAGCAGCCGGGACTGCGTCAGGCGCAGCTCGCCGAGAGCCTCCACATCGAGCCGATGACGCTGGTCGGCCATCTCGACCGGCTGGTGCGGCGGGGTTTGGCCGAACGGCGGCCCGACCCCGGTGACCGGCGAGCGAAGCTGGTGCATCCGAGCGAGCGGGCGGCGGGTGTGCTCGAAGAACTGCGCGCGGCGTCCGCGGGGGTGCGCACGGCGCAGACGGCCGGGTTCGACGAGGCGGAGATCGCGAGTTTGCGGGGGCTCCTGCAACGGGTCCGGGGCAATCTCGCTGCCGCGCCCCGAGGGGAGGCGCGCGCATGACCGCGACCGTCACGGCGCCCGCGCTCTCCGCCACACGAACCGTGCTCATCGGCGGCATGCTGACGGCGCTCGCCTCGATGTCGATGGCGCTCTACACGCCGGCGATGCCGACGCTCGTCGCCGCCTTCGGCACGACGATGGCGATGGTGAAGACCTCGCTCACCGCCTTCTTCGCCGGTTTCGCCCTGTCGCAGTTGGTCTGTGGTCCGGTGTCCGACGCCTTCGGCCGGCGCTTCGCCGCGCTGCTGTTCCTCGCCCTCTACACCCTCGGCAGCGTCGGTGCGCTGTTCGCCGAGACGATCGAGACGCTGATCGCGGCGCGCGCCCTGCAGGGAGTCGGTGCGGCGATCGGGGTCGGCGTGTCACGGGCGGTGGTGCGCGATCTCTTCACCGGCGAGGAGGCGGCGGGCATCCTCGCCACCATCGGCATCGTGCTGTCGATCGGCCCGGCGATCTCGCCGACGCTCGGCGGTTTTCTGCTGGCGCTGTTCGGCTGGCGTGCGGTCTTCGTCGTCATGGCACTGTGCGGGATCACGGCCCTGGTCGTCGTGTTCACGGCTCTGCCGGAGACCAATCGCGACCGTGATCCGGCCAAGGCACGGCCCGATCGGGTGATCGCCACCTATGCGATGTTGACGCGCGATCGACGCTTCCTCCTGCCGGTCCTGTCGATCGGCTTCTCGGTCGGGGCGATCTTCACCCTGGGCACGCTGCTGCCCTTCGTGCTGATCGAGCGCGTCGGGCTCACGCCGGCGACCTTCGGTGTCGGCATGCTGGCGCAGACGCTGTCCTATCTCTCCGGCGGCGTGGTGGCCCGCGCCCTCATCCCGCGGGTCGGGGCGGAACGGCTGATCCTGCCGGGGCTGATCCTCGGCTTCCTCGGGGCCTGCGGCACGCTGCTCCTCGGCCGGGTCTTCGCCCCGTCCTATCCGGCGGTGATGATTCCGGTCGGGGCCTTCGCCTTCTCGATCTCGCTGGTCATCCCGGGGCTCACCACCCGCGCCATGGCGCTGCACCCGCGGAACGCCGGCTCGGCCTCGTCACTCCTCGGCTTCGTCCAGATGGGCGCCGGCTTCCTCGGCGGCGTCGCGGCGACGGTGTTCGCCGATCCGGTCGTCGGGCTGGGGGTGGTGTTTCCGACGATGCTCGCCGTGGCGCTGGGGGCACGGCTCGTCGATCGCGGCTTCACTCTCGACACCGAATCGAAAGTGCCTCGGGAAGCGTGAAGGGCGGCGAACCCGTCGGTCCGCCGCCCTTCTCAGGATCGTCGTCGATCCGCCGGGATCAGGCGCCCATGCGGTTCTTGCGGCGGCCGAGGGTCCTGAGGCGCAGGGCGTTGAGCTTGATGAAGCCGGCGGCGTCGCGGTGGTCGTAGGCGACCTTGCCTTCCTCGAAGGTGACCAGCTCCTGATCGTAGAGCGACCAGGGCGAGCGGCGGCCGGTGACGCGGACGTTGCCCTTGTAGAGTTCCAGTCGGACCTCGCCGGTGACCGCTTCCTGGCTGCGGTCGATCAGCGCCTGGAGCATCTCGCGCTCGGGCGAGAACCAGAAGCCGTTGTAGATCAGCTCGGCGTAGCGCGGCATGATCTCGTCCTTGAGATGGGCGGCGCCGCGGTCGAGGGTGATGGACTCGATGCCGCGATGGGCGGCGAGCAGGATGGTGCCGCCGGGGGTCTCGTAGACGCCGCGCGACTTCATGCCGACGAAGCGGTTCTCGACCAGATCGAGGCGGCCGATGCCGTTGTCGCGGCCGAGTTCGTTGAGCTTGGTGAGCAGGGTCGCGGGGCTCATCTCGACGCCGTCGATCGCCACCGCGTCGCCCTTTTCGAAGCGGACGACGATCTCGGTCGCCACGTCCGGGGCGTCCTTCGGCGAGATGGTGCGCATGTGGACGTATTCGGGCGGCTCGACCCACGGATCCTCGAGCACCTTACCCTCGGAGGAGGAGTGCAGCAGGTTGGCGTCGACCGAGAAGGGGGCCTCGCCGCGCTTGTCCTTGGCGATCTGGATCTGGTGCTTCTCGGCGAAGTCGATCAGCGCCTCGCGCGACTTGAAGTCCCATTCGCGCCAGGGGGCGATGATCTTGATGTCGGGCTCGAGCGCGTAGTAGCCGAGTTCGAAGCGGACCTGATCGTTGCCCTTGCCGGTGGCGCCGTGGCAGACGGCGTCGGCGCCGACTTGCCGAGCGATCTCGATCTGGCGCTTGGCGATCAGCGGCCGGGCGATCGAGGTGCCGAGCAGATAGTCGCCCTCGTACTGGGCGTTGGCCCGGAACATCGGGAAGACGAAGTCGCGGACGAACTCCTCGCGCAGATCGTCGATGAAGATCTCCTCGATGCCGAGCATCTCGGCCTTCTTGCGCGCCGGCTCCAGCTCCTCGCCTTGGCCGAGGTCGGCGGTGAAGGTCACCACCTCGCAGCCGTAGGTGACCTGCAGCCACTTGAGGATGATCGAGGTGTCGAGGCCGCCGGAATAGGCCAGCACCACCTTCTTGACGTCGTTCGCGGCCATCTCGAGGTCTCCGAGGCATCGCGTGGAGGGAAGGGCGGAAATCGGCCGGCACTCTAGCCATAACGTCGCGCCGCGCAAGGGTGACGCGGCGCATCCGGCATGTCACGAAGCGGCGAAAGAAAGGTGGCAGGCCTATATTTCTACGACCGGAGGTCGCGTACACTCGGTCGTGCGCGACGATCGCGGCAGAGGGAGGGTTCCGCCATGCTGGAAAGGATCGAGTATCGGCTGCTCGACAAGCTCTCGACGCACCTCGAACACGACAAGGATCTGGCCGAGGAACTGCGGGTCGATCCGCAGGCGGCGATCCGCAAGGCCGTGGCCCGAACCAAGAAGGAGAACCCGCCGGTTCCTCCCAACGAGGACAAGATCACCTACCGGACGGCGGTGGTGGTGGTGTTGTCGGCGGTGATCCTGATCGTCGTCGGGGTGGTCGGCTACAAGTGGTTCGCCATTCCCGGTGCCGAAGACCTGAAGGTGCCCGAGTTCCTCGTCGCCATCGGCTCGACGGCGCTGGGCGCGCTCGCCGGTCTCCTGGTGCCGGGCGGCAAGATCGAGAAGTGAGCGCCGCGGCGGCCGTCCCGTCTTGACGGCGTCACGAATAAGGCGACATTCCCGGGCGTCGCAGACCGCCCGGAGTGATCCATGTACCCGCTCGCCACGCCGCTCGCCCGTCGCTCGTCCATCGCCGTCGACGTCGGCGGGGTGAAGATCGGCGGCGGGGCGCCGATCGTCGTGCAGTCGATGACCAACACCGACACCGCCGACGTCTTCGCCACTGCCGAGCAGGTCAAGGCGCTGGCGCGGGCCGGCTCCGAACTCGTCCGCATCACCGTCGATCGCGACGAGGCGGCCGCCGCGGTGCCGAAGATCCGCGACCGGCTCGACGCCTGGGGCATCTCCGTGCCGCTGATCGGCGACTTCCACTACATCGGCCACAAGCTCCTCGCCGATCACCCGGCCTGCGCCGCGGCGCTGGCGAAATACCGCATCAACCCGGGCAACGTCGGCTTCAAGGACAAGCGCGACCGCCAGTTCGCGGCGATCGTCGAGACGGCGATCCGGTACGACAAGCCGGTGCGCATCGGCGTCAACTGGGGCTCGCTCGATCAGGAGCTGCTGACCCGGCTGATGGACGAGAACACGGCGAAAGGCGCGCCGCTGACGGCGCGCGAGGTGATGCACGAGGCGATGGTGCAGTCGGCGGTGCTCTCCGCCGAACTGGCCGAGGAGATCGGCCTTTCGCGGGACAAGATCGTCGTCTCGGCCAAGGTCAGCCAGATCCAGGATCTGGTGAAGGTGAGTTGCGAGATCGCGGCGCGCTCGCCTTATGCCCTGCATCTCGGGTTGACCGAGGCGGGGATGGGCTCGAAGGGGCTCGTCGCCTCGTCGGCCGCGCTCGGCATTCTGTTGCAGCAGGGGATCGGCGACACGATCCGCTATTCGCTCACCCCGGAGCCCGGCGGTGACCGGACGAAAGAGGTGATCGCGGCGCAGGAACTCCTCCAGACGATGGGGCTCAGGACCTTCGCGCCGATCGTCGCGGCCTGTCCCGGCTGCGGGCGGACGACCTCGACGGTGTTCCAGGAGCTCGCCCACGACATCCAGACCCACATCCGCGAGTCGATGCCTGAATGGCGCGGGAAATACCCCGGCGTCGAGGCGCTCGAGGTGGCGGTGATGGGCTGCATCGTCAACGGCCCCGGCGAATCGAAACACGCCGACATCGGCATCTCGCTCCCCGGCACCGGTGAAGCCCCCTCCGCCCCGGTCTTCGTCGACGGCAAGAAGGTCGCGACGCTGAAGGGCGCGGGGATCGCCGAGGAGTTCAAGGCGATGGTGGGGCGGTACATCGAGGAGAGGTGGGGGCGGGGGCCCGCCTCCTGAGCCGGGCTTCGCTCATTCGGCCGCCGCACCGAGGATCGGGCCGCCATTCACCGCCTGGACCAGGACGGCGGTCTTCAGCCTGTCGACCGGCGTGATCGGAAAGGCGGTCTTCGCGCCGGTCCAGCCGCCGAGGCGTACGAGATCGCGGACGACATGGCCGTGCGGAAGTTTGCGGCCGGCATTTTCGCCGCGAGCGACGGAGACCTCGAGTACGCCGGGCTGGTAGCGCACCAGCCACACGTCGGCGCCGCCGGCGGGCGCCGCACCGGCGTCTATCGAGACACGGTCACGGGAGAGGTCGACCGCCACGCTGGAGGGTTCGCCGGCAGCGGCGATGAGGGACTCGATTTCACCACGGCGCATGCCGACAGCGCTCACCCGACCGTCGACGACGATCTGCGGGGTGAACGGGCCACTCTCGCCGAGAGCCGGCTCGTACGCGTATTGGCGCGCTGTGAACTCGGGCTTGCCGAAGATGTCCTTCCAACCGAGTCGATCCCAGTACGTGACGGCGAAACTCAGGGCGAGGACGTTCTGGCGGTCCATGATGCCGATGAAATTGGCGTTGGCCGGCGGACAGGAGTTGCAGCCTTGGCTGGTGAAGAGTTCGACGACGACCGGTCGCGAACCGGCGGTCGCCGTCACTGCAGTGGCGAGCTCGACGGCAGTGAGAACGGTGACGGCGATGGTGGTTCGAATCGACATGGGACGCTCCCGTGACGCGACGGATCGGCGCTTGGCGCCTCGATTCCGTCTTCGTCGGGTCGGAAGCGATGTTACCTTCATCACGCGGGATTGATCGGCGTAGGCCTCCTCACCCCCGCTCGTCGTGGGTCGCCATCACATCCCGGATCCGCCCGATCTCCGGCGCCAGGGATGCCAAGCGCTCGGCGATGCGGTCGCGCAGAGTGACGGCGATCTCGGGGTATTCCCCGAGCATGCGGCGGAAGAGGGAGCGGCGGACGGCGAGGACGCGGGCGCGGCCGACGGCCAGCGCCGTCGCCGGGCGTTTCGTCTCGACGATCAGCGCCAATTCGCCGATCAGCGCGCCGGGGCCGAGGCGGTCGAGGATCTTGGGCGGGGTCTTCGTCTCGTCGACGAGATCGATGCGACCCTCGACCAGGACGAAGCCGCCTTCCGCCGAATCGCCGGCGGAGAACAGGAAGCGGCCGTCCTCGATCTCCCGGCTGTCGGCGGAAAAGGCGATGAGCTTCAACGGCTCCGCCGGAATCCCGTCGAAGAAGGGAACGCTCTTCAAGAGTTCGATGTCGCGTTCGAGAGTCATTCGACGGGCGTTCGCGGGTTGCGGCTTCGCTAGAGGGCTTCAGGCCTGCCGGCTCGGTGGGGCGGAGGGATCAGGGAACCAGTTTGTAGCCGCCCGCCTCGGTGACGAGAAGCTCGGCGTTCGACGGATCGCGCTCGATCTTCTGGCGCAGGCGATAGATGTGGGTCTCGAGCGTGTGGGTGGTGACGCCCGAATTGTAACCCCAGACCTCGTGGAGGAGCACCTCGCGCGTCACCGGCTTCTCGCCGGCGCGGTAGAGATACTTCAGGATCGCGGTCTCCTTCTCGGTCAGCCGCACCTTGGAGCCGCGCTCGTCGACCATCAGCTTGGTCGAGGGGCGGAAGGTGTAGCGGCCGATGGTGAAGACGGCGTCCTCGGTCTGCTCGTGCTGGCGCAGGTGGGCGCGGATGCGGGCGAGCAGCACGGCGAATTTGAACGGCTTGGTGACGTAGTCGTTGGCGCCGGCTTCCAGCCCGAGGATGGTGTCGGACTCGGTGTCGTGGCCGGTCAGCATGATGATCGGCGCCTTGAAGCCGCCTTTGCGCAACAGCTTCACCGCCTCGCGGCCGTCCATCTCGGGCAGGCCGACGTCCATGATCAGGAGGTCGATCGGGTCGGCGCGGGCGATGGCGATCGCCTTGGTGGCGCCGTCGGTCGCCTGGGTCTCGAATTCTTCGTAGAGCGACAACTGCTCGACCAGCGCCTCGCGCAGATCGTCGTCGTCGTCGCAGATGAGAATCTTGCGGGCCGCCATGGGCATCCTCTCGTCGTCGCCCCCCGGGGTCGCGTCGACGCCGTCCGCGCCGGCCGAAGCCGCCGTCGGATACGCATCGTGCGGCCGCGAATCCCCCGATCCGCGCCCGCTCGCGACGACGCGCAAGAGACCACCCTTCGCGTCTCCACGCAAGGCGAGGGTCGGAAGGGCTCTCGCGGGTTTGACCGGACCGGCGGGGCGGGCGATGGTGCGCGGCTCGTTCTCCTCGATCGCCCGGTCCATGTCGAACCGTTCCCGACTCTTCCCCGCCCTCGCTCTCCTCGCCCTGCTTCTGCCCTTCGCGTCCGCCCGCGCCCCCGCCGGGGAGCGGCCGGCCGCCGATCCCGCGGTCGAGGCGCGCGTCGCCGATCTCCTGTCGCGGATGAGCCTCGAGGAGAAGGTCGGGCAGATGTTCCTCGGCGGCTGGTCGCCGCAGTTCGACGACAAGGAGATCGTCGACGGGGCGATCGGCATCCTCTCCAACACCGACGAGGTGGCGAACGTCATCGCTGCCGATCGGCGGGCGCGGAGCGTGCGCCACGGCATTCCGCTCATCTTCTCGCGCGACATCATCCACGGCTATCGCACCCTCTTTCCGATGCCGCTCGGCATCGCCGCGACCTTCGACGAGGCGGCGATGGAGACCGCGGCGCTGCACACGGCGAAGGAGGGCTCGGCCCAGGGGCTCGATCTCAATCTCGGGCCGATGCTCGATCTGTCGCGCGACGCCCGCTGGGGGCGGGTGGTCGAGGGGCCGGGAGAGGATCCGTTCCTCGCCCGCCGCTTCGCCGCCGCCGCGGTCAGGGGACTGAAGGCCGGCGGCATGGCGGCGACGCTGAAGCACTTCGTCGGTTACGGCGCGGCCGAATCGGGACGCGACTACAATGCCGTCGATCTTTCCGAATCGCGCCTGCGCGATCTCTACCTGCCGCCGTTCAAGGCCGGTATCGACGCCGGGGCGCAGGTGGTGATGGCCGCCTTCAACACGCTGAACGGCGTGCCGGGCACCGCCAATCCGCACACGCTCACGGAGATCCTGCGCGGGGAATGGGGCTTCGACGGCATCGTCATGTCCGATTGGGACGCGGTGCGCGAGCTCGTCGCCCACGGGGTGGCGGCGGACGAGCGCAAGGCGGTCGAGAAGGCGGTGATGGCCGGCGTCGACGTCGACATGGCGAGCGGGCTCTACCGCGATCATCTGGTCGAGCTGGTGAAAACCGGTCGGGTGCCGATGGCGCGGATCGACGAGGCGGTGTCGCGGGTGCTGCGGGTCAAGTTTCGCCTCGGGCTGTTCGAGCCGGCGGAGAAGCGGCGTTCGCTCGATCCGACGACGGCCGCCGCGGCGCTCGCCCGGCCCGAGACGCGGGAGGCGGCGCGCGACGTGGCGCGGCGCTCCGTGGTGCTGCTGAAGAACGACGGGAACCTCCTGCCGCTGGTCGCACCGCCGAAGCGGATCGCGGTGATCGGCGCCATGGCGGCCGACGCCGGCGACCACATGGGCGCCTGGGGGGCCTTGGGCCGGCGGGAAGAAGTGCCGCTGTTCCTCGACGAGATGCGGACGCGGCTCGCGGCGAAGGGCGTGACGGTCGACTACGAGGCGGCCTGCGACGATGCCTGTCGCTCGACCGAGGGCTTCGCCGCGGCGGTGAAGACGGCGGCGACGGCCGATCTCGTCGTCGCGGTGCTCGGCGAACCGTGGTGGATGACGGCGGAATCGACCTCGCGCACCCGCCTCGGCCTGCCCAATCACCAACAGGCGCTGCTCGACCTGATGGCGGCGACCGGCAAGCCGGTCCTCCTCGTCGTCTTCGCCGGGCGGCCGATGGTGCTGCGCGACGTGGTGCCGAAGACGCGGGCGATCCTCTGGGCCTATTCGCCGGGGACGATGGGCGGAGCGGCGCTCACCGATCTGATCCTCGGCGAGGCGAATCCGTCTGGCCGGCTGCCGATGTCGATGCCGCGGGCGGTCGGGCAGGTACCGATTTCCTACGACCGGCTGCCGACCGGGCGGCCGTGGAAGCCGGGCGACGAACTCGCCACCCGCTACGTCGACGAGGAGATCACACCGCTCTTTCCCTTCGGCTTCGGCCTCTCCTACACGAGCTTCACGATCTCGCCGCCGAAGCTGGCGCAGGGGACCGTCCGTCTCGGCGACACCGTCTCGGCGACGGTCACGGTGACCAACACCGGGACGCGGGCCGGCCGGGAGAGCGTCCAGCTCTACGTCCACGACCTCCTCGCCTCGCGGTCGCGGCCGCGGCGCGAGTTGAAGGCCTTCGCCATGGTGGATCTGAAGCCGGGCGAGAGCCGCGAGGTGCGGCTCGAGGCGCCGGTGGCGGACCTCGGCTTCCATGACGATCACGGGCGCTACCGGGTCGAGCCGGGGCGCTTCGAGGTCTTCGTCGGGGCGGATTCCGACACCGAGAACCGGGCGGTGGTCACGGTGGTGGAGTGAAGGCTCCCGGGCTTCGGGACGGTGCGCGATGCTTCGAGACGACGTCCTGCGGACGCCTCTTCAGCATGAGGCATTCAAGAAAAATTCTTTGAAAACAAACGCCTCATGGTGAGGAGAGCGGCAGGGCCGCTCGTCTCGAACCATCGCGCACTCCGCTACCTCCGCAACGGAGGCGGCCGGGACCGGTACCGGCGCAACGCCTCACCCCTCGCCGACGTCCACCCCGAGGAGGCTCAGCGCCGTCGCCGCCATGATCTTCGCCGAGGCGACCATGTCGTCGACCGACACCCATTCGTCGGGCTGGTGGGCGAGGTCGAGTTCGCCGGGGCCGTAGGCGACGCAGGCGACGTGGGGGGCGAAGCGGGCGATGTGCTTCTGGTCGTAGGTGCCGGGCGAGGCGATGTGGGTCGCCGGGCGATCGAGCACCCGGTGGATCCAGTGGTCGAGGGTGGTGACCAGCGGCGCGTCCGCTTCGGTCATGGTCGGTTCGAAGCCCATCAGATCGAGAACCCGGTAGTCGAGACCGGCGGTGCGGGCCTTCATACGGTCGAGGAGTTCGATCACTTCCGAACGTACCGCCTCGCGGTCCTCTTCGACCAGCCAGCGGCGATCGAGGACGAGGCGGCACGAGTCGGCGACCACCGGGGCGGGCAGGCCCTCGTCGATCGCTTCGGCGAGGCCGCCGTGGATCGAATTGAGATTGAGGGTGGCGTGACGGGCGCCGTCGGGGACGCAGGGCATGCGGGTGCGCCGGCTCGCCAGCTTCGGCATCAGCTCGGTCTCGACGAGCGCCAGGAAGTCGGCCATGCCGCGAATGGCGTTGACACCGAGGAAAGGCATCGAGCCGTGGCCGATGCGGCCGGTCACCTCGACCTCCGCCCACCACACGCCGCGATGGCCGAGGCAGACGCGGTCGACGTCGAGCGGTTCGGGGATGATGACGTGATCGACCCGGCCGGGGGCGAACCAGCCGTGGCGGGCGAGATGGGCGACGCCGCCGAAGCCGCCGGATTCCTCGTCGACGGTGCCGGAGATCTCCAGCGCACCGGGAAATTCGATGCCGGCGTCGAGGATCGCCTCGACGGCGACGATCGCCGCGGCGAGGCCGCCTTTCATGTCGGCGGTGCCGCGACCGTAGACGCGGCCGTCGCGGACCACGCCGGCGAAGGGGTCGACGCTCCAGCCGTGACCGGCCTCGACCACGTCGATGTGGCCGTTGAAGTGGACGCAGGGGCCCGGCCGGGCGCCGTCGCGGCGGGCGACGACGTTGACGCGCGGGTGGGCGTCGCTGTCGCCGGGCGTGCCGTGGGCGCGGACGTAGTCGACCGTGAAGCCGCGGGCGGCGAGGCGGTCGCCGATGAAGCGGGCGCAAGGCTCGTAGGCCTCGCCGGGCGGATTGACGGTCGGGAAGCGGACGAGATCGCAGGTCAGCGCGGTGAGCTCGCCGCGTCGCGCCTCGATGGTGTCGAACAGCCGTTTCAGAAGCATCCGGCCGTCTCCTCTCGCCGCGATCCACGACTATAGGGCGTCGGTTCGCCGCCGCAACGAGGGGCGCGGCGGAGCGTCGGATGGCGAAGGGGCCTTCCATCTGCGATAGTCGGGGTGAAAATCGCCTCGACAGCCGCCGGGAGACCCGCAACAGGCATGCCGAACCTCTTCAGACGCCTCGTCTCCGACCTGATCGCCCGGCGGCCGGAGGCGGCCTTCGATCTCGACGATCCGCGCCTGGCGGTGGCGGCGTTGATGTTCCACGTCATCTCGGTCGACGGCCGGGTGACGCCGAACGAGAAGAGCCGTTGGGAAGAGGAGCTGGCGCGCCGGTTCGATCTGTCGATCGACGAGGCACGGATGCTCGCGGAGGCCGGGCGGACGGCCGAACTCGAGACCGCCGATCCGGCGAGTTTCACCGCACGGCTCCAGCGCAACCTCACGCACGAGGAACGCCTGGATCTGGTCCGCGGCCTGTGGATCCTGGTGCTCGCCGACGGCGTCATCCAGGAGTTCGAGGACAATGTGGTGTGGCGTATCGCCGGTCTTCTCGGCGTCGAGGCGCGTGATCGCATGATCCTGCGAAAGGAGGTCGAGGCCGAACACGAGGCCGCGGCGCTCCGGGCGGCGGAAGACGGCCGTTGATTTTCACTGCGCGCCGTGCCGAGATCGGCGTTCGCCCCGAAACCTGAGATCACCGACGTTCCGAGCCGACCTCTTGACCGATCCCCTCGAAGACCGCGATCCGACCTCGCCGGCGCCGATCCTGGTGGTGCTGCATCAGGACACCTCCACCCCCGGGCGGGTGGGGACGGCGTTGACCCGTCGGGGCCATCGTCTCGACATCCGCCGGCCGCGCTACGGCGATCCGTTGCCCGAGACCCTCGCCCATCATGCCGGTGCGGCGATCTTCGGCGGGCCGATGAGCGCCAACGACGACGACGCCTGGCTGCATCGCGAGATCGACTGGATCGGCGTGGCGCTCACCGAAGAGAAGCCGTTTCTCGGCATCTGCCTCGGCGCGCAGATGATGGTGCGTCACCTCGGCGGCCGTGTGACGGCCCATGCCGCCGGTGAGGTCGAGGTCGGTTGGTACGACATCGAGCCGACTCGCGCCGGGCGCGACCTGATGGGATGGCCGTCGAAGGTCTATCAATGGCACCGCGAGGGCTTCGAAGTTCCGGCCGGGGCCGAGCTGCTCGCCACCGGCCACCGCTTTCCCAATCAGGCGATCCGGGTCGGGCGGCGCGCCTACGGGCTGCAGTTCCATCCCGAACTGACGCTGGCGATGATGCATCGGTGGACGGTGCGCGGCGCCGGCCGTCTCGACAGCCCCGGCGCCCAGCCGCGCCAGCGCCACTTCGAGGGCCAGTGTCTGTGGGGCGACCGCAACCGGTTGTGGTTGGAGCGTTTTCTCGACCACTGGCTCGGAGACGGCGCCAGGATGCCCTGAGCGCTCGCGGGCGCGACCACGCCCGGAAAACGCGAAACCCGCTGCCGGGGGGAGGCAACGGGTCTCGGGTATCGGGGGGTACCAGGGATATCGCTCGTTCGGGGCGGGATACGCCGTCGGGGGGGCTCGGCGTTTCCGTCGCTCGGAGGGTCCGGCCCCGGCGAAGTCCGGGGGCTTGGGGGGCTCGGGTATCCGGGGTCTCCACCGGGGACCGAACCGTCCTTTGCGATGAGGTGAAGATCACCCCTCAACATGGCTCGGCCTTGACCGGATCGTGGCGAAAGCTCGGCCACGATCACGTTTTTCTGAAGAGTGTTGCCGAGGAGCGTCACAGCCGGCGTCACAGCGGCGTCACGGAAATGCTCCGGAACCAGTTCGGCCGGCGGGACCGGACAGCGCGTGCGATTGACCCGATTCGACAACGAGTTAT
Source organism: uncultured Alphaproteobacteria bacterium (assembly GCA_937892955.1). Lineage (GTDB taxonomy): Bacteria > Pseudomonadota > Alphaproteobacteria > Rhizobiales > Ancalomicrobiaceae > CALBKH01. The sequence continues at coordinate 70,218 of CALBKH010000002.1, forward strand.
CGTTCTGGAGAGCTGGCTCGCCGGATCTTCGGCGGGCACTTTCGGGGTGCGGGCGTCGGTGGTCGGCGTCGCGGCGAAAGGTCGCTCCGGGGAGGTCGAAGGCGACCGGTGAGTGGACACGACAGACTTCGCGCCTTTCCGGATCGCCGGTTTCGAAATCCCGCCGGGATGATTTCGAGAGCGCTCGATGTCGCGGATGTGGCGGAGCCCGTCGGCGCGGTGGTGGCGCGGTTCGAGTTGCGGTCGGGCGACGGGATCGGTGCGGCGAACGTGGCCGGGGTCGGGGTCCCGGGTGCGACGGTCGGTCGGGTGCCGCCGGCGGCACCCGTCGTCCATCGATTGCCGCAGGCCGGTGATGCGGGCTCGGCCGATCGGCCGGCGAAGCCGGCACGGCCCTCCGCCGGCGCGGACGCGGAGGCTCCGGCGGACCACCCGGTGATCGTGATCGCCGGCGGCGTACCCGCGGGCCGCTCCGAGGCGGATCTCTTACGACAGCTCGTTTCCGTCGCCGAGACGCGGCTCGCCGAACTCGCCGACCGCTCGTCCGGCGCGGCGGAGCGACCGGCGCTCAGCCCGCGCGAACGCGAGTGTCTGCAGTGGACGGCGGCCGGCAAGACCACCTGGGAGATCGCCGGGATTCTCGCGATCTCGACCAACACCGTCGACGGCTACATCGCCGCGGCGACGCGCAAGCTCGGTGCGGTCAATCGCACCCAGGCGGCCGTCGTGGCGCTTCGGCGCGCCCTCATCGACTGACTTCCGGCGCTCGGCCGAGGCAGTTCGATGCCGGATCCGAATCGCGCTTTCCGATCCTCCGTGGCCGGACCGCGGCGGTGGCTCACGAACCGGCGGTCGGCTGCGTCAACGTCATGTCGACCGAGGGCGGCGCCGATTTCCGCTTGCGGGTGAAGATCATCAGCATCGACGGGGTGACGACCAGCGTCAGCACGGTGGCGAAGGCCAGGCCGAAGACGATGGCGCTCGACAGGTGGATCCACCACTGGGTCGAGGGTGCGCCGATCGTCGTCTCGTGATGGATGAGGTCGGGGTTGATACCGAAGGCGATCGGCAGGACGCCGAGGATGGCGGTCACCGCGGTGAGCACCACCGGGCGGGCGCGTTCGCGACAGGTCTCGAGCGCTGCCGCCCGCTTCTCCCAACCCTCGGCGATCAGCCGGTCGAAGGTGTCGATCAGCACGATGTTGTTGTTCACCACCACGCCGGCGAGCGCGATGATGCCGATGCCGCTCATCACCACCGAGAACGACAACTCGCTCGCCATCAGGCCGAGGAAGACGCCGATGGTGGAGAAGATCACCGCCGAGAGCACGAGGCCGACCGAGGTGAACTTGCCGAACTGGGCGAGGAGGACGGCGAAGATCAGGAAGAGGGCGGTGCCGAAGGCTTTCGACAGGAAGGCGGAGGCCTTGCGGCGCTCCTCGTCCTCGCCCTTGAGCTTCCAACGCACGCCGGTGCCGAGGTCGGCCTTCTCGACGTCGGCGATCACCTTGGCCTGCACGTCGGCCGCCTGGATGCCCTCGCGCAGGTTGGCCGAGACGGTCAGCACGCGTTCGCCGTCGACGCGATCGAGGCGGCCGATGCGCTGGGCGGGTTTGCGCTCCATGACGTTGCCGATCGGCACCGAGCCCATCGGCGAGGCGATCCGCAACTCGTCGAGGGTGGCCAGGGTCCGCCGCTCCGGCGGATAGCGCAGCACGATGTCGACGGAATCGGTGGTGTCCGAGGGGCGATATTCGGTGAGCTTGAGGCCATTGGTGACGAGCTGCACGGCGGCGCCGACGGTGCCGACGGAGACGCCGTATTTCGCCGCTTCCGAGCGCTTGACCTCGAGCCGCCAATCGATGCCCGGCACCGGCTTGGCGTCGTCGATGTCGACGATCTCGGGGTGGCCGGCGAGGAGGGCGGCGACCTTCTCGGCGGCGGCCGGCAGCTTCGCCGGGTCGGTGGCGGAGAGCTGTACCTGGATCGGCTTGCCGGTCGGCGGTCCCGCCTGGGGCTTGCGCGGCTCGACCTCGAGGCCGGGCATGCCGTCGGTGCGGGTGCGGATCTCGGCCAGGACCTCGCGCGCCGGGCGGCGCTCGCGCCAGTCGACCAGCTCGAACTGGATGACGCCGACGACGTCCTCGGCGACTTCGCCCGAGCCGCCCTTCTGCTCGCCGACGCGAGTGTAGACGGTCTTCAATTCGGGCATGGCGAGGAGCCGATCCTCGACCGCCTTCACCGCCAGGTTCTTCTCGTGGAGCGAGAGGTTGCCACGGGCGTGGACGTGGACGAGGCCGTAGTCGGGTTCGACCTCGGGGAAGAACTCGACGCCCTTGCCGACGCGGCCGTAGACCTGCGGCACCGCGATCAGCAGCACGACGGCGATGGCGAGCACCGTCTTGGGGTGATCGACCGCCCGGGTAACGAGCGCCATGTAGGCGCCGTCGACCTTCTTCACCTCGTGTTTCGGCGGCCGGCCGAAGAGCGAGCCCAGCGTCGGGGTGAAGATCAGCGAGAAGATCAGCGACGCCGACAGCGTCGCGATCAGGGTGATCGGCATGTACTTCATGAACTCGCCGACGACGCCGGGCCAGAAGAGGAGCGGCGAAAAGGCGGCGACGCGGGTGGCGGTGGCGGCGAAGACCGGGCCGGCCATGCGTTTGGCGGCCAGCGCATAGGCCTCCTTCGGCGGCATGCCCTCTTCCATCCGTCGTTCGGCGAATTCGGCGACGATGATGGCGTCGTCGACCAGCATGCCGACCGCCAGGATCAGCGAGAACAGCACGACGATGTTGACCGTCAGCCCGGCCAGCGACAGCCACATGATGCCCATCAGGAAGGACGTCGGAATGGCGAGACCGATCATCGTCGAGGCGCGGAAGCCGAGCGCCCACAGGATGACGACGAAGACCAGGATCACCGCCACCAGCACCGAGTTCTGCAATTCGGCGAGCAGGCGACGGATGTCGGTCGACTTGTCCTGGCTGAAGCCGACGTGGACACCGGCCGGTAGCCGCTCGGCGAACTTGCCGGCCACCCATTTCACCGCGTCGACGGTCTCGATCAGGTTCGAACCGGTGCGCTTGACCACCTCGATGGCGATCGCCGGACGGCCGTCGATGCGGGTGATCGAGGTGGCGTCCTTGAAGGTGCGACGCACGCTCGCCACCTCGAGGGCGCGGATCACCGCGTTGGACCCGGCGACGATCGGCAGATCGGCGATGTCGGCGAGGCCCTCGATGAGCGACGGCACCTTGACGGCGTAACGGCCCTGCGAGCCCTCGAGCGTGCCGGCGGCGACGAGCTGGTTGGAGCCGGCCGCGACCGCCAGGAGCTGGTCGAGGGAGACGCCGTAGCTGTCGAGCAGCATCGGGTCGACATTGATCTCGACGAGATCGTCGCGGGCGCCCTGGAGGTCGGCGGAGAGTACGCCGGGCACCTGCTCGATCAGTTGGCGCAGCTCGCGGGCGAGCGCCGTCAGCGTGCGCTCCGGCGCCTCGCCGGAGAGCGTGACGACCAGGACCGGGAAGAGCGAGAGATTGACCTCGTGCACCGAGGGTTCGTCGGCCGAGGTCGGCAGATCACGCTTGGCGTCGTCGACTTTGGCGCGCACGTCGGCGATCGCCTTCGACGAATCGAAGCCGGCATTGAACTCGAGCAGCACGAAGCCACCGCCCTCGAAGGCCTGGGAGCGCATCTCCTTGACGTTGGTGACCGACTTCAGCCGCGTCTCGATCGGCCGAAGCAACAGGCGCTCGGAATCCTCCGGCGAGATGCCGCGCAGGCTGAGCTGGACGTAGACGATCGGGATGCGGACGTCCGGTTCCGCCTCCTTGGGGATGGCGAGATAGGAGAAGGCCCCGGCGACCAGGGTGAAGACCAGACAGACGATGGTCAGCCGCCAGTTGCGGATGGCGATGTCGACCGGGTTCATTCGAGGTTCTCCGCGGTCACCGTCTCGCCCGCCTTGACGAACTCCTGACCGGCGACGATCACGCGGGCGCCGTCCGGCACACCGCCGAGCCACAGGCCCCGGGGTGTGTCGTCGAGGAGTTCGACGGGGGCGAAGACCACTTTGGAGGCGGCGTCGACGAAGCGGACGCCGATGGTGCCGTCGTCGGCGAGGCTCAGCACCGAGCGCGGCAGGCGGACCGCCGCCATCGGTTCGGAGGGCAGCGAGATCTCGGCGGTGAGGCCGGCGGCGATGTGGTTCTCCGGGTTCGCCGCCTCCACCTCGATGCGATAGGTGCGGGTGCGCTCGGCGGCGGAACGCGACACGTAGGAGACCTTGGCGGGGACGGTCTCACCGGAAACGAGGCGGATCTCGGCCGGCCGACCGACGGCGACGCGGACGACGGCGCGCTCGGAGACCTCGCCGGCGACGACGATCGGATCGAGCGACAGCACGGTCGCCACCAGGCGGCCGTCGCCGAGCGCCTGACCGCGTTCGACCGGAATCTGGTCGACGATGCCGGCGATCGGGGTCACCAGCGTCTTCTTGTCGACTTCGACGCGGGCGATCTCCAGCGCCGCCGCCGCGGCGTCGACGGCGACGCGCGAGGCGGAGAGGTTGAGGCGCGGATTGGCGCCGGTCTCGGTCAGGCGGGCGGCGGCGTCGTATTCGGCCCGGCGCTGGGCGTATTGGGCTTCGGCCTGTTTGAGCGCCGCGCCGCGGCCCTCGTCGGCGAGGCGGGCGACGACGGTGCCGGCGGGCACGGTCGAGCCCTTGGCGACCGGCAGTTCGTCGACGATGCCGGGTCCGCGCGTGCTCACCGCCACCGTCTTGTTGGCTTCGGTGCGGCCGGAGACGATGAGGCTGCGGCGATAGGGCTCGGCGGCGACCTTCACGACGCCGACCTTCTTCACCACGGTGGGTGCGGTTTCTGCGGCGCGGGCCGGGGTGGGCCGCGAGCCGGAGGAACCGAACTCGCCGAGCCCGACCCACACGCCGACGGCGCCGAGTACGACCACGGCGGCGATCTGATCGAGTTTCGGCCAATTCATGACGGCAGAGACCTTTCGAGCGCAGAGCGGTGCCAATCGACCGCCTGCGGAGAGAAGCAACAGAAGACGACGTGCGAGGGCGGTGCGCGCAACGTCTCGGCGAGGACGGTGGTCACCGCGATTTCCGCGGCTTCCTCGCCGGGAAAGCCGTAGATGCCGGTGGAGATCGACGGAAAGGCGATCGTCTCCAGATGATGTTCGCGGGCGAGGCGCAGCGACGCGCGGTAGCAACTCGCCAGCAGGTCGGCTTCGCCGTGGCCGCCGCCGCGCCACACCGGACCGACGGTGTGGATCACGTGACGGGCGGCGAGCGCATGACCGCCGGTGATCCGCGCCTCGCCGGTCGGACAACCGCCGAGAGGGATGCACTCGGCGAGTAGGCCCGGGCCGGCGACCCGGTGGATGCGCCGTCGACACCGCCGCCGCCGCGCAGAGCGGCGTTCGCCGCGTTCACCACCACGTCGACGTCGAGCGTCGTGATGTCGGTGACGATCACGTCGTAGCGCACCGCGGCGCGGGAGACGGTATGGATCATGGCGTGTGATCCGTCCTGTCGAACACTCGTACGGCGACCCTGACTTAGGTGAGGTATGACGGCGGGTCGAGGTGTTTTCATGTCCACGGTGGCGTTTCGTCGCGGCGAGACGAAATCGTGCAACACTTCAGAAATTCCGCATGTCCCCAACGGCTCGCCGCTCGCTCCCGTGATCTCGGTGACCCTGTCGGCGAATTCGTCCGTAGGATGCCGTCCAGAACGTGTCGACCATGTGTATTCGCCGTCATATCGGAGAAATCCGCCTCGTCACGAGGTCGTTCGATTTCGCGTGAAGGGGTGATGTGGGGCCGATTACGTCGACGGTACGACATTTCTGCGACGAATGAGCCTCGAGCGACGAAAACGAGACGGCAGTACGTGGCGTTACGCAGGTAGCGATTTTGATTCACGTCAAAGGCAGCGACGGGGAACTGGTTCTAACCATCGGAGGAGGCGGCACGAGGGGTGCCGCAGGGCGGAGGTCCTCATCGGGACGCCGCCGTGTCGCGGAGGGTCGCACGCATGTGGAAGGTCGCCATTCTCGTCTGGATTCTGATCGGTGTGGTCGGTGCCGGTGCCGCGCTCCTCGTCGTGCTCGCCGTTCCGTCGCTCTCGGCCAACGCCATGAAGCTGCTACCGATCGTGTCGATCGCCGGCTTCGTCGTGACGATCCCGATCTCGATCGTGATCGCCAAGATGATCCTCGCCCAGACCAAGGGCGCCTGACGGGCTCGTCCGTTCCTGCGACACACCGACCGCGGCGGGGTGATCCTCGCCGCGGATCGAGTGCGTCGTGTGCGAAGGCCGATCCGCGGCCGGTGCCGTCGGGTTCGGACAGCCGAGCGCCTCTGCGGATCGGCCGTATCAGGTGACGGCGCACGCCACAGATGCGGCATCCCAAGATACGCAGCGCATCTCGAATCGTCGACGTACCGGTTTTCTGGACGTCGATACGGAAGATCTTGGCTTCGAAACGGTTCGACTCTTCTTCCGGCCTCGACAACGGATGGACGTCCTTCGCGATTTCCTCTCGGCTCGGCCATATCTCGGAGCGTTCGGACCGATCGACCTCGCAGGCCTCGCCGTCGCCGTCGGGTGGCGCGGCGGAACCGCGCGTCGCCGCTCGGCTCGGCGCCCGGGGCGCCGCCGCATCGGCGGCCTCGCGGCGATGCTTCGGGCCGCGGTCGCCGCGGAGCAGGCAGGCATGGTCCGGATCGTTTCGCGACGACGGTGTGATACCATCGCGCCTCCGTGAGGTTCGGACGCTTCGGCGTCCCGGAGCGATGCGATGACGAGAGACCGGCGGTCGTTCCCGGCCGAAGAGGAGACGTGGCGATGAGCGCGTCGCAGGCGTCCGCAGCCATCGATTTCAAGGCGGTGGCCGATCGGTTGCTACCGGCCGGATCGAGCTACGACAGTTGCCTCGCCTGCGGGCTGTGCTCGTCGGGCTGTCCGGCCTCCGGGCTCGAGGGCATGGACCCGCGGCGGTTCATCCGCATGGCGATGCTCGGCCTCGACGAAGAGTTGACCTCCACGCCGTGGATCTGGGCCTGCACCCAGTGCAAGCGCTGCGCCCAGGTCTGTCCGATGAACATCGACGTCTCGGTGTTGGTCGGCTACGCGCGCTCGATGTGGCCGGAGGAGAAGAAGCCGCGTGGCATCGTCCGTTCCTGCCATGCACAGATGCTGTCGGATTCGACCAGCGCCATGGGGGTGAGCCCCGAGGACTTCGTCGAGATCGTCGAGGAGACCGCCGAGGAGCTGCGCCGCAACGACGAACGCTTCGCGAAGATCGAAGTGCCGATCGACAAGCCGGGCGCCTTCTTCTTCATCAATCAGAACTCGCGCGAGCCCGCCGCCGAACCGGAGGAGATGCGGCCGCTGTGGAAGCTGCTCGATTACGTCGGGGCCGACTGGACCTACGGCTCGAGCGGCTGGGCGGCGGAGAACTTCTGCATGTTCTCGGGCGACGACGCGGCCTGGAAGGCGATGGTCGAGAAGCGCGTCGATGCGGTCAACGCGCTCGGCTGCAAGGTGTGGATCAACACCGAATGCGGCCATTCCTTCTACACGCTGTGGAAGGGGGTCGAGCGCTTCGGGCTGACGGCGAACTTCGATTATGCCAGCCTCGTCACCTATTACGCCCAGTGGATCCGCGAGGGGAAGCTGCCGGTCAATTCCGACTGGAACACCAGAGGCATCAGGTTCACCCTCCAGGATCCCTGCCAGCTGGTGCGCAAGTCGATCGGCGACGCGGCCGCCGACGACCTGCGGTTCGTCGCCCGGACGCTGGTCGGCGAGGAGAACTTCATCGACATGCAGCCCTGCCGCAGCGCCAACTATTGTTGCGGCGGCGGCGGCGGTTTCCTGCAGGCGGGGATGAACGAATTGCGCCACGCCTACGGCAAGCGCAAGTTCGACCAGATCGAGGCGACCGAAGCCACCTACGTACTCACCCCCTGCCACAACTGCCATTCGCAGATGGAGGACCTCGCCCATCACTACGGCGGGAGCTACCGGGTGGTGCACTTCTGGACGCTGATCTGCCTCTCTCTCGGCATTCTCGGGCCCGACGAACGCAAGTATCTCGGCCCGGACCTTCGCGACCTGGGGCTGCCGCAATGATCCACGATGCGGACGTTCTCGTCATCGGCGGCGGCGTCACCGGCTGCGGAATCCTGCGCGATCTGGCGCTGCGCGGCATCCGCGGCATCCTGATCGACAAGGGCGACCTCGCCTCGGGCGCTTCCGGCGGCAACCACGGCCTCCTGCACAGCGGCGGGCGATACGCCGCGAGCGACACCGAGACCGCCGCCGAATGCCGCATCGAGGGCGAGATCCTCAAGCGCATGGCGCCGCGCGCGATCGACGATTGTGGCGGCCTGTTCGTCGCGGTCGAGGGCGACGACGAGGCCTTCGCCGCAGGGTTCGCCGAACGTTGCGCCGCCGCCGGCATCGATAGCGTGCCGCTCACCGTCGCCGAGGCGCGGCGGCTGGAACCGGCGATCTCGGAACGGGCCTTCGCCGCCTATGCCGTTCCGGACGCCTCCGTCGATCCCTTTCGTCTGACCATCGAGCAGGTCGCCGACGCGGGTCGCCTCGCCGACAGCCTCTTCCTGCCGCACACGGAGGTCGTCGGTTTCGAGATCGAAAACGGTCGGATCCTCGCCGCCCGCTGCCGCGACACGAAGACCGGCGAGACGCGGATCATCCGGGCTCGCCAGTTCGTCAACGCCGCCGGCGCGTGGTCGATGGCGGTGGCGCGGCTCGCCGGCTGCGACGACGTCCACGTCGTCTATTCCAAGGGCACGCTGGTCATCGCCAACACCCGGCTGACACGCCGGGTGGTCAATCGCCTGAGGCGCTCCGGCGACGGCGACATCCTGGTGCCCGGGGGCTCGGTCTCGCTGCTCGGCACCACGTCGGACACGATCGCCGGCCTCGACGTGATCCGACCGACGCCCGAGGAGGTGGATCGCAACATCCAAGAGGGGGCGGCGCTGATCCCGGCGCTCGCCCGAACCCGCTTCATCCGCGCCTTCGCCGGCGTCCGCCCTCTGCTCCTGCCCTCCGGCGGCATCGGTGACGACGGCCGCAAGGCGAGCCGCGGCTTCACCCTGTTCGACCATCTCGACCAGGGGCTGGAGAACTTCGCCACCATCGCCGGCGGCAAGCTCACCACCTTCCGGCTGATGGCCGAGCGGACCGGCGACCTCGTCGCCGCTCGTCTCGGCAACCGCGAACCGTGCCGGACCGCGGTCGAACCGCTACCGGCGCTGGAACGGTCGAGTTGGACCGAGCCCGGTCATTCCGCGCGGGTCTGGATCGCCGCCAAGAATCCGGCGGACAACATCCTCTGCGAATGCGAGATGGTGCCGAAATCGACCGTCGATGCGGTGCTGGAGGACACGCCCGGCGCCGAGCCACAGATGCCGCTCAGAGCCATCGGGGTGCGCAGCCGTATCGGAAAGGGCACCTGTCAGGGCTCCTTCTGCTCGATCCGCGTCACCTCGCATCTCTACGACCGCGGCACCTATACCGGGCGCGAGGGGCTGGCGACGATGCGCGACTTCCTCGCCGAGCGCTACAAGGGCACCCGGCCGGTGCTGTGGGGGGCGCAGATGCCGCAGGCCGAACTCGCCGAGACGCTCCATTGCGGATTGTCGGGCCTCGATCTGATCGACGGCCATGGAGAGGACGGCGAACCGTGACGAAGTCGGAGCCCCGCCGCATCACGGCCGATGTCGCCATCGTCGGCACCGGCATCGCCGGCTTCGCGGCCGCCGTCTTCTGCCTCGAACGGGGGATCCGCGCGGTGCAGCTCGGCCACGCCGGGGCGCTCTCCTACACCACCGGCTACTTCGATCTCCTCGGCTACGACCGAGGGCGGCCGATCGCGGATCCCTGGGCGGGGCTCGCCGATCTCGGCGCGACATGGCCGGGTCATCCGCTCGCGCGGCTGCCACGCACGACCATCGAGCGGGCGCTGCGCCGCTTCACCGAGGCGATCGGCGACCTCGGCATCGCCTATGTCCCGCCGGGTGGGACCAACGTCCGGGCGCTGCTGCCGACCGGCCTCGCCAAGACGACCCTGAGCATTCCTGCGACCATGGCCGGCGGCGCCGCGGCACTGGCCGCGAAGAAGCGGACGGTGATCCTCGATCTCGTCGGTATGGTCGGCTTCAGCGCCAAGGAATTCGTCGCGAATTTCGCCGCCGATTGGCCGGGCCTGACGTCGGCGCGGATCGGCTTTCCCGACCTCGACAGCGGTGCCGAAGCCTACCCGGAAGTGATGGCGCGGGCATTGGAGGTCCGCGGGACGCGCGAGCGGTTGGCGGAACGGATCCGGGCGGTGGTCGGTGGGGCCGAATGCGTCGGTCTGCCGGCGATCCTCGGCGTCCACGCTCCCGATCGCGTCCACGCCGCGATGGAAGAGCTCGTCGGTCTGCCGATCTTCGAGATCCCGACGATGCCGCCCGCCGTTCCCGGCCTGCGCCTGCGCGAGCTTCTCGAACAGGGGATGCCGGCGCGCGGGACGACGCTCGTCTCCCAACACAAAGCGGCCCGCGCCGAGCTGAGGCCGGACCGGATCGACCTCCACTACCGCGACAATTTCGGCGAGGTGGTGATCGAGGCGACGACGGCGATCCTGGCCACCGGCCGCTTTCTTTCCGGCGGACTGGCGGCCGAGCGGACGGGTGTGCGCGAAACGCTCTTCGACCTTCCCGTCGCCCAACCGGCGACGCGGGGCGACTGGCACCGTGACGACTGGTTCGACCCGCGCGGCCATCCGATCAATCGCGCCGGCCTCCTCGTCGACGACGATTTCCGACCGCTGGGCTCCGACGGGTCGCCGGTCCATCCCCATCTGTTCGCGGTCGGCGCGATCCTGGCCGGGCAGGATTGGGTTCGCCAACGCTGCGGCGCCGGACTGGCGATCGCCACGGCCTGGGCCGCCGTCGAAGGCGTGGCGCGGTCGACGGGGTGATCGGCGTCACATCGCGCGCCCGCGTCGCCGCGCCGCCGATTCCGATCGTCCGGTCCGGCGGCCGGCGGATCATCCGGCGGATCGATCGTGGCCGGCGAGGGCGCGGGCGACGATGTCCGGCGTCGCGAATTCCTCCGGAACGGCGAAGAGACGGTGAGCGCGCAACAGCGAACCCGTGGCCGGTGACGCGGTGGCGACGCAGAAGGGGATGGCGAAGAGGTAACCGAAGGTGATCGGAGCCGCCCACGCGGCGAAGACGAGGGACGTCGCGGCCATGGTCGCGACCACGAGGATGCCGAACAGCGTCTGCGGCCACAGCTCGGCAACGGCTCGACGCCACGACACGCCATGGGCGTCACGTGACTGACCCCCCCAGCCGACCGCCCGCCCGAACGCCAGCGCGACGACGAAGAGCGTGATGCGGAAGGAATCCGACGCCGCGAGAAACCACGAGTGCACCATCTCGAGCGATCCGGCCGCGAGGACGCGGCGAAGCCCGCCGTAACGTGCGGTGCCGCCGGGGGTCAGGAGGATGTCGGCGATGCCGCAGAGCTTGGGGATCTGGCCGAGGAGGAGAAAGACGAGATGGAGGGCGAGCGCCGAGCCCACGGGAAAATCGGCGAGGCTCTCGCCGTCGAAGGGTTTGAGCGCCGCCAGCGGCAGCATCAGCGTGCCGCCGGGGATCGAGACGAACATCAGAATCGCCCAGATCAGCTGGAAGCGCGACACCGGCAGGAGACCGGGGGTGCCGAGCAGGCGGATGTACTGAAGATTGCCCTGACACCAACGGACGTTGCGGCGCATGTAGTCGAGGAGGGTCGGCGGGTTCTCCTCCCAGGAGCCGCATTCCTCCGGCACGATGCGCACCTCCCATCCGGCGCGCCGCATCAGGGCGGCCTCGATCTGATCGTGGCTGAGGATGTGACCGCCGAAGGGCGGCTCGCCCGGCAGTTTCGGTATCCGGCAGTGCGCGCGGAACGGGGCGATGCGGACGAGGGCGTTGTGGCCCCAGAACTGGCCGCAGTCGCCGGTCCACCACGCCTGCCCGTTGATGTAGGTGCGCATGCCCTGGCGCATGCCGAACTGGAAGATACGGGCGAAGGCGCTCGCCGAGGGAAGCCCCACCACCAGGGTCTGCAGAATGCCGATCTTCGGATGCGCCTCGAGGATCCGGACCTGTCGGAGGATGGTCGCCGCGTCCATCAGGCTGTCGGCGTCGAGCGGCAGCATCAGGTCGTGGTCGTCGCCCCAGCGATCGAGGAACTCGAAGACGTTGCCGGCCTTGAATCCGGTGTTGTCGGCGCGGCGGCGGTAGACGATGCGCGACCGCCCGGCGATCTCGGCGCGCCATTGCGCCACCGCCTCTTCTTCGAGCGCCGCGACGGCGTCTCGATCGGTGTCCGAGAGGACGAACCAGACGAAGTGGTCGCCCTGGCCGCTCGTCGCGAGATCGGCCTCGACGAGTTTCAGCCGATCGATCGCGCGGCGCGGATCCTCGTTGCGCAGCGTCATGAAGACCACGGTCTTCGAGGTGACGGGCGCGGCGGGATCGACCGAGCGGGCGAAGGGCGCGACTTCGCCGACCGGATCGGCGGCGCCGTGCAGCACCCACAGGCCGATCGCCGCATTGACGACGCCGAGGACCGTCCACGGCAGGATGGCGAGGAAGCACAGGAGGAGGAGCACGTCGATCACGCTCCACCCGCCGACACCGAGGATGGCGACGGCCCAGCCGGCGAGCGCCGCGAAGAGTGTGAGGTTCATCGCGGTCACCAGTACCCGCCGGCGGGTCAACAGAGCTGCGCTCTGCGTGCCGGTCGGGGTGGTCGCGATCACGCCGAACGGGGTCGCGGGGTCCGGCTGCATGGGCGGAACTCTCCGTGGTTCGAGCCGAACGCATCGGCGACCTTGCGAATCCGATGCATGATGCGCAACCCTAGGCGCTCGACCGGCCGACGAGAAGGGAACCGGATGGCGGAAACCGCGCGCGCGCTCTTCCACGTCGCTCCGATGCGGTCGGAATTGCGAGAGGTGCCGCTCGCGGCGCCCGGCCCCGGCGAGGCGCTGGTTCGCACCGAATTCTCGGCGATCTCGCGCGGCACCGAGCGTCTGGTCGCCCGGGGGGCGGTGCCGGCCGAAGAACATGGGCGCATGCGTTGCCCGATGCAGGAGGGCGACTTCCCCTTCCCCGTCAAATACGGCTATGCCGCCGTCGGGATCGTCGAGGACGGACCGGCGGATCTTCTCGGCCGTCGTGTCTTCGCGCTCCACCCCCACCAGAACCGGTTCGTGGCGCCGCTCGAGCGGCTCCACCGCGTCCCCGACGCCGTGCCGGCGATGCGGGCGACGCTCGCCGCCAATCTGGAGACGGCGCTCAACGCGGTCTGGGATTCCGGGGTGAGCGTCGCCGACCGGGTGGTGGTGGTCGGCGGTGGTCTCGTCGGTCTCCTGGTCGCCGCCTTGTGCGCCGGCATGCCGGGGACACGGGTCACCGTGGTCGACGTCGATCCTTCTCGCGCGGCGGCGGCGGCGGATTTCGGGGCGAGTTTCGCTCCGCCGGAGGCGGCGCCCACAGGTGCCGACGTGGTGTTCCACACCTCCGCGACGGCGGCGGGCCTCGCGACGGCGATCGCCGCGGCCGGTCCGGAGGCCGAGGTGGTGGAACTCAGCTGGTACGGGGCCGGTGAGATCGCGGTGGCGCTCGGCGGAGCCTTCCACGCCGGCCGGATCGGCCTCGTGTCGTCGCAGGTCGGGCGGGTCTCGCCCGGACACGCGGCGCGCGGCTGGACCTTCGCGTCGCGGCTCGCCGCGGCGCTCGACCTCGCCGCCGACCCCCGTCTCGACCGGCTGATCGGCGAGATCGTGCCCTTCGCCGATCTGCCGGCGGCGATGCCGCGGCTGCTCGCGGCCGGGGCGCCGGGAATCGTGACCCTTGTCCGTTACGAGGAGTGAAGATGTACCGCGTCGAAGTCCGTGACCGCATCATGATCGCCCATTCGTTGCCGGATCCGTTCTTCGGTCCGGCGCAACGCAGGCACGGCGCGACCTTCGTGGTCGACGTCGCCTTCTTCCGCGCGCGACTCGGCCCGCACAACGTCGTCGTCGACATCGGCGCGGCGATCGACCTCTTGAAGGCGGTGCTCGATCCGCTGCACTACCGAGACCTCGACGAGGTTCCCGACTTCGCCGGGACCCTCACCACCACCGAATTCCTCGCGCATCACGTCTTCACCCGCCTCGCCTCGGCGGTGGCCGACGGCGGTCTCGGCGAGGACGGGCGCGACCTCGCGCGCATCCGCGTCACCCTGCAGGAGACCGATCTGGCGCGGGCGTCCTTCGAAGGTCCGGTCGGGGGATGAGGACGGTCGGCTTCCTGATCCCCGGCGATCTCGGCCTGCCGACCGGTGGCTACGCCTACGACCGCGCCCTGCTCGCCCATCTTCCCGCCTTCGGTGTGGCGCCGATCCATGTCGAACTGTCCGGTCGCTTCCCCGACCCCACGGCGGCGGATCTCGCGGCCTGCGCCGCACGCGTCGCCGCGCTTCCCGAAGGCACCCCGGTGCTCGTCGACGGGCTCGCCTACGGGGCGATGCCGACCGATCTCATCCGCGCCTTCGGCCGACCGGTCGTGGCGTTGTGCCATCATCCCTTGGCGCTCGAAAGCGGCCTCTCGGCCGAGCGGGTGGCCCGGCTTCGCGCGTCCGAGACGCGGGCGCTGGCGCTCGCACGCCGGGTGATCGTCACCTCGCCGGCCACCGGCCGCCTCCTGGTCGAGGCTTTCGCGGTCCCGGCCGATCGCATCGCCGTGGCGCCGCCGGGGACGGTGCCGAAGCCTCGCGCGACCGGTTCGGGCGGACCCGGGGTCGAGATCCTGGCGGTCGGCGCGGTGGTGCCGCGCAAGGGCTACGACCTGTTGATCGCGGCGCTTTCGAGGCTCGTCGACCGCGATTGGCGGTTGGCCATCGTCGGGGCGGAGCGGGAGCCGGAACATCGCGACTTGCTCGATGCGCGGATCGCCGCCGCCGGGCTCGGTGAACGGGTCCGGTTCCGCGGCGCCGTCGACGAGGTGGACCTCGACGCGCTCATCGGGCGCGCCGATCTCTTCGTTTCGGCCTCGCATTTCGAGGGCTACGGAATGGCGTTGGCCGAAGCCATGCGGCGAGGGGTGGCGATCGTGACGACCACGGGCGGGGCGGCGACGGAGACCGTGCCGGAGGGTGCGGGGCTCAAGGTGCCGGCGGGCGACGCGACGGGGCTTTCCGCCGCACTCGGCCGCTGCCTCGACGACGCGGGTCTGCGGCACGATCTCGCCGCCGCCGCCTACGCCGCCGGGCGGGCGCTGCCGAGTTGGGAGGCGACGGCGCACATCGTCGCCACGGTGCTCGAGGAAGCGGCGGAGACCGGGGCATGAGCGGATTTTCGGCCGCGTGGCTGGCCTTGCGCGAACCGGTCGATCATCGTTCGCGGTCGCGAGACCTCGCGGACGCCGTGGCGCGTCGCTTCGTCGGTCGAGACGTGCTCAGCGTCGTCGATCTCGGGGCCGGAACGGGCTCGAACCTCCGGGCGCTGGCGCCGCTTCTTCCTGCCAAGCAGGACTGGCGTCTCGTCGACGACGATCCCGGCCTTCTGGACGAGGCGGCGCGGCGGCTCGCGGACTGGGCCGACGAGGCCGAGAGGGCCGGCGACACGCTGCGCCTCCTGAAGAAGGGGCGCGAAATCCGCGTCGAGTTCCACACCGGCGATCTCGCGACGGCGGTCGAAGCGGTGATCCCGGCGGCGTGCGATCTGGTGACCGCGTCGGCGCTCTTCGATCTCGTGTCGGCGTCCTGGATGGCCGAATTGGTGGCCGCCGTGGCGGCGCGGCAGGCGATGCTCCATGCCGTGCTCACCTACGACGGCCGCGACGCCTTCGCCCCCGCGCATCCGCTCGACGCGGCGGTGGTCGCCGCCTTCGCCGGTCACATGCGGCGCGACAAGGGCTTCGGTATCGCGGCGGGGCCCGAGGCGACCGCGGTGCTCGCGGCCGCCGCGCGTTCGGCCGGATACGAGGTCTCGGAACGGTCCTCGGACTGGGTGCTCGGCGCGGCGGAGGCGGATCTCGGGCGGCTGCTCCTCGCCGGCATGGCGGAAGCGGTGGCCGAGACCGGGGCGGTGGCGCGCGCCGATCTCGACGACTGGGCCACCTTCCGCGCCGCGACCTGCGGCGAGGCGGGCGCGCGGATCGTCTGCGGCCACGCCGATCTCCTGGCCCATCCGCCGGTCAGGACAGCATCCGCTTCATCACGCCGTCCTTGAAGACGAAGCGGTGGATGAGCGCCGCTCCGAAATGGGCGGCGACGAGGGCGGCGAGCCCGAAGGCGGCCCAGCCGTGCAGCCCCAACAGCACCTTCGCCGTGGCCTCGTTCTTGGCGAGAATCTCGGGCAACGAGAGACCGCCGAGGATCTCGCGGGCGCCGTAGGCCGAGACGCCGAGCCAACCGAGGATCGGCACGGCGACGAGCGCCAGATAGATGAGCCCGTGCACCGCCTCTGCCGCGATCACCTGGATCCGAGCGAGAGAGGGGTCCGGCGCCGGCGTGCCGCGGGTCAGCCGAACGACGATCCGCAGCACCACCAGCCCGAGGACGACCGCCCCGAAGGTCTTGTGGGCGGTGTAGAGCCGGCCGGTGAGTTCGTCGAAGTCGGTCGCGGCGCCACGGCGGACCATGTAGACACCGACCGGAACGAGGGTGAACACCATGAGCGCAGTGATCCAGTGGACGAGCTTCTGGAGACCCGAATAGGTGGCGGGGCGCTCCGTCATGGGCTTCTCCTGGGTTCTTCGGCCGTCATGTCGCAATCGAACAGCACATCGCCGTCACCGAGCGGGATGACGTCGGTGGGCGGGCGTCGGGCGTCGCGGATCTGTTCTATGGGCGAGAGATCGAGGCCGTTGCGGCCCGAGCCGAGGATGACGGGCGAAACCATCAGGTGGAGCCGATCGACCAGACCGGTGTCGATCGCCTGCGACACGATGCCGGCGCCGCCCTCGATGAGGACGGTGCCGAAGCCGAACTCGGCGAGCATCTCCATCACACGGGTCATGTCGAACCGGCCCTCCGGCGCCGGGAGGGGGACGATCTCCACCCCGCTCGGCAGGTCGCCGCCGCCTCGGTCGGCGCCGCGAAAGACGATGCGCCGAGCGCCGTCGCCGCCTTCGAGGCACCGCGCCGAGGCGGGCAGGGCGCCGCGGGCGTCGAGCACCACGCGGGCAGGGCTCGATCCGGCGCAGCGGCGGACGTTGAGGCGAGGGTCGTCGGCGAGGACGGTGCCGATGCCGACGAGGACGGCGTCGACGCGGGCGCGCAGGGCATGGAGATGGTCGAGCGAGGGCGATCCGCCGAGCCCGCGGGAGTCGCCGTTGCGGGTGGCGATGCGCCCGTCCAGCGATACGCCGAGCTGGGCCACGACATAAGGGCGGCCGTCGTGACGCGACCCGATCCTGTCCAGAGCGACTTCACCGGGGCGGAGCACTGGAAGAACCTCGGAAGCCGTGTGACCCTGCCGGTACGATAAGCGAAATTGCGTAAGAAGCAATTCGCCGTCGTGGTCGACGACCCGAACCGGCGCGCAGGCGAGATGCTTCGGGATCACTTCGGGGTCGTATGTTCGCCGAGCGACACTTCGACGATTCGGGTGAAGCCGATCGTCCTTCTCCTCATTTCGGTGCGTCGATGTGGGCCAGTCGGCGGAAACGCTCGGACACCGCGACGCAGGTGACGAGGTAGAAGGCGCCGACGACGATGTTGGCCTCCAGCGAATAGGCCTGCCACTCGACGTCGGCGGTGGCCAGTCGCGAGGTCGCCATCAGGTCGAACAGGCCGACGATGGCGACGAGCGAGGTGTCCTTGTAGCCGCCGATGATCGAATTGGTCAGCGCCGGCAACGCGGTGCGCAGAGCCTGCGGCAGGACGACCAGACGCAGGGTCCGCCAATGGGTCAGCCCGATCGAATAGGCCGCTTCGATCTGTCCGGCGTCGAAGTCGTCGAGACCGGATCGGACATCCTCGGCGAAATAGGCGGCGTGGAAGACGGTCAGCACCACGAAGATCGAGACCATCGACGAGGTGTACCAACCCGGCGGCATCAGCAGAGGCAGAATGAAGACGCCGGCGAAGAGCACCGCCACCATGGGGATGCCGCGGATCGTCTCGATCCAGGCGATCGCCACCAGTCGGATCACCACGGCCTGCGACTTGCGGGCGAGCGCCAGGAAGATGCCGATCGGCAACGCCGCCGCCATGGTGAAGACCGACAGGAAGAGGACGAGCGGCAAGCCGTTCCAACGGGTCGCATCGACCGGTGCGAGGCCGAGGACCCCGCCCGACAGGAGCGCCAGATTGGCGAGGCAGCCGGCGAGGAAGAGCCCCGCCAATCCGAGGACGCCGCCGCGCCAGAACAGCGCCACGGCGACGGTCGCGAGGGTGACGACGGCGGCGATCTGCGCCCGCCAGCGTTCGTCGAACGGGTAGGTGCCGGTCAGGATGACGTCACCCTTGACGCGCAGGAACGCCCAGCAGGCTCCGCCCGCGGTCTTGCAGGCGGCGACGTCGCCGCCGATGCCGACCGCGTCGATCACCAGCCAGCGCAGGGCGATCGGTATCGACCACAGGAGGAAGGCGACGGTCGCGAGGGTGAGGAGGGTGTTCACCACCCCGTCGAAGAGATTGGTGCGCGCCCATTCGAGGGCGACGACGTGGCGGGGTCGGCGTGGCCGCAGATCGATGATCGGCGGGGGCGCGGCGGGGGCGGCGTCGGTCATCGCGTCGTCCCCGGCGGGCGCGCCCAGGCGGCGAACCAGTTCAGCGCGGCGGCCGTCGTCAGGTTGATGGCGAGGAAGACCAGCATCACCACCAGCATCAGTTCCACCGGACGGAAGGTCTGGTTGACGGCGGTGTTCATCACCCCGACGAGGTCGGAATAGCCGACCGCCAGGGCGATCGAGGTGTTCTTGATCAGGTTGAGGTACTGATTGCCGAGCGGTGGCACGATGACCCGGATCGCCTGCGGCAACACGATGAGCCGCAGCACGCGGCTCGGCCTCAGTCCGAGGGCGGCGGCGGCCTCGCGCTGCCCCTTGTCGACCGAGATGATGCCGCCGCGCACGATCTCGGCGATCTGGCTGGCATGATAGATCGACAGCGACAGCCACAGCGCGGTGAACTGGACGGTGAGATGGGCGCCGCCGGTGATGTTGAATCCCGTCAGTGCCGGCACCGACCAGCGGACCTCGACGACCCCGGCGGCGTGTGCGAGCGCGACCGCGAAGACGAGACCGGCGGCGGCGGGCAGCGCGACAGCGCGGCGAACGCCGGTCACGTCCTGATGCCGCTTCACCGCGCGCGCCCAGGTCCAGGTGGCGGCGATCCAGACGACGGCGATGGCCGCGAGCGCCGCCGTCCCCACCGGGATCTCGGGCCACGGCAGGTAGAGGCCGCGATTGGCGAGCAGCGCTCCGCCGGGCAGCGTCCAGGCCGCCCGCACGAGTGGCAGGCCGCGCACCATGGCGATGTAGAGCGCCAGCACGATCAGGAGTTTCGGCAGATTGCGCAGCAGTTCGATGTAGACGCGGGCGAGATTGCGGACGAGCCAGTTGCGGCTCGTCGAGGCGATGCCGATGGCCAGGCCGATGGCGCTCGACAGGACGAGCGTCGTGGCCGCGAGCAGCAGGGTGTTGAGGAAACCGACGAAGAGGACGCGGGCGTAGCTGTCCTTCGGCGTGTAGGCGACGAGTTGCTCGGAGACGTCGAACCCGGCCTCGCGCGTCAGGAAGCCGAAATCGATGGCGACACCGGAGGCGGCGAGATTGCGAGTCACATTGAGATGGGCGTAATAGCCGGCGGCGATCAGCGCCACGGCGAGCGCCGTCTGCCACGTCGCCGAGCGGATCCGCCGGCGGGTGAGGAGCACGGGCTTCGGCGGCGGGCGGCCCACCACGAGGTCGGCGGGTGCGGCGGGGGCTGTCGCGGCCATGGAGGTTCCGGATCGGCGGTCTGGCGCCCCTTCGGCCCGAGGCCCGCGGCGGCGTGAAACGCGAGCATAGGGCTATGTGACGAAATGGCAAACCGCCGACGCGCCTCTCTCGTCTCGGTTCCCGGCGTGGCCGGGCGGCTCCACCTCTCCGCCTGCCCGGGTACCTGGGAGGGCGCGGCCGACCGCGCCGCGGTGCGCCGGGATTTCGCGCGTATCGCGGCGAGCGGGGCGCGCCTTCTCGTCACTCTCGTCGAAGCGGCCGAACTTCCCCTGCCGCTCGCAGACTGGCGGGCAGAGGCCGCCGCGGCCGGCCTCGATCTCCTGCATCTGCCGATCGCCGATTTCGGTGTGCCCGACGTCGACTTCGAGGCGGCGTGGCGCGAGGTGGGCCTCGTCGAGCGGCTCGCCCGCGGTGAGACCGTCGCGCTCCATTGCCGCGCCGGTCTGGGGCGGACGGGCACGATCGCCGCGCGTCTCGTCGTCGAAGCTGCCGGCTTCGACGCCGAAGCGGCGATCGCCCTGGTGAGGCGCGACCATGCCGGCGAAGCGGTGGAGACCGCGGCGCAGGTGGACTACCTGCGCGCCCTGTCGGGACGGGGTTCGCGCTGAGATGGTGAGTTCGTCGGCGGACACCGCCGCCGCCGGAGGACTCGTCCGAGAACCGGCGCAGCCGTGCTTGTGAGGGGGTGCTGAACCAGCTTAAGGTCCGACGGTTCACCGCCCCCGGGCGACCTCAGGAGAGGTTTCAGATGTCGATCAGAACGCTCATGGCGGCGTGCGTCACCGCCGCCGTCCTCGTCCCCGCCGCCGCCGAGGCCGGCCCCGTCCTCGACCAGATCAAGAAGGACGGCAAGATCATCTGCATCGTCAACCCGAAGTCCCCCGGCTTCTCGGTTCCCGACGCCCAGGGCGTGTTCCAGGGCTTCAACGTCGACTTCTGCCGCATGGCCGCCGCCGCCATCTTCGGTGACGCCACCAAGGTCGACATCCGCGGCGTCGGCTTCTCCGACAGCCTGAAGACGCTGGTCGCCGGCGGTGGCCACATGGCGTCGCGCTCGATCACCGAAACCGGCACCCGCGACGCCGATCCCGGTCTCGCCTTCGTCGCCACCACCTTCTTCGACGGCCAGGGCTTCATGGTGCCCAAGGCCACCAGTCTGAAGTCGGCCAAGCAGCTCGACGGCGCCACGGTCTGCGCCGAGGAGGGCTCGACCACGCTTCTCAACCTCGCCGACTGGTTCGGCGAGAACAAGCTCAAGTACAAGATCGAGAACTTCACCGACATGAACGCCCGCCTGCAGGCGTTCTTCTCCGGCAAGTGCGACGTCATGTCGAACGACTTCACCGCGCTCGCCGCCAATCGCCAGTTGGCGGAGAAGCCCGACGCCTACGAGTTCCTGCCGGAGATGATCTCCTCGGAGCCGCTGACGATCGTCACCCGCCCCGATACCGAGTTGCAGAAAGCGATCTTCTGGAGCTTCCAGGTGATGCTCGCCGCCGACCAGTACGGCATCAACCAGAAGAACATCGGCGACATCGTCGCCAAGATCGGCACGCAGCCGCCGGCGGTGCAACGCATCTTCGGCGACAAGGGCGCGGCGACCGACATGGCGACGAAGCTCGGCATCCACCCGAACTGGGCGGTCGAGATCGTCAAACAGGTCGGCTCCTACGGCGACGTCTTCGACCGCCACCTCGGTCTGGCGACGCCGCTCGGCATCGACCGTTCGAAGACCCCGAACCGTCTCTCCAAGGACGGAGGACTGCTCGTCACCTATCCGATCCGCTGATCGGACGGATCGACGATCCGCGACGAACGACGGCGCCTCGGCGCCGTCGTTTGGCATCGGTCGCCTTCACCGCGTCGACCGGCTCGCTCGTAATGCCGCAGGCCGGAGGCACCGACGCGCGCGGCCTTCTGAAGACACGCGAATTTCTCTTTCGCATCAGAGGCACGAGAAGTTCGCGTCGGGAATGAAACGGTCTTTTTCGATGCCCGCCGGTATGAGGTCCGGAGCACGGACGAACCGATACGGGCCCTCTTCCGCGACGCCTTCGCGGCCGACCCCGCGGCCGTCTTTCGGGCTCACGCGGTCATCGTCTCCGGCTCTCCTTCGGCTCGAAATCGACCATCTCGACGCCGCCGCGCAGGGGTCGGGGAGGCCCGCGATGCGGCGGAATCGGACTCCCGGCACGCCACACGAGGTCCGTGCGATCGGCGTCCGGTCGGTTCTCATACGAGTTCACGAAATTCGGACTCGTCCGAATTTCGTGGATTGCGGCCCGACCGGCCGACGCCCGTTCGGGCTCGCCTTCGCGGATGAAGTTCCGAACAGGTCGAAACTTCATCGGCTCGGTATCACCGGGCGCTTTCCGGGCTTCGGGTCTCGGAGAGGCGCAGCAGCTGCTGTTTCGCGTAAGCGGCGGCGCCGCGTGCGAGCGCGCTGGTCGCCGGCAGGTCGGCCGTCGCGGGGGCCGAGGCGATCTCGTGAACGATGGTCTGCGCCGTCGCCGTCCCGTCGACGAGGCCGCGCGCCGTCGCGTGGATCAGCACCATGTCCTCCTCGACATGGGGCAGGGCGTTGCGCAGCAGGTTGGCCAGCATGTCGAGGCGCGACCTCAATCCCAATTCGTCGAGCAGGAACAACATGTGGTCGAGATGGCCGGGATGGCGGATGGTCTTGAACGTGGCGTGGGCGACGTGGCCTCGGCAGAGGTCCATCAGACTGCGCGATCCGTCCGCGGTGACGAAGGCCTCGAAGGTGCGGCCGTCCCATTCGAAGGTCTCGTGGCCGCCGAGCGGCGGCACGTGGACCGGCCGGCCGTCGACGACGGTCTCGGCCGGGCGGGTGTACTCCCGGATCAGGCCGTTGACGTCCCAGATGTCGCCGTAGCCGAGCCGACCGATCGGCTCGCGCGGGATCGCCCCGACGCGCACCACCAGATCCTCCACCCGTTCGAAGCGCGACAGGAGATCCTCGACGAGGTCGTCGACGAGGCCCGGCGAAACGCCCGATCCCGGCAGCACGGCCGGTGCGTCGGCGCTCGCCTCGCGGCGCGCGAGGCCGGTCGAGCCGGGCTCGCAGAAGTCGATGTGGTGGATGCCGACCCGCGCCGCGACGGCCGCGACCGGCGCGACCAGGAACTCCGGCACCGCCGCGACGACGGCGTCGCCGCCGCGCAGGATGGCGGTGAGCTCGGCTTCCGCGAGGACGTCGCAGACCTTCGCCCGGAATCCGAGGCGTTCGGCGGCGTCGACCGCCTCGGGCACGCCGTCGACGAGCAGGGTCGAGATGCCGGGCGCATCGGCGAGGGCGACGGCGAGGGCGGTTCCGACGCGGCCGGCGCCGACGACGACGACACGGAAGGGTTTCATGCGCGCCTCCTCACTGATGGAACCGCGCGAGGAAGCCGCGCAGGCGGTCGCTCCGCGGATGGGCGATGATTTCGTCCGGGGTTCCCTGCTCGGCCACCACGCCCTGATCGAAGAACAGGACCCGATGGGCGACGTCGGCGGCGAAGGCCATCTCGTGGGTGACGATCGCCATCGTCATGCCGGCCTCGCCGAGCGAGCGGATGACGTTGAGCACCTCGCCGACGAGTTCGGGATCGAGCGCGCTCGTCACCTCGTCGAGGAGCAGCACCTCCGGCTCCATGGCCAGCGCCCGGGCGATGGCGACGCGCTGCTTCTGTCCGCCGGAGAGATGGGCCGGATAGGTGTCGCACTTCTCCGAGAGGCCGACCCGTCCGAGGAGATCGCGGGCATGGGCCTCGGCCTCGGCGCGCGGCTTCTTGGCGACGGTGATCGGTCCCTCGACGACGTTCTGGAGCGCCGTCATGTGCGGGAACAGGTTGAAGTGCTGGAACACCATGCCGACGTGCCGACGCAACGTGCCGATGCCGATCGTGTCGGCGCGGTCGCGGAACTCCTTGCCGATCGGCTTCTCGCGGAAGCGGATGAGCCCGTCGGTCGGCGTCTCCAGCATGTTGAGGCAGCGGATGAAGGTGGATTTGCCCGAGCCCGAGGGGCCGATCAGGGCCACCACCTCGCCGCGGGCGAGCGTCAGGTCGATGCCCTTCAGCACCTCGAGCGGGCCGAAGCTCTTGCGGATGCCGACGGCCTCGAGGATCGGCGCTTCCCGTGTGGTGTCGTTCATCGCGCGGATCCCTCTCAGTCGCTCGCTCTGAGGCGCTTCTCGACGTAGTCGGCGGCCTGGGTCAGGGGCAGAAGCATGGCGATGTAGAACAGCGCCATCACGGTGTAGGACTCGAGCGGCCGATAGGTCTGGCCGTTGACCACCGAGGCCATGTAGGCGAGGTCGGCGACCGAGATCACCGAGATCAGCGAGGTGTTCTTGAACTGGATCACCGACTGGTTGATGAACGACGGCAGCATCCGCTTGATCGCCTGCGGCAGCACGATGCGCCGCATCGACTGGCCACGGCTCATGCCGAGCGCCAGCGCCGCCTCCCGCTGCCCTCTGTCGATGGAGACGATGCCGGAGCGGAAGATCTCGGCATAGAAGGCCCCGACGTAGCAGGAGAGCGTCAGCAGCGCCGCCGCCCGGTTGTCGATCGAGGTGCCGAGCAACAGCGGCAGGGCGTAGTAGACCCAGAGCAACTGGACGAGCAGCGGGGTGCAGCGAAAGAGCTCCTGGAAGAGCCGCGCCGTACCGCGGAACGCCATCCACGACGACAGGCGCGCGGCGCAGACCAGTGCCCCCAGCGCGACGCCGATGACGATCGAGCCGAGCGTGTAGAGCACGGTGTAGACCACGCCCCAGACGAACAGGTCGAGATACTGCCCGACGACGTGGAAGTCCCATTGATAGGTCATGCGAGATCTCCCGCGGTCGGGTCGCGCCGAGATCGCGATCGGGCGAGGGTCGCGTCCGGGCCGGCCTCGATCATTGTCGGAGCGCTCGGCGGGCGTCGCAATCCAAAGCCGTGCGTAGGGCCTGTGGCCTTTCTTGTAGGCGCGCGCGGTGGGGTCATGCCGCCAGCCCTCGCGTTCCGGGTAGATCGACGGCGCGCGCCACGGCCGCGACGATGGTCGCGTGGGAGGTGGGCGTCACCGGCGCGAGCGGCAGGCGCAACTCCGGCGTCATCAGACCACGGTGAGCGAGGGCGTCCTTCACCGGCGCGGGGTTCGACTCGACGAACATCGCGGCGGTGACCTCGGCGAGCGCCTCGTGGAGACGCAGCGCTTCGGCGCGATCACCACGGCGCCAGGCCTCGACCAGCGCGACCACGGCCTCCGGCAGCAGGTTCGAGACGACACTGGTGACGCCGACCGCCCCGAGCGCGAGAAAGGGCAGGGTGAGGGCGTCATCGCCGGAGTGGATCACCAGATCCGCGCCGCAGGCGGCGCGGAGCCGCGTCACCCGTTCGACCGAGCCGCCGGCCTCCTTGATCACACGGACGTTGGCGTGCGCCTCCATCAGCCGGGCGCAGGTCTCCGGCGCGATCTCGACGCCGGTGCGGCCGGGCACCGAATAGAGCATCACCGGCAGTCCGGTCGCGCCCGCCACCGCGCCGTAATGGGCGAGGAGACCGGCCTGCGACGGCTTGTTGTAATAGGGCGTGACGACCAGGACGGCGTCCGCCCCCGCCTCCTCGGCGGCGCGCACCTTCTCGACCGTGCGCGCCGTGTCGTTGCCGCCGGCGCCGGCGACGACCATGGCGCGGCCGCGCGCCGCCTCCACGCAGCGCTCGATCAGGGCGCGGCTCTCGGTGTCGGCGAGCGTCGCCGCCTCGCCGGTGGTGCCGACCGGCACCAGACCGGCGATCCCGGCGGCGAGCTGGCGTTCGACCAGCGCATCGAAGGCGGCGAGATCGAGTGCCCCGTCGCGGAACGGTGTGACGAGGGCGGTGAAGACGCCCGCCCAGCGAGAGAGTTCGGCGGAAGCGGTCATGCGGCGTCCTTTCGGGGGCGAGAAGCGGTGCGGAAGAAGCAGCGGCGCATCAGTCGATGACCACCTTGGTTTCGGACATCTCGCGCATGGTGACGCGCACCCCCTCGCGGCCGAGGCCGGAGCTCTTCACGCCGCCGAAGGGGACGTGCTCGGCGCGGAAGTCGGGGCCTTCGTTGACCATGACGCCGCCGACGACGAGATCGCGGGTGAAGCGTTTGACGACGGCGTGGTCGTTGGTGAAGACGCCGGCCTGGAGACCCCAGCTTCCGGCGTTGACTTCGGCGATCGCCTCGGCCGGATCGCGGAAGGTGCGGATGGCGATCACCGGCCCGAAGGTCTCGTCGGCGATCACCGGGGCATCGGTGGCGACGTCGGCGAGCACCGTCGGTGCGAAGAGCGTGCCGTCGCGGCCGCCCCCGGCGAGGAGGCGCGCACCGGCGGCGACCGTGGCGCGGATCCGGCGCTCCACCTCCTCGGCGGCGGCGAGATCGATCACCGGCCCCATGTCGACGTCGTCGCGCTCGGGATCGCCGACGCGGTGGGCGGCCACCGCCGGCAGCAGGCGTTCGACGAAGGCGTCGGCGATGTCGGCGTGGAGATAGAGCTTCTTCACCGCCGAACAGCTCTGGCCGGCGATCTCGAAGCGATGGGCGACGGCGGTCGCCACGGCGCGGTCCATGTCGCCGTCGGGCATGACGAAGAGCGGGTCGTTGCCGCCGAGTTCCATCAGGCAGCGCACCAGACCCGAGGCGGTCTTCAGCGCCAGACCGCCGGTCGGGCCGCCGGTGAAGCTCAGGAGGTCGATCGGAGCGCGAGCCAGCGCGATCGCGGTCTCGGCCCCGCCATGGACCATCTGGAAGAGATGCTTCGGCCAACCGGCCTCCTCGGCCAGTTCGACGAGGCGCTGCGCGGCGAGCGGTGCCTTGGGCGAGGGCTTCGCCACCACCGCGTTGCCGGCGGCGATCGCCGGGCCGAGTTTGTGGCAGAGCAGGTTGACCGGGTAGTTGAACGGCGTCACCGCGCCGACGACGCCGACCGGTTCGTGGGTGATGCGGGCCAGCCGGTCCGCGCAGCCTTCGACGATGGCGCAGTGCAGGACCTCGCCGTCGAGGAAGGTGGCGGCGTCGCCGGACAGCCGCAGGGTGTTGCCGGCGCGGCGGATCTCGTTCAGCGCCTCGAAGAGAGTCTTGCCCATCTCGGCGGCGATCAGCCGGGCCATCGGCTCGGCCTCGGCCGCGAGGCGGTCGGCGAGGGTCACGAGAAGCGCCCGGCGCTCGGCCGGGGTGGAGCGGCGAAAGGCGTTCGCGGCGCTCTTGGCGCGGACGACGGCGGCGATGACGGCGGAGGCGTCGGCGATCGGAACTTCGCCGACCGGACGGCCGGAGAAGGGCGAGGCGACCAGGAGAGCTTCGCCCTCGATCGGCAGGCGATGCGGCAGGACCATGCGAACCTCGTCATCGTTCGGGGGAAGGGGAGGTATCGGAACGATCGGCGGAGGCGATCACCGCATCGATCGAGACGGGGCGAGCCGGCCAACGCCGGCCGATGAGATCGCCGGCAGTCGGCGCCGTCGCCTCGGGCCGCAGCGTCGCCGCGGCCTCGGCCACCCAGTGCGCGCAGAAGCGGCCCTGGCAGACGCCCATGGCGAAGCGTCCGGAGAGCTTGATCTCCCGTCCGCCGGGTGCGTCGGACCCGTCGAGGAGTTCGGCGAGATCGCCGACGCTGCGGCCCTCGCAGCGGCAGAGCACCGTCTCGCGCGGCAGAGCGGCGATCGGCGTCGGCGGGATCGCCGGGGCGAAGAGACGGGTGAGGACCGCCTGGACCCGCCGCTCGGCGGCGAGGCGAGCGAGGGCCTTCGAGGCGGTGGTGGACGTCCCGGCGAGGATCGCCGCGACCTCGGCGCCGACCCGCGCCCCGTCGATCTCGGCGGCGGCGACGCCGAGTACCTCGCGGCAATCGCCGGCATGGGCGACGAAGGGGCGATCGGCGGCGGAGACCGAGGGCTCCGGGAAGCCGCGATCGTTGGGACGGATACCGTCGTGGAGGGCGACGTGATCGGCGAAGAGGGTGCGGCGGCGCTCCCTTCGGTCGCGGAGTTCGACCCGGAGTGCGTCACCTTCCGCCGCGATGGTCTCGAGCGCCGTCGCCCGCAGCCAGGGGACGCCGGCCGCGACGATCCGGCCGAGGTGTCCGAGCGCCTCGACGAGTCGCGCCGGATGGGGCAGCAGCCCGAAGCCGGCGAGCGGACGGCGGAGCGGGTCGCCGGTCTCGACCACCGCGATCGGCGGACGCCCCGCGGCGATCATCTGACCGGCGAGGGCGACGAGCAGGGGGCCGGAACCGGCGAGGAGGATCCGCCCCTCGGGGATGCGTCCCGTTTCCTTCATCATCACCTGGAGGCCGCCGGCGGTGGTGACGCCGGGCAGTTCCCAGCCGGGGCGCGGACGAACCCGTTCGAGTGCGCCGGTGGCGACGACGACGGCGGCGGGGCGAGCGGCCTCGACCCGGCCGGCGGTGCGGTCGTCGAGCAGTGCACAGCCGGCCCCGTCGATGCCGAGGAACCCGGTGCGCAGCCGGACGCGGATGGCGGGATGATCGATGCCGGCGACGAGGCGCGCCCATCGCGTCTCGCTCTCCGCCCCGATCGGCCGGGGCGTGACGCCGGGGATGGGTCGTCGGTGATAGGCGCCGCCGAGCGCCGGGCGCAGCTCGACGAGGTCGACCGCATGACCGACCGCGGCGAGATGGGCGGCGGCGGCGAGCCCGGCGGGGCCGCCGCCGACGACGAGGACGGGAGCGGGGCTCATGGTGCGGCCTCCGTCGGTTCACCGGCGCTCTCGACCGGTACGCCCTCCACGGCCGGGGTGAGGCAGGCTTCGACCACCCGTCCGTCGACGCGAACCAGGCAGTTCTGGCAGGCGCCGATGCCGCAGAAATAGCGCGCCACGCGCCCGGCGGGATCGCGGCCCAGAGTTCGAACCCCGGCGTTCGCCAGCGCCGCGGCGATGGTCTCGCCGTCACGGAAGGCGATCGGCACGCCGTTCCACGGGAAGGTCTTCGCGCTCATGCGGCGGCCATCCTTCCGGTGAAGCGGGCGGGGTCGAAAGGCGCGAGGTCGATCTCACTCGGCCGACCGAGGATGGCATCGGCGGTGGCGCGGCCCATCAGCGGGCCGAGGCAGATGCCGTCGCCCTCGAAGCCGGTGGCGACGCGGACGTCGCCGCTGCCGACCGGACCGACGAGGGGGAGGCCGTCGACGACGGCGGTGCGCAGGCCGGCGAAGCTGCGCAGCAGCCGCACATCGGCGAGGCCGGGCACCAGCGCGACCGCATCGGCGAGGACGTGGGCGATCGCCTCGAGGTCGGCGACCGGACGCTCGGCGTCGTTCTCGCGGGTGCCGCCGACCAGGAACTGACCGGTGCGCAGCGGATCGATCACCAGTCCGTAGCCGCGCGGCGAAACCGGCGGACCGCCGGTGGCGCTCGCCTTGGAGAGGAGGTAGCGCGCCGACATGATCGCGCCCGGCAGGCCGCGGGCGAGGGCCGGCGCGCGCTCGGTGACGAGGAGCTGGCCGCGTCGGGGGCGCAGGACGTCGCCGAGCCCGAGGAGGGCCGCCGATCCACCTCCGGCGGCGATGACGACGACATCGGCGTCGACGGGGCCGCGATCGGTGTCGAGCCCGAGGAGGCGGCCGGTCGACGGAGCGCGACGCAGGCCGGTGACGCGGCGATCGCGATCGATGCGCAGGCCGCCGGTGTGCACCAACCGGCGGACGATGTCGTAGCCGATGGCGTGACCCTCGCCGCGCACCTCGATCGCCGCGCGGGCCCGATCCGAGAGAGCCGGAGCGACGATGGGCAGCCGAGCGGCCGAGATCGGATCGACCGTGACGCCGACCGAGGCGAGAGCGGCGGCGTGCCCCTCGAGGACGGTGGCCTCCGCTCGGTCGGCGGCGACGAGGAAGGTCGAGCGGGTGAGATAGAGCCCGTCGAGGACGCCGCTCTCGGCGAGTTCGCGATAGAGGCGAATGCCGGCGAGGGCGGCCTGCATCATCGGGCCGGGTCGCTTGGAGGCGACCGAGACCGCGCCGTCGGCGGCCCCGGTGGCGGCCGCGACCGGCGCATGGGCCTCGACGATACGCACGTCGACGCCGGCGCGGGCGAGGAACCACGCGGTCGAGACGCCGACGATGCCGGCGCCGACGACGGCCACGCGAAGATCGGAGGGGAACGCCACGTCGGACACCTTCCGCTGATCCGAAGACGGCGTCAGTGTCGGGTCGGCGCGTCGCCGGTGTCGATACAAGAACGGCGAGCCCTCTCCTCGCATTTTTTGTATCGTCGGAACGTCCGTCCCATCCTACCGAGACGGCTCGACACCGAGTGGCCCCATGCCCAAGCTGAATCTGACGCTCATCCAGACCTTCTATCAGGTGGCCAAACGCGGCTCGTTCTCGGCCGCGGCGCGCGAGCTGAACCTCTCCTATCAGTCGGCGGCCAACCACGTGCGGCGGCTGGAGCAGATCCTCAAGGATCGGCTGATCGATTCCGAACAGGGCGCCAAGCAGGTGACGCTGACGCCGCGCGGACGGGCGCTCTACCGCCTCCTCGATCCCGAACTCGAGGTGATGCTGGAGCGGCTGTCGCTGCTGCTCGAGAACCAGCGCTCGACCCTGCGCATCGGCATGCCGCAGGCGATCTTCTATTTCCTCTTCCCCGGCATCATGGCCGAGCTGCGGGCGCTCCACCCCGATCTCGAACTGGCGGTGTTCGAACGCGACACGGTGCTCGCCGAGCTCGTCGCCTCCGGCAGCCTCGACGTATGCCTCTCCGAACGCTACTTCGGCGATCCGGTGATGCCGCAGCAATTGCTCGGCACCTATCGGCTGAGCCTCGTGCATCCCCGGTCCTGGGGGCCGTCGCCGGCACCGGACGACATCCCGTCCTGGGCGATCGGCCGGCCGCTCGTCACCTTCGAGCCGGGCCAGACCCTGCGCAACCACGCCATGAACTTCCTCGGTCAGACCGGTGAGACCATCTCTCCGTCGATCTCCGCCTCCGGCAGCTCGAACATCCGGCGCTGCGTCGAGGAGGGGCTGGGCTTCGCCATCATTCCGTCCTGGTGCGTCGGCGCGCACGACGAGCGTATCGCCGCGGTTCCACTCGAGAACCTGCCGGAGATCCGCGTCTATTTCGGCTGTGCCGGCTATCTCACCGCAAACCCCTACGTCCGCGACCTCTCCGAGATCTGCCGGCGACGTCTGGTGGGTAGCGTGCTGCGACCGCCATCGGGGGACGTGAACGACCCCGGCTGACCGCGTGTTCCTACAAGAAATGGGATAGGACACCCCGGCTTTCTAGCATTGTTCCCGGCTCGGACGCACTCGACACTTCTCGTCAGGATCACGTCGAGATCGACACGGATCCGTAGAGAGGGAGAGCGGGACATGAGTTGGTGGAAGAAGATCCTCGGGGCCGTCGCCGTGGTCGCTTCGCTGGGCGCGACCGCCGCCCATGCCGACGGCACCGTCGACCAGATCCGCGCCCGTGGCGTGCTGAAGATTCCCGGCATCCTCAACGAGGACCCCTATTTCAACAAGGATCCGCGCACCGGCGAGTGGCGCGGCTTCGCCATCGAGATGGCGCGCGACGTCGCCAAGACCCTCGGCGTCAAGCTCGAGGTGGTCGAGAGTTCCTGGGCCAACTCGATCCTCGACGTGCAGAGCGGCAAGGTCGACGTCGCCTTCGGCATCACCGCCACGCCGCAGCGGGCGCTGTCGGTGTCCTTCTCCAACCCGACCTACTTCAACAGCTTCGTCATCGTCTCGCCGAAGCCGGAGCTCGAGGGGATGAGCTGGGCCCAGCTCAACGACTCGAAGTACACCTTCTCGGTCGACATGGGCTCGTCGCAGGACCTGATCACCCAGCAGTATCTGCCCAAGGCCAACATCCTGCGCTTCAAGACTCGTGACGAGGCGATCGTCGCGGTCGCCGGCGGCAAAGCGGACGGTCTCGTCAACACCATGCTGAACGGCCTCGTCATGACCAAGAAGGTCGCGACCCTCGGGACGGTCAAGGTGCCGACCCCGGTTCTGTCGACGCCGTCGGTGGTGGCGATCAACCAGAATGCCGATGCCAACTTCAAGGCCTTCGTCTCGGCCTGGGCCGACTACAATCGCCGCATCGGCAACAACCAGACCTGGATCGTCAACAGCCTCGGCACCTTCGGCATCAAGCTCGACGACATGCCCAAGGGCTTCGGCTTCGGCGGCTGACGAAGGCGCGCCGAGCGGACCCGTCGTGCCGAGCCGCGACGTTCCGCCCGGCGTACGACCGGAAGACCCTTCGCCGGTCCGCGGCGAGCGCTCGCGGTCGACCCGGACCGCCCCGGACACGATCTCCGGCGACACCGTCCGCCCGGACCGGGCCGACGCTCGCCCGACCCGTCATGGGAAACCGGCGGTCTTCGACCTCGACCGTCCGGCGGGTGCAAAACGGCGGCGGAGCCTCGACTTCGTCTCGGATCGGCCGACCGATGGCCGCCGCTTCCGCATTCCGACGATCGTCGAGACCGCACCGGCGAGAACATCGCCCCGATCGCCGACACGTCGCTCTCGGAAGGGATCCGAACCCCGACCCATCGTTATGAACGCGTCGGTGGTGCCGACCGCGTGCCGAAAGAACGGCGCGCGAAGCCGAATTCAAAATCGGCCATCTTTCTAAGATATTGATTTCATTGAAGAAAACTTGTGCGCGGAAGGGCATCGAATTGTGCACATAACGATATGTTTTTATTTGAAAATTTTTGTTTCTGTTTTTGCAATGCCCCCAAACGTCGCCGGCTGACCTATGTAGCGATCGCTTCCGGTGGTGGCGAGTGCTTTTCGCGACAATGGTGCCACATCCTTTACGTGCGCCGAGAGCCTGCTGATTGCTTGCCTCGCAGGCCCTCCTAATGAGACCTATTGCGGCTTGCCCATCATATTGAACTGATCCGCCAAATGCGCCTCAGTTCAATTCCCCGATGGCGCTGCGGTTGGGCCGCACCGCGTTCCCTGCTAGAACGGCGGATCGGGAGAGACGCTGTGCCATCACACGGCCCTGAATCCGGGTTAACGGTCAGGCGTTGAGGATTCGAGCGAGATAGCC
>CALBKH010000003.1 GCA_937892955.1 uncultured Alphaproteobacteria bacterium
TCCTCCTCGTGGTTGGTGTTCGACAGGAACACCGAGGAGAGACGGTCGAAGGAGATCTTGCCGTCGGGCTTGGGATAGACGATCGGCTTGCACCGGTCGGCGGGTTTGAGCGACTTGGCGTCCGACTTGCCGTGCTTCAGCGTGCCGAAGAAGGAGAAGCCGAAGAGCTCGTTGGTCCACATGTCGAGGCCGCCGAGGGCGACGCCGAGGACGGTGCCGAGCTTCGACCACAGCGGCTTGACGTTGCGGACCTTCACCAGATCCTTGCCGACGAGGCTCTTGCGCCAGCCGGTCTCGTATTCGATCGGCTCGTCGTGGGCGCGGCCGGCGGCGAGGCAATCGGCGATCACTTCGGCCGCCAGTTCGCCGGAGAGCATGGCGTTGTGGCTGCCCTTGATGCGCGGCACGTTGACGAAACCGGCCGAGCAGCCGATCAGCGCGCCGCCCGGGAAGGTCAACTTCGGCACCGACTGGTACCCACCTTCCGTGATGGCCCGCGCGCCGTAGGCGAGGCGCTTGCCGCCTTCGAAGACGTCGCGGATCGCCGGATGGGTCTTGAAGCGCTGGAACTCCTCGAAGGGCGACAGGTACGGGTTCTCGTAGTTGAGATGCACCACGAAGCCGACGACGACCTGATTGTCCTCCATGTGATAGAGGAACGAACCACCGCCGGTCTTGAGGTCGAGCGGCCAGCCGAAAGAATGGCGCACCGAGCCCGGCTTGTGCTTCTTCGGATCGACCTGCCACAGCTCCTTGATGCCGATGCCGAACTTCGGCACGTCGCAGTCCTCGTCGAGCTTGTACCGAGAGATCAATTGCTTGGCGAGCGAACCGCGCACGCCTTCACCGATCAGGGTGTACTTGGCGAGCAACGCCATGCCGCGGGTGAAGCTGTCCTTGGGTTCGCCGTCGCGGCCGACACCCATGTCGCCGGTGGCGACGCCGATCACGTTGCCCGCATCGTCGTAGAGGATCTCGGAGGCGGCGAAGCCCGGGTAGATCTCGACGCCGAGCCCTTCCGCTTTTGCCGCGAGCCAGCGGCAGACGTTGCCGAGGGAGACGATGTAGTTGCCGTGGTTGTTCATGAGCTTGGGCATCATGAAGTTCGGCAGGGTGATGGCGCCGGCGGGGCCGAGGACCTGGAAGTGGTCGTTGGTGACCGGCGTCTTGAACGGATGGGTCGGGTCGTCGCGCCAATCGGGGAAGATCTTGTCGATGGCGATCGGGTCGACGATGGCGCCGGAGAGGATGTGGGCACCGACCTCGGAGCCCTTCTCCAACACCACGACCGAGATCTCCCGGCCCGTCTCGGCGGCGATCTCCTTCAGACGGATGGCGGCGCACAGGCCCGCGGGACCGGCACCGACGATCACCACGTCGAATTCCATCGCATCGCGCTCGGGAAGCACCGCTGCCTCGCTCATGCCGTCGAACTCCTCGTCATGCCGGCCGATCGGCCGCGCCGCGCTCTGCGGCCCGTCGCCCCACCGACTTGGCCTGCGAACCGGTTCGCACCGCCGATGCGACGGGAGAACACGCTTCGGTCTCGCCAGAAAGGGCGCCCATCGCTATGTTGCACAGCACCACTTAGACGCTTTCGCACCTTCCGCCAAGGTGGAATAAAGTGTCGTATAGGTCATGATGCCGCATGTCCGTGCAGATCGATGAACTGACCGCCCTCCTCGACTGGTACGTGGCCGCCGGCGTCGACGTCGGGCTCGGTGACGAGCCGGTCGACCGCTTCCTCGAATCGATGCGCGAGGCGGAGGAACGGCAGGCGCGCGGACGCGAGGCGGCATCGGCGAAACCGACCGGGGCGGAGGCGACGGCTCTCGGGCCGCCCTTCGAGGTCGATGCGAGCCCGGACCGCCCCACCCCGCGTCCGAGCGGCGAGGTACGCGGCACGCCGGCGCGCCGGGTGGAGACACCACCGGAGCGCCCTCGTTTCGAGCCGCCGCCGCAGCCGGTGGCGCGGGCGACGATCGGAGCCGCGGTGCCGGGCGATGCGGCGGTCGGAGCGGCGCGCGAGGCGGCGCGCGGCGCCGCGACGCTCGACGACCTGCGCTCGGCGCTTACCGCCTTCGACGGCTGCAACCTGAGAACCACCGCCAAGCGGCTGGTCTTCGCCGACGGCGACCCGCAGGCGCGCCTGATGCTGGTCGGCGAGGCGCCGGGGCGCGAGGAGGATGAACAGGGCCTGCCCTTCGTCGGCCGCTCGGGGCGGCTCCTCGATCGCATGCTGGCGGCGATCGGGCTCGACCGGAGCTCGGTCTACATCGCCAACGTGGTGCCGTGGCGGCCGCCGGGCAACCGCACGCCGACGCCGCAGGAGACCGAGATCTGCAAGCCGTTCATCGCTCGGCAGATCGAACTGGTCGACCCGGACGTGCTGGTCTTTCTCGGCGGGGCGGCGGCGGCGGCGCTCACCGGCACCGGCGAGGGTATTCTGCGTCTGCGCGGCCGTTGGATGACCTACGAGACCGGACATCGCGGCATCGCCGCCATGCCGACCCTGCATCCCGCCTATCTGTTGCGCCAACCGATCCACAAGCGATTGGCTTGGCGCGATCTCCTGGAGATCCGGCGCAGACTGATACCAAAGCCCGAAGGTGCCGACGCACCCGCCTGAACACACGCGAATTTCTCATTTGCGTCAGAGGCATGAAAAATTCGCGTCAGGAATACCATCGGCCATTTCCAATGGCCGATGGTATGAGCGCGCCGCCTCGACCGCGACCGCCGCGTCGATGCCAACGGAAGAAGGGCCGGGATCGCCCCGGCCCTCGGTCTTCGACGTCACAGCGGCATCTCGCCGTTCGACGAGTTGCTACTTGCCGTGACCTCCGCCACCGCCGCTACCACCGAAGCCACCTTCACCGTGGCCACCGGCGTAGCCGTAGCCGTGTTGTCCGTCCTCGCCGTAGGCATGACCGTGCGGTCCCGCCGTGGCCCAACGATACCCGTGTCGACCGGGCCCGCCGTAGCCGTAGCCATGGCCACCACCGTAGCCGTTACCGTCGTCGACGGGCGCGACTTCGGCGGTGAGCGCGGTGTCGTGGTCATGATCGGTCAGGAAGAGTTTGGTCTTCGGCACGGTGCAGACCTCGCCGACCGGGCAGTTGCCCGGCGTGCCATAGACGATGACGGCGCTGTCCGCATAGGCGACGCCGCTCAGCAGAAGCGTCGTGAGAGCGAGAGTCGTCATGCCTGTCTTCCTGAGCAGTTTGAACATGACAACCTCCTTTCCCCTCCGGCCGCCGATACTTCGGCAGTCGCTCGGGAGGACATGTGATATATGGGTACCGCTCCGAGTAATTTCAATACTATATCAATACGAATACATTCGTGATGTTGATTTTCAATATCTTTCTCGGAACATGAATATCAAATACCTCGTCGCGAGATCTGCGCGGAGACTCGGAGCGACAGCGAAGATCATCGCCCCCTCCGCTTCACGAATATCGGAGATGGGAAGAGATGCGGCGGAACATCCCGGTATTCCGAGGTCCACGGCCACGCCGCCACGGCCGATATCGGCGAGATCGTTCCAATTCGAAGTTTCCGGCTAAAGCAATCTCGAGACTTCCGGCGCATTTTCGCACGATCGGGAAGATTCTCACCCGATCCCGACAGAACTTCCGGGGAGACTCATGACCATCACCTCGATCGGATCGTCCTTCTCCTACATCCGCCCGGAAGCGGCGGCACGCGAAACGTCCGCCGCAGCGGTCTCGGAGGAGAGCATCGCGTCGGCCGCGACCGGATCGGCCGCGGCGTCCGCACCCCAGGCGTCGGGCTCGGCCAAGCCGAGCGTCGCCGACGAGTTGCGGGCACTCCTCGTCAAGACGCAGGAGAACCACTCGTCGCCGCCGGCGCCGCATGCCGCGGCTCGCGCCTACGCCGGCCACTGAGACGAGGTGGCGGCGCCGGAGCGCCTCGCTCCTGCCGCGATCCTTCGTCAGGATCCTCGCATCACGACGGCGAGACCGCTCTCGACAACGGTTCCCGTCGACCCCATCTCGTCGTATCGATGAGAGGGTGAGACCGGAGTGGTGCCGATCACCGCCGGGAAGGGAGGGTTCATGCCGCAGTTCCTGCTGGTCGCCGCCGCCGGTGCGGCGGCCTACACCGCCTATCGGGTGCTCCGCCGCGAGATGACCCGGGTCTCGGCACGTCTCGCCGAGGTGCGCGTCTCGCCCGAGCGCGATACGACGGCGCGACTGGTGCGCGGCGCCGACGGCGTCTATCGACCCGAGCGCTGATCCCACCCGGTCGATCCGTCGATGATCGTCCGTGACCTCGCCCCGCTCGATGCGTTCGAGGCGGCCCGCCGCCTCGCGGATCTGCCGGGCCTCGTCTTCCTCGACAGTTCCATGCGGCCCGAGGCGCTCGGCGAACACGCCCGCCTCGGCCGATGGTCCTTCGTCGCCGCCGATCCGTGGACGACCTTCGGCGTGCGCAACGGCCGCGCCTTCCGCGACGGCGTCGAACTCCCCGGCGCGCCGCTGGACGAATTGCGCGCGCTTCTCGCCTTCGAAGACCTCGCCGACGCGATCGCCGATCCACCGCCGTTCGCAGGCGGAGCGATCGGCTATATCGGCTACGATTTCGGTCGCCGGCTCGAACGGTTGCCGGAGCCGGCGGAGAGCGAGCCGGTGGCGGAGGCGATCTTCGGCGTCTACGACGTGGTGCTCGCCTTCGACCACACGGAGAACCGCGCCCGGCTGATCTCCAGCGGGCGGCCGGAGACGACGCCGGAAGCACGCCGTCGGCGGGCGCAGGCTCGGATGGACGTCTTCCTGATGCGCCTGGAGCGGTCGGCCGAACATCGCACCGGCTCGGTGACGCGGCTCGATTTCCGCCCGACGATCCCCCGGGAGACGCACGAAGCGCGGGTGGCGGCGGCGATCGAGCACGTGCTCGCCGGCGATGTGTTCCAGGTCAATCTGGCGCAACGCTTCGCCGCGCCGCTGCCCGAGGGGTTCGACGCCCTCGCCTTCCACGGGCGGCTGCGGACGGCGAACCCGGCGCCGTTCTCCGCCTATCTCGATTTCGACGAGCTCCGCGTCGCCTCGTCGTCGCCGGAGCGCTTCCTCGAGCTGCGCGGCGGGCGCATCGAAGCCCGCCCGATCAAGGGGACGGCGCGCCGGTCCGACGACCCGACGGAGGACGCCCTCGCCGCGGCGCGGCTCGTCGCCAGCGAGAAGGATCGAGCCGAGAACGTCATGATCGTCGATCTGATGCGCAACGACCTGTCGAAGGTCTGCGACGACGCATCGATCGAGGTGCCGGTGCTGTGCGGCATCGAGAGCTATGCCGGCCTCCACCATCTGGTGTCGGTGGTGACCGGACGGTTGGCCGAGGGGCGCGACGCGATCGACGCGCTGGCGGCGGCCTTCCCCGGCGGCTCGATCACCGGAGCGCCGAAGATCCGGGCGCAGGAGATCATCACCGCGCTCGAGGGCCACGGCCGCGGCGTCTATTGCGGCTCGATCGGCTGGATCGGCCACGATGGCGCCATGGACCTCGACATCGCCATCCGCACCGTGATCTTCCGCGCCGGCGAGGCGACCTTCTCGGTCGGCGGCGGCATCACCGCCCTGTCGGAGCCTTCGGCGGAATACGAGGAGACGCTGACCAAGGCGGCCCGTATCCTCGTCGCCGCGTCCAGCGAGACGACGGCGACCGGGACGCTCCCGGAAGCCGGTCGGCGGGAGGCGGCGGCGTGATCCTCGTCCTCGACAACTACGACAGTTTCGTCGCCAACATCGGCCGTTACTTCCGCAATCTCGGCGCCTCGACGGTGGAGGTGCGCAATGACGCGATCACCGTCGACGAGGTCGAACGCCTCGCCCCGCGGGCCCTGGTGATCTCGCCCGGCCCCGGCCGGCCGCGTGAGGCGGGCGTGTCCGAAGCGCTGATCCGCCGCTTCTCGGGGCGGGTGCCGATCCTCGGCATCTGCCTCGGCCATCAGGCGATCGGCGAGGTCTTCGGCGGCCGCATCGCGCGCGCCCGCGAACCGATGCACGGACGCGCCTCGCCGATCGACCACGACGGCGACGGCCTCTTCGCGAAGTTGCCTCGACCGACGACGGTCGGGCGCTATCATTCGTTGATCGTCGAGGTCGACGACGCACCGGATCTGATCGTCACCGCCCGCAGCGAAGCGGGCGAGATCATGGGGCTCCGTCACCGCGTCCATCCGACCCACGGCGTCCAATTCCACCCGGAATCGGTGCTGAC
This sequence comes from uncultured Alphaproteobacteria bacterium, assembly GCA_937892955.1. GTDB lineage: Bacteria > Pseudomonadota > Alphaproteobacteria > Rhizobiales > Ancalomicrobiaceae > CALBKH01. The sequence goes on from CALBKH010000003.1 coordinate 6,244, forward strand.
CCCACAGGGGGCGGCGCTCTTCGACAACTTCCTGGCGATCGCCCGCGCCTTCGATGCCAACGAGAGGAAAACGGCATGATCGTCATCGATGGACGGCTCGAGGAGAGCGAGAAGGTCCTGTTCGACGTCTCGGATCGCGGTCTGACGCTCGCCGACGGGCTGTTCGAGACCATGCTCGCGGTCGACGGCCGCGTCTTCCGCCGCGACGCGCATCTCGGCCGGATGATCGCCGGGGCGGCGGCGCTGGCGATCCCGATCGACCGGGCGCGGCTGGAGACCGATCTCGACCTCCTCGTCGGGACGTTGCCTCGGGGTGAAGCGGTGGTCCGCCTGACGCTGACCCGTGGCCCCGGGGCGCGAGGGGCGCGACGGCCGGACGTCGCCCGACCGACGGTGCTGGCCACCCATGCGGCCTGGCCGAAAGAGACCGTGATGCGGCCGTTGCGCCTCGTCACCTCGACCATCCGCCGCAACGAGACCTCACCCACCTCGCGCCACAAGACGCTCGGTTACGTCGACGCCGGGGCGGCCCTCGCCGAGGCGGAGGCGAAGGGCGCCGACGACGCCCTGCTCTTCAACATGCGCGGTGCGGTCGCCTGTTCGACGACCGGCAACGTCTTCGCCGTCGACGGTGACGTGATCCTCACGCCGCAGCCGGACGACGGCATCCTCGACGGGACGATCCGCGCCGTCGTACTCGAGACGGCGCGCGAACTCGGCCTGCGCACCAAGGAGATGTCGCTGGCGCCGCTCGAATTCGCGGCGACGCAGGCGCTGTTCGTCACCAATTCGGTGCGGCTCGTCGCGCCGATCGCCGGCCTCGACCGGCGGCGTTACCCGACCGATCATCCGACGGTGGCGCGACTGGCGGACGCGATCGGCGCGCGGATCGCCGCCGAATGTGGCCGCGATCCGCGCGCCGGATGATGGCGATCACTTCTTGCGCTTGCATTCGCGATAGGCGGCCGACCCTTCGGCGAAATCGCCGCACGGATCGTACCTCTTCTTCGTGATCACCGGCTTGGGCCTCCGGACCTCGCCGCATCCGGCGACCGTCGGCGGGCAGTTGCCCGGCAGGCCGTAGGTCAGAACCCTGGTTTCGTCCGATCCCTCGGACGACGCGCCACCGCCCCCACCGCGACCGGCGGCCTGGGCGAGAGCCGCGCCCGTCGATGCGAGCACGAGCGCCGTGGCGAGCGCCGCGCCTGTGAGAATGCTCGACCTGAAGAACATGGCATCCTCCTTTTCACGTCTTCGGAGGGAGATCTTCATGTTTGGAAATTTTAACACGCACGGCTGAACCGAGGCTGAACCACCGCCGGTCCATCGGCATTCATGGCGATGTCGATGCATCTTTTCAGATCATGTCGGCGATCGACGGCTCACGGCGGGAGGACGATGTGCCGCACGATCGGGCGCGCCCGGACCGGAACGGACGTCGCGGCCCGCAGTCGCCGGGGCGACCACGAACCGCGCGTCACTCGAGGCTCTCTCGCACCGCGGGATCACAGTTCCTTGCGGCACTGGTTGTAGAGCCGGCTGCCGGGCTGGAAGTCGCCGCAGGGATCGTAGCGCTTGACACGGACGGGCAGCGGACGATGAGGGCGACCCGGGCCACAGGCGATGGTCGGCGGGCAGTTGCCGGGCAGACCGTAGACGAGGACGGCGCTGCTGCCACTCGAGCCGTTGCCGGGGCTCGAGCCACCGGCCGGGCCGCCGTTGCCGCCACCGGCGGTCTGGGCGAAGGCGGAGGCGATGCCGCCGACGAGGGCGACCGCGAGGGAAGCGGCGGCGATGGTGAGCTGGATGCGATGAGCGCGGCTGATGGTCGACATGGGGGCTCTCCTTCTTCGATCCTCCGGGCGGGGAGTTTCCCGCCTCTCGATCGTGGGTCGCGGCAGCCCGACGACCGGTTCAAAGAAAAATCGCCGCACGACGAAAAAAGTTCCGGGCGGTCGAAGCCGCGCCCGATTGCCGACTTCGGCGCGAACCGCCACAGTGGGTGCGCGGCCAAGGGATACGGTCCGCCGGAGGCCCCGACGCCGATGATCGCCACGATCCTCGCCCTCGCCATCGCCGCGCTCCACGTCTGGATCCTGGTGATGGAGATGTTCCTGTGGGAGACGCCGCGGGTCAGGAAGTCCTTCGGCACCACCGAGGAATTCGCCGCGGCGACGAAGGTGCTCGCCGCCAACCAGGGGCTCTACAACGGCTTCCTCGCCGCCGGCCTCGTATGGGGCGTCGCCCAGGGCGCCGCCGGGCGGCCGACCGTCGCCTTCTTCCTCGTCTGCGTGCTCGTCGCCGGGCTCTACGGCGCTGCGACGGCGAGCCGGCGCATCCTCTTCGTCCAGGCACTGCCGGCCGGCATCGCGCTCGCCGCGCTGGCGGCGAAGATCTGAGGCGAGGATCGAGCGGGGATGCGGTCCGGGCTCGCGTCGCGGCCGTTGACCCGCGGCGGCCCCATGGCTAGGGTCCGGCACGATTTTCAACGCTCGAGCCTCGCCATGATCGACCCCGCGACCCCCGCCCACATGCGCCCCGATCGCTCCTTCCAGGGGCTGATCCTCACCCTCCAGCGCTTCTGGGCCGACTACGGTTGCGTGGTGCTGCAGCCCTACGACATGGAGGTCGGCGCCGGCACCTTCCATCCGGCGACCACCCTGCGCGCCCTCGGTCCGAAGCCGTGGAACGCCGCCTACGTCCAGCCGTCGCGGCGGCCGAAGGACGGGCGCTACGGCGAGAATCCCAACCGGCTCCAGCACTACTACCAGTTCCAGGTGATCCTGAAGCCGTCGCCGGCCGATCTCCAGGACCTCTACCTGAAGAGCCTCTACGCCATCGGCATCGACCCCAAGACCCACGACATCCGCTTCGTCGAGGACGACTGGGAGAGCCCGACGCTCGGCGCCTGGGGTCTCGGCTGGGAGTGCTGGTGCGACGGCATGGAGGTGAGCCAGTTCACCTACTTCCAGCAGGTCGCCGGCTTCGAGTGTTCGCCGGTGGCCGGTGAACTGACCTACGGCCTCGAGCGTCTGGCGATGTACGTCCAGGGCGTCGACAACGTCTACGACCTCAACTTCAACGGCCGCGACGGCCACGACAAGGTCACCTACGGCGACGTCTTCCTCCAGGCGGAGCAGGAGTACTCGCGCCACAACTTCGAGCACGCCGACACCGACATGCTGTTCAAACAGTTCGAGATGGCGGCGAACGCGGCGCAGAAGTACGTCGCCGCCGGCTGGGAGAGCCCGGAAGAGAAGCGTCACCTGATGGCGCTGCCGGCCTACGACCAGTGCATCAAGGCGTCCCACGTCTTCAATCTGCTCGACGCGCGCGGCGTCATCTCGGTCACCGAGCGGCAGAACTACATCCTTCGCGTCCGCGAACTGGCCAAGGCCTGCGGCAAGGCCTGGCTGGCGACCGACGGCGGCGGTGCGGCGTGAAGACGGGGTCGGGCTGAAACCGGCTTCGCCTGTTCCGCCCTACGGCACTCTCGTATGCCTCCGACGTTCACCGTCATCGAACGATGCGTTTCCGGTGACGTAAGGGGTTACCCCTACAAAGTGCTTTCGAACACCTCTAATCTCCACGCCGACACGGCCGGTCGGCCGTCGAGAGGAGGAGATTTCCCATGAGCGAACCCGTGATCGCGCAGAAGGCGCCCTATCCCGTCGAGGTGAAGGCCGGCGAGTCCTATTTCTGGTGCTCCTGCGGGCAGTCGAAGAACCAGCCGTTCTGCGACGGCTCGCACAAGGGCTCCGGCTTCACCCCGGTGAAGTACGTCGCCGAGAAGGACGGCAAGGCCTTCTTCTGCGGCTGCAAGCACTCCAAGACGCCGCAGCTCTGCGACGGCTCGCACAAGGCGCTGTGAGCGGGCGGACGACGACGCCATACCGCCAATCGAACGACGAGAAATCCGGCGACCGCCGCTCGACCAGGAGCGGCGGTCGTACGTTTTGTCTCTCGACAGGGGGCTCTCGCCGACCTATCGAAAGGGCCGACGAAATCGTTGGACCTTCCGAGCCCGCCCATGCCCGAACTGCTTCTCGAACTCTTTTCCGAAGAGATCCCCGCCCGCATGCAGCGCAAGGCATCGGAGGATCTGAAGAAGATGATCACCGACGGGCTGGTGGCGGCCGGTATCACCTATGAAGCGGCGAAGGCCTATGCGACCCCGCGTCGGCTCGCTCTCCATGTCGTCGGCGTGCCGCCCAAGGGCATGGACGTCCACGAGGAGAAGAAGGGGCCGCGCGTCGGCGCGCCGGAACGCGCCCTCCAGGGCTTCCTCGAGGGCGCCGGCCTCGCCTCGCTCGATCAGGCGACCGTCGTTTCCGACAAGAAGGGCGACTACTACGTCGCCAAGATCTCGCGTCCGGGCCGCAGGACCGTCGACGTGCTGTCGGAGCTGGTGCCCGCCACCATCCGCGCCTTTCCCTGGCCGAAGTCGCAGCGCTGGGGCACCGGCACCCTGCGCTGGGTGCGGCCGCTGCATTCGATCGTCTGCACCTTCGGCACCGAGACCGAAGAGCCGGAGATCGTTCCCTTCGAGGTCGACGGCATCCATGCCTCCAACATCACCCGCGGCCATCGCTTCATGGCGCCGGCCGCCTTCTCGGTGAAGCGCTTCGACGACTACGACCAGAAGCTTCAAAATGCCAAGGTCGTGCTCGATCCGGAGCGACGCAGGCACATCATCCTCGAGGACGCCAAGACCGCGGCCTTCGCCTCGGGCCTCGAACTCGTCCACGACGAGGGGCTGCTCGAGGAGGTCGCGGGCCTCGTCGAATGGCCGGTGACGCTGATGGGCTCGTTCGAGGAGGAGTTCCTCGAGGTGCCGGCGGAGGTGATCCGCGCCACCATCCGGGCGAACCAGAAGTGTTTCGTGCTGCGCTCGCACCACGTCGACCAGAAGCTCGCCAACAAGTTCCTGCTGGTCTCCAACCTCGAGGCCAAGGACGGCGGCCAGAAGATCGTCGCCGGCAACGGCCGGGTCATCCGCGCCCGCCTCTCCGACGCCCGCCACTTCTTCCACACCGATCTCGCCGACCTGCCGGACTACAAGTCGGCCGGCAAGCCGCTCGATCAACGCCTCGCCAAGCTCAGGGCGCTCAACGTCGTCTTCCACGAGAAGCTCGGCACACAGGGCGCGCGCATCGACCGGATCGTCCGCCTCGCCCGCGAGCTGGCCCCCCTCGTCGGTGCCGATCCCGACAAGGCGGCGCGCGCCGCGACGCTGGCCAAGGCGGATCTGATGACGGAAGTCGTCGGCGAGTTCCCCGAGGTGCAGGGCCTGATGGGTCGTACCTATGCGCTGGCGCAGGGCGAGGATCCGGCCGTCGCCCAGGCGATCGAGGATCACTACAAGCCGCAGGGCCCGTCGGACCGGGTGCCGATCGAGCCGGTGTCGATCGCCGTGGCGCTCGCCGACAAGCTCGACGTACTCGTCGGCTTCTGGGCGGTGGACGAGAAGCCGACCGGCTCGAAGGACCCCTTCGCGCTGCGCCGCGCGGCGCTGGGCGTCATCCGTATCCTCACCGAGAACGGGGTGCGGCTTCCTTTGAGGGAAATACTGGTATTCGCTGGTCGAAAGATCATGTCGGACCAGCTTGAGTCCGCGCTAAAGGCGGATATGAATGCATCTCTTGAAACCGCAGTGAACATTTATAAGACTGAAGAAGTTCAGCAATTAGTTGCGCTTTCAAAGAGCGCATCCGAATTGCTTGGAGGCGACAATAAGATGGTTCCCCCTCAGGATTGGGAGCTATCTCGAAGCGCCGACCTCCTCGGCTTCTTTGCCGATCGCCTCAAGGTACAGCTGCGTGACGCCGGCGCGCGCTTTGATCTGGTCGACGCGGTCTTCGCGCTCGGGTCGCAGGACGATCTCGTGCTGGTGGTGAAGCGGGTCGAGGCGCTCGCCGGCTTCCTCGGCAGCGAGGACGGCAAGGCTCTGCTCGCCGGCTACACCCGCGCCGCCAACATCCTCAAGGCGGAGGAGAAGAAGGACGGCAAGACGTTCGACGGCGAGCCCGACGCGGCGCTCTTGGCCGAACCGGCCGAGAAGGCGCTGGCCGCCGCCGTCGCCACGGCGCGAGCCGCCGCTTCGGCCTCGGTCGCCGCGGAAGACTTCGCCGGCGCGATGTCGGCGCTGGCGAGCCTGCGCGCGCCGGTCGACGCCTTCTTCGAGGCGATCCTGGTCAACGCGCCCGATGCGGCGGTGCGCGAGAACCGGCTGAAGCTCTTGACGCAGATCCGCGCCGCCTGCCACGCCGTCGCCGACTTCTCGCGGATCGGCTGACAAGCACAAAAACGCATGAAACATGCATGCTGCGAGCGCCTCGAGGGACACCTCGGGGCGTTTCGCGTTCCGGCAGAGCACCCATCCCTATCGCCGACACGAGACCTCGTGACGGCCGGCGGCGCCGTCGTGCGGATCCGGAAATGCCGGTGAAGCCGATCGAACCATGAGCCGTCATCCTCCGGCCGACGCGAAGCGGCGGGGAACGGGATCCATCGGCTTTTCAGCGGGTCGAGAGGCCGATGGGTCCCCTTCCCTCGCTTCGCTCGCCGGGGACGACGGCGGAGTCCGGAGCGAAGGGTCCGTTCTCCCGCCGGATCGCACGAACCTCGAATTGGCCTCGACTGCGGACACGGAGGGCGCGTCGCCTCGGCTTCTCGTCCCCGTCGTCGGCGGGCTCGCCACCGGCGCGGAGCCTCCCCTTCTCCCCTCGCGGGAGAAGGTGCCCGAAGGGCGGATGAGGGGGTGCGCGCGACGGCGCGCGGGGGGAAGCCGGGAGTTTCTACCGTGCCGAGAGGCAGATCCCCTCATCCGGCCCTACGGGCCACCTTCTCCCGCAAGGGGAGAAGGGAGGGGCACGCGTCGCGCGCCGCCGTGAACCGGATTGCCGTCATCCTCCGGCGGCGCCGTCGTGCGGATCCGGAAATGCCGGTGAAGCCGATCGAACCATGAGCCGTCATCCTCCGGCGGCGGCAATTCGTAGGGGAAAATGAACGTTCGCCTCCGGAACCGCCGTCGCCGAGGGTCCGCTCAGGCGTCGGCCGTCCGCCGTGCCGGTTCGGTCGCGGCGGCGAAGAGGCTCGGTTGGGGGACGCCGGTGACCTCGCCGGACACCCATCGGAGCGCGACGACGCGCAACAACGAGGCGAAGTTGCCGACCTCGCCGCGCAACTCCACCACCTCGTCGTAGAGCGAGGAGAGGAAGCGCCCGGTGGTCATGTCCGAGGCGCGGGCGATGTCGTCGACGATGCGCCAGAAGGCGGTCTCGAGCCGCAGGCTGGTGACGACGCCGGCGATGCGCACCGAGCGTGTCTGTGGTTCGAAGAGTTCCGGATCGGTGGACGCGAAGACGTGGCACACGGGATTGGACCTCCCTCCCAGGATGCGTCGCCCCTCGCCACCTCGGACCGTCCCGAGGACGGTCCGAGGAAGATCGCGAGACCCGACGCTCGGTCGTGGCGCCCGTGGGCGGCTCAGGCGTGGGTGATCCGCGTGCCGAGAACCGCCAGGAACTGCGCCATCCACGCGGGATGGGCGGGCCAGGCGGGCGCCGTCACCAGATTACCATCGGTGAACGCGCCGTCGATGGGGATGTCGGCATAGGTTCCGCCGGCCGAGCGAACCTCCGGCGCACAGGCCGGATAGGCCGACGCCGTGCGTCCGGCGAGGACGTCGGCGGCGGCGAGGATCTGGGCGCCGTGGCAGATGGCGGCGATCGGTTTACCGCTCGCGGCGAACTCCTTGACCAGCGCGATCACGGCGGCGTCGAGACGGAGGTACTCCGGCGCCCGGCCGCCGGGGATGACGAGGGCGTCGTAGCTCGCGGCGGAGGCCGGGAAGGCGGCGTTGATCGCGAAATTGTGGCCGCGCTTCTCGGAATAGGTCTGGTGACCTTCGAAGTCGTGGATCGAGGTGGCGACGGCATCGCCGGGGTTCTTGCCCGGGCAGACGGTGTCGACACGATGGCCGACTGCGAGGAGCGTCTGGAACGGCACCATCGCCTCGTAATCCTCGACGAAGTCGCCGACGAGCATCAGGATCTTCTTGGACATGTCGTTTCCTCCCTGGATGCCCCTCTTTCGTCGGCTCGCGCGGCGTCGCGGCGAGCCCCGGGGGTCGTGCGGCAGGATCGGACGAAACGACGACGGCGAGGTAACACCCGGCTACTACGCCCGCCCTCGCCTCGCCCCGGCGCGGGGACGAGACGATGAAGCCCGCCGGAGCGATCCGGCGGGCCTTCGTCTTTCGCTCGCGGCCCACGAATCCTCGGTCGCCCTCCAGAGCCTCCGCGACCGTCATCCCCGGCCTAAGCGACGCGGAGGGGACGGGGATCCACTCGCCTTTCGCCGGGTCGCGCAGCAGATGGGTCCCCTTCCCTCGCCCTACGGGCTCGCCGGGGACGATGGTGGGAGGGGGTATCTCCGTCCGTGACCGGCTGCTGCCCTTCGCTCGCGCTCCGGCGTTCGTCGCTCGAAAAGGTCCGCCGGAGCTCTTGGTCGGAGATCGCCCGTGACGATCTCCGATCGCTCCTCACTCCTCACTCCTCGAGCAGGCTCCGCAGCATCCAGGCGGTCTTCTCGTGGACGTCGAGACGCTGGGTGAGGAGGTCCGCCGTCGGCTGATCGTTGGCCTCGTCGACGACCTTGAAGAGCTTGCGGGCGGTGCGGGCGGTGGCTTCCTGGGCCTTCACCAGATGGCGGATCATCTCGGTTGCCTTCGGCACGCCCTCCACTTCCTCGATCGAGGCGCGGGCGACGAACTCCTTGTAGGTGCCCGGCGCCGGGAAGCCGAGGGCGCGGATGCGCTCGGCGATCAGGTCGAGGGCGTTCCACTGCTCGGTGTACTGGTCCATGAACATCAGATGGAGCGTGTTGAACATCGGACCCGTCACGTTCCAATGGAAGTTGTGGGTCATCAGATAGAGGGTGTAGCTGTCGGCGAGCAGGGCGGAGAGCCCGTCGGCGATCGCCTTGCGGGCGGATTCGTCGATGCCGATGTCGATCTTCGATTTCTTGCTCATGTGTCACTCCGGGTTCGAGGGTGGGTGCCGCGCTTCGGGAGACGCGGCGGTGGAGCGCGAGCACGGCGTTCCGACGATCGCCACGACCGTCGGGGGCTTCGCGCGAAATCCTCCTACTTCCGATAGATATGACCTCTTCGCGCCCGTTCAACGGCCGGCGGCTTCGGCCGAAGGGCTTCAACCGAGCGCGGTGTCGAGCACCATCATCAGAGCGAAGCCGAACATCAGGCCGACGGTGGCCGGGGTCTGGTGGCCGTTGCGGTGGGTCTCGGGGATGACCTCGTGCGAGACGACGAAGATCATCGCGCCGGCGGCGAGCCCCAGGCCGATCGGGTAGGCGATCGCCAGCCCGCCGGTGAGCCCGATGCCGACCAGCGCGCCGAGCGGCTCGACGAAGCCGCTGGCCGCGGCGACGAGCACGGCGGCGAGCGGCTTCATGCCACCGCCGCGCAGGGCGAGCGCCACCGCCAGCCCTTCCGGCATGTCCTGCAGCGCGATGGCGGTGGTCAGCGGCACACCGACGCCGAGATCGGCATGGGAGAAGGCGACGCCGATCGCCATGCCCTCCGGCAGGTTGTGCAGGGTGATGGCGAAGACGAAGAGCCAGATGCGGCTCCAGCGCTCGGCGCCGGGACCGAAGGACCCGGCGGCGGGGTGGAGATGCGGGGTGAAGGCCTCGAGGCCGAGCATCAGCAGCACGCCGAAGGCCATGCCGACGACGACGATCAGAGCGGAGAAGACGCCGTGGCCGACGATCTTCTCCGAGGCCGCGAGGCCCGGCAGGATCAGCGAGAATGCGCTCGCCGCCAGCATCATGCCGGCCGCCGCGCCGAGCAGGCTGTCCTCGAGCTTCTGCGGCAGGGCGCGCACCGCCAGAGCCGGCACGCCGCCGAGGGCGGTGGCGGCGAAGGCGGCGAGACCGCCGGCGAGCGCCAGACCCAGGCCGGGGATCGGCTCACCGGTGAGGATGCGCCAGTTGGAGAGAAGGATGAGGCCGACGACCGCCGCCATCGCCAGCGTGAGCCCGACCGCCTGCGGTCGATGGCTGCGGATGTGGCGGATGAGCGCTCCCCGACGATCGGGCAGGGACGGGGCGGTTTCGGCGGTCATGCGTCATCTCCTCGCGGATCGAGACGGACGGCGGCCGGTGGCCCCTCCCCTCCACATGTCGGCGACTCGAGAGGTGATGCTTCCGACGACGACGGTGACGATCCGAACACCGCGAAGATCATAATGCGATTAATTTGCAATAGCAACTGAAGCAAACGGCCCCTGCGCTTCGCCCGTAGGGCCGAGGCGCAGGGGATCGAGATGCGCAGGACCGAAGTCGGGGCGGGGCTTCTCGTGCCGCGCCCCGGAGCGTCCCCGGTCGGGCCGTCGCCGATCCTCGACGGCCTCAGGCGACCGGCTTCGGCGCCTCCCAGCGCAGCTTCGGGGCGCGGGCGGCGCGGGTCTCGTCGAGGCGGCGGCGGGGCGCGAAACGCGGCGCCTGGGTGAAGCGTTCGGTGTCGCCCTTCTTGGCCGACAGGACGAGATCGCGCAGCGTCGCGGCGAAGAGGTCGAGCGAGGCCTTGGACTCGCTCTCGGTCGGCTCGATCAGCATCGCCCCGTGGACGACCAGCGGGAAGTACATGGTCATCGGGTGATAACCCTCGTCGATCATCGCCTTGGCGAAGTCGAGAGTGGTGACCCCGGTTCCCTCCAGGAAGCGATCGTCGAACAGCACCTCGTGCATCGACGGGTGATCGGGGAAAGCGACCGTCATCAGATCCGACAGGCAGGCGCGCAGGTAGTTGGCCGAGAGCACCGCGTCTTCGGAAGCCTGTTTCAACCCGTCCGAGCCGTGCGACAGCATGTAGGCGTAGGCGCGGGTGAACATGCCCATCTGGCCGTGGAAGGCGGTCAAGCGGCCGAAGGGCTGCTCGCCCGCCACCAGCCCGGTCTCGTCCTCGACCAGCACGGCGCGGCCACCCTCCATGCGCACGAAGGGATAGGGAGCGAAGGGGGCGAGGCGCTCGGACAGCACCACCGGACCGGCACCGGGACCACCACCGCCGTGGGGGGTGGAGAAGGTCTTGTGCAGGTTGATGTGCATGGCGTCGATGCCGAGGTCGCCCGGCCGGACCTTGCCGACGATGGCGTTGAAGTTGGCGCCATCGCCGTAGAAATAGCCGCCGGCGGCGTGGATCGCGGCGGCGATCTCGGCGACCTCGGGCTCGAAGATGCCGCAGGTGTTGGGGTTGGTCAGCATGATGGCGCCGACGCGATCGTCGATCGCCGCTTTGACGTCGGCGACGCCCACCGTGCCGTCGGGCCGCGCCGGCACCGACTTCACCACCATGCCGAGCAGCGCCGCGGTCGCCGGGTTGGTGCCGTGGGCGCTGTCGGGGACGAGCACCACCGGCTTGTCCGCGCCGCGAGCGCGCAGCGCCGCCTTGATCGCCGCCATGCCGGCGAGTTCGCCGTGGGCGCCGGCCTTCGGCGACATGGCGACGGCCTTCATGCCGGTCGCCTCGGTGAGCCAGCGGCCGACTTCGGCGATCAGCTCGAGCGCGCCGGGCACCGTCGAGGTCGGCTGCAGCGGGTGGATGTCGGCGAAACCGGGGAGCCGCGCCATCTTCTCGTTGAGGCGCGGGTTGTGCTTCATGGTGCAGGAGCCGAGCGGGTAGAGCCCGGCGTCGATCGCGTAGTTCTTGCGCGACAGGCGGACGTAGTGGCGCACCGCCTCGGGTTCGGTGAGACCCGGGAGCTTCGGCGCGGCCTTGCGGGCGTGAGAGCCGAGGCGGGACTTCGTGCCCTTGGGCGCGGGCAGGTCGACCCCGGTCGTCTCGGCACGGCCGATCTCGAAGATCAGCGCTTCTTCCTGGTCGAGGCCACGGTTGCCGGTGAAGGTCGGGGAAGCGGTCATCTCGGACGTCTCGGTTTCCGGCGCGTTGGGGCGGGTGGGGCGGCCCTTGTCGTTGAGCATCGGGTCTCTCCTCAGATCGCGGCGGAGATGTCGGCGACGAGCGCGGCGCGGTCGTCGGCGGTGACGGTCTCGGTGACGGCGACGATCAGCAGGTCGTCGAGGCCGGCGCCCGGCAGCAGGCGCGACACCGGAACACCGGCGAGGATGCCGTCGGCGGCGAGCTTCTCGACGAGAGGTGCGGCCGGGACCGGCAGGCGCACGGTGAATTCGTTGAAGAAGGTGTCGTTGAGCACCTCGACGCCCGGCAGGTTCGCCAGCGCCTCGGCGGTCTCGACCGCCGCCTCGTGGTTGAGTGCCGCGAGCCGGGTGAGCCCAGCCTCGCCGAGCAGCGTGGCGTGGATCGAGAAGGCGAGCGCGCAGAGGCCGGAGTTGGTGCAGATGTTGGACGTCGCCTTCTCGCGGCGGATGTGCTGCTCGCGGGTCGACAGCGTCAGGACGAAGCCGCGCTTGCCCTCGGCATCGACGGTCTCGCCGCAGAGGCGTCCGGGCATCTGGCGGACGTATTTCGAGCGGGTGGCGAAGAGCCCGACATAGGGGCCGCCGAAGCCGAGCGGGTTGCCGAGGCTCTGGCCTTCCGCCACGACGATGTCCGCGCCTTGCGCGCCCGGCGGCTCGATGGCGCCGAGCGCCACGACTTCGGTGACCACCGCCACGAGGAGCGCGCCGACGGCGTGGGCCTTCTCGGCGATCGGGGCGAGGTCGATCAGATGGCCGAAGACCGACGGCGACTGGACGACGACGCAGGAGGTCTCGGCGTCGATCGCCGCGAGGATATCCTCGGTGCCGGTCGGGTCGGGGGCGAGGGCGTCGATCCTGTCCTCGGCGAGATCGGAGAGGGTGGCGATGGTCGCCGCGTAGTGCGGGTGGAGGCCGCCGGAGAGCACCGCTCTTCTCCGCTTGGTGATGCGGTGGGCCATCAACACGGCTTCAGCCGCGCCGGTCGAGCCGTCGTACATCGAGGCGTTGGCGACCTCCATGCCGGTCAATTCCGAGACCTGGGTCTGGAACTCGAAGAGGACCTGGAGCGTCCCTTGGGTGATCTCGGGCTGATAGGGCGTGTAGGAGGTCAGGAACTCGGAGCGCTGGATCAGGTGATCGACGCTCGCCGGCACGTGATGGCGATAGGCGCCGGCGCCGACGAAGAAGGGCACGTTCCCCGCCACGGTGTTCTTCGCCGCCATGCGCGACATCGCCCGCTCGACCTCGATCTCGCCTTTCGCCTTCGGCAGGTCGAGAAGGCCGGTCAGCCGTTCGCCGAGGGGCACGTCGGCATAGAGGGCATCGACGGTCGCGACGCCGATGCGGGCGAGCATGTCGGCGCGGTCGGTGTCGGTCAGCGGCAGGTAGCGCATGATGGGACCTTTCGATCGATCGGTCGGGATGTTGGATGCGGAGCCGGTCGGGGGCGGCGGGCTCGCCACTCTCTCTCCCCGTCATCCCCGGCCGAAGCGCAGCGAAGGGGAAGGGGATCCAGGAGCCTCGCCGCGGGGAAAGGGTCCATGGGTCCCCTTCCCTCGCTTCGCTCGCCGGGGACGACGGCAGAGGACGGACCATGCCGCCCTCCGTCGATCTCGTGGGCGCGCGGGGCCTCGCCCCCTCGCCTCACAGGCTCGCGACGAAGGCCTGATACGCCGCCTCGTCCATCAGGTCGGAGGTATCGGCGCCGGCCGCGATCTTCAGCTTGGCGAACCAACCGCCGGTCTCCGGCTCGAGGTTCACCAGACCGGGATCGTCGGCGAGCTTGGTGTTGGCCTCGATCACCTCGCCGGCGAGCGGCGCGTAGACCTCGCTCGCGGCCTTGACCGATTCCACCACCGCGGCCTCGCCGCCCTTGTCGACCGACTTGCCGACCTCGGGCACCTCGACGAAGACGATGTCGCCGAGCTGGCTCTGGGCGTGGTCGGTGATGCCGAAGGTGGCGGTGTCACCTTCGATCACCACCCATTCGTGGTCCTTGGTGTAGAGCTTCACGGGCGTTCTCCTGGTCTTGTCGGGGATCAGCGCCGGAAGCCGGCGGGGACGAAGGGAAGGGTCGCGACGCGGGCGGGAAGCGCCTTGCCGCGGACGAGGACGTCGAGTTCGGTGCCGGGGGCGGCGAATGCGGTCTCGACCAGACCCATGGCGACCGGCGCCTGGAGGGTCGGGCCGAAGCCACCGGAGGTGACGCGGCCGACGATGCGGCCGTCCTTCGTGGCGATCTCGGCGCCCTCGCGGGCCGGCTGGCGGCCGTCGAAGGTCAAGCCGACGCGGCGACGGGCGGGACCGTTCGCCAGTTCCGCCTGGACGCGCGCCGCGCCGGGGAAGCCGCCGTCGACCCGACGGCGCTTCTGGATCGACCATTCGAGCGCGCCTTCGACCGGGCTGGTCGTGGTGTCGATGTCGTGGCCGTAGAGGCAGAGGCCACCCTCGAGCCGCAGGCTGTCGCGGGCGCCGAGGCCGATCGGCTTCACCCTGGGATCGGCGAGGAGCGAGTCCCACAGGCGCGGGGCGTCGGCGGCGGCGACCGAGACCTCGAAGCCGTCCTCGCCGGTGTAGCCGGAGCGCGAGACGTGGACGTCGAGACCGGCGACGGTCACCGGGGCGGTGTCCATGAACTTCATCGCCGCGACCGGCGCGCCGAGCGCCACCATCACCGCTTCCGCCTCGGGCCCCTGGAGCGCGAGGAGGGCGCGATCGTCGAGCGGGCGCAGGCTCACGTTCGCCGGCAGGGCGGCGGCGATGTGGGCGTAGTCGGCGTCCTTGCAGGCGGCGTTGACGACGAGGAAGAGGGTGCCGTCGGGCGCGTCGGTCGGTCGGGAGACCATGAGGTCGTCGAGGATACCGCCGTCGGCGTCGGTCAGCTGCGAATAGCGCTGGCGGCCGGGGGCGAGTTCGACGATCGCCGCCGGGATCAGCGCCTCGAGCGCGGCCGCCGTGGTGGCGTGATCGGGGCCGACGAGGAAGGCCTGACCCATGTGGGAGACGTCGAAGAGGCCGGCGTGTTCACGGGTCCACGTGTGCTCGGCGAGGATGCCGGCGGGATACTGCACCGGCATGTCGTAGCCGGCGAAGGGCACCATGCGCGCGCCGAGGGCGACGTGGGCGTCGTAGAGGGGGGTGCGGAGGGTGGCGTCGGTCGTCATGGCGGATCACTCCGGTCCGGTCGAGGCGTGGCGGCGTCCGGATCGAAACGATCCGTTCGCGCCCCCTCTGTCGGAAGACCTGAGAGATTTCCGGTGTTCGGTCCCGCGAGAGGCGCGACGAACGAGCCGGTTGCTCCTTCGGTGGATCGACGGCCGGATGCCGCCGATCGCTTTCCAGAGTGTCGCTCGCCCCCGCGGTCCTGGGACCTGAGAGTTTCCGGGGCGGTTTCTCCTTCGGCGCCGGCACCGATCGTGGATCCCGGGGATCCACCGTCGGCCCGGGCTCTCCCGCCGGGGCAGCAGATGACGCGCGGCGGGACCCCCGTCACACGTCATACCGGGCGCGACTCCGACCCGGCACGTCGATGGTTAGATGGATCGCCCGACAGCGTCAACCGATCCGAAGGCGGAGCTGCATCACGGCTCGCGCCCGTCCACACAAGTTCGCGATGCGATCGTGCGCGCGGCGATGCGCCGTCTCAGCCCTTGGTGGTCTTCTTCTTCGGCTTGTCCTTGCCGCCCTTGGGATCACCCTTGCCGTCGAGGCCGGCATAGATGGTCGCCTCCTTGCTGTCGGCGATCGACAGGAGGACGGCGTCGTCGACCACCGACCACAGGGCCGAATAGTCGGGCGCCTGGACGTCGACGGCGGCCTGATGGAGCTTGGAGTAGGTGACCTTGTCGCCGACGACGACGGCGATGCGGACCGGAACGGTCGAGGCGCCGGTGGCGCCGGTCGGGCCGGAGAGGACACGGCCGGCGACGCCGATACGGACGCGCAGCATGTCGCCTTCCATGTCACAATCGCGGGCGATGCGCTGCACCGAAGCCTGGTACATGATCTGCGAGGGGTCGCCGAACTTGCCGGGCTTGAACACCGGCATGAATTCGGTGCCGTCACGGATCTCGACATTGGGGCACACGGGCGTGGCGGCGTAGACGGCCGGATCCATCTCCTTCGGCTTGGGCGCGACGACGCTCATGATGTTGCCGCCGATGCCCTCGGCGGCGCCGCAACCGGCGAGGGCCAGCGGCAGGGCGAGAACCGCCGCTCGCAGACCGTGAGCGAAGACCGCGGCCGAGGCGGGCCGACCCGAAACGCGCCAAACCATGAGATCCCTCGAATTTCCCGACATCGATCCTGGTGGAGAGCGCCATCCATAGCAGCGTTTCCCGCCCGTCGCCACGGCTTCTTCCAGGCCAATCGGGCGGAACGACGGCGTGAAGCGACCTCGCGGCGAGAGAAAGGCGGCGGCGCGTGCTTGACACTCCCCCCTCCCCTTCCTCTATTCCCACGATCCCCGTCCTCTTCTCGCGGCGATCCCGACCCATGGCGGCGAAGCCCCCTCTCGACATCCTGATGTGCGCGCCGCGCGGCTTCTGCGCCGGCGTCGATCGGGCGATCCGCATCGTCGAACTGACGCTCGCCAAATACGGCGCGCCGGTCTACGTGCGCCACGAGATCGTGCACAATCGCTTCGTGGTCGAGAGCCTCAAGGCGGAGGGCGCGGTGTTCGTCGAGGAGCTCGACGAGATCGCCGATCGCTCGCGTCCCGTGATCTTCTCGGCCCACGGTGTGCCGAAGTCGGTGCCGGCGGCGGCGGCGGACCTGAAGCTGTTCTCGCTCGACGCCACCTGTCCGCTGGTCACCAAGGTGCATCGCGAGGCGCAGATCCACCACAAGCACGGCCGCCACGTGCTGCTCATCGGCCACACCGGCCACCCCGAGGTGATCGGCACCATGGGGCAGTTGCCGGAGGGCGCGGTGACGCTGGTGACCAGCGCCGACGACGCCCGTACCGTCACCCCACCGCCGGGCGCCCTCGCCTACACGACGCAGACGACGCTGTCGCTCGACGACACCTCGGCCATCGTCGCGGTGCTGACCGAGCGCTTCCCCGACATCGTCGCGCCGCACAAGCAGGACATCTGCTACGCCACCACCAACCGCCAGGAAGTGGTGAAGCAGGTGGCGCCTCGAGTTCAGGCGATGATCGTCGTCGGGGCGCCCAATTCGTCCAATTCGCAGCGTCTGCGCGAGGTGGCGGAGCGCGAGGGCTGTCCGCGGGCGGTGCTGTTGCAGCGCGCCGAGGACCTCGATCTCGATGCCTTCGCCGGTCTCTCGCGCATCGGCATCACCGCCGGCGCCTCGGCCCCGGAGGTGCTGGTGGAAGAGGTGATCGAGGCCTTCGCCACGCGCTGGGAGGTGCGGGTGAAACCGATCGTCACGGCCGAGGAGACCGTCGCCTTCAACCTGCCGCGCGAGCTGCGCGACGTGGCGGCGACGACGACGAGCAAACTGGTGCGGGAGCCGCGCGGCGACGCGGGGAAATGAGATCATGGCCGTCTACACCGAAGTCTCCGACGAGGAGCTGGAAGCCTTCGTCGCCGGCTACGACATCGGCAACGTGCTCTCCTTCAAGGGCATCGCCGAAGGGGTGGAGAACTCCAACTACCTGCTGAGGACGAGCGAGGGGCAGTTCATCCTCACTCTCTACGAGAAGCGGGTGAACCCGAACGATCTGCCGTTCTTCCTCGGCCTGATGGAACATCTCGCCGAGCACGGCCTCGGCTGCCCGCTGCCGGTCCACGACCGCGAGGGGCGAAGCCTCGGCACGCTCGCCGGGCGGCCGGCAGCGGTCGTCACCTTCCTCGAAGGCATGTGGGTGCGGCGACCGACGGCGCATCACTGCGGGCTGCTCGGCGAGGCGCTGGCACGGATGCATCTGGCCGGCGCCGACTTCGACATCCGCCGCCCCAATGCGCTGTCGATGCCGTCGTGGCGGCCGCTGTGGGAGAAGTCGCGGGCGCGCGCCGACGAAGTCGCTCCGGGGCTCGCCGCCGACATCGAAGCCGAACTCGATCAGCTCGAAGCGCTCTGGCCGAAGGATCTTCCGCAAGGCGTCATCCACGCCGACCTCTTCCCCGACAACGTCTTCTTCCTCGGTGGCGAGCTCTCCGGCCTGATCGACTTCTATTTCGCCTGCGACGACTTCCTCGCCTACGACGTGGCGATCTGCCTCAATTCCTGGTGCTTCGAACAGGACCTGTCGTTCAACCTGACCAAGGGTCAGGCGCTGCTCGACGGCTACATGCGCGTCCGGCCGCTGTCGTCGGCGGAACTGGCGGCGCTGCCGATCTTCGCCCGCGGCTCGGCGCTGCGCTTCCTGCTGACCCGCCTCTACGACTGGCTCAACGTGCCGCCGGGGGCACTGGTGAAGCCGAAGGACCCGCTCGAGTATCACCGCAAGCTGCGCTTCCACCGCGGCGTCACCGACGCCTCGGGCTATGTCTTCGCCCTCGGCGGCCGACCCTACGAGGTGTCGCCGTGAGCGAGGAGACGGACGCCCCCGCCTCCCCCGCGCGCAAGAGGCGCGAGCGCCCTTCGGGCACGGTGGTGATCCACACCGACGGGGCGTGTTCGGGCAATCCCGGCCCCGGCGGTTGGGGGGCTCTGCTCGAGTGGGGCGACCACGTCAAGGAACTGAAGGGCGGCGAAGCCGACACCACCAACAACCGCATGGAGATGATGGCGGCGATCGCGGCGCTGGAAGCGTTGACGCGGCCCTGCACCATCGAATTGTGGACCGACTCCAACTACCTCAAGGGCGGCATCACCGGCTGGATCCACGGCTGGAAGAAGAACGGCTGGAAGACCGCCGACAAGAAGCCGGTGAAGAACGTCGATCTGTGGCAGCGGCTGGAGGCGGCGCTGGAGCGCCACACCGTCTCCTGGCACTGGCTCAAGGGCCACGCCGGCCACGTCGAGAACGAACGCGCCGACACGCTGGCGCGCGAGGGCATGGAGCCGTTCAAACGGCGCGGCGGCGAGGCCCCGATCGGGTCATGAGCGCCGCCTCTCCGCCCCGCCGGCGCGTCGCCCTGCTGATCAACCCCGCCGCCGGGCGGCACGACCCGGCGAGGCTCGATCGATTGGCGGAGGCGTTGGTGGGGCGCGGCCTCGAGACCGAGGTGGTGGTCAGCCGATCGCCGGGCGATCTGGCGCAGCGCCTCTGCGAGGTCGAGGCGGACGTGGTGGCGGTGTCGGGCGGCGACGGCACCATCAACGAGGTGGTGGGCGCGCTCGTCGCCCGATCCGGACGGATGCCGCAGTTGGCGGTCGTGCCCGACGGCACCGCCAACGTTCTCGCCCACGAATATCGGCTGCCGCGACACATCGAGGCGATCGCCGAAGCGATCAGCCGGGGACGGACGCGACCGCTGCATCTCGGCACGGCGCAGCTCGACGGCGAAGGCCCACGGCCGTTCTTCCTGATGACCTCGATCGGCTTCGACGCCGAGGTGGTGCGGGCGGTCGAGGACAGGTCTCCGCGCCGGTTCAAGAAAGTCGTCTTCGCCCTCGAAGCGGTGCGCCGCGGCTTCGGCCGGCGGTCGCGGCTCCACGTCGCCGCCGTCACCGCGCGCGGCGAGCGTCTCGCCTTCGACTGCGCGCTGGCGGTGGTGACCAAGGCGCGCCACTACGGCGGCCCGTTCGTCCTGGTCGACGGCGTGGCGATGGATCGGCCGGGGTTGAGGCTGGTGGCGCTCGCCGACGATCGCCCGGCGGCCCTGATGCGGGCCGCCTGGGGCGTGGCGACACGACGGCTCGAGCGCATGGCGGGCGTGACCGTCGTCGACGTCGTCTCGGCCACCGTGACCACCGCGGACGGAGGACCCGTCGCGGTGCAGATCGACGGCGAACCGCACGGCGCGACACCCGTGGAGGTGAACGCCGCGCCGCACGTCCTCGAGCTGATCGTCGCGGAAGCGTGAACCGGACCGGGGACGGTCGGCGGGAGAGGCCGCGCCGGGTCTCCCGCCTTCGCCGTCAGCCGAGGTGGCTCAGCATGCAGGACCCGCCGGTGAGGTCGGCGACGCCGGGCTTCTCTTCGAAGTTGATCTCCTTCACCACGCCGTCGTCGACCAGCATCGACCAGCGCTGCGACCGGATCCCCATGCCGGCGGCGGTGAGATCGAGGGTGAGGCCGACCGCGGTGGTGAAGGCGGCGGCGCCGTCGGCGAGGAAGAGGATCTTGCCGTCGGCGTCGTTGGCCTTGGACCAGGCGTCCATGACGAAGACGTCGTTGACCGCGACGACGGCGATGGTGTCGACGCCCTTGGCGAGGATCGCCTCGCGATTGGCGAGATAACCCGGCAGGTGCGCCTTGGAGCAGGTCGGGGTGAAGGCGCCGGGGACGGCGAAGAGCACGACCTTCTTGCCCGCGAAGACGTCGGCGGTGGAGATCTCCTTCACGCCTTCGACGGTCATGGTCTTGAAGGTGGCTGCGGGCAGGCGGTCGCCGACGGCGATGGTCATGGGTGGTCTCCTGACGGGCGATGAGGCGCGGGACGCGCGGGAACGGAAGTGGCGCGGGACGCACGAGAACGGAAGAGGCGCTCGACGCGCCGGGACGGATCACTTCCGATCTAGGGCTTCGCGACGGTGGCGTCGAGGGTGACGTTCTGCTCGACCACGCGGTCGCCGAGACGCAGGGTGAAGCGCAGCTCGGCGCCCTCGAGCTTCGCGTCGCGCGGCACGCCGTCGAGCTCGAAGCGCCAGACCTCGCTGCCGGACCCGCCGCCGACCCGGGTCGGCAGGGGCAGCGCCCATTCCGCCGTCGGCCCTTCGACGAGCACGTCGCGCGGCTCCGCGGCGGCGGCACCCTCCGGCGTCTTCACCCGGACGAGGACGGCGCCGGCGATGCTGTCGCCGTCGCGATCGCGCTCGAGCGACATCACCCAGGGGGCCGTGCCGCTGACCGCGGGCGTCGGCAATCGGCTGCGGGCGTCGCGCAGACGGTCGAGGGCGGCGGCATCGACGGCCATGTCGGGGACGACGGCGCCGGTCAGATGCGCCGACACCGGCACGCAGATCTCGCGGCACAGGCCGATCTGGACGTCGAGATCGAGCTGCGCCGGCTTCGTCGGATCGGCGAGGGCGAGGTCGATCGGCAGGACCACCGGGCCGGTGTAGCCGATCGAGGTGACGCCCTCTTCGCCGAAGCGGACGGGAGCGGGAAAGCGCAGGTCGAAGGCGGTCGCGCCGGTCGACTTCGACCAGTCGACGACCGGCGGGATGCCGGCGTCGCCGGGAGTGCGCCAGTAGGTCTTCCAACCGGGTTCGAGGGCGATCTCGATGCCGAGCTCGGGACGGCCGTCGACGATGCCGGCGACGACGAGGCGCACCGCGGCGCCGGGCTTCGACGGTGTCGACGCGGCGGCGACCGCGGCCGGTAGGCCGGCGAGAAGGGCTGCGACGAGGGCGAGGCGACCCGCGGACGGGTGCGCACGGAGACGACGAAACATGGACTTCCCGATCGGTTCCAGGTGGCGCGACACTAGCCGTTCGTGCGCCGATCGTCTCGTCACGGTCGTGCACCTTAGCCTCGAGAGCGCGTGATCGGCGTCACCGAATTCGGACGATCGTCCGACACCACCCTTTCGAAACGCCTCGGCCATCCCTATCTTCGGCATCAGGTGAGACCCGCCGCCACTCACGGGAGAGGGGCGACGGACGAGAGTACCGCGGTCCGGGTCGCAGACACACGGACGACGAGGGGCCGGAGATGTCGAACGAAGAGACGGCGCGCGAGCCCGATTCCCTGGCGGGGAAGATCCTGATCGCCATGCCGGGCATGGAGGACAAGCGGTTCGCCCGATCGCTGGTCTATCTGTGTGCGCATTCGAGCGACGGGGCGATGGGCATCATCCTCAACCAGCCGGCGCCGTCGGCGTCCTCCTTCGCCGAACTGCTGGTCCAGCTCGACATCGTCGGCGAGGACGAGAGCGGCACTCTGTCGCCGCTCGCCCGATCGATGACGGTGCAGAACGGCGGCCCGGTGGAGACGACGCGCGGCTTCGTGCTGCACTCCTCGGACTATTTCATCGAGAACGCGACGCTGCCGATCGACGACCATTTCTCGCTGACGACGACGCTCGAGGTGCTCAAGGCGATCGCCGAGGGCCGCGGCCCGAAGGACGCGATCATGACGCTCGGCTATGCCGGCTGGGGCGCCGGCCAGCTCGAGAGCGAGATCCAGTGGAACGGCTGGCTGCACTGCCCGGCCGACCCGATTCTGGTGTTCGACCGCGACCTCGACGCCAAATACGACCGGGCGCTGAAGAAGCTCGGCATCGACATCGGCCTCCTGTCCCGCGACGCCGGGCACGGCTGATCATCCCGAGACCGCGTCCCGATCCTCGGCGCGGAGATCGCGAACCAGATAGCGCACCGTCTTGGCGCCACCATGGATCGTCGCCACACCGACCACCTCGAAACCGAGGGCGGCGTGGAAGGCGTCCGATTCGGGGTTCGGCGGATCGGAATTGACCTCGCAGACGATGCGGCCGTGTCCGGCGCGGGCGGCTCGGTCGAAGAGGCGACGGTAGAGACGGCGCGCGTGACCTCGACCGCGCGCCCGGGACGCGACCACGATGCGGTCGACGTAGACGAAGCGGTCGAAGCGCGACCGGAACCACAGAAAATTGGGGCTGTCGTAGTCCGCGTCATGGTCGAAGGCGAGAAGCAGGGCGTCGCCGTCGCCGATCCGCATCGCCGCGAAAGCCTCCGCCACCAGCCGACCGAATCGATCCGGCTCGAGCCACGACAGTTCGACGGCATGGGCGTTGTTCAGGCCGACGAGGGCGTCGCGGAGCGCCCCGTCTTCGGCGACGTCGGCGGCGGTGACGGCGACCGGGCCGTCGGCGGCGGGAGCGTCGGTCACGGCAGCTTGTCGAAACCCTCGGTGAAGCCCTTGAGCGCGATCGGGATGCCGATACCCTCTTCCGGCGTCTGGAAGACGATGAAGGTTGCGGTGGAGCCCTTCTTCATCTGGTCGGCGAGCTTGTCGTCCATGACCACCTCGGCGACGCAACCGTTGGGCAGGCAGCGCACGAAGGGCGTGCGGCCGACGTCGGTCTGGTCGACCTTGAGGCCGAGGCCGGAGGGCAGCAGCACCCCGAGGGGAGCGAGGACGCGCAGGATGCGCTGCTTCTTGTCGGCGGTCTTCAGCACGATCACCGACAGGCCGACGTTGGGGCGATCCTCGGCGGTGACGTTCTGGATGAGGGCGCACTGCTCCGACTTCGCCCCCGGCGGCGTGTCGCAGCGGATCTGCCAGTCGGCGTGTTGCGACTTGACCGCTCCCTGCGCGAAGGCCGGCGCCGCGGCGACCGCGGCCGCCAGACCCGCGCCGATGGCGAGAGCGAAGCCGGCGCGGCGCGGCGAAATCGTCGGATGGGTCATCGTCTCACTCCTTGCGGCCGGGATCCCCGGCGACCGATTCATGCAAAAACCCTAATGATTCTCCGGGCTTCACGGGGGCGCGACGAATCGTCTCGCCCCCCTCTCCTCCGACCCTGCCCGAGCCGTGGTGTGGAGACCAGAGGGTCGGCGCGAATCCGCCGTCGCGGAGCCCGATCACACGATCGCGTTCGTCGCGCGCGATCGTGGCGTTCCTCGGGCAGGCCGGCCGAATAGCGGTCACGGGGGGATGAAATGTCGCAGTTCATCCCCACGGGGTGGTTGCGGACGGTCGCGAGCTGTGCACATCCTGTGTTCGTCCTTGATCTACATCAATTGTGATGGGGCGGGATGTCGCAGTGCGGAATCGTACTGAGGCCGACCGATCGGCGCGCGAAACGATGGCGTTTCGACGAGCCGACGGTCCCGAGGGGGAAGCCGACCGTCGCCTCGCGCTCACCGGCCGAGCGGGTGACGGATGAGGAAAAGGGGTCTCGAAACATGATTTCGAAGACGACAGTGCCGTCCGTCGCCTCGCCTGCCCGCACGCTCGTCGGCGGGCTCACCGCCGCCGCCGGGCTCGCCGCCTCGACGTCGCTCGCCGCGGCGTCGCAGCCGGTGCCCTGGCAGATCGGGCTCCAGCCCGGCGCCTCGGCGGTGCGCGATCACATCGAGAGCTTCGCCGCCTTCACTTTCTGGATCATCATCCCGATCACGTTGTTCGTGCTCGGCCTGCTGATCTGGGTGATGGTGAAGTTCAACGCCAAGGCGAACCCGGTTCCCTCCAAGACCACCCACCACACCGGGCTCGAAATCGCCTGGACGGTGGTGCCTATCCTCATCCTGGTGGCGCTGGCGATCCCGTCCTTCCGCCTGCTCTACGAGGAGATGGTGGTGCCGCCGGCCGACGTGACCATCAAGGTCACGGGCTACCAGTGGTACTGGGGCTACGAGTACACCGACCTCGTCGACGACAAGAAGAAGGCGCTCTCTTTCGACTCGGTGATGCTCGACGACACCAAGCGCAAGGATCCGGTGCGCCAGCCGCGCCTCCTGGCCGTCGACAACGAGGTGATCGTCCCGGTCGGCAAGGTCGTCCGCCTGCAGCTCACCGGCGCCGACGTCATCCACTCCTGGGCGCTGCCGGCGTTCGGCGTGAAGATGGACGCCAATCCGGGCCGGCTCAACGAGACCTGGTTCAAGGCCGAGAAGACCGGCGTGTTCTACGGCCAGTGTTCGGAACTGTGCGGGCGCGACCACGCCTTCATGCCGATCGCGGTCAACGTGGTGACGCCGGACAAGTTCGACGCCTGGGCGAAGACCGCCAAGACGGACCTCGACGCCGCCTATCGCCAGCTCGCCGCCGCGGTCGACGCCGAAGGCGAACAGACCCGTCTCGCCGCCCGCTGATCAAGACACACGCGACGGCGCGGCGAAGGAGCCCCCGTCACCCGCGCCCGAGGGACCTCCGATGGCTCACGTTCACGCCTATTCCGAGACCGAATCGATTGAAGCCCACGCCCATCACCATGATCACCCGACCGGGTGGCGGCGTTGGCTCATGTCCACCAATCACAAGGACATCGGAACGCTCTATCTGATCTTCGCGCTGGTCGCCGGCGTCATCGGCGGCCTGTTGTCGATCGGCATCCGCATGGAGCTGCAGAACCCGGGCGTCCAGTTCTTCCACGACACCCACCAGTTCAACGTGTTCACCACCGGCCATGGCCTGATCATGGTGTTCTTCCTGGTGATGCCGGCACTGACGGGCTTCGGCAACTGGTTCGTGCCGATCATGATCGGAGCGCCGGACATGGCGTTCCCGCGCATGAACAACATCTCGTTCTGGCTGCTGCCGCCGGCGCTGACGCTGCTGGTGCTGTCGATGTTCGTCCAGGGCCCGCCGGGTTCCAACGGCTTCGGCGGCGGCTGGACCGCCTATCCGCCGCTGTCGTCGACGGCCGGGCATCCCGGGCCGGCGGTCGACTTCGGCATTCTGGCGCTGCACGTCGCCGGCGCCTCGTCGATCCTCGGCGCGATCAACTTCATCACCACCATCTTCAACATGCGCGCGCCCGGCATGACCATGCACAAGATGCCGCTGTTCGCGTGGTCGGTGCTGGTGACCGCCTTCCTGCTCTTGCTGTCGCTGCCGGTGCTCGCCGGTGCGATCACCATGCTGCTCACCGACCGCAACTTCGGCACCACCTTCTTCAAGCCGGAGGGCGGCGGCGACGTCATCCTGTTCCAGCACCTGTTCTGGTTCTTCGGCCACCCCGAGGTCTACATCCTGATCCTGCCGGGCTTCGGTATCATCTCCCACATCATCTCGACCTTCTCGAAGAAGCCGATCTTCGGTTACCTCGGCATGGCCTACGCGATGGTGGCGATCGGCGTCGTCGGCTTCGTGGTGTGGGCGCACCACATGTACACGGTCGGCCTCGACGTCGACACCCAGGCCTATTTCGTCGCGGCGACCATGGTCATCGCGGTGCCGACGGGTGTGAAGATCTTCTCCTGGATCGCGACGATGTGGGGCGGCTCGATCGAGTTCCGCACCCCGATGTACTGGGCGATCGGCTTCATCTTCCTGTTCACCGTCGGCGGCGTCACCGGCGTGCAGCTCTCCAACGCCGGCTTCGACCGGGTGCTGCACGACACCTATTACGTCGTCGCCCACTTCCACTACACGATGTCGCTCGGCGCGGTCTTCGCCATCTTCGCGGGCTGGTACTACTGGTTCCCGAAGATGAGCGGCTACATGTACTCCGAGACCATCGGCAAGCTGCACTTCTGGGTCGCGTTCATCGGCGTGAACATGATCTTCTTCCCGCAGCACTTCCTCGGTCTCGCCGGGATGCCGCGCCGCTACGTCGACTATCCCGACGCCTTCGCCGGGTGGAACTACGTGTCGTCGCTCGGCTCCTACATCTCGGGCGTCGCGGTGCTGATCTTCTTCTACGGGATGATCAAGGCGTTCCGCGACAAGATCCCGGCCGGCGACAACCCGTGGGGCGTCGGCGCCACGACCCTCGAGTGGACGCTGTCGTCGCCGCCGCCGTTCCATCAGTTCGAGACCCTGCCGGTCATCGCCGAAGACGACGGGCACTGAGGGATCGGCTCGGAGGGGCGGTGGCATCCGGCGACGCCGAGCCCCCCTCCCTGTCCCTCCCCCGCCGGGGGGAGGGGACGCAGGAGGAACCGGCCTTCGGAACGGAATGCCCCCTTCGGAGGGCGCTGCCTGCACCGAGATCGATGGACGAAGGCCCTCTCCCCATCGTCCTCTCCCCCCTCGAGGGGGAGAGACAGAGAGGGGCTCGGCGGCTCCACCGACGAAGGCCTCCGCGCCGGAATGGACGAACGATCGGAGCCGGGCGCTCCCCGTGGTGAAGGACGGATCGCATGACCGACATCGGATGGCGCCAGAGTGAAGTTCGGATCTCGCTCGCCGAGCCCGGCGACTACTGGCGGCTCCTCAAGCCGCGGGTGATGTCGCTCGTCGTCTTCACCGCCTTCGTCGGCATGATCGCCGCGCCCGGTCCGATCGATCCGGTGCTCGGCCTCGTGTCGCTGCTCGCCATCGCGGTGGGCGCCGGGGCCTCGGGCGCACTGAACCAGTGGTGGGACGCCGACATCGACGCGATCATGACCCGGACCCGGTCTCGACCGATCCCGGCGGGACGGGTCACCGGCGCGGAGACGCTGACCTACGGTCTGACGCTCTCGGCCTTCTCGGTGATGACCCTCGGCCTCGCCGCCAACTGGCTCGCGGCCGGTCTCCTCGCCTTCACCATCTTCTTCTACGTCGTCGTCTATTCGATGGTACTGAAGCGGCGCACGGCGCAGAACATCGTCATCGGCGGTGCGGCCGGCGCGCTCCCCCCCGTCGTCGCCTGGGCGGCGGTGACGGGGACGCTGGCGTGGCCGCCGATCGTGCTCTTCGCCATCATCTTCGTGTGGACGCCGCCGCACTTCTGGGCGCTGGCGCTCCTGAAGTCCGAAGACTACGCGCGGGCCGGCGTGCCGATGCTGCCGGTCGTCGCCGGCGAGGATGCGACGCGGCTGCAGATCCTGCTCTATTCGCTGCTGCTCTTCCCGGTCGGGCTGATGCCGTGGGGCCTCGGCTTCGCCGGGACGGTGCACGGGATCGCCGCGGCCGTCGGCGGCGCGATCTTCGTCGGCCTCGCCGCGGTGGTCTTCGTCCGCCGCGAGGGCGCGCCGGCGCGCAAGGCCTGCGGCCGGCTCTTCGGCTTCTCGATCCTCCATCTCT
The DNA here is from genome assembly GCA_937892955.1 of uncultured Alphaproteobacteria bacterium. Lineage (GTDB taxonomy): Bacteria > Pseudomonadota > Alphaproteobacteria > Rhizobiales > Ancalomicrobiaceae > CALBKH01. The sequence goes on from CALBKH010000003.1 coordinate 33,881, forward strand.
TCACCCTCTTCGCGGTGCTGGCCGGTGAACGGCTGGTGGCCGCCGCCTTCTGAGCCCGGGAGACCGACATGACGCCGACCTCCATCCCCGCCGAGACCGGCATCCGCCTCACCGAAGCCGAACGGCGCGCGCGCAGCTCGCGCAACCGCGCCATCGGGCTGGCGCTCGCTGGGCTCGTCGCCCTGTTCTACGTGGTGACGCTGGCCAAGCTCGGCCTGCACCTGCCGTTCAAGGGTTGAGACGATGACGGCACCCCGCCCGGCCCGAGACATGCGAGGGACAGCGTCGGCGCGTGCCAACGGCCGCGTCGCGGTGATGCTCTTCGTGCTCACCGGCGGTATGCTCGGGGCGGCCTTCGCCGCGGTGCCGTTCTACACGTGGTTCTGCAGGACGACCGGCTATTCGGGAACCCCGGCGGTCGCCACGATCGCACCCGACCGGGTGATCGACCGGGTCTTCGAGGTGCGCTTCGACGCCAACGTCCACGCCGGGCTCCCCTGGGATTTCCGGCCGGAGACGAAGAGCATCACGGTGAAGGCCGGCGAAGTGGCGACGATCCTCTATCGGATCGAGAACCTCTCCGATCGCGAGACGCGCGGCACAGCGGCCTTCAACGTCACGCCCGATCTCGCCGGCGGCTACTTCAACAAGCTCGCCTGCTTCTGCTTCACCGAACAGGTGTTGAAGCCGCACGAGGTGATCGAAGCGCCGGTGACGTTCTTCGTCGATCCGGACGCCGACGCCGACAAGAACCTCAAGGGGCTCACGGCGATCACGCTCTCCTACACTTTCTTCGCCGCCGAGAAGCCGGCCGCGCGCGCCACGTCGGCGGCGCTCGCCGGGACGGCGACGACCGCCCAGAATTGACGTCCGCCGAGGGGGAAACCATGGCAGAGGCACACGGCAAGACCCACGACTATCACATCCTCGATCCCAGCCCCTGGCCGATCGTCACTTCCGCCGCCGCCTTCGTCCTGGCGATCGGCGCCATCGGCCTCTTCAAGTGGCGCGTCGGCCAGGAGCTCGTCCTCGGCGGGATCGATCTGGCCCAGCCGTGGCTGTTCGTGGCGTCGCTCGTCGTGCTGCTCTATTGCATGGGCGCGTGGTGGACCGACGTGGTCAAGGAGGCGCACGAGGGCCATCACACGCCCGTCGTCGGCCTGCACCTGCGCTACGGCATGATCCTGTTCATCGCCTCGGAGGTGATGTTCTTCGTCGCCTGGTTCTGGGCGTGGTTCGACGCCGCGCTCTATCCGAACGAGGCCAAGCAGGTGATGCGCGCGGCCTTCACCGGGGGCGTATGGCCGCCGCACGGGGTGGAGACCTTCGATCCCTGGCACCTGCCGCTCCTCAACACGATGATCCTGCTGCTCTCCGGCACCACGGTCACCTGGGCGCACCACGCCCTGATCGAGGGCGACCGGCAGAGCCTGAAGCAGGGTCTCGGCCTCACCGTGGTGCTCGGCTTCCTGTTCACCTGCCTGCAGGCCTACGAATACGCCCACGCCCATTTCGGCTTCTCGGGGTCGATCTACGGCGCGAGCTTCTTCATGGCGACGGGCTTCCACGGCTTCCACGTCATCGTCGGCACGATCTTCCTCGCCGTCTGCCTGATCCGAGCCTCGGCCGGCCACTTCACGCCGAAGCAGCACTTCGGCTTCGAAGCGGCGACCTGGTACTGGCACTTCGTCGACGTGGTGTGGTTGTTCCTCTTCGTCTGCATCTACGTCCTTGGCCGCGGCATGGTCGCGGGCCACTGATCGGACGATCGACCACTCACCGGCCCGGACGCGCCTCGTCCGGGCCGGTGGCGTTTTTCAGGGTTCGTCGTTCGGCGCGCCGGCCATCGCCATCGGCGGACGTCGTGCGCGATGGTTCGAGGGCGCGCGATGCGCGCCACGTCGACGCCGCTGAAATCCCGCATACACCCGACCCGATCAGGCTATGTTCCACCCATGACCGAAGCGACGTCTCCCTCGCTGCTGCGCTCCGCCCTCTTCTGCCGCTGTCCGCGTTGCGGCAAGGGGCGGCTGTTCGCCGGGTTCCTGACGCCGGCGCCGCGCTGCGAGGCTTGCGATCTCGACTATCGCTTCGTCGATTCCGGCGACGGGCCGGCGGTGTTCGTCATCCTGGTGGTCGGCTTCGTGGTGGTGGCGGCGGCGCTGATCGTCGAGGTGAAATACGCGCCGCCCTACTGGGTCCACGCGGTGCTGTGGGTGCCGATGATCCTGATCCTGTCGCCGGGGCTCCTCCGACCGCTGAAGACGGCGATGATCGGCCTGCAATATCGCCACAAGGCGCGCGAGGGTCGCCTCGCCGAACGGGAGACGCGGCGATGAGCCCGGCGGCGCGCAGCCTGATCGGACCCGGCATCGCCGCGACGGTGGTCACCGCGATCCTGCTGTCGCTCGGCACCTGGCAGGTCGGCCGGCTCGCCTGGAAGAACGAGTTGATCGCCACCCTGACGGCGCGCACCAGGGCCGCGCCGATCGCCGCGCCGTCGCTCGCCGAAGCGCGGGCCAACTCACCGGAGGCGATCGATTGGACGCCGGTGCGGCTCACCGGGCATTTTCTCGCGAGCCTCGACCTGCCGGTCCACGCCATCCTCGGCGAACCGCACGGCCGCTTCGGCGGTCCCGGCGTGTGGATGATGACGCCCTTGGCGCGCGACGACGGATCGATCGTGTGGATCAATCGCGGCTTCGTGCCGCGACGGGAGCGCGATCTCGCGCCCCATGCGCCCGCCCCGTCCGGCGAGGTGACGATCACCGGCATCCTGCGGCGGGCCGAGCCGAGGGGCACCTACGCCCCGGCCGACGATCCGGCCCATCGGCTGTGGTTCGTGCGCGATCCCACGGTACTGGCGTCCGCCGCCGGTCTCGATCCGGCGAAGGTGGCGCCCTACACCATCGACGCCGATGCGAGCCTGACGCCGGCCTCGGGCCTACCGCAAGCCGGCGAAACCCGCCTCTCCTACCCCAACGACCACCTCGGCTACGCCATCACCTGGTACGGCCTGGCGGCGACCTGCGTCGGCGTGTTCGCGGTGTTCGCGCGAGGGCGGATGAGGAAAGGCGCTCCGTAGGGTGCAGAGAGCCGAAGGCGAATTGCACCACACCGGTCCAGCCCCGGGGCGAAAGAGCAGGATTTCCGAAATGGGGCGTCGAGAGCGGCGGAATTCGCTTCGCTCTTTCCGCCCTAAGGCCCCGTTCACTGCGCGGCGTTGCGGAAGCTGCGGGCGAGGAGGCGGCGGGCGTCCTCGCCGGACATCGGCTCGCCGAAGACGTAGCCCTGCGCGAATTCGCAACCGAGCGCGCGAAGCTCCAACACGTCGGCGCGGGTCTCGGCGCCCTCGGCGACCACGTCCATGCCGAGGTCGTGGGCGAGCGAGACGATCGAGCGCAGCAGGACCGGGCGGTCCTTGGTCGTGCCGCCGTTGCCGCGGACGAAGGACTGGTCGATCTTGATGGTGTCGAAGGGGAAGCGCTGCAGGTAGGAGAGCGAGGAATAACCGGTGCCGAAGTCGTCGAGGGCGAGCGAGGGACCGAGTTCCTTGATGCGCTCCAGCACCTTGGCGGCGTATTCCGGGTTCTCCATGACGAGGCTCTCGGTGACCTCGATCTTGAGCGTGCCGCGCGCCACCTCGACCCGCGACAGCACCGCCTTGACGTCGTTGATCAGGTCGTGGCGCAGGATCTGGCGCGAGGAGACGTTGACCGAGGCGAAGATGCCGAGATCGGCGCCGAACTCCTCCTGCCACGCCGAGAGCTGGCGGGCCGCCTTCTCCAGCACCAGGATGCCGAGCGGGATGATGAGGCCCGAACGTTCGGCGATGGAGATGAACTCGCCGGCGCCGAGACGGCCGCGCTTCGGGTGATCCCAGCGCACCAGCGCTTCGAAGCCGGCGATGGATTCGTCGGCCAGCCGGATGATCGGCTGGAACAGCACCTTGATCTCTTCCCGCTCGAGGGCGCGACGCAGGTCGCTCTCGACCGCCAGGATGTCGACGGCGTGCTGGCGAAGGCTCGGGCGGAACACCTCGATGCGGTCGCCGCCGAGGCGCTTGGCGTGGAACATGGCGATCTCGGCGTCCTTGACGAGATCGTCCTCTTTCTTGGCGGCGATGTCGTAGATGGCGACGCCGATCGAGGTGGTGAGGAAGACCTCGCGTTCGCCCAGCGTGATCGGCGCCTTCAGCGCCCGGCGGATGCCGTCGGCGAAGGCGGCGATGCGCTCCGGCTCGGTCTCGGAGATGACCACCACGCCGAACTGATCGCCGTCGATGCGGGCGAGCGTGTCCTGCGGCTTCATCTGGCGAGCGAGGCGACGGGCGACGGTGAGCAGCATCGAGTCGCCGATCGACAGGCCGAGACTGTCGTTGACGTTCTTGAAGCGATCGATGTCGACGATGATGATCGACGGCCGGCCGATGCCCTCGGCGCGGGCGCGGACGATGGCCGAGCCGATGCGGTCGAAGAACAGTTCGCGGTTGGGGAGCCCCGTGAGGTTGTCGTGGACGGCGTCGTGGAGCAGCCGCTCTTCGGCGTTGTGGATGTCGGTCTCGTCGAGCAGCGTGCCGACGCAGCGCACCACCTCGCCGTCGGCGCCGAGCACCGGCCGGGCGCGCAGCTTGAACCAACGGAAATGGCCGTCGCGCGAGCGCAGGCGGAAGGTCACCGAGACGCGACCGCGGCGCTGCTCGACCACCGCGTCGAGGGTCGAGCGGAACGGGTCGCGGTCCTTGGGGTGGAGGATCTCCAGCCAGTCGCGCGCTGCGCTCTCCAGCGCGCCGGGCTCGAGGCCGAGCAGGTCCTCGACTTCCGGCGACGCCCAGATGTGGTCGCGGGAGACGTCCCAGTCCCAGATCATGTCGCCGGAGCCGACCAGTGCCAGCGCCCGACGCTCGACCTCGCCGGTCGCCCCTTGCGCGACGCCGCCGCCGGCGAAGGCGTGCTGCATCACCGTGAAGCCGATCAGCATGACGACGAGGACGAGGCCGGCGGCGAGCGCCGGCTGCACCGCGTCGTTGTCGATGCCGCCGGAGACCGTCAGGCCGGCGGCGAGCAGCCACGCGGTGAGCAGGATCCAGGTCGGGATCAGCATGATGGCGCGGTCGTAGGCGTGGGCCGCCAGATAGGCGATGAGGCCGGCGCCGACCACGGCGAGGACGCCCAGCGCGATGCGGGCGATGCCGGAGGCGATCACCGGATCGATGACCGCGACGCCGACGAGACCGAGCAGCACCACCACCGCCGCGCCGGTGACGTGGGAATAGCTCACGTGCCAGCGGTTGAGGTTGAGATAGCTGTAGAGGAAGACGACCAGCGTCGTCGCCAGCATCACCTCGGCGCCGGCGCGATAGACCTGATCGGCGCCGGGGGCCAATCGGAAGAGTTTGTCCCAGAAGCCGAAATCGATGCAGAGATAGGCCAATACCGCCCAGGCCATGGCGGCGGTCGCCGGGAACATGCCGGAGCCGCGCACCACGAAGAGGATGGTGAGGAACAGCGCCAGTAGACCCGAGATGCCGAGGATGATGCCGCGGAACAGGGTGTAGGCGTTGACGCTGTCCTTGTAGGCGTCTGGCTCCCACAGCACCAGCTTGGGCAGGCGCGGCGTCTTCAGTTCGAGCACCAGAGTGACGACCGAGCGCGGGTCGAGGGTGACCAGGAAGACGTCGGCCTCCTGGCTGGCGTGGCGCTCGGGGGCGTTGCCTTGAGAGGTCGAGATCGACTGGATGCGCGACGAGCCGAGGTCGGGGGCGAGGACGCCCGAATCGGCGAGGCGGAAGAAGGGCGCGACGATCAGCCGGTCGATCTGCTCGTCGGTGTTGTTCTTCAGCGCGAAGACCACCCAGTCGCCGCCGCCGGACTGGCTGGAGCGCACCTCGATGCGCCGAACGATGCCGTCGAGGCCGGGGGCGGTCGACACCTGGAGGCGTTCGCCGGCGCCGAGCCGCATCTCGACCGCGTGGGTGAGATCGAGGGCGGGGACGTCGAGGGGCACGTTGATCGGCTCGACCGCGCGGGCGGCGACGACGCCGAGCTGGAGCACCAGCGTCGCGAGAACGACGGCGATGATGGCGCGCGGGCCCCTCAAATCAGATCCTTTCCCGACGCACACGTTCGCGAACGTGCCAGACGATTCGAGTGTTACCGGCTGCCTCGCCCCCCGACAAGCCATCGGCCGGGGAAACCCACCGGCCGGACCGATCCGAGCGCTTCAGAGCACGGTCGAACCGGGTGGCGAGACCGGAAAGAGCGGGTCGTCGGCGAGGAGCCCCCACAGGATGTGGTCGCGCCAGTCGCCGGCGATGCAGAGATAACGTCGGGCGACACCCTCACGGGTGAAACCGACCTTTTCGAGGAGACGGATGGAGCGCGTGTTCTCCGGCAGGCAGGAGGCTTCGACGCGATGCAGATGCAGGCTCGAGAAAGCGTGGCGGGCGACGAGACCGACCGCCTCGGTCATGACGCCCTTGCCGGCGTGGGGGGCACCCATCCAGTAGCCGAGAGTGCCGGCCTGGGTGACGCCGCGACGGATCTGGGCGAGGGTGACGCCGCCGAGAAGCTCGCGCGAGCGTGCGTCGAAGATGAACCAGGGGAAGGCGACACCGTCGCGCATCTCGCCGACGTAGCGGCGGATGCGGCGGCGAAAGGCCGATTTCTCGAGATCGTCCTCGGGCCAGTTCGGTTCCCACGGTTCGAGGAAGGCGCGGCTGCGGGCGCGCAGCTCGGCCCAGGCCGGATGATCGCCCATCACCGGTGGGCGCAGCAGGAGACGCGCCGAGCGCAGCACCGGCAGGGGATCGTGGGCGACGAGGCGCAGGAAACCCATCGCCCCGGCCTCCTCAGGCACGCGCCCGGAGGTGGCGCGTCAGCTCTTCGCCGCTCGGCGCGGCGGCCACCGGACCGACCAGGGCCATGGTCGGCGACGATCCGGCGAAGATCTCGCGCGCCAGACGCTTCACCTGGGTCTCGTCCACCTCGGCGATCTTGGCGAGGACTTCCGCGGTGGTCAGCGGACGGCCCCAGATGAGGGTCTGGCGGCCGATCTGGCTCGCCCGCGACACCGGGCTCTCGAGACTCATCAAGAGGCCGGCGCGCAGCTGTGCCTTGGCGCGGGCGACCTCGGTCTCGTCGAGGTCGTCGGCGAGGCGCGCCACTTCCGCGACGATACCCGGCATCATGCGCTCGAGGTCTTCCTCGCCGGTGGCGGCGTGGATGCCGAACAGGCCGGTCTCGCGGTAGCCCCAGTGGAAGGCCGAGATCGAGTAGCACAGGCCCTGGTTCTCGCGGATCTCCTGGAAGAGGCGCGAGGACATGCCGCCGCCGAGCACGGTGGCCAGCACCTGGGCGGCGTGATGATCGGGAGACGAATAGGGCCGCCCCTCGAAGGCGAGCGTCATCTGCGCCTCGGAGAGGTCGCGGGTCTCGCGCACGTCGCCGCCGTGATAGACGGCCTCGGCGAGCGGCGGGGCATCACCGGTCGGAAGCCGCTCGAAGCGCTCTTCGGCAAGGCGGACGACCTCCGCGTGAGAGAGATTGCCGGCCGCCGCCACCACCATCTGCGGGGTGCGGTAGTGGCGGTCGAGATAGGTCCTGAGCGAGCCGGAATCGAAGGACTTCACCGTCTCGGGGGTGCCGAGGATCGGCCGGCCGATCGGCTGGTCGGGGAAGGCGCGCTCCTGGAGGAGGTCGAAGACGACGTCCTCGGGCATGTCGTGGGCGGCGCCGATCTCCTGGAGAACGACGTGGCTCTCGCGCTCCAGTTCCTCCGAATCGAAGACCGACTCGGTCAGGATGTCGGCGAGGATGTCGACGGCGAGCGACAGATCGTCCTTGAGGATGCGGGCGTAGTAGCAGGTGTTCTCCACCGAGGTGGCGGCATTGATCTCGCCGCCGACCGCCTCGATCTCCTCGGCGATGCGGCGGGCCGAGCGCCGGGTCGTGCCCTTGAAGGCCATGTGCTCGAGGAGGTGCGAGATGCCGTGCTCGTGGGCGTCTTCCGAGCGCGAGCCGGCACCGACCCAGACCCCGATCGACGCGGTCTCGACCTGCGGCATCGTCTCGGTGGCGACGGTGAGGCCGCTCGCCAGCTTCGTCACTTCCACGCTCATCGGCGTCTCCGTCCCTGGGGTCCGCGTTCGCGGCCCCGGCGGCCGAGTTTCTCCCGGCTCGCCATCGTGCCTCAGATCTTCACGGCGCGCGACCGTTCCTCGACGAAGTGTTCGACCGCCATGAGATCGTTCGCCACCACGTCGAAGCGTTCCTCGCGCTCCATCAGGTCGCCGAGCCAGCCGGGCAGCGCCGGATGGACGCCGGTCGCCGCCTCGACCGCCGCCGGGAACTTGGCCGGATGGGCGGTCGACAGCGTGATCATCGGCGTCGTCTCGGAGAGGAACGGCTCGGCCACCGCGACCGCCACGGCGGTGTGCGGGTCGATCGTGAGGCCGGTCTTCTCGAGCGTCGCCGCGATGGTCGCCGAGGTCTGCTCCTCGTCGGCGCGGCCGGAGGCGAAGAGAGCGCGGATCTCGGCGAGCGGTCCGTCGGGGATGGTGAAGGCGCCGCCCTGGGAGAGGCTCGCCATCAGGCCCTGCACGGCCGCACCGTCGCGACCCATCGCCTCGAACAGCAGACGCTCGAAGTTCGACGACACCTGGATGTCCATCGACGGCGAGATCGACGGGGTGACGCCACGCACTTCGTAGGTGCCGGTCTCGAGGGTGCGATGGAGGATGTCGTTGACATTGGTGGCGACCACCAGCCGCTCGACCGGCAGTCCCATCTTCACCGCGACGTAGCCGGCGAAGATGTCGCCGAAATTGCCGGTCGGCACGCAGAACGACACCTTGCGGTGCGGGCTGCCGAGGGCGGCGCCGGCGACGAAGTAGTAGACCACCTGCGCCACCACGCGGGCCCAGTTGATCGAATTGACGCCGGAAAGGCCGATGCGGTCGCGGAAGGAGAAGTGGTTGAACATCCCCTTCAGGATCGCCTGGGCGTCGTCGAAGGTGCCTTCCAGCGCGATGGCGTGGACGTTGGCGTCCGAACAGGTGGTCATCTGCCGGCGCTGGACGTCGGAGACGCGGCCGTGCGGGTACATGATGAAGACGTCGACCCGCTCGCGGCCCTTGAAGGCGTCGATCGCCGCGCCGCCGGTGTCGCCGGAGGTGGCCCCGACGATGGTGGCGCGCTTGTTGCGCTTGGCCAGGACGAAGTCCATCGCCCGGCCGAGGAACTGCATCGCCACGTCCTTGAAGGCGAGCGTCGGCCCGTGGGAGAGCTCGAGCAGGAAGTGGTTCGGCCCGAGCTGAGAAAGCGGCGTCACCGCCGGATGGCGGAAGGTCGCATAGGCGCCGTCGATCATGGCGCGCAGGTCGTCGGGACGGATGTCGGAGCCGGTGAAGCGCGAGATGACGCGAAAGGCGACCTCGGCGTAGGGCTTGCCGGCGAAGTCGGCGATCTCTTCCGGCGTCAGGGTCGGCCATTCGGCCGGCACGTAGAGGCCGCCGTCGCGGGCGAGGCCGGCGAGGAGCACGTCGGAGAAGCCGAGGCTCGGAGCCTCGCCGCGGGTGGAGACGTAACGCACGTTCGACATCCTTCGTCGACGGAGACGGCCGACCGCCGGGACGCGGGCCCCGACGGCGAAATCGGCCGGGACACTAGGGCCGGCGGGGGCCGGGGGCAAGGGGAAGCGGGGGGACGGTTCACTCCGGTGATCCGCCACGGCGACGCCCGATGGTCGCGAACCCTTCTCCTCCTCGTCATCGCCGGGCTCGACCCGGCGCCCCATGGCGGGCTCCGGGGGTGTCGCGAGGCCCATGGGTTGCCGGGTCGAGCCCGGCAATGACGGAGCGAGAGGCGGAGGACGGGCCGAAACGGGGCGAGCGGGGGGAACATGGCGGGGCCGTCCGCGTGACGATCGCCCATCGCCGAACCATGCAATTCGCTTCGCTCTTTGCACCCTACGGCGCGTGCCCTAAGTTCTCCGGGAACAGCCACTTCGCGAAAGTCCGCCGATGACCTCCTCCAGCCACGACCTCCTCGCCACCGCCGGGCTCGATCCGGAGATCGCCCGGCGCATCACGGCCGAGGCGACCGAGGGGGCGGACGACGGCGAGCTCTATCTCGAATACCGCCAGTCGGAATCGCTGATGTTCGACAACGGCCGGCTGAAGTCGGCGTCGTTCGACACCACCCAGGGCTTCGGCCTGCGCGCGGTGACCGGCGAGGTCTCCGGTTTCGCCCATTCCGGCGAGATCTCGGAGAGCGCGCTGAAGCGGGCGGCGGATGCGGTGAAGGCGGTGAAGGGCGGACGCTCCGGCACCTATGCGGCGGCCCCGGCCCGCACCAACGCGCGCCTCTACGGCGACGTGAACCCGATCGGCGCCCCCGCCTTCGAGGACAAGGTCAAGCTGCTCGCCGAGATCGACGCCTATGCGCGCGATCGCGACAGCCGTGTCCGGCAGGTGACGGCGTCGCTCGCCGCCTCGTGGCAGATCGTCGAGATCCTGCGCCCCGACGGTAGCCGTGCCCGCGACGTCCGGCCGCTCGTCCGGGTCAACGTCTCGGTGGTCGCCGGATCCGGCGACCGGCAGGAGAGCGGCAGCCACGGCTTCGGCGGGCGCGAGGGCTTCCAGCGCTTCGTCGCCGTCGATCGCTGGCAGCATGCGGTCGACGAGGCGCTCAGGCAGGCGCTGGTGAACCTCGAGTCGGTTCCCGCCCCGGCCGGCACCTTCGACGTGGTGCTCGGTCCCGGCTGGCCGGCGGTGCTGCTGCACGAGGCGGTCGGCCACGGGCTCGAGGGCGACTTCAATCGCAAGAAGACCTCGGCCTTCGCCGGTCTCCTCGGCGAGCGGGTGGCAGCGCCCGGCGTCACCATCGTCGACGACGGCACGCTGCCGGACCTGCGCGGGTCGCTGACCATCGACGACGAGGGCACGCCGACCTCCTGCACCACGCTGATCGAGGACGGCATCCTCGTCGGCTTCATGCAGGACCGGCAGAACGCCCGCCTGATGGGCGTCGAGCCGACCGGCAACGGCCGGCGCCAGTCCTTCGCCCACATGCCGTTGCCGCGGATGACCAACACCTACATGCGCGCCGGTTCGATGGACCCGGCCGAGATCCTCGCCTCGGTCGAGGACGGCATCTATGCGGTCAACTTCGGCGGCGGACAGGTCGACATCACCTCGGGCAAGTTCGTCTTCGAATGCACCGAGGCCTATCGGATCGAGAAGGGCAAGGTGGGGGCGCCGCTCAAGGGCGCCATGCTGATCGGCAACGGCGCCGATGCGCTGACCCGGGTGAAGATGATCGGCGACGACCTGATGCTCGACCCCGGCATCGGCACCTGCGGCAAGGGCGGACAGGGCGTGCCGGTCGGCGTCGGCCAGCCGACGCTCAGGCTCGACGGGCTCACCATCGGCGGCACCGAAGCGCGGCGGTGAAGCCGGGCGGATGGTGAACACGCGGAAGTGATCGACGGGGCCCCGCGGGACCCCGTCGCGAGCGCGAGTTCGGTCGCGAATTCAGTCGGTTCGTCACGTCGCGCCCATATACAGACACCGGGATCGGCTCTACGACTGTTCCCGATGGAGATCCGCGGCGCGCCGATGGTCGGCGGCGACGACGGATCACCATCCGATACCGCGCGAAAGCCTCCATGATCGACACGCGTTCCGACGTTTCCTCGTTCCGGCGGCTCGGCCGGTTCGCCCCGGCGCTCGCCCTCGTCGCACTCGGCGCGACCCTCGCCTTCGCTCAGGCGCCCGCCGGCGACGGCAAGCCCGCGGCAGCCGGTGCGGATACGGCGAAACCGGCGGAAGCCGCGAAAGCGGCGGCTCCGGCCAAGCCGGCGCTGGCTCGTCCCCCGGCGCCGGTGACGGTGGCGCAGGTGGCGGTGAAGCCGATGCCGGCGGTGCTCGACGTGGTCGGCACCGCCCAGGCGATGGCCTCGGTGCCGCTCAAGACCCGGGTCGACAGCATGATCGACAAGGTGCTGGTGAAGGAGGGCGACCGGGTCCAGGCCGGCCAGGGCATCTTCCAACTCGACGATCGGGCGGTGAAGGCGCAGGTCGCCCAGGCGCGCGCCGTGCTCGCCCGCGACGAGGCGCAGCTCGCGCTGCTGCGCTCCGACCTCGAACGCACCGAACAGCTCGTCCAGACCAAGACCAAGTCGAACCGCGATCTCGAGAGCGCCAAGACGCTGGTGGCGGCGCAGATGGCGACGATCGAGGCGGATCGCGCGGCGTTGCAGAACCTCGAGGTGCAGGCGAGCTGGTACGTCATCTCGAGCCCGATCGCCGGCCGTGTCGGCTCGATCGCGCTCAAGGCCGGATCGGCGATCCGCGCCAACGACAGCTCGCTGCTGGCCACGGTGAACCAGCTCGATCCGATCTATGTCGCCTTCTCGGTGCCGCAGGCCTCGATCCCGGCGCTGCGCGCCGCCATGGCGGCCGGCGACGTCACCGTGGCGGTGCACCAGCCGAACGTCGATGGCGCGCCGCTTTCGGGCCGCATCGCCTACATCGAAAACATGCTCGACGCCGCCTCGGGAACCCTCGGGGTCAAAGCGGTGGTCGACAATCCGGCCGAACGGCTGTTGCCGGGTGAATTCGTCCAGGTGCGCGCCGTGCTGCGCACCGATCCGAACGCCCTGGTGGTGCCGGATCAGGCGATCCAGCTCGGCCAGAACGGCACCTTCGTCTACGTGGTCAAGGACGATGCCACGGTGGAGGCGCGGCGCGTCACCATCGACCGCACCGTCGACCGCGTGACGGTGATCGCCAAGGGGCTCGCCGCCGGCGAGAAGGTGGTGGTCGACGGACAGCTCCGGCTCTTCCCCGGCGCCAGCGTGGTGACGGGCAAGCCGGCCGAGAGCGGCGGCAAGCCGAACGAGGGTGGCGGCAAACCGCAGGCCGCGAAGTCGGGGACCTGAGCCCATGTCGTCGATGTCGTCGATCTCCGCGCCCTTCATCCGCCGGCCGGTCGCCACCATCCTGGTGATGGTCGCGTTCATCGCCGCCGGCCTCTTCAGCTACCGGCAACTGCCCGTGGCGGCGGTGCCGCGGGTCGACTATCCGACGATCTCGGTGACGGCCAAACTGCCGGGCGCCAGTCCGGAGACCATGGCGAGTTCGGTCGCCTCGGTGCTCGAGCGCCAGTTCTCCGGCATCGCCGGTCTGTCGTCGATGGCGTCGGTGTCGACCAACGGCTCCTCCAACGTGACCCTGCAATTCGACCTCGCCCGCGCCATCGACGGTGCGGCGCTCGACGTGCAGGCGGCGATCGGTGCGGCGCAACGTCAGTTGCCGGCCGAGATGAACGAACCGCCGAGCTTCCGGAAGGTCAATCCGGCGGATCAGCCGGTGCTGTTCGTGGCGCTGAAGTCGGAGGTGATGCGGCTCTCCGACGTCGACGACTTCGCCCAGACCAACATCGCGCAGCGCCTGTCGACGCTGCCGGGCGTCGCTCAGGTCAACGTCTACGGGGCGCAGAAATACGCCGTCCGCATCAAGGCCGATCTCGACGCGCTGGCGGCGCGCGGCCTGACCGTCGACGACCTCCGAACGGCGATCGCGGCGGCCAACACCAATTCGCCGGTCGGTTCGCTCACCGGCCCGTCGCGCAACGTGACGCTGCAGGCGACCGGGCCGATCGAGCGCGCGACCGGCTACATGCCGCTGATCGTCACCTATCAGAACGGCTCGCCGGTGCGCGTCCAGGACGTGGCACGAGCGATCGACAGCGTCGAGAACGACAAGGTCGCCGCCTGGCTCGACGGCACCCGCGCCATCATGCTGGCGATCCAGCGCCAGCCGGACGCCAACACCGTCGAAGTGGTCGACCGCATCCGGGCGACGCTTCCGACGATCACGGCCGACATGCCGCCGGCGATCGAGGTGCAGATCCTCAACGACCGGTCGGTGTCGATCCGGCATTCGATCGAGGACGTCGAGATCACGCTGCTGATCGCCATGGGGCTGGTCATCGGCGTCATCTACCTGTTCCTGAAGTCGGCGCGGGCGACGATCATCCCGGCACTGGCGCTGCCGGTGTCGCTCGTCGGCACCTTCGCCGGCATGTATCTCTTCGGCTTCAGCCTCGACAACATCTCGCTGCTCGCCCTCACCCTCGCCGTCGGCTTCGTCGTCGACGACGCCATCGTCATGCTCGAGAACATCGTGCGTCACGTCGAACTGGGCGAACCGCCGATGAAGGCCGCCTTTCTCGGCGCGAAGGAGGTCGGCTTCACCATCGTGTCGATGACCATCAGTCTCGTCGCGGTGTTCATCCCCGTGCTGTTCATGGGCGGCGTCGTCGGGCGCATGTTCTTCGAGTTCGGCGTCACCATCACCCTGGCGATCCTGATCTCCGGCGTGGTGTCGCTGACGCTGACGCCGATGCTGGCGTCGCGGATCATCGACGAGAACCATCTGCACAAGCGGCCGAACTTCGTCGTCCGCCTGTTCGACCTCCTCTTCTCGGCCCTGACACGCTTCTATTCGTGGACGCTCGATCTGGTGCTCAGGGCGAAGTGGCTCATGCTGCTGGTGCTGGCGGCGACCATCGCCTGGACCCTGGTGCTCTATCGCGACACGCCCAAGGGCTTCTTCCCGCAGGAAGACACCGGTATGCTCACGGTGTCGACGCAGGGCGCCGACGACACCTCCTTCGCGGCGATGGCGGAGCGCCAGAAGGAAGTGGCGGCGATCATCAAGACCGACCCGGACGTGGTCAACGTGATGTCGACGGTCGGCGCCGGTTCAGCGTCGGCCAACCAGTCGAACGGGCGCATGTTCATCACGCTGAAGCCGAAGAAGGAGCGCACCTCGTCGTCCGACGCGGTGATGCAGCGGCTGCGGCGCGCCACCGGGCGGGTGCCGGGCATCAACGTCTATTTCCAGAACGTCCAGAACATCAACATCGGCGCCACCTTCTCCCGCGCCCAGTGGCAGTACACGTTGCAGTCCTCCGACTTCGACGAATTGCGCACCTGGGCGCCGCGGCTGGAGGGGCGCATCCGTCAGGTGCCCGGCATCCTCGACGTCTCCTCGGATCTGCAGATCCGCGGCCGTCAGGCGGTCGTCGACATCGATCGCGACCGCGCCTCCAAGCTCGGGTTGACGGTCGATCAGGTGCGTTCGCGGCTCTATTCGGCCTACGGCACCCGCGTCGTCTCGACGATCTTCACCGACACGTCGAGCTATCCGGTGATCCTCGAAGCGGCCGACGGCTACACCTCGAGCCCGCAGCAGCTGCGCAAGTTGACGATCAAGACGCCGTCCGGCGCCTCGGTGCCGCTCGACGCCATCGCCACGGTGCGCGAGGCCCCCGCCCCCACCCTGGTCAACCACAAGGGCCAACTGCCGGCGGTGACGATCTCGTTCAACCTGCAACCGGGCTTCGCGCTGGGTCAGGCGGTCGACGCGATCAAGGGGATCGAAGGCGAGGTCGGCCTGCCGCAGACGGTCCTCACCGGCTTCTCCGGCACGGCGCAGATCTTCCAGGACGCGGTCGCCGGCCAGGGCCTTCTGGTCTTCGCGGCGATCCTGGTCATCTACATCGTGCTCGGCATCCTCTACGAGAGCTTCGTCCACCCGATCACCATCCTGTCGGGTCTGCCGTCGGCCGGTATCGGCGCGCTGCTGACGCTGCAGTTGTTCAAGCTCGATCTCTCGGTCATCGCCATGATCGGCGTGATCATGCTGATCGGCATCGTCAAGAAGAACGCCATCATGATCGTCGACTTCGCGGTGGAGCGACGCTCGAACGGTCTCTCGGCCTTCGAGGCGGTCCACGAAGCCTGTCTGCTGCGCTTCCGGCCGATCATGATGACCTCGCTCGCCGCCATCCTCGGCACCCTGCCGATCGCGCTCGGGGTCGGCGCCGGTGCCGAACTGCGCCAACCGCTCGGCCTCGCCGTGGTCGGCGGCCTGATCGTGTCGCAGATCCTCACCCTCTACATGACGCCGGTCGTCTATCTGCTGCTCGATCCGCTGACGCGGTCGCAGCGGCCGCACGAGGCGGCGGCGGAGGGCGTGATCGATGCCGCGCACGGCCACGCCGCCGAGTGATTCGGCACGAGCGGTCCCGCCGGGCTGCTTCTGCGAGTCTGCCGACCTTCGATGCAACCATCGATCGAATTACCGTGGGCCAGGTTGCGACCACCGGTGTGTCTTTCGAGCAACTCGGGATGAAATAGACGAGCCATCGCCCGTCCTCGCGGCAACGACGGATTCCGACGTCACGAGGGGGGATTCCTTCGCGAGTCCGACGTGCTACGATTCGAATCGCAACACCTTCCCAGGGGGATTACTCATGAAGACCGCTCGTATCGTCGTTCTCGCTCTCGTCGCCGCTGCCGGCCTCTCCGTCGCCGGCTGCGCCAAGGCTCCGGCTCCGGCTCCGGCCGTCGTCAAGGGCTGATCGCGACGCAGCAGGCCGCGCGTACCACTTCAGGGGGGCGCGCGGACGCGACGATCATCCATCGGATACGGCATCGGTGGCGACACCGGTGCCGTTTCTTTTTCGCCCACGCCGATGGCGCATCGGGAGGAGAAGAATTCGTGGAACGGGCGGGCAGAGATCGCTAGAATGGCGTCCTTCCCCCACGGCGACACGAGACCGACGATCGCATGAACCGCCACGAGACACCGCGCCGCAACGGCGAAGCCCAGGTCCGCTATCTCGACGGGGATTTCCAGATCCTCGCCAACGGCGCCTTCGTGGTGTGCGCGGTGACCGGTCTGCAGATCCCGCTCGACGAACTCAAATATTGGAGTGTCGAGCGCCAGGAGCCCTATGTCGACGCCAAGGCGTCGCTGCAGCGCCACCTCCAGCTCGGCTCGTCGCGCTGAGCCGGACGCACTCGCCGACCGTCACCCCGCTCACGATCGGGCGGCGCGGATCGACGTTCGATCCACCGTTTCCGTCACCGTAGCCGTGCGAGCAGCGCGGTGATCGCCGCCTCGTCGTCGAAGACGAGATCGACGGCGGCGACGTCGCTCGCCTCGACCAATCGCCGCAACGCCGCCGAGGTCGTTCCGGCGAGGCGAGCGGCGTCCTTCGCGGTGGTGACGAGGTCGCGACCTCCTTCGGCGGCGCGGGCGAGGAGAGCCGCCGCGTCGGTCTCGCCGAGATGCTGATGATCGCCGTAGGCGACGAGATCGACCGCCTCGGCGCCGGCGGCGGTGAGGGTCGCAGCGAGTTTCTCCGGCCGGCCGATACCGGCCCAGGCCAGGAGGCGGTGGCCGGCGAAGCGAGCGGGCTCACGCAGCACCAGCCGCGCCGAAGCGACCGGGAGACCTCGCCGACGCGCCTCGGCGAGGAGCGGCGCGAGGCTCGGCGCATCGGGTTCGCCGGCGTCGATCACAACAAGAGCCGAAGCGTGATCGAGTTGGATGTCGAGCGGCGCGCGCAAGGGACCGGCCGGCAGCACCCGGCCGTTGCCGATGCCGTAGCCGCGATCGACGACGACGATCGAGAGATCCTTGGCGAGGGTCGGGTTCTGGAAGCCGTCGTCGAGGATGACGAGATCGGCGCCGCAGCCGCCGAGAAGCGCCAGTGCGGCGGCGCGATCGCGGGCGACGATGGTCGGGGCGATCCGGGCGTGGAGCAGCGGCTCGTCGCCGACCTGCGTCGCGTCGTGGCGGGCGGGATCGACGACGAGCGGCCCGGCCAGGCGTCCGCCGAAGCCGCGGGTGACGACAGCGGGCGAGAACCCCACGCGACGGGCGAGGCCGACCAGCGCGGCCGTCGTCGGCGTCTTGCCGGCGCCGCCGGCGGTGAAGTTGCCGACGGCGATCACCGGCACCGGCGCACGGTGCTTCGCCGGTTCGCACATCCGTCGGGCGGCGACGGCGCCCCAGATCGCGGCGACGGGGCCGAGCAGCCGCGAGACGCCGCCCTCGCTTCGCCAGAAGTCCGGGGCGCGTCTCAGCCGGCTCATCACGAGCCCTCCGCCACGGGCGGGATCCACGGCGCCAGTGCGGCGAATGTGCGCTCGACGGCGCCGGTCGAGGCGTCGATCACGACGCGGGCGCGGTCGATGCAGCCGGCGAGCGTCGCCGGGTCGGCGTGGGCGTCGACGATCGCGGTGGCGAGGGCGTCGGCATCGGCGACGGCGCGGGCGCCGCAGGTCGCGTCGAGGACACGGTAGATGTCGGCGAAGTTGCGCACCTGGGGGCCGTGCAGGACGGCGACGCCGAGGCGGGCCGGTTCGATCGGGTTCTGCCCACCGCGCGGCACCAGCGAGCCGCCGACGAAGGCGACGGGGGCGAGGCGGTAGACGAGCCCCATCTCGCCGATGGTGTCGGCGAGATAGACGTCGGTTTCGGGGCCTGGGGTCTCGCCGAGGGAACGCGAGGCGACGGAGAGCCCGGCCGCGGCGAGAACCGCGCGCACCTCGTCGCCGCGGCGGGGATGACGCGGAGCCAACACGCAGAGGAGCCGTGGCACCGCGTCGCGCGCCTTCGGATGGGCGGCGGCGACGACGGCCTCCTCACCGGCATGGGTGGAGGCCGCGACCCAGGTCGGGCGGCCGTCGAAGGCGGCGGTGAGCCGGAAGAGTTCCGCTTCGTCGACGGCGAGCGGCGACCCGTCGAACTTGAGATTGCCGGACACCGTCACCTGCGGCGCACCCAGGCGGCGCAGACGCACCGCGTCGTCCTCCGACTGGGCGAGGACCAGGGCGAGGCGGCCGAAGAGCGCACGCGGCAGACCGTCGAGCGAGCCCCAGCGGCGAGCGGAGCGCTCCGAGATGCGGGCGTTGACCAGGACCTGAGGGGTGCCGCGCATGGCGAGGGCGAGAATGGTGGCGGGCCAGATCTCGCTCTCGACGAAGACGGCGAGGTCGGGGCGCCAATGATCGAGGAAGCGATCGACCCACGCGGCGACGTCGGCGGGGACGTATTGGTGGAACGCGCCGGCGGGCAGGCGCGCGGCGGCGACCTCGGCGGAGGTGACGGTGCCGGTGGTCACCAGCACCGATGCGCCGGTGGCGGCGAGACGCTCGACGAGGCCGAGCGCCGCCATGGTCTCGCCGACGCTCGCCGCATGGAGCCAGACCAATCGGCCGGCGGGGCGCGGCAGGCTCGCCCGGCCGCGGCGCTCGCCGCGACGGGCGGCGTCCTCCTTGCCGGCGCGCTCGCGGCGGCGCAGGGCGAGGGCGACCAGGGGAGCGGCGAGGCGGCCGGCGGCGCGGTAGGAGCGGAGTGCGAGATCGGCGAGGATCTCAGACATCCCGCCCCCCGACGATCTCGTAGGCGCGGGCGGTGACGCGGTTCAGTTCGTCCTCGACCGCCTTGCGCTTTTCTTCGAGCATCTCGGCGTCGGCGTCGTTCGGCACCTCGATCGGTTCGCCGATGACGATGGCGAAGCGGCCGAAGGGCAGATTGAAGGCGGCGCGATCCCAGGAGCGCACCATGCGCTTGCGATTGGTGGTGGCCGTGGCGAGAGGGACGATCGGCACGCCGGAACGGCGGGCGATCTGGACGATGCCCTCGCCGGCGACCTTGGCCGGGCCTTTGGGCAGGTCGGCGGTGAGGCAGACCACGGTGCCTTCGCGCAGCTCGCGCAGGGCCGCGACGAAGCCCGCGACGCCGCCGCGGCGACGCACCTCGTCGCCGGTCTTGCCGGCCGAGGCGCGGATGGCGCCGATGCCGAGCTTCTCGCAGACGATGACGTTCATCTCGCCGTCGCGGGAGCGCGAGATCATCGCCTTCACCGGCCAGCGGTCGTTCGGCTTGATGAACGGCAGCATGAAATGCTCGCCGTGCCAGGTGGTGACGATCAACGGGCGCGGCTCGCCGAGGCGATCGAAGAAATCGGCGGGTTCGACGACGGTCCGGCACGAGCGATGCACGAAGCGGAACCACCCGGCGAGGGCGGTTCCGGCGAAGGCGCGGAAGCGTTCGCTGCGGACCAGTTTCTTCAGCATTCCGTATTTCACTCCAGGCGCGAACGCGGGCGGCGGTTCGATCCTTCGGCCGGCCGCTCGGGTCGGCTGCCCGGTGATCCGGAGAGGCGGTCTCACCGGTTCGCGGTTCGGGGCGGGCATTCGGCGCGCGGGCGCGCTCCACGTCTCCCCGCCGGGTTCATAGCGCCTCGGCGGCTCGCCGTCACGCGCCGGCGATCGCGGCGATCGCGAAACTCGAACGAAAGGCCCGACCTCCCCCCGGAAATCGGGCCTCACGATGGTCCTGCGGCGGCGGCGGCGCTCATTCCTCCGGATGATCCGGGTCCATGAGGCGGTGCAGGTGGACGATGTAGTAACGCATGTGGGCGTTGTCGACGGTCGACTGTGCCTTCGCCTTCCAGGCGACGCGGGCGGATTCGTAGTTGGGGAAGACGCCGACGACGTCGACCTTGGAGAGGTCGCGGAATTCGTGACCGTGGAGGTCGACGAGTTCGCCACCGAGGACGAGATGGAGCAACTGCGGCTTGGGCGATGACGCGGTCATGTGGAAGGTTCCGATCCCGGGTTGATCACTGCGACGGGCCTCACGCTCCGTATCCCGCGGCGCCGATCAGACGACCCGGGCGAGCAGAGCACGCGCCGCGTCGAACAGTCCGGGCGCGGCGGCCACCAGTGCAGGATGGCGGGGAACGGCCCTGTTGTAGGCGAGGATCTCCCCGCTCGGGACGGAGAGCCTGCCGCCGGCTTCCTGCACCAAAAGGTCGGCGGCGGCAAGGTCCCAATCATGGGCATTGCCCGAACCGTAGGCGATGTCGAGCCGGCCGTCGGCGACGTGGGCGATCCGGAGCGCCAAGGACGGTACCACCTGTCGCGACGCGAAGCCCGCTTCCTTCATCACCGTGCGGTCGAGGAGCTTCGGCGGCCCCGAGACGCGGGCGCCGGCGAGGTCGGTGCGGTCGGAGGCGCCGACGAGTTCGCCGTTGCGGCGGACGCCACCGCCGGACGCCGCCTGCCAGAGCAGGCCGGTCGCCGGCTGCATCAGCGCCGCGACGATCGGCCGGCCGGCTTCGACAACGGCGAGCGACACGGTCCAGCCCTCGTCGCCGCCGACGAAGGCGCGGGTTCCGTCGATCGGGTCGACGACGAAGACGCGGATGCGATCGAGGCGCTCGGGGCCGTCGGCGGTCTCCTCCGAGAGCCAGCCGTAATCCGGCCGGGCGGCGGTGAGGCGCTCCTTCAGATGGCGATCGACGGCGAGGTCGGCCTCGCTCACCGGCGAACCGCCGTCCTTGTGCCAGACCTGCGGGTCGCGGCGGAACCACCGCATGGCGATCTCACCGGCTTCCTGTACGGCGAGCGTCAGCAGCGCCACGTCGTCGGCGAGCTCGCCGGCGAAGGTCGACCAGTGGCGGTCAACGTCCGGCAATGGTGAGGCCCTCGATCATCAGGCTCGGCGCGGCGATGGCGAAGCGATACTCGAGATCGTCGGCGGCGACGAGGCGGGCGTACATGTCCTTCAGGTTCCCGGCGACGGTGATCTCGCTCACCGCGTCGGTCAACTCGCCGTTCTCGATCCAGAAGCCGGAAGCGCCACGCGAATAGTCGCCGGTGATGCCGTTGACGCCGGAGCCGATCATGTCGGTGACGTAGAGACCCGACTTCACCGACTTCAGCATGTCGTCGCGGCTCACCATGCCGGCGAGCAGCGTGACGTTGGTCGAACCCGGAGAGGGCGACCCGGTGCCGCGCGAGGCGCGGCCGTTGGTGGCCAGCCCGAGTTCACGACCGGTGGCGCCGTCGAGCAGCCAGTGGTTCAACACGCCGTTCTCGATCAGTTTCATGACCGGACCGGCGACGCCCTCACCGTCGAAGGGACGCGAGGCGAGGCCGCGCGGACGATAGGGGTCGTCGACGATGGTGATGCCGGGGGCGAAGACCGGGGTGCCGAGACGATCCTTGAGGAAGGAGGTCTTGCGGGCGATCGCCGCGCCGTTGATGGCGCCGAGGAGATGGCCGACGAGGCCGGTGGCGGCGCGCGGCTCCCAGATCACCGGCGCGGTGACGGTCGCCACCTTGCGCGGGTTCAGGCGGCGGACGGCGCGCTCGCCGGCGCTGCGGCCGATCCATTCGGGGGTGTCGAGGTCGCCGGCGTGGATCTTGGAGGAGGCCTCCCAGTCGCGCTGCATGGCGGTGCCTTCGCCGGCCACCGCGGTGACCGACAGCGAATGACCGGAGCGCAGCCAGGCGCCGGAGAAGCCGTGCGACGTGGCGAGCACCATGCCGCCGAGCGACCAGGCGGCGTGCGCCCCGCCGGAGTTGGTGACGCCGGCGACGGCGCGGGCGGCGTCCTCGCAGGCGAGCGCCCGGGCGGTCAGCTCGGCGGCGGTCGGCGCGGTGGGATCGAGCAGGTCGAGGTCGGGGAAGGAGGTGGCGAAGAGCGCCGGATCGATCAGATCGGCCCACGGGTCCTCGGGTGCGACCCGGGCCATGGCGACGGCGCGGGTGGCGAGCTCGTCGGCATCGCCGAGCGCATTGGCCGAGACGGTGGCGAAGCGGCGGCCGACGAAGACGCGCAGGCCGAAATCGTCGCCCTCGGACCGCTCGCTGTCCTCGACCTCGCCGAGGCGCACACCGACCGACAGCGACACGCCGCGGATCGCCACCGCATCGGCGCGGTCGGCGCCGGCGCGTTTCGCCGCCTCGACGAGACGGTGGGCCTTCTTCTCGAGATCGGACTGGTCGAGCACGTCGAGCATGGCACCTCGCAAGGAATGGCGCCCGTCGGCGGGAGGGGCGCTCCTGTCCGATGTACGGTCCGCGAGCCCGCCGGGCAAGGGCGAGCGGTGCAGCGGCGGCCGTGCCCCTCCCCGTCGGAGCGGCGGCGGCCGAGCGGGGACGGCCGGTTCGGCGGCCGCGGCACCCGAATGATGAAGATTTCCTCTCCGCTCCGGTGAGACTCCGATAACCCTTTCCCCATCAACGAAAATTCAACCAGCTTTCTCAAGCCGGCTTTCATCGTCGGCGAGTCAAGATCCGTCCGAACAAGCGAGGTCTTCATCAGAAGAACAGAGGCCCGCAGGAGGCGAATTTGGGACGTCGAGCGACGAAGACGATGGAGACGGTCGAAGAGACCTTCCATCACGCGGTGGAGCCGGTCAGACTGGACCCGTTCTCCCTGCCGCACCGGTTCCGTTACGACACCGGCATCGATCCGCGCAGCGGCGAGCCGATGGGGCCGGCGGCGGTGTTCCTGGAAAAGCACATGGCGTCGATCTGTCGCCATCTGCCGTCGGGCATCCCGATGGCGATGCGGCTGCCGATGGCCGCCTTCGAAGGCGTGGCGGTGCGCATGGTGCCCGAGACGATCGGCGCCGACGGGGCCGGCGACGGCGACGGGATCGCCGTGGTCGAGCTGATGCACCGCGACCCGCAGCTGTCACTGCCGCTGACCATGGCGAGTGACCTCGCCGAGGTCGTGGCGGATTGGAAGGCCTGGGCGCGGGTCCTCGGACTGCCGATGCTGATCGTCGAGGTCGACGGATCGTGGCGCGAGATCGAGACCCGCATCGGTCAGGTGGTCGTCGGTCGGGCGCGGCCGCGCCGGGCGCGTTCGGTGATGAACGGCCGTCGGCCGCGGTTCCTCACCCGCCGCAAGACCGGCCGCATGCCGGCCGAGCCGGTGGTGATGGCGAAGAACGAATTGTTCGGGAGAGAGTGACGCGTCCATCGATGGGAAGATCCGGAGCCCGGTGCCGACACGCCGGGCTCTTCTCTTTCGTGCGCGCCGATCGAGCGGGTCAGCCGCGGCCGAGCATCAGCGGCAGCCAACGGCGGCGGCGCGGCGCCTCGAGGCTCGCCACCGGTTCGGCCATGTGCGCCTCGACGAGGCGGGCGATCCGGCGCTTCGCCTCCTCCTTGACGCTCTCGCTCTCGGTCAGGATGCGCTTGGCCTCGAGGAAGTCGAGGACGCGGATGTGGTTGACCGGCGGGCGGATCAGCACGTCGGGGGGATGGCGCTCGAAGCGGGCGGCGGCGAGTTGCTGCATCATCAGCTGGCTGGCGCCGAAGACCGCCTCGAGCGCACCGGGCAGCGCCTTGCCGTCGGCCGGCTCGGGATAGGAGACGACGTCGACGGCGATCAGCAGATCGACCTCGACCGGCAGTGCCCCGACCGGCACCGGCTCGACGATGCCGCCGTCGACCAGGACACGGCCGTCGATCGTCACCGGGCGGAACAGCGTCGGGATGGCCATCGAGGCGGCGACGGCGCGGCGCAGGTCACCGGAGGTGAGGAGCGCGGCGCGACCGCCGTAGAAGTCCGTGGCGACGACGGTGAGCGGGATGGCGAGATCTTCGTAGCGCGGCCGGATGGCGTCGCCGGCGAAAGTCGCCAGGATCTTCTCCGGATCGATCTGGCCGAGGCCGAAACCCGAAGTGAGGAGGTCGCCGAGCTTCTTCGGCCGCAGCGCCCACA
The DNA here is from genome assembly GCA_937892955.1 of uncultured Alphaproteobacteria bacterium. Taxonomy (GTDB): domain Bacteria; phylum Pseudomonadota; class Alphaproteobacteria; order Rhizobiales; family Ancalomicrobiaceae; genus CALBKH01. The sequence goes on from CALBKH010000003.1 coordinate 58,278, forward strand.
GCTTGGCGAGCGCGGCGGCGCGATTGCCGAAGCTTTCGAGCGTCATGGCGCGCAGGTCCGCGCCCGTGTGACCCGCCGCCCGGCCGGCGCCGTAGACGGCGCCGATCGAGGTGCCGGCGATCGCCGTCGGCGTCAGCCCGAGGTCGTCGAGCGCCTCCATCACCGGCACATGGGTGATGCCGCGGGCGCCGCCACCGCCGAGCACCAATCCGATCCTGGGTTCGGACATCGCCTTCCGTCCTTCGCTGCACTTCCCTTCGGTGCCGAGGCCGAAGGTGCGGGCGCACCCGGCCTTCGACGACACGTGTTTTCTCATTTTCATCAGAGGCATGAGAAATTCGCGTGACGAATGGCCTCGGGCATTTCCGATGCTCTCCGGTATCACATGGGATCTCGCGACCGCGAAGGAAAGGGCTCCGGCCCGATCGTCAGAGGAAGGCCAGGAGTTTCGCCGCCGTCTCCTCCGGCGCTTCCTCGGGGAGGAAGTGTCCGGCGTCGACGCCGTCGCCGGTGAGTGGCGTTCCCTCGGCCATGAAGGGTCGCCAAGCCGCGAGCGGGCCGGCTGCGGGATCCGAGCCGGTCGGGCCGGCGGGAATGCCGGCGGTGCCCCACAGCACCAGGGTCGGCACGTCGATGCGGCGACCTCCGGCGAGATCGGCCTCGTCGAGGGCGCGATCGAAGGTCGCGCCGGCGCGATAGTCCTCGCAGGTGGCGGCGATGCGCTCGGGGACGGAGAAGAAGGCGCGATAGTGGGCCAGAGCCTTCCTGCCGAAGGGCGAGAGGTCTTTCGCCCTGGTCCAGCTCGCCAGCGTGTGTTCGAGCCATTCCTCCGGACCGCGGGCGATGAGCCGCTCGGGCATCGGCGCCGGCTGGGCGAGGAAGAGCCAGTGGTAGGTCTTCATGGCGAAGCCGGCGTCCATGCGGGCCCACATCGCCGAGGTCGGGACGATGTCGAGGAGGGCGAGTTTGGTCAGCCGTCCCGGATGATCGAGCGCCAAGCGGTAGCCGACACGGGCGCCGCGATCGTGACCGACGAGGGCGAAGCGGGCGTGGCCGAGATCCTCCATGAGGGCCACCACGTCGCGGGCCATGGTGCGCTTCGACATCTGGGTGTGGTCGGGCTCGACCTCGGGCACGCCCGACCAGCCGTAGCCGCGCAGGTCGGGCAGGACGATGCGAAAGCGTTCGGCGAGCTTCGGCGCGACCTTCGCCCACATGACGTGGGTCTCGGGGAAACCGTGCAGACAGACGAGCGGCGGGGCGTCTTCGCGCCCGCCGATGCGGCAGAAGATCTTCACTTCGCCGGTGTCGACGGTCTTGGCTTCGAAACCGGGAAAGAGATCGGCGAGATCCATGGAACGCCTCCGTTGGGACGGGCGGGAAAAAACGACGGTCGAAGGCTCAGGACGATCCGCGCGCCTTGGTGGCCGCTTCGACGGTCTCGTAGATGTGTGGCGCGAGGCCGCGTTCGGCCAGCGCGTCGCCGAGCTTCATCCTGAGGAAGCCGCTCGTCGTGTAACGGGCGACATCGGAATAGAAGCGCTCGACCAGACCTTGGACCATGGCGGTGTAGGGGTCGAGCAGTTCCGGCACGATGGTGAAGTTGTCGTAGTTGACCACCGCCCGCACCTTGCCGGCGAGCGGCCCCAGCTTCTCCTCGACGATGGCGCGAATGGCGTCGATGTCGGAGGCGTGGCGCAGGGCGTAGCGCTCGAGATTGACGAAGAAGACGCCGCGCGCCGGATCGAGGACGAAGCGCTGGGCGAGCGGCTGGCCGAGCAGGTCCTCGCGCAGGCCCATGGTCGGCTCTTCGAAGATGCGCGGGTTCATCGGGGCGGGATCGCGCGGGAGGAGCGGGCGGAAGGCCATGTGGGCGAGGATGTCGCGGTCGACGTCGATGCCCGGGGCCACTTCGACCAGTTCGAGACCGTCGGGGCGGAGCGCGAAGACGCAGCGCTCGGTGACGTAGAGGACCGACTTGCCGCGCGCCGCGGCGAGCGCACCGGAGAAGGTCTTGTGCTCGACCTCGCGGACGAATTTGCGGGTGTGGCCTTCCTTCGAGATCCGCAGCTTGCCGTCCTCCACCGCGACCTGGAGGCCGCCGGCGGTGAAGGTGCCGACGAAGACCACGCGCTTGGCGTTCTGCGAGATGTTGATGAAGCCGCCGGCGCCGGCGAGTTTCGGGCCGAACTTCGAGACGTTGAGATTGCCGTGGGCGTCGGCCTGGGCGAGGCCGAGGACGGCGACGTCGAGGCCGCCGCCGTCGTAGAAGTCGAACTGATAGGGCTGATCGATCACCGCTTGGGTGTTGATCGCCGCACCGAAGTTGAGACCGCTCGCCGGCACGCCGCCGATGACGCCGGGCTCGGCGGTCAGCGTGATCAGATCGATGATCTTCTCCTCCGCCGCCACCGCGGCGACGCCCTCGGGCATGCCGATACCGAGATTGACCACGGCGTTGGGCTTCAGTTCCAGCGCGGCGCGGCGGGCGATGATCTTGCGCTCGCTCATCGCCATCGCCGGGATCGAGCCGGCGCGCACCCGGATCTCGGCGGAGAAGGCCGGATCGTAGGGGGTGGCGAAGGTCTGCCAGTGGTTCTCGGGGCGGGCGACGACGACGCAGTCGACCATGACGCCGGGGATCTTCACCTGCCGCGGGTCGAGGCTGCCGCCCTCGGCGACACGCTCGACCTGGGCGATGACGATGCCGCCGGAATTCCTCACCGCCATGGCGATGGCCAATGCCTCGAGGGTCAGCGCCTCCTTCTCCATGGTGAGGTTGCCGTCACTGTCGCCGGTGGTGGCGCGTATGATGCCGACCTGGATCGGGAAGGCGCGATAGAAGAGATGATCGCCGCCGGCGATGTGGACGCGCTCGACGATGTCCTCGGTGGTGCGCGCGTTGAGCTTGCCGCCGCCGTTCACCGGATCGACGAAGGTGCCGAGGCCGACCGAGGTGAGATGGCCGGGGCGATGGGCGGCGATGTCGCGGAAGAGATGGCTGATGACTCCCTGGGGGAGGTTGTAGGCCTCGACCTTGTTGTCCACCGCCATCTTCTGCAGTTTCGGGACGAGCCCCCAGTGGCCGCCGACGATGCGCCTCACCATCCCGTCGTGGGCGAAGTGATTGAGGCCGCGATGCTTCCCGTCGCCCTGGCCGGCGGCGTAGACGAGAGTGAGATCGCGCGGCCCCTCGCCGGCGACGAAGCGCTCCTCCAGCGCCACGGCGATCTCCTCGGCGAAGCCGATGCCGACGAAGCCGCCGGTCGCCACCGTGTCGCCGTCGTGGATGAGCCGCACGGCCTCGGCCGCGGTGACGACCTTGCCCTTCTCAGCGGATCTCAGGAACGGCAGGGCCGGATGCTGCGGCATGGGTCTTCCTCACGATGGTTCGAGGGAAGAGACTGCCAGAGGAGGGCGAGAGGGGGAAGCGGGCGGGGCGAGTAGCCGTTCCGCGCACTCCCCTTCTCCCCTCGCGGGAGAAGGTGGCCCGCAGGGCCGGATGAGGGGGCGCCGCGAAGCGGCATCCGGGCGCGAGCCACGAACTCCGTAACGGAGGCGAGGTCCAGACCCCTCATCCGCCCTTCGGGCACCTTCTCCCGCAAGGGGAGAAGGGGGAGATCGTGGCAGCCTCCGTCCCTACCCGTGCCCTTCGTGCGTCGCGGCGAACCGTGGGCCCCGCGGGGCACCCGCGCTCACGCGTTCTCGCGCGCCACGGCGCGCCAGCCGATGTCGCGGCGGCAGAAGCCCTCGGGCCAGTCGAGGACGTCGACCGCGGCATAGGCGCGGGATTGCGCCTCGGCGACCGAGGCACCGCGGGCCGTGACGTTGAGCACGCGACCGCCGGCGGCGAGGATACGGTCGCCGGCGGCCCTGGTGCCGGCGTGATAGACCTTGACGCCCGCCATCGCCTCGGCGCGATCGATGCCGCGGATCTCGGAGCCCTTCTCGACGGCACCCGGGTAGCCCTTCGCCGCCATGACGACGGTGAGCGCCGTCTCGTCGCGCAGCGCGACGGTCTTCTCGGCCAGCGTCCCCTCGGCGCAGGCGAGGAGCAGGTCGAGCAGGTCGCTCTCCAGGCGCTCCACCATCACCTGGGTCTCGGGGTCGCCGAAACGGGTGTTGTATTCGATGAGCTCGGGACCCTTCGCGGTGATCATCAGGCCGGCGAAGAAGACGCCCTTGAACGGGCAGCCTTCCGCCTTCATCGCCGCCACCGTCGGGCGGATGATCTCGGCCATGACGCGCTCGGACATCTCGGGCGTCATCACCGGGGCGGGCGAATAGGCGCCCATACCGCCGGTGTTGGGGCCGGTGTCGCCGTCGCCGACGCGCTTGTGGTCCTGGGCCGAGGCGAAGGGCAGCGCGGTGTCGCCGTCGCACAGCGCGAAGAAGCTCGCCTCCTCGCCCTCCAGGAACGCTTCGATCACCACCTCGGCGCCGGCCGCGCCGAAAGCGCCGGAGAAGCAGTCGGAGACGGCGGCACGGGCCTCGTCCATGGTCGTGGCGACGGTGACGCCCTTGCCGGCGGCCAGCCCGTCGGCCTTGACGACGATCGGCGCGCCGACCTTTTCGAGATAGGCGAGCGCGGCGGACAGGTCGCCGAAGCGGCCGTAGGCGGCGGTCGGGATGCCGTACCTGGCGCAGATGTCCTTGGTGAAGCCCTTGGAGCCCTCGAGCCGGGCGGCGAGCTTCGACGGGCCGAAAGCGGCGATGCCGGCGGCCGCCAGATCGTCGACGATGCCGGCGACCAGCGGCACTTCCGGGCCGACGACGACGAAATCGATCGCCTCGGCCTTGCAGAAGGCGATCACCGCGGCGTGGTCGGCGGTGTCGAGGGCGACGCAAGTCGCGACGCGGGCGATACCGGGATTGCCGGGGGCGGCGAAGAGCTTCGTCAGGCTGGGCGAGCGGGCGAGCGCATGGGCGAGCGCATCCTCGCGGCCACCCGAACCGATCAGCAGCACCTTCATCGCATGTCTCCCCGGATCACCGCGCTTTCGGCCCGCGATCTAGCAGCCGGGGGGAGAAGCGTCGAGTCCGGATGAGGGGACGACCTCGCAGCTCGCGTCGGCGCCGATCATCCGCACACACACCCGGACGCCACGTCCTTCGCTCAACTCGGACGGCATACGACTCGGCGCGATCCGTCGATACGCCCACGACCGTCATCCCCGGCGAGCGGAGCGAGGGAAGGGGATCCATCGGCCCATCCGCAGGTCGAACCGCCGCTGGATCCCCTTCCCCTCCGCTTCGCGTCCCACCGGGGATGACGGCCTCGTGTTCGTTCGATCGCCGGTGCGGTTCGAAGGTGGAGCCTCCGCCCTTGACGCCGGCCGCCGATCGGGGCACCCCCAATGGCAGCCCGGAGATCCCGCCGATGACCACCGCCCCCTCCCCGTCACCCGGTCCGACCGACGCCGGCATCGTCTCGGATGCGGTTCGGGGCCATTGGGCCGACACGCTGCTGCCGAAGTGGCTGCGGCCCTATTCGCGTCTGGCGCGGTGGGAGCGGCCGATCGGCTGGTGGTTGCTGCTGTGGCCGTGCTGGTGGTCGGCGGCGCTGGCGGCCGATCATGCCGGGCGGCCGTGGCCGAACCCGTGGCATCTCGTGCTGTTCCTGATCGGCGCGGTCGCCATGCGCGGCGCGGGCTGCACCTGGAACGACCTCGTCGATCGCGACATCGACGAGAAGGTCGCCCGCACCCGGTCGCGACCGATCCCCTCGGGGCAGGTCACGGTGCGACAGGCGCGGATCTTCCTCGGAGTGCAGGCGCTGGTCGGTCTCCTGGTCCTCCTGCAGTTCGATCGGTTCACCATCCTGGTCGGCTTCGCCTCGCTCATCGTCGTGGCGATCTATCCGTTCATGAAGCGGATCACCGACTGGCCGCAGTTCTTTCTCGGCCTCGCCTTCTCCTGGGGCGCGTTCATGGGCTGGGCGGCGGCGCTCGGCCGGCTCGATGTCGCGCCCTTCGTGCTCTACGTCGCCTGCATCCTGTGGACGATCGGCTACGACACGATCTACGCGCACCAGGACAAGGAGGACGACGAGATCGTCGGCGTGCGCTCGACGGCACGGCTCTTCGCTCACCACACCAAGGCGTGGCTCACCGGCCTCTACGGCGCGACGGTGATCCTTCTCGGCGTTGCGCTCACCCTCGCCGGGGTCGGCCCCTTCGCCTGGGCCGGGCTCGCCGCCTTCGCCGCCCACCTCGTCTGGCAGATCTTCCGCCTCGACATCGACGACCCGGACGTCTGCCTGATGCTGTTCCGCGCCAACCGCTGGACCGGATGGATCTTCTTCGCCGGACTGGTGGCGGACGCGGCGCGGCATCTGATGTGAGAGGGCGAGGCCACCGGTGTCGTTCGCCTGCAGCTCGTCGCACGGGCCCGACCCATCCGGCGGCTTCTCACCGCCTCACCTTGAAGAACTCCTTCAGCATCTCGCTCGCCTCGCGCTCGGCGAGGCCGGAATAGACCTCGGGCACATGGTGGCAGGAGGGCGAGGAGAAGAAGCGCACGCCGTTCTCGACCGCACCGCCCTTGGGGTCCTGTGCTGCGTAGTAGAGGCGGCGGATGCGGGCGAAGGAGATCGCTCCGGCACACATCGGACAGGGCTCGAGCGTCACCCACAGATCACAGTCGGTGAGGCGCTCGGACCCGAGTTCGCGGCCGGCCTCGCGCAGGGCGACGATTTCGGCATGCGCCGTCGGATCGTGGTCGGCGACGACGCGATTGCGGCCGGTGGCGACCACCACGCCTTCGTGGACGACCACGGCGCCGACCGGCACCTCGCCGTCCTCGGCCGCGGCGGCGGCTTCGCGCAGGGCGCGATCCATGTGCGACTCGTAATGCGTCTCGGCCATGTCGTCTCCGCGGCTCGGGGAGCGCCCGCGAGAATAGACCCCGTCCGCGCCCCCACCAAGAGGCGGCGGAGCCCCGAAGAGCGCCGCCGCCGGGAACCCCGCCGTCCCGACGCCGGCCACGGGCGGGAAAGGCGCGAGAAATCCGCGGTTCGCCGCTTACATTTCCCGAGGCTTTGCTCTAGATGGGCGCCATGACCAAGACCCCGAAGGACGAGACCGCGCGCGAAAGCGACGCGAAGGGCGGCGAGCAGGAACGCATCGCCAAGGTGCTGGCGCGCGCGGGCCTGTGCTCGCGCCGCGAGGCGGAAGAATGGGTGGCGGCCGGCCGCGTCGCGGTCGACGGGGTGGTGCTGACCACGCCGGCGGTGACCGTCGGCCCGGCGAACCGCGTCACCGTCGACGGCAAGCCGCTGCCGACGCGCGAACGCACGCGACTGTGGCTGTTCCACAAGCCGCGCGGCCTCGTCACCACCACCTCCGATCCGGAGGGTCGGCCGACCGTCTTCTCGGTGCTGCCCGACGACATGCCGCGGGTGATCACCGTCGGCCGTCTCGACATCAACACCGAGGGGCTGTTGCTGCTGACCAACGACGGCGGCCTCGCCCGCGTGCTCGAGCTGCCGTCGACCGGCTGGCTCCGGCGCTACCGGGTGCGCGCCTATGGCGAGGTCGATCAGGCGGCGCTCGACGAACTGAAGAACGGCATCTCGATCGACGGCGTCGACTACGGGCCGATCGAGGCGATGATCGACCGGGTGCAGGGCTCCAACATCTGGCTGGTGCTGGGCCTGCGCGAAGGCAAGAACCGCGAAGTGAAGCGCGTGCTCGCCACTCTCGGGCTCACCGTCAACCGACTGATCCGCATCTCCTTCGGGCCGTTCCAGCTCGCCGACCTGGAGGAAGGCGAGATCCGCGAGATCCGCGGCCGGGTGCTGCGCGACCAGCTCGGCAAGCGACTGGTGACGGAATCGGGCGCCGACTTCGACGCGCCGCTGGTTCATCACATCCACGGCGAGGGCGACGGCGACGAGGCCCCGAAGCGTCGCATCAAGGGCTTCACCCCGGCGGGCGAGGAGGCCGATCGCCCGAAGCGCGGCGGCCGCGACGACAAGGGCCGCGGACGCGAGCGGACCAAGATGGAATTCGTCGGCACCGGCGAGCGCCGCCGCGACGAACGCGGCGAGCGGGACGAGGCCGGCAAGGGACGCGGCGGGCGGTTCTCCGAGGACCGTCGCGGCGACGACCGCGGCGATCGGCCGTTCCGGTCGGAAGGGTTCCGCGGACGGCCGGGCGGCGCGCCGAAAAGCGCCGGCTTCCGCGATCGGCCGCAGGGCGAAGGCCGCGGCGAGAGTGGCGAACGTCGCTATCGTTCGGAAGGGTTCCGCGACGGTGGCAATCGTTCGGCCGGCTTCCGCGACCGCAGCGAGGATCTGCGGCCGCGGTCGGAAGGGTTCCGTGGACGGCCGGGCGACGACCGTCCGCGCGGTGAAGGCTACCGCGATCGCGGCGAAGGCGGCGGCCGGAGCGAGGGGGGGCGCGGCCGGCCGCAGCGCGACGAGCGCCCGCGCGGCGAAGGTCGCGGCAAACCCGGCGGGTTCGGCGATCGGCCGCGCGGCGAGCGCGGCTTCCGCTCGGAAGGCTACCGTGACGGCGGCCATCGCTCGGAAGGGTATCGCGATCGCGGCCCGGGTGGCGAAGGGCGTCCGCGCTCGGAAGGCTTCCGCGATCGTCCCCAGGGCGAGGGAGCGGGCCGCACCGCCGGCTTCCGCGATCGGCCCGAAGGCGCGTCGAAGAGCAAGGGGTTCAAGCCCCGTCCGGAGGGCTCGAGCTTCGGCCCGCGTGGGCCGCGTGGCATGAACCCGGGCGGCAAGAAGGGCGGCCGCGACGGTGAGGCCGGCGGCTTCGCGCCGAAGTCGGGCGGGCGTCCCGGTCCCGACGGACCGAAGGGCCGCGGCGGCAAGGGGCCGGGACCGAAAGGGCCGCGCGGCAGCGGCAAGGGGCCGCGCGGGGGCCGTTCGTGAGGATCGTCGGCGGACGGTTCCGGGGCACGCATCTCCAGGGACCGAAGTCCCAGGCGATCCGACCGACCTCGGACCGGCTGCGCGAGAGCCTGTTCAACATCCTCGCCCACGGCCTCGGCGATCCGGTCGACGGCGCCCGCGTCCTCGACCTGTTCTCCGGCACCGGGGCGCTCGGCCTCGAGGCGCTGTCGCGCGGCGCCCGCTTCTGCCTCTTCGTCGAGGAGGCGGCGGAGGCCCGCGGTCTGATCCACACCAACATCGAAGCGACCCATACGACCGGCGTCACCAAGCTGTGGCGGCGCGACGCGACGAAGCTCGGGCGCTGCGCGCCGATGGAGCCCTTCGACATCGCCTTCCTCGATCCGCCCTACGGCAAGGGGCTGGCCGACGCGGCGCTCGCCGCCCTGCTGGCCGGCGGCTGGCTGAAGCCGCCGGCGATCGTGGTGGTCGAGGAGAGCGCCGCGGCGGAGGTCTCGATCCCCGCCGGCTTCGAGACCATCGACGCCCGCGCGCAGGGCGAGACGCAGCTGATCTTTTTACGCCACGTAATCCTCGGCTGAAATTTCGCCGAAGGGTCGCCGACGCATGAATTCGGCGGCCGTTTTCTGTCCTGTCGTAAGGTCATGGCCGGCCCGCGCTCGAAAGAGACCGTCGTCTTCTCGACGAGTACCGCCGATTTAATTCCCGTTTAACGCTCCTCCGCCAAGATCTCCCCGGGTCGATGAAAAAGATCGCCGGTGTGGCGACGGTCGGGGAACGGGGACGAGACATGCGTATTTCGGTCAAGGCGTCGTTGATCGCCGTCGTCGGCGTGCTCGTGGTGTTTCTGGGCGTGCAGAGCGGCCTGGGGGTGCTGCAGCTGCGCACGATCCAGCAGGGCGCCACGGACGTGACCACCAACGCGATGCCGTCGCTCAGGCGGATCGCCGACATCAAACAGGCGGTCACCGAACATCGCCTCCAGGTGGCGAGCCTGGTGATCGACGAGGACCCGACCGCCAGCCAGGCGATCGACGAGCGAATCAACATCAACGCCAAGAAGCTCGACGCGCTGTTCCGCTCCTATGAGGAAAGCGGTCTCGACGCGGAAGAACAGGCGCTGTGGACCGAGTTCGAGCAGCGCTGGGCCGAAGACGGCAAGGCGTTGAACGAGGCGCTGTCGCTGAAGCGCCTCACCGACCGTTCGGGCGCGGCGAGCGCACTCGCCCGATCGGTTCCCGATTTCGACAAGACCCTCCAGCTACTCGATCGCTCGATCGGCGTGCAGACGCGGCATGCCGACGAGGAGAGTGGCCACATCGACGGGGCCTATCGCTCGAGCCTCTTCGTGTCTCTGGTGCTGGCGGCGGTCGGCCTCGTCATAGGTCTCGGCGCCGGCGCGTTCGTCGTCTTCGGCGTCTCCGGCCCCTTGCGCGGTCTGACCACGGCGATGCAGGCGATCGCCGGCGGGCGTCTCGATGCGAACATCCCCTCGGTCGGCCGCGCCAACGAGATCGGCGACATGGCACGCACCCTGGTCGTCTTCCGCGACGGCCTCGCCGAGGCGGAGCGGCTGCGCAGCGAACAGTCGGAGAAGGACCGGGCAGTCGGCGAGCGTATGGCCAAGGAGCGCCGCGAGATCGCCGATCGTTTCATGGCCACCATGGGAACGCTGGCGCGCGGCTTCGTGAAGTCCTCCGGCGATGTGGCCGGCGCGGCGAGCGACCTGTCGGCGACGGCGGAGGAGACCTCGCGTCAGGCCGGTTCGGTCGCCGACGCGGCGAGCGACGCGGCGACCAACGTGCAGACGGTGGCCACCTCGAGCGAGGAACTGGCGGCGTCGGTGCGCGAGATCACCGGCCGCGTCGGCCAGTCGACCGAAGTGGCCCAGGCGGCGGCCGAGGAAGCGGCCAACACCGAAGCGAACATCCGGCTGCTGTCGCAAGCGGCGGAGAAGATCGGCGACGTCGTCGAGCTGATCAAGGACATCGCCGGGCAGACCAATCTCCTGGCGCTCAACGCCACCATCGAAGCGGCGCGCGCCGGCGAGGCCGGCAAGGGCTTCGCGGTGGTCGCCTCCGAGGTCAAGCAGCTCGCCGCGCAGACCGCCAAGGCGACCGACGAGATCGCGCTGAAGATCGGCGAGATCCAGTCGGCGACCGCCGAGACGGTCGGCTCGATCTCGCGCATCGTCGGCACCATCGGCTCGATCCGCGAGGTCACCTCGTCGATCGCCGGCGCGGTGACCCAGCAGGGCGCCGCGGCCCAGGAGATCTCGCAGAACACCCATCGCGCCGCGCAGGGTGCGGCGCAGGTCACCGACACCATCGCCGGCGTCGGCCGGGCGGCGGAGACGACGGGTGCCGCGGCGAACCGGCTGATGGGCCTCTCCGCCGACCTCTCCAGCCAAGCCGACGAGCTCACCCGGCAGGTCGAAAGCTTCGTGGCGACGCTGCGCGCCGCCTGATCGAGATTTCGGCGGACCGCTTCGCGACGCCGGCTCCAGCTCCCCGCGTGACCGTCGATCACAGCTCCGACGACACGCCCTCGGCCCGGACATCGCGTTCCCCACGCGGTGTCCGGGCCGATCTCTTTTCGGGGTGTGCCTTCACGCCGTCGCGGAGTGCCGCGTCGTCGAGGCTCACTTGCGGCCGAAGAGCCGCTCGATGTCGGCGAGTTTCAGCTCGACCCAGGTCGGGCGGCCGTGGTTGCACTGACCCGAGGCGGGGGTCGCCTCCATCTCGCGCAACAGAGCGTCCATCTCCTCCGGCCTGAGGCGGCGGCCGGAGCGCACCGAGCCGTGGCAGGCCATGGTGGCGAGCACCTCGTCGACGTGGCGGCCGACGCGGTCGGAGGCGTCCCATTCGGCGAGATCGTCGGCGAGATCGCGCACCAGGCCGGCGACGTCGCCGGCGCCGAGGATCGCCGGCACCTCGCGCACCGCCACGGCGCCGCCGCCGAAGCTCTCGAGCGTGAGGCCGACCTTCTCGAAGTCGTCGGCGCGGGCGAGCAGGCGGGCGACATCCTCCTCCGGCAATTCCACCACTTCGGGAATCAGCAACATCTGGCGGGCGACCCCGGTCTCGGCCATCTGGCGCTTGAGCTTCTCGTAGGTGAGGCGCTCGTGGGCGGCGTGGGCGTCGACGATGACGAGGCCGTCGCGGGTCTGGGCGACGATGTAGTTGGCGTGGATCTGGGCGCGCGCCGCCCCGAGCGGGCGCGCCTCGGCCGTCTCGTCGAGGGGCGCGACATGGGCGCGAGCGTCGGCGGAGGGCACGATCACCGCATCGAAGGGCGACGGCGCGGTCTCGGCGAGGCCGGGCGCCGGAGAACCGCCCGGGCGCTCGGGGGCGACGCGCCAGTCGAAGGGCGTCGTCGGCCGACGCTCGTCGCCGCGCCACAGCGGGCCGGCAGGGGGCGTCCACCCGGCGCGCGGCGCGGCGCCGACCGTCGCGTCGAAGCCGGAGCGCAGGGCGGCGAGGGTCGCCGCGCCACCGGTCGAGGTGGCGCGATGGCCGGCGGCGGCGAGTTGCTGGCGCACCGCACCGACCAGGAGGCCGCGCACCAGCGCAGAATCGCGGAAACGCACGTCGGCTTTGGTCGGGTGGACGTTGACGTCGACCTCGCGCGGGTCGAGGGCCACGTCGAGGACGACGACGGCGTGGCGATCCGACGACATGACGTCGGCATAGGCGCCGCGGATCGCCCCGAACAGCATCTTGTCGCGCACCGGGCGGCCGTTGACCGTCAGGTACTGATGCACCGAGGAGGCGCGGTGGTAGGTCGGCAGGCCGACCCAACCGGTCAGCCGCACGCCCTCGCGCTCGGCGTCGACGGCGAGCGCGTTGTCGACGAAGTCGTCGCCGACGATCGCGGCGATGCGGGTGAGGTCGGCCCCCTCGCCGCGGCCGGCCGGCCAGTCGAGGGTCGAACGGTCGGAGCCGGCGAGCGAGAAGCGCACGTCGGGACGCGACAATGCCAGACGCTTGACCACTTCGGTGATGGCGGCGGTCTCGGCGCGGTCGGATTTGAGGAACTTCAGGCGGGCCGGCGTGGCGAAGAAGAGGTCGCGCACCTCGACGCGGGTGCCGCGGGTGATCGGGGCCGGGCGTGGCTCGCCGACGAGGCCGCCGTCGAGGGCGATCTCCCAGCCGTGCTCGTCGCTCGCGTGGCGCGAGGCGATCGACAGACGGGCCACCGCGCCGATCGAGGGCAGCGCCTCGCCGCGGAAGCCGAGGTTCTCGATCAGGAAGATGTCGTCGTCGGAGAGCTTCGAGGTGCAGTGGCGCTGCACGGCCAGCGCCAGATCCTCGCGCACCATGCCGATACCGTCGTCGGTGACGCGGATCAGCGTCTTGCCGCCGCCGGCGGTGACCACGTCGATGCGGGTGGCGCCGGCGTCGAGGGCGTTCTCGACCAGTTCCTTGACCACACTCGCCGGCCGTTCGATCACCTCGCCGGCGGCGATGCGGTCGACGGTGGTGTCCGACAGGCGATGCACGATCATGGAGCGGGAACCCTCGAAAGGCGGCGATCTTCTCGGATTCGCACGAACGCGTCACCTGTTTCGGCAGGATGTGACTGGAATTCGAGTTCACTCATGTTGCGACGCAGCGGGAGCATCGCTACTTGTCTGACGCCATTTCGATTTCCCGAGGACTTACCCCGCCATGCTCAGACCCGCCGCTCCGCTCGTCTCCGGCCTTTCCGCTCTGGCGGAGGACTACGACGCGCTGATCAGCGACGTCTGGGGCGTGGTCCACAACGGTCTCGCGGCCCATCCCGCCGCCTGCGAGGCGCTGGTCGAGTACCGCCGCCGTGGCGGACGGGTGGTTCTGCTCACCAACGCACCGCGTCCCTGCGGGTCGATCCATCGTCAGCTCGCCGAGCTCGGCGTCCCGCGCGAGGCCTACGACGATCTCGTCACCTCCGGCGACGTCACCCGCGAGATGCTGATGGCGCGGCCGGAGCGCCGCATCACCCATGTCGGCCCCGATCGCGACCTGCCGATCTACGAGGGCCTGCCGCACGAGCTCGTCGGCGACGCGCAAGCCGACATCATCGTCTGCTCGGGCCTCGTCGACGACCTCACCGAGACGCCGGACGACTATCGCGACCGGCTCGCGGCGCTGGCGGCGCGCGGGCTGCACATGCTGTGCGCCAATCCGGACCTGATCGTCGAGCGCGGCGAGGAAAAGGTGTGGTGCGCCGGCGCGCTGGCCAAGCTCTACGCGGAAGAATTCGGTGGCGAGGTGACGCTGCTCGGCAAGCCCCACGGGCCGGTCTACGGCGAGGTTCGGCGGCGGATCGAGAAGCTCTTCGGCGCGCCGGTCGCCGACGATCGCCTGCTGGCGATCGGCGACGGTCTACCGACCGACATCCGCGGCGCCGTCGGCCAGGGGCTCGACGTGCTGTTCGTCACCGCCGGCATCCATGCGGCCGACTTCGGCCCGGCCGATGCGCCGGATCCGGATCGGGTGGCGGAGCGCCTGCGGGCCGAGGGACTGTCGGTGACCGCCTTCCTGCCGCGCCTCGTCTGGTGAGCCGAAGCGACCGGTGAGCCGGTCGCGGCCGTCCTCACTTCTTCGCCAGTGCCGTTTCGCGCAGCTTGGTCAGCGTCGTCGTCGGGGTGATCGCCTCCGGTGCGGTCAGGACGTGGACGAGCACCAGCCCGTCGACGGCGAGCGCCTCGTCGATCACCGTCTCGATGTCCTCGTCACGGGCGAGCGTCAGGCCGACGGCGCCGTGGGCGCGGGCGAGCGCGGCGAAATCGGGATTGACCAGGGTGGTGGCGTGGACGCGGGCCGGGAACTCGCGCTCCTGGTGCATGCGGATGGTGCCGTAGATGCCGTTGTCGACGACGAAGGCGACGAGTTTCGCCCCCGATTGCATCGCCGTCGCCAGTTCCTGGCTGTTCATCTGGAAACAGCCGTCGCCGGAGAACGAGACGACGCGGCGCTCGGGGAACTGCAGCGCCGCGGCGATGGCGCCGGGCAGGCCGTAGCCCATGGTGCCGGAGACCGGCGCGGCCTGGGTGGCGAATTTGCGGAAGCGCCAGAAGCGGTGGATCCAGGTGGCGTAGTTGCCGGCGCCGTTGGCGATGATCACGTCGTCGGGCAGGCGGGCGCGCAGCGCCGCCATCACCTTGCCCATCTGCACCGCGCCGGGCGTCGACGGCAGGTCTTCCGACCAGGCGAGATAGTCGGCGCGGGCGGCGGCGGTCCAGTCCTTCCAGCGGATGTCGCCGGGCGGCGGCTCCAGGCTCTCGGCGGCGGCGGCGAAGGCCGTGCCGGAGGCGTGGATGGCGAGATCGGGGCGATAGACGCGACCGAGTTCTTCGGCGTCGGCGTGGACGTGGACGAAGGCCTGCGTCGGGAAGGGAATGTCGAAGAGCGTGTAGCTCTGGCTCGGCATCTCGGCCATGCGGCCGCCGACCAGGAGCACGAGATCGGCGTCGCGGATGCGCTTCTGCAGCGCCGGATTGATGCCGATGCCGACGTCGCCGGCGTAGTGCGGATCGAGGTGATCGAAGAGCATCTGGCGACGGAAGGAACAGGCGACCGGCAGATCGAACTTCTCGGCGAAGCGGGCGAATTGGCGGACCGCCTTCTCGCTCCAGCGCGAGCCGCCGAGGATGGCGATCGGCCGCTCGGCCGCCCACAGGCGCTTCTGCAGATCCCACATCTGATTGAGGCCGGGATGGGTCTCGACCACGGTCGCCGGGCGCACGTCGACGGCCGGCGCCTCCTCGACCAGCATGTCCTCGGGCAGCACCAGCACCACCGGGCCGGGGCGGCCGGAGGTGGCGACGGCGAAGGCGCGGTTGACCATCTCGACCACCCGATCGGGCGTGTCGATCTCCGCCACCCATTTGGCGACGGAACCGAAGACCTTGCGGAAGTCCATCTCCTGGAAGGCGCCACGCTCGCGGAAGCCACGCTCGATCTGGCCGACGAAGAGGATCATCGGGGTACTGTCGTGTTCGGCGACGTGGAGGCCGGCGGCGGCGTTCATGGCACCGGGGGCGCGGGTCACCATGCAGATGCCCGGCTTGCCGGTGAGTTTGCCGACCGCATCGGCCATGAAGGCAGCGCCGGATTCCTGGCGCGCGAGCACCGTGTCGATGGGACTGTCGGCGAGGGCGTCGATGACCGCGAGATAGCTCTCGCCGGGGACCAGGAAGACGCGCTCGACACCGTTGGCCTCGAGGGTGTCGACGAGAAGCCTCGCCCCGGTCTTGCCTTCGCCGCTCATGATCGTCCTCCGCGCAGCCTGTTCGCCGCGAGGGTCATCCCATGTCGGACCGGCGGATGGAAGGGGGACGATGCGAAGCCGCCATGCGGCGTGGCGCGGACGCCGCGAACGGGAGCCGGCGCGGGTGGTGGCGTGCGATGGTTCGAGGCCCGGCCTCTCGGCCGGGCACCTCACCATGAAGCGTTGGTGATCATCGGCACGAAAGCAGGCGCTTCATGGTGAGGTGCGAGCGGAGCGAGCCTCGAACCATCGTGCACCGGCGTTGGGACGACTCGGCGGTCAGACGTCGAGGACGGTCACCACGGTGAAGGTGTTGAGGTCGCCGTCCTCGTCCTTGATCGAAACGTACTCGCCGACGACGAAGGGGTGGGCGCCGAAGCGATAGCCGGCCTCGTCGTCCTCGTCGCCGGAGATGTCGTAGCGGAACGCCCAGCTGCCGCCGGGGCGATGGACGAGATGGCCGACGTCCTCCTCCTCGGTGCCCCAGAAGCGGCGGACGCGGCACTTGTCGCGCAGTCGCTTCCAGGCTTCGGCGTCGATGCGGCCCTCGGCGTCGAGCGGCGCGAAGAACTCGTAGCCGTGCCGGGCCGACCCCATCGGATGCTCCTTGGTGCGAGCGAGGTTGAGGCGGATCTTCTTCAATCCCGTGCCGGGCATGGCGGCGTCTCCGTTCGGTCCATCGGTATTCTTTCCGCTCCCCATCGCACCGACATTGACCTCGGTCAACGTATGGATTCGACATGACGGCCAAGATGTCGGCGATCGTCGACCGCGGCTCGGACGGGAGCGATCCTCATGGTGCACGACACTCCGACCCCACCCGATAGAGCACCCCCGCCGAGGCGCGCCGCGGCTCCGCCCTCGACGCCGGGAGACCTTCGCGCCTGGGAAGAGGTCGCCGATTTCCTCGGCCGCGCCGAGACACACGGTCTCGCCGAGGCACCGACGCGAATCGACACCCATGCGGCGGTCGTGTTCCTCGCCGGTCCGCTCGCCTACAAGATCAAACGACCGGTCACCTTCCCCTTCCTCGACTTCTCCACCCTCGACCGGCGCGAGGCGGCCTGCCGGCGCGAGATGGCGGTCGATCGGCCGATCGCACCGCAGATCTATCGCCGGGTGGTGGCGATCACCCGCGAATCGGGCGGTGCCCCGGCGATCGGCGGCAGCGGCACGCCGATCGAATGGGCGGTGGAGATGAACCGCTTCGACGAGACCGCGACGCTCGACCGGGTGGTGGCGAAGGGGCCGCTCACCCCCGCCTTCGTCGACGATCTCGCCACGACCGTCGCGCGGATGCAGGCGCGGGCCGAGCGGCGCGAGGCGGCGCCGTGGATCGCCGATCTCGGGCGCTACCTCGATCAGAACGCCGAGGCCTTCGCGGCGCGGCCGGATCTCTTCCCGCGCGAGCGGGCGGCGAACCTGACCCGCCGCGCCCGGACGCGGCTCGCCGACCTCGCGGACCATCTCGAGGCCCGCGGCCGTCTCGGCTTCGTCCGGCTCGGGCACGGCGACCTGCACAGCGGCAACATCGCGGTGATCGACGGCCGGGCGCAGCCCTTCGACGCCATCGAGTTCGACGATGCCATCGCCACCGGCGACATTCTCTACGACGCCGGGTTCCTGGTGATGGACCTCGCCGACCGCGGCGATCGGGTGGCGGCGCGGCACTTCCTCGATCGGCTGCTGGTCGACGGGACACGGCTCGAGACGGAGGCGACGGGCGCCACCGGCCGGCCGATGAACCCGGAGCGGATCGCCGAGGCCTTTCTCGAACGCATCGACGGGCTCGCCGGGCTCGATCTCTTCCTGTCGATCCGCGCGGCGCTCCGGGCGAAGATCGCCGCGGCGCGGGCGCCGCATCTGGCGACCCACGAGCGCCACGCGGCGGAAGCCGAGGCGCGGCGTCTCTTCGCCGACGCGATCGACCATCTTTCGGCGAAGGTGCCGCGGCTGGTCGCGATCGGCGGATTGTCCGGCTCGGGTAAATCGCGGCTGGCGGTCGACGTCGCGCCGCGTCTCGACCCGACGCCGGGGGCGGTGGTGTTGCGCGCCGACGAGATCCGCAAACTCCTCGCCGGCGTGGTGACGACGACGCGGCTGGCGGCAGCGCACTACACGGCGGACGCCTCGCGACGGGTCTACGACCTCATCGACCGAGCGGCCGGCCGGGCGCTCGCCGCCGGGCGGTCGGTGATCGTCGACGCGGTGGCGGCGAAGCCGGCCGAGCGTGCCGCTTTCGCGGCGATCGCGGCGCGGGCGGAGGTGGCCTTCACCGGCCTGTGGCTGGACGTCGACGAGGCCGTGGCGACGGCGCGGGTCGGCGCGCGGCGTGGCGACGCCTCGGACGCCGACGCCGCCGTGGTGCGCCTGCAACGCGGCTACGATCTCGGGCCGATCGACTGGGCGCGGATCGACGCGAACGGGACGCCGGAGGCAACGCTCGCGGCGGCGCGCGCCGTCCTCGAACGGCCCTGATCGGCGATCACTCGCCGGGCAGCGACGCGGCGTCGGCGACGGCGGCGATGGGCAGGATGACGAGGGCGATCGACTCGTCGTCGGGCGACGATTTCACCGAGAAGCCGAGCGCCTCGCACATCTGGATCATGGTGCGGTTCTCGCGCAGCACCTCGCCCTTGACCGCCGACAGGCCGTCGGCCTTGGCCCATTCGATCATCAGCTTCATCAGCTTCCAACCGAGCCCCTGCCCCTTGAGGTTGGAGCGCAGCAGGATGGCGTATTCGCCGGTGATGTGATCGGGATCGGCATGCAGGCGGACGACGCCGAGGAGCTTGCCGGTCTCCTTCTCGATGGCGGCGAAGGCGATGGCGCGCTCATAGTCGAGCTGGGTCAGCTTGGCCAGGAAGGCGTGGGAGAAGTCCTTGATCGGCGCGAAGAAGCGCAGCCGCAGGTCCTCCGGCGTCACCTCGGAGAAGAAGTCGGGATAGAGCGCCTCGTCCTCCGGACGGATCGGCCGCATCTGCACCTCGCGGCCGTCCTTGAGCGCGGTCTCGCGTTCCCATTCCTTCGGATAGGGCCGGATGGCGAGGCGGGGATGGCCGATCTGGCCGGCGCGCTGGGTGATCGGGGCGATGCGGACGCGGGCGTCGAGGCAGACGACGCCCTCGTGGTCGGCGACGATCGGATTGAGATCGAGTTCGCGGATCTCCGGGATGTCGCAGGCGAGCTGGCTGAGCTTGCACAGGGTCAGCGCCACCGCCTCCTCGTCGACCGGGGGACGGTTGCGGTAGCCCGCCATCAGCTTCGACACCCGGGTCTCGGCGATCATGGCGTGGGCGAGGTTCATGTCGAGGGGTACGAGGTCGAGGGCGCGGTCGCCCACCACCTCGACCGAGGTGCCGCCCTGACCGAAGACGACGACCGGACCGAAGACGAAGTCGTCGGCGATGCCGGCGACCAGTTCGATGCCGAAGCGCTTCTCGACCATCGGCATGACGATGACGCCGTCGATGACCTTGTCGGGGAAGCGGGCACGGATGCGCTCCAGCATCTCGCAGGCCGCCTCGGCCACCTCCTCCTCGCTCTCCAGCCCCAGGCGCACGCCGTCGACGTCGGATTTGAAGGCGATCTCGCGGGAGGCGATCTTCAGCACCACCCGCCTGTTCTCCTTCAGATGCGGGCGCGCCGCGTCGGCGGCCTCGCGGGGGTCGGCGGCGAGCACGGTGGGAAGCACCGGGATGTCGTAGGCGGCGAGGAGATCGCGCACCGCCACCGGGGAGAGCCATTCGCGATCCTCGGCGAGGGCGGCGGCGACGACCGCACGGGCGGCGTCCGGATCGGGCCGGAACTCCGCCGGCAACGGCTCGGGAATGGCGGTCAGCCGCTCCTGGGCGGCGACGTAGCGCACCAGATGGCCGAAGGAGCGGACCGCCTCTTCCGGCGTCGGATGGCAGGGCACGCCGCTCGCATGGAGGATGCGGTCGGCCTCCTCGGAGAGATCGAGGAAGGAGGCCATCACCGGCTTGCGGCGGCCGATCTTCTTGGCCTGGGCGGCGGCGATCTCGGCGACCTTGGTGGCGACCGCGGTGGTGTCGGCGAAGGCGGAGGGCGCGTGCAGCACCATCACCGCCTCGACGCCGGGATCGGCGAGGACCGCCTCGATGGCGGTGCCGAAGACGCTCGCGTCGGCGTCGTCGGCGAGCACCAGCGGATTGCCGGCATCGCGGCCGTAACGCACCAGGGAGGCGAGCGACTCGATCGTCTCGGCCGAGATCTCGGCCATCGAGCCGCCGCTGTGGTCGAGGTGGTCGGCGACGATGGTGGCGAGGCTGCGGCCGTTGGCGACCACCGCCACCTTGCGGCTCGGCGACGGCTTCACCCGGGTGATGGTCTCGGCGGCGTCGAAGAGCTCGTCGATGCTGTCGACGCGGACGAGGCCGGCACGGCGGAAGGCGGCGTCGTAGACCCAGTCGACGGTGGCGAGCCGGCTCGAATGGGTGTTGCCGATCATGCGCTTGTCGCGGCTGGTGCCGGAGCGCAGGACGATCACCGGCTTGGTGCGGGCGCAGGCGCGGGCGGCGGAGAGGAACTTCGACGGCGACCAGATGCTCTCGAGATGCACCAGGACGGCGCGGGTCTTGTAGTCGGCGGTGAAGTGGTCGAGCAGGTCGCCGACGTCGACGTCGACCTTCTGGCCGAGCGAGACCACCGAGGAGAAGCCGACGCCGTTGGCCTCGGCCCAGGCGAGCGTCGAGTTGATGACCGCGGCGGAGCGGGAGACGAGCGCCAGATCGCCCTTCTTGGCGGGACGGGCGGCGAGCGACAGGTCGAGAGCGCCGTGCAGCGACATCACGCCGAGCGAGCCGGGGCCGATGAGGCGCAGGCCGTGCTTACGCGCCGTCTGCAGCGCCAGACGCGAAGTGGCGAAGGACCATTCGTCGTAGCCGCGCGACAAGAACAGCGCCGCCTTGATGCGCAGGGCGCCGAGCCGTTCGATCACCTCGACCGCGGCGGACCCGCCGCACAGGACGACGGCGAGATCGGCCTTCTCGGAGATGTCGGCGAGCGAGGCGGCGACGCCGCCGGTCCAGCCTTCCGGCGCGGCGATGCCGGCCAGCGTCACCTTGCCGCGATAGCCGCTGCGCGCCAGATTGGCGAAGAACAGATCGCAGGCGGCCTTGCCGATGCGTTCGGGACCGACCACCAGGATCGAGCGCGGCTGGAAGATTCCGTCGAGATTCCGAACGGCCATGTGGCCCCCCCGTGGGATACGGCGAACGGACTGCACCGCTCCGGTCGGAGCAGCGTCCCACGCGCGCGGACTGGTCCGGCCACTCCCCGGGTCGTCTCTCCCGATCTTTCGCCGCGGGCGGTTCGTACCGCCTTCTTTTCGGCCGGGTGCGGCGGTCGCGGGACCGCCGGCGGTGATCTCATAGGAAGCCCGGATGAACACGTCCGGGCCTCGTCTTCCGTTCGTTGAACAAGTCCTGTCCCGACCGGGACTTTTCGACGAGCCGGGTCCGGCGTCGCGAAGCGATCCGCCGGATCCCGTATCAGTGCGCCATCAGGACGGGGATCGTCATGGTGGCGAGGATGCCGCGCGTCGCCCCGCCGAGCAGGAATTCGCGAACCCGCGAGTGACCATAGCCGCCCATGATCAAGAGGTCGAACGCCTTGTCGGCAGCATGATCGAGAAGCGCGTCGGCGACCGAGATGTCGGGAGCCTCGACCTGGACCAGTTCGACGTCGAGGCCGTGGCGGGCGAGCCACGTGGCCAGTTCGGCGCCGGGTTGGCCCGGAGTGGATCCGGCCTTCTCGATCATCACCACCGAGATCTTCTTGGCGAGCGCCAGAAGCGGCATCGCCGCCTGGACGGCGCGGGCGGCGGTGCGCGAGCCGTCCCAGCCGATCATCACCCGATCCAGCGCGATGGCGCCGCGCGAGATGTAGGGCACGACCAACAACGGCGCCGTTCCCTCGAACAGCGCCGTCTCGATCATCGCCTCACGCATCGGCTCGGGGCGATCGGGATCGTCCTGGCCGATCACCACGAGGTCGGTCGAGCGGCAGTTGACGACGAAGCCTTCCGGCGCACCGCCCATCAGGATCTCGGCGACGCGGGTTTCGGCCGCCACGCCGCCGCGTTCGGCGATGACGCGGAACCTGTCGGTGGCGGTGCGCGCCACCTCCATCGCCTGGGTGCGGGCCTGCTCGATCACCTCGACGGGAAGCGGCGCGACGACGAAGCCGGGGACGATCGGATCGACCGCCAGGGCCACGCCGGTGACGTGGGCTTCGAGCCGGCGCGCCAGATCGACGGCGAGGGTCGGTCCGGGGCCTATGGCGTCGACGTCGGCGTTGCCGGTGCCACGCGGCACGACCGGTCGGTCGGAGGTCGCGTAGCCGTTGTCCAGGAGTACCAACATGTCCTTGATCGCCATGACGGATTCTCCCTTTCGAAGTTCGCCCTCCGAGCGCGCTCGGCGCCGGGGCCGTCATATCGAGTCTCACCGAAAGATGGTCGAACCGCTTTGATCGAACGCAACGGTTCAGAAGGTTCCCGGATACCGGCCACCATCGAGCAGAATGTTCTGCCCGACGAGGAAAGCGGCCTGATCGGAGCAGAGGAAGGCGCAGACTTCGCCGAACTCCGCCGGATCGCCGAAGCGGCCGACGGGGATCGCCTTGACGAGATCGGCGGCGGCCTGTTCGCGCGACACACCCTGACGCTTGGAGTTGGCGTCGATCTGGGTGGCGATGCGGTCGGTGGCGAACTGGCCGGGCAACAGGTTGTTGATCACCACGCCCTTGCCGGCGAGATCGCGCGCCAGACCGGCGACGAAGCCGGTCAGCCCCGAGCGGGCGCCGTTGGACAGGCCGAGGACCGGGATCGGCGCCTTGACCGCGCCGGAGGTGATGTTGACGACGCGGCCCCAGCCCTTCGCCGCCATGGCGTCGACATAGGCGCGCATCAGCATGATCGGCGTCACCATGTTGGCCTCGACGGCCTTGTGCCACGTGTCCTCGTCCCAGTCGTGGAAGTCGCCGGCCGGCGGACCGCCGGCGTTGTTGACCAGGATGTCGGTCTCGGGCCGGGCGGCGAGGATGGCGGCGCGGCCCTCCTTGGAGGTGACGTCGCAGGCGAGCGTCGAGACGGTCGCGCCGGTGGCGGCGCGGATCTCCTCGGCCGTCTTCTCCAGCGTCTCGGCGCCGCGCGCGGTGATGAGGACGTCGACGCCGGCGCGGGCGAGCGACATGGCGCAGGCCTTGCCCAACCCCTTCGAAGCGGCGCAGACGACGGCCTTGCGACCGGCGATTCCGAGATCCATGGCGGGTACTCCGGGTGTGCGGGCTCAGAAGAGCGAGCCCTGATCGGACGGATCCCGGCCGGGCTTGCGCCGCGGCCGAGGCGAGGGAGAGGCGACGTCGGCCGGACGCGGGGCGACCGGGGGCGGGGCGGCGCCCGCGCCCACCGTCGCGGCGACGCGGCCGTCGGCGAATTCGATGTCGAGGCCCTGGCCGGTGACGAGGCCAGCGGCGGCACGGACCGGCGCACCCGCGGCATCGCGCACCAGCGCGTAGCCGCGCGACAGGACGCCGCGATAGGAGAGCGCGGCGAGGAGCTTGGTCAGACCGTCGAGGCGGGCGGCGCGGCGCTCCTGGCCGACGCGGAGGGCGCGATCGGCCCGGTCGCCGAGGCCGCTCAGGCGATCGCGCGCCGTGGCGAGCCGGGTCGAAAGCGCCGCCGGGGCGAGCCGGCCGCGCACCGCGGCGAAGCGGGTCGCCTTGACCGAGACGGCGGCGGAGAGCGCATGGGCGAGGCGACCGCAGGCGAGATCGAAGCGCTGGCGGCGGGTGTCGAGCAGGGTCGCGGCGGACGGCAGGGCGCGGGCGGCGGAGCGCAGCTCGGTCTTCAGCGCCTCGAGGCGGCGCAGGACGGCGCCGGAGAGGCGCAGGCCGGCGGTGCCCACCTGATCGAGGAGTTCGGCACGCACCGGCAGCACCATCTCGGCGGCGCCGGTCGGGGTGGGGGCGCGCAGGTCGGCCGCGAGGTCGATCAGCGTCCAGTCGGTCTCGTGGCCGATCGCCGAAACGAGCGGGATCGAACAGGCGGCCACCGCCCGAACCACGATCTCCTCGTTGAAGCTCCACAGATCCTCGAGCGATCCGCCGCCGCGGGCGACGATGACGACGTCCGGGCGCGGGATGCCGTTCGCGCCCGCGGGCGGGAGCGCGTCGAAGCCGGCGATGGCGGCGGCCACTTCGGCGGCCGAGGTATCGCCCTGGACACGCACCGGCCAGACGATCACCCGGACGGGGAAGCGGTCGGCGATGCGGTGGAGGATGTCACGGATCACCGCGCCCGTCGGCGAGGTGACGACGCCGACGACCTCGGGCAGGCGCGGCAGCGCCACCTTGCGAGCCTGATCGAACAGACCTTCGGCGGCGAGCTTCTTCTTGCGCTCCTCGAGCAGCGCCATCAGCGCGCCGACGCCGGCCGGCTCCAGCGCCTCGATGACGATCTGGTACTTCGACGAGCCGGGGAAGGTGGTCATGCGGCCGGTGGCGATCACCTCCATCCCCTCCTCCGGCTTGAAGCGGAGCTTGGAGAAGGAGCCGCGCCAGACGACGGCGTCGATCTTGGCGCCCTCGTCCTTGAGGGCGAAATAGGCGTGGCCGGAGGAGTGGGGGCCGCGATAGCCGGAGATCTCGCCGCGGACGCGGACGAAGCCGAACCCGTCCTCGATCGCCCGCTTCACCGCCTGGGACAGTTCCGAAACGGTGAATTCCGCGACATTGGGCAGAGATTCGGCCAAGCGAGGCTCCGGGCGACGGATTCGACGAAAGTGCGAGCGGAGGTTGGCGGGGGCGGCGGGCCGCGTCAAGGGAGGCTAAGCGCAGGAGGAATGCGCTTCGCCCCGCCCTTCGCCCGCCGTCTTCCACCGTGATAAGACGGCGCGACGCGCCCCGAGCCGAAGGACCGCCATGGCCCGCTACGATTTCCGCCTGCAACGCCTCTTCGTCCGCGCTTCCTTGCGAGAGGGGGGCGAGGTCGAGCCGACGCGGGAACAGGCGAACTATCTCCTCAACGTCCTCCGGATGGGCGACGGCGACCGCCTGCTGGTCTTCGACGGCGCCCACGGCGAATGGCTGGCGACGGTACGCGCGACCGGCCGGCGCGACTGCCGGCTGCATCTCGTCGAGTGCGTCCGGCCGCAGACCGCCCCCGGCGACGTCGACTGGCTGTTCGCGCCGCTGAAACACGCGCGGCTCGACTACATGGTGCAGAAGGCGGTGGAGATGGGGGTCGCGCGCATCCGCCCGGTGATCACCCGCCACACCCAGGTGTCGCGCATCAACCTCGAACGCATGGAAGCCAACGTGATCGAGGCGGCGGAGCAGTGCGGCGTCATCTCGGTGCCGCCGATCGCCGAGCCGGTCGACCTCGAGCGCCTCCTCGACGCCTGGGAGGCGACCGATCCCGGCCGCCGCCTGCTCTATTGCGACGAGCACGAGGAGACGTCGAACCCGCTCGACATCCTGCGAACCCTGGAGCGCGGTCCGCTCGCGGTGCTGATCGGGCCGGAGGGCGGCTTCTCGCGCGAGGAGCGGGCGGTGCTGCGCTCGAAAGCCTTCGTCACCGCGATCCCGCTGGGCCCACGGATCCTCAGGGCCGACACCGCGGCGGTGGCGGCGCTGGCCGTGGTGCAGGCGACGCTGGGGGATTGGTAGAGCGATATTGCGCTTGATTTTCGGGCGATAACGAGCGATTTTCCAGATGAAGACGATCGCTTTCACGCATGCTGCGGCGAAGGACCTCGATGCGTTGCCTGCCGAGGCCCGGGAGGATGTCCTGCGTGGGCTGGACCTCTACGCGATGACCGGTCGCGGTGACGTCAAGGCGCTCACCGGCCGGTCGGGTTTTCGCCTCCGCATCGGTCGCTATCGGGTTCTGTTCGACGAAGACACCCGAACGATCCTGGCGATCCACGTCGGCAAGCGCGAGACGACGACCTATCGGCGCAACTGAGGAGACCATCTTGGGAGACCCGCAGTTCATCCGTACGCCATCCGGCGAAGAACTGGTGGTGTTGACGCGCGCCGATTACGACGCGCTGCTCGAAGCCTTGGCCGAAGCCGAAGAAGATGCCGCCGACCTCGCCGTCTACGATGCTCGGAAGGCGGAACTCGCAGTTCCCGACGACATCCTACCGGCGCCGGTGAGTGCGGCACTGCTGCGTGGCGCTCGCCTGCTCGTGGCCCTACGCGATTGGCGCGGCATGACCCAGATGCGGCTCGCAGAAGCGACCGGGCTCGCTCAAGGGTATCTTTCGGACCTCGAACGCGGCCGCCGCCAAGGAACGACAGAAACGCTCACCCGCATCGCCATGGCGCTCGACGTGCCGGCGAAATGGTTGGTGGGGTGATCCTTCATGCCGGAGGCCGGAGGCGCTGACGCGCCCGGCCTTCGAAGGCGTGCAAATTTCTCATCTGCATCAGGGGCATGAGAAATTCGCGCCCGGAATACCATCGGTCATTTTCAATGGCCGATGGTATCACCACATCGTCGCGTCGAGGACCCGATCGATGTTTCCGCCCCATTCGCCGCGCCAGGCCTCGAGCAGGCGGTCGGCCTGCGTCCGGCCGCTTTCGGCGATCTCCTCGAGCATCTCGAGGTGGATGGTCTCGTCGCGGCCGTCGTCGTCGAGGCGGGCGCGAGCCTTCAGGCCGGCGCGGGCGATGGCCAACACCTCGACGGCGACGTCGCGCAGCGTGCGGCCGCGGAACGGCGTGGCGAGACCGAGGCGCGGGACGGTGTCGCGCAAGCCCTGGCGCTCCTCGGTCGTCCAATCGGCGACGAGGCGGGAGGCGGCGTCGAGGGTGTCGGCGTCGTAGAGGAGGCCGACCCAGAAGGCCGGTAGCGCGGGAACCGAGGCTCGCGAGCCGGCGTCGGCGCCGCGCATCTCGATGTAGCGCTTGAGCCGCACCTCGGGAAAGAGCGTGCCGACGTGGTTCACCCAGTCGCCCATCTCCGGGACGACGCCGGGCAGGCGCTTCGCCAGGGCTCCGGCCATGAACTCACGGAAGGTGACGTCGGTGGCGTCGTGATAGGTGTCGCCGCGCTTGACGAAGTACATCGGCACGTCGAGCGCCCACTCGACATAGGACTCGAAGCCGAAGCCGGCCTCGAAGGCGCGCGGCAGCATGCCGGTGCGGTTGCGATCGGTGTCGCGCCAGATCTCGGAACGGGTCGAGAGGAAGCCGGTCGGCGCGCCGTCGAGGAAAGGCGAGACGGCGAAGAGAGCGGTCGCCAGCGGCTGCAACGCCAGGCCGACGCGCATCTTGGCCGCCATGTCGGCTTCGCTCGAGAAGTCGAGGTTCACCTGCACCGTCGAGGTGCGGAACATCATGTCGAGGCCGCGGGAGCCGACTTTCGGCATGTAGTTGCGCATGATGGCGTAGCGCGACTTGGGCATCACCGGGGTCTCGGTGAGATGCCACTTCGGCGAGGCGCCGAGGCCGGCGAAGCGGATACCGAGCGGATCGGCGACGGCGTGGAGATCGGCGAGGTGGACGTCGAACTCGCGCTTCGTCGCGTGGACGTCGGCGAGGGGGGCGCCGGAAAGCTCGAACTGGCCGCCGGGCTCGAGGCTGATGGCGCCACCGCCGTGATCGTCGGCGAGGCCGATGATCGCCTCGCCGTCGAAGATCGGTTCCCAGCCGGTGCGGTCGCGCAGGCCTTCGAGCAGGGCATGGATGCCGACCGCACCGTCGTAGGGAACGGGCGCGCGATCGGCGACGTGGAAGGGGAACTTCTCGTGTTCGGTGCCGAGCTTCCAGCGATCGCGTGGCCGTGCGCCGGCCTCGATCCAGGCGACGAGAGCGTCGCGGCTCTCGATGGGTCGATGATCG
Organism: uncultured Alphaproteobacteria bacterium; assembly: GCA_937892955.1. Lineage (GTDB taxonomy): Bacteria > Pseudomonadota > Alphaproteobacteria > Rhizobiales > Ancalomicrobiaceae > CALBKH01. The sequence continues at coordinate 86,272 of CALBKH010000003.1, forward strand.
CTGGTATCGCGCGCCATGTGGCATCCTCGGGAGTTCGGGGCGCGCAACATACGCGCGGGACGATGACGGAACAAATGCGTTTTCTCGAACGATGTTTTCGGTCCCGTTCACCGATCGCCGCGGATCGATTTGACGACGAAGGGTTTCGCACCGATCATTCCGCCTCTCCTGGCGGGGGATTCCATGGTCGATCCGACGGAATGGACGAAGCGATTTCTCGATCCGGCGCAGCTGGGTGAAATGGCCGCGCGCTTCGGCCTCGATCCGATGCAGGCGTCGGCGGCGACGCTGGCGCTGAAACCGGCGCTCGATGCGGCGATCAAGCGGCGTGCCGCCGATCCGCGCGGTATCGCGGAGATGCTCGGCTGGGTCAAACCCAAGCCGGATTTCGCCGCCGCCATGCCGGGCGGCGAGGCGCTGGGCAAGCTCTTCGGTTCACGGGAACTGACGGCGGCGATCATCGATCAGATCGCGCGGACGAGCGGCGTCGACAGGCGCAGCCTGGAGATCGTGCTGCCGCTCGCCTCCGAGACGGTGATGGCGAGTTTCGCCGACACCTTGAAGAGCCACCCGCTGACCGAAGGGCTCGGCAAGATCTTCGAGCCGAAACCGCGCGCCGCGCCGACCCTCGACGAGATGCTGACCGACGCGTTCGGGCCGGAGACGTCGCGGTTGGTCGGCGACACACTGCGCCAGACGCCCAATCCGATCGGTCCGACGACCCTCTTCGGCGAAGTGCTCGGCGAGTTCCTCCGCGGCTTCAACAACGGCGGCCCGCCGATCGACGAGGAGATCGCGCCGGAGGACGAGGTGCCGCAACCGAGCGAGATGGTCGACCGCCTGTTTGAGGCCGGGCGAGACGCCCAGGCCGAGCAGGCGCGCGCCATCGAGGCACTGTTCGACCGCTATTGGAAAGACGGGCCGCACACCGTGCTCACCGGCAGCGGCTGAACCGGGCGGGAGGAGCCGGCACGGCCCCTCCCCGCGTCACTCGGATGCATCCGAGCGATGTCTCCCGATCACACCGGAAGGCGCGTCTGTTCGCCCTGCGGCGCCGGCGCCGGGTCGCGGCTCGGCCACTCTCGCGACCGGGCCCGCCGGGCGGCGCGGCGCTCGACCGCCAGGATACGCAGCCGCGTCGACGGATCGTCGAAGGCCGGGCCGGCGAGCGAGACGAGAACGTCGCCCCGGGTCAGGCCGATGTCGCGCAACGCATGATCGTCGAAGGCGAGCAGTCGCGTCACCTCGTGACGGTGGCGGCGCGCTTTCCATGCCGCGCGCACGAAGGCCACGGCGGCGTTCAGGTTCGCGCCGGCGGCGGCGAGGAGAACGGCGACACGGATGGGGCTCTTCGAGGACGACAGGGACGAGATCATGGGAAAGCTCCTTTCGAGGGATCTCCGAGGGCAGGTTCGTTGGAGGAAGGGGGCGCGCGGCCGCGAGCCGCGGGATCGGACGATCGGGCGGCGCGACGCGGGGACGCGAACGGAACGTCATCACATGTGAGGGAACTGGATCGATCGATCAAACGAATGTTATAGATACGGCATCGCACATATTTTGATGGATCGACCGATGCCCTCGCCTCTCGATCTCGACCAGCTCAAGACCTTCGTCGCCATCGCCGAAACCGGCAGCTTCACCCGCGCTGCCGATCTCGTGCACAAGACGCAGTCGGCGGTCTCCATGCAGATGCGGCGGCTCGAGGAGCGGGTGGGCAAGGCGCTGTTCGCCCGCGACGGCCGCGCCTCGAAGCCGACCGAGGACGGCGAGCGGCTGCTCGCCTATGCGCGGCGGATGATGCGGCTCAACGACGAGACGCTCGCCGCCTTCGACGAGGCGGAACTGACCGGCCGGGTGCGGCTGGGCACGCCCGACGACTACGCCGATCGCTTCCTGCCTGAGATCCTCGCGCGCTTCGCCCGCTCCAATCCGCGCGCCGAAGTGACGGTCGTGTGTGCGCCGACGCCGCTCCTCGTCCAATCGATGGCGGCGGGGGAGCTGGATGTCGCCATCATCACCCATGTGCGCGAGAAGGGGTCGGCGGAAGTGATCCGGCGCGAGCCGTTGCTGTGGGTCGGCTCACAGCGCCACGCGGTGCACGAGATCGATCCCATTCCTCTCGCCCTCGGTCGACCGACCTGCGACTGGCGGCGCGCCGCGCTCGACGGACTGGAGCGGAGCGGGCGGCGGCATCACCTGCTCTACGTCAGTTGGAACTCGACGGCGGTGGGCGCGGCCGTGCTCGCCGGGCTGGCGGTGTCGGTGCTGCCGGAATCGGCGCTCAGGACCGGGATGCGGGTGCTCGGCGAGCACGAAGGGTTTCCGAAACTGCCGCCGGTCGACATCGGCCTGCTGCGTGGGCGGGGAAAGAACCCGGTCGCCGAAGCGCTCGCCGGCCACATCGTCTCCTCGCTCGACAACCTGTCGCCGGGCTTCGGGCGGGCGGAATGAAGGCGGCGCCGGACGGGATCGTCGCGGCGCCGCTTCGATGGATCGGTGGGACGGCGGCGCGGATCAGCGGAAGGCGGAACCGAGCGCGTTGACGCGGGCGTTGGGGTTGACCGCACCGCTGTTGCCCCAGCCTTCACGGACCTTGTCGGCCTGGAGCAGGGGGACGTCGTAGCGGCTGATGGTGCCCTTGAGCCGGGTGCCGGCACCGTCGATCTCCATCACCGTGACGGTGCCGTCGCCGCGATCGCGATAGAACACGGTCGGGCCGGGGCCGGCCGGCACCTTGGCGTCGGAGGTGTCGCCGACCGAAGCGAAGTGCGCCCGCAAGGTATCGCCGAAGAAATAGATCACGCCGCCGAGGATGCCGAGGATGACGCAGCCGATCAGCGTGCCCTGCACGACGAGAAGCGACAGTTGCCGCGACGTGACTTCTTTGTGGGTCAGCGTCGCACCGCCGGTGTGAGCCGTGCGGGGCATCGATCGAGGTGCGGGACGCGCCGCATGCGCCGGCATCGGTCGCGGTCTGACCGTGATCACCATCCTCGTCGTCCTCTCGTCTTCGATATCGCGAACACCGCCGCATCGATCTTTCGAGGACAGTCTACGCCCGCAACCCTTCCGAATGAGTAAAGCGGGCGTCGTCGTCAGCGTCTCAGAACGAAGAGATTGCCGGCCAGAACCAGACAGAGACCGACGACCGCCGGCACCGTCCAGTGATAATCTTCGACGACAGTGGAAATGGCGAGGGCGAAGACCGGGAACATCACGGTGGCATAACCTGCCCTAGCGGCACCTATACGTCCGAGCAGAGTGAGATAGGCCCAGAAGGCGGCAACCGAAGAGACGATCGCCAGCCACAGGAGCGAGGTCACGTAGGGGAACGACGGATCGAAGGTGAAGGGCAGACCCTGGATCAGGATCGCGGCGAAGAGGAAGACGCAGCCCCACACCATGCCCCAGGCGGTGGCGACGAGCACGGGGATGCCGCGGCGCTGAATCGCCGACGACAGCATGTTGCCGATGCAGAAGAAGGTGGTGCCGGCGACGCACAGCGCCAGACCGATCGCCGCCCCGGTGTCGAAATCGGTACCGGCGATCTTCGGCCAGAACATCGCCGCCACGCCGGAGAAGCCGAGGAGGCCGCCGAAGAGCACCCGCGGCGAGATCTTCTGGCGGAAGACCAGGAAGCCGAGCAGCAGGTTGATCACCGACGCGAGCGAGAAGACGACCGACAGGAGGCCCGACGGCAGTCCCTTGGCACCGTGGTAGAACAGGTTGAAATTCATCGAGAAGATGAAGAATCCGAGGCCGGCGAAGCCGAGATGGGTGGCGAGCGGCCAGCGCAGACGATCGCCGCGCGCCGACACCCAGATCCACACGATCGCCGCCGAGATCAGGAAGCGCCAGAGCAGCGACACCTCGGGGGGAACGGTGGCGACCTGCGCCTTCATGGCGATCCAGCTGGTCGACCAGCCGAAGACGGTGACCGCGTAGAGGACCGCGTCGTAGCCGCCGAAGCGCGTGGCGGCCGGGTCGACGGGCGAGGCGGCGGACGGCGTGGCGGTCATCACGGGTTCCGGTCAGAAGAGGTCGCGACACGAGGCGGCAGGCGGCCCCGTTTCCATGTCGCCCGCCGGGTCGTCGCGGTCCAGCGAATGTTGCTGATTCGATCGATCACGCCACTTGATGTCCGCGGCGCAGCGGATCGTGAAACCGTGCGGTGCCGGGTGGGGCGTCAGTCACCACCGCCGCCGTCATCGCCGCTGCCGTCACCGCCTCCTCCGCTATCGCCGTCGCCCCCTCCTCCGCCATCGCCATCCGCCGAACCGTCGTCGGCGTGAGACGGCGACGAAGCGGAATCGGCGTCCGGCGGACCGGCGGTCGCCGCGGCGCCGTCGCCGTGGTGCCCCGCCGACGTCGGAGCGGAGGCGGAGGGTTCGGCCGGTTCGGCGGCGAGCATATGGAGCGCTTCGGCGCCGAGCAGCACGGCGCCGCCGGCCGCTGCGGCGACGGCGCCGGCGGCCGGGGCATTCGGCGAGGCGGCTCCACCGCCTTCCTGCGAGGATGCGGCCCGGCGAACGCTCGCGACCCGCGGCGGGGCCTCGCCCGTGACCCGGTCGGAGACGGAGGCCGTGTCCTGCGGGCCGGCCGCTTTCGAGCCGTTCGCCGGCGAAGCCTCGCGGCGCCGGAGCCAATCGGTCAGCCAGCCCATCGGTCACCTCCGAACGTGGACGATCGACCGACCCGCCAGCGCGGATCGGATCGGCACAGTAGCACGCGGGTGCGGGCGGGCGCGAGGCCGAGGCCCTTCGCCACGTCCGACGAGGGGGCGCGATCAGAGATCGTCGACGACGAGGAGATGCAGCGAGCGGGGGCCGTGGGCGCCGAGCAGGATGGTCTGCTCGATGTCGCCGGAGCGTGACGGGCCGGTGATCCAGTTGACGGTGCGCGGCATCTTGCCCTCGCCGAAGGTGGCGCGGACGCGGGCCCAGACCGTCTCGTAGTCGCCGGCGATGTCGGAGGCCTTGACCACCACGAGGTGATGCTCGGGCAGGAAGTTGAGGGTCGTCGGATTGTCGGCGCCGGAGACGAGCGCCACCGTACCGGTCTCGGCGACGCCGGCGTAGGCGTGGGAGAGGCCGGCGAGGTCGTGGCCGTCGGAACGACCCTCGGCGACGGTGAGCTGCGGCTCGCGGTCGAAGGGAAGGCCGGTCAGGCGCGGATCGACGCCGCGGCGGATCGCCTGCGGCAGGTTCTTGGAGCGCAGGTAGCGGGCGACCGCGGCGGGCACGTCGTCGGCCGAGGCGAGGCGCTCGGTCGAGGCAGCGACCTTGTCGGCCATCTCGAGGAAGAGATCGAGGCGACCGCGCGCGTCGCGCTGGCCGCGGGCGGGCACCAGACCGGCGCGATGGGCGGCGAGGCGATCGACGACGGCGGCACGGCGCGCGTCGTCGTTCGACCCGGTGTGGAGGGAGCGGCGGATCTTGCCGAGGACGGCGTCGCGAGCTGTCATATGCAGGACTCTCACATGTTGAAAGGTCGCGGTGGGATCAGGCGGTGCGTCCGCCCTTGGCTTTCCACTGGTCCATGAAGGTCGCCCCTTCCGGGGCCGGCATGTCGCGCATCTTCGTCCAGCCGGAGGCGAAGAAGGGCAGCTTGGCGATGCGGCCCTTGCCAGCGCCCATCAGGCGCAGCGCGGTCGACGAGGCGCGTGCGGCGAGGCGATAGAGCCCCGGCCGGGCGGCGAGGAAGGCCCAGAAGCCGAGACCGCTCCTGAGCGCCGCCGGGTTCAGCGCCCGCTCCCATTCGCGGTTGCGCCAGGCGCGCATCATCCGCGGCAGCGGGATACGCATCGGGCAGACGCTCTCGCAGCGGCCGCAGAAGGTCGAGGCGTTGGGCAGATGGCCGGCCTTGTCGACGCCGACCAGCGTCGGGGTCAGCACCGCGCCCATCGGGCCGGGATAGACCCAGCCGTAGGCGTGGCCACCGACCGCCTGGAACACCGGGCAATGGTTCATGCAGGCGCCGCAGCGGATGCAGCGCAGCATCTCCTCGAACTCGGTGCCGAGCATCGCCGAACGGCCGTTGTCGAGGAGGACGACGTGGTATTCGCCCGGCCCATCGACGTCGCCGTCGCGACGCGGGCCGGTGGAGAAGGTCGTGTAGACCGAGAGCTCCTGCCCCGTCGCCGAACGGGCGAGGATACGCAGCAGCGTGTCGACGTCCTCGAGGGTGGGCACGATCTTCTCGATCGAGGCCATGACGATGTGGGCCTTGGGCAGCGTCTGGGTAAGGTCGCCGTTGCCCTCGTTGGTGACGATGATCGAGGTGCCGGTCTCGGCGATGAGGAAGTTCGCGCCGGTGATGCCGACGTCGGCGACCAGGAACTTCTCGCGCAACACGGTGCGCGCCTCGGTCAGCAGCGTCACCGGCTCGGTGAGGTCGCGCTCCGGCTCCAAATGGGTGTGGACGCGGCGGAAGTCGCCGGCGACCTGCTCCTTGGTGAGGTGCACCGCCGGGGCGACGATGTGGCTCGGGTGCTCGCCGCGGAGCTGGATGATGTATTCGCCGAGGTCGGTCTCGACCGGCGTGATGCCTTCCTTCTCGAGGTGATCGTTGAGGGCGATCTCCTCGGTGATCATGCTCTTGCCCTTGGTCACCGTCCTGGCACCGAGGCGCTTGCAGATGTCGGTGACGATGCGGCGGGCGTCCTCGGCGCTCTCGGCCCAATGGACGTGGCCGCCGGCCTCGACGACCTTCTTCTCGTAGGCCTCGAGATAGAGGTCGAGGTGCTTCAGCACGTGGCTCTTGAGATCGCGGCCGGCGTCGCGCAGCGCTTCGAACTCGGGCAGCGCCTCGGCCGCCTTGATGCGCTTGGCGATGAAGCCCTTCTCGACGTTCTTGAGCGCCTTCTGCAGCGTCGCGTCGGCGAGCGCGCGGGTGGCGTTCTCCTTGAAGGCGGGGGACGTGACCTGCATCGTCAGGCTCCCTTCTTCGTCGCGCCGATCGCCGGGCCGTCGGCCATGCCGGCGAGCACTTCGGCGACGTGGCGGACCTCGACCTTCGAACCCTTGCGGGAGAGGCGACCGGCCATGTTCATCAGGCACCCCATGTCACCGGCGAGCAGCGTCGAGGCGCCGGCGTCGGTGATGTTGTCGGTCTTCTTGTCGACGATGGCGCCGGAGAGATCCGGGTACTTCACCGAGAAGGCGCCGCCGAAGCCGCAGCAGACGTCGGGGTCCTTCATCTCGGTGAGGGTCAGGCCGTCGACGGCGGAAAGCAGCTTGCGCGGCTGATCCTTGACGCCCAGCTCGCGCAGGCCCGAGCAGCTGTCGTGATAGGTCACCGTGCCGGCGAACTTCGCCCCGGTCGCGGTGACGCCGAGGACGTCGACGAGGAAGGAGACGAGCTCGTGGCTCTTGGCGGCGAGGCGTTCGGCGCGGGCCTTCCACGGGTCGCCGTCGTCGAAGAGCTCGACGTAATGGGTGGCGATGTGACCGGCGCAGGAGCCCGACGGGGCGACGAGGTGGTCGTAGCCCTCGAAGGTCTCGATGACCTTCTTCGCCAGCATCGCCGCGTCCTTGCGGTCTCCGGAGTTGAAGGCGGGCTGGCCGCAGCAGGTCTGCGCCGCCGGAACCACCACCTCGCAGCCGGCGTCCTCGATCAGTTTGACCGCGGCGAAGCCGACGGTCGGGCGAAAGAGGTCGACGAGGCAGGTGACGAAGAGCGCGACCTTGGGACGAGAGGCGGAAGCGGCTGCTGACATGGGAGAGCGTTCGACCGTGCCGCGGAAGGAGGCGGATCCGTCGCGCCGGGCACCGTCGACGGGGTGGCGCGGGGGCCGCGCGCGAAGGTGGACCATAGATCGGCCGCAGAGAGCCGTCAAACCACGTGGTAAGTTTTTCTGGCCAATGACTTGCGCCGATCGCGGCGGTGACTACATCCGGAGAGCCACGTCCCGCCGTTCGTCTTGCTGCGATGCGAACGAGGCGATAACGACGGATCTCGACGGCGGCGCATGCCGGCCGCGACCTCCTTCGCCCGGAGACGACAGATGCCCGATCTCGACGAGCCGACCTCCGCCGACATCCCGGCGACGCAGGTGTCCCGCGGTTTCACGCCTCATCCGCGCCGCGCCGAGATCGTCGGCGAGATCCACGCCCGGCCCTTCCGGGCAGCGAGGCCGCCGCGCATCTTCCTGCATCACGCCTTCGCCGCCGATCGCCACGTGGTGGAGAAGGACCGCGCCTTTCTCGATCGCTTCTGCCGGGCGCGCGGCGCACCGGGGCCGGGGGCGGACAGCCGCCACCATGTCGTCGCCTTCGCCGGCGGCACGCTCGCCTGGGAACGGCACGCCGAGTTCGTCACCTACACCTGGGACGGGCCGCTCACCGAGGGCGCGGCGCCGTTCGGACCGCTGCCGTCGAACCACCCGTTCGGCTCCGACTTCGTCCAGCCGGGGCCGATGCTGGTCGCGGCGCGGCTCGATCTCCTCGCCGATCCCGGCGACCTCACGGGCGCTGCCGCGAGTTTCGATCCGGCGAGCCTGTGCATCTCGGAGGCCTACGGCGGCTCGGCCGTGACCATGACCGACTTCCGCCAGGACGGCGACGGGCGCACCCGCATCCTCGTCCTCGACCGCGGGCTGACCGCCCAGCAGGCCGGCGCCCTGTCGCAGCGGCTGCTCGAGATCGAGACCTATCGGTCGCTCGCCATGCTGGGGCTGCCGGTGGCCCAGGAGGTCGGGCCGGAGGTACGGCGGCTGGAGCGCGAACTCGCGGCCGTCACCTCGGAGATCCGCGCCACCGAGGGGCTCGCGGCCAACCGCGGCCTGCTCGAGCGCCTGTCGGCGCTCAGCGCCGAGGTGGAGAATCGCTCGGCGGCAACGAGCTATCGATTCGGCGCGACCCGCGCCTACGACCAGATCGTGCTCGACCGGCTGGCGATCCTCGACGAGCGCGGCGTGCCGGGACATTCGACCTGGGCGAGCTTCCTCGCCCGCCGGTCCAAGCCGGCGATGCGGACGGTGAACGGCATCGCCGAGCGGATGAGCGACCTCTCCGAGCGGGCGGCGCGCACCGCGCAACTGCTGCGCACCCGGGTCGACGTCGACCTCGAACAGCAGAATCGCGATCTGCTCGAATCGATGAACAGGCGCGCCCGTCAGCAGCTGCTGCTACAGCAGACGGTCGAAGGGCTGTCGGTGGCGGCGGTCAGCTACTATGTGGTCGGCCTCCTCGGCTACGCCTTCAAGGCGGCGAAGGAGGCGCATATGCTGCCGATCGACGCCAGCATCGCCACCGGCCTCGCCGTGCCGGTGGTGTTGGCCGGCGTCTTCTGGGTGGTGCGCAGCATCCGCAAAGCGCACGCGCCGGACGGCGAAGGGCATTGATCGCCGAAATTGGCGATCGAAAAAGGCGAAGGCCCCGGAATCGCTCCCGAGGCCTCGTGTTCTCATCCGTCGGTCCGTCACCGGCGTCGGGCGCCGCGGACCGGGAGAAGACTCACTTCTTCTTGCCGTCGGCGGCGAAGGAGAGGACGTAGGCGGCGACGTTCTCGGCGGCCGCGGTGTCGGCCTTGAAGCCGGCGAAGGCCATCTTGGTGCCCGGGTTGAAGGCCTTGGGGTCGGCGAGGTAGGTCGCGAGGGTCGCCGCGTCCCAGGCCTTGCCGGCGTCGCCCATGCCCTTGAGGTCGGCGCCGTAGCCCTTGAAGTCGGCGATGGAGGCCATCTTGCGGCCGTCGACGCCGTTCAGCTCCGGACCGACCTTGTTCTTCGCGCCTTCGCCGATGGCGTGGCAGATCTTGCACTTCGAATTGAACAGGCCTTCACCGGCGGCGGCGTCGCCCGCATAGGCGTTGCCGGCGGCGGCGGCGAAACCGAGGGCGGCGAGCAGGATAACCTTCTTCATGTCTTCACTCCCATGGCGTGATGAACGGGTCGGATAGCCGATCGGCACGCTCTAGGCGACGCCGGGCCGCTTTCATATCAGGAAATTGGACCAATTCGAGACCCCCGGAAATGCCTTTTCGGCAGTTTCGGCCGATTTTCGCCGGTCCGCGCCCGACGCGCGGCCGATACCGGCGACACCGCGAGATCCGAAGCCTCACCCTTGGTCATATACGCGAAGTCTAATGCATGTCGGACTTTTTCGCGGTCTCGGACCGCGGAATCCGGGGGGATTCCTGCGAACCGGTTGCAATGCGATCGATCTGTGGCACTCTGTCGCATAAGAGCACTCGTCATCCATAAGTCGAGGCCATCAGGGCGAGGAAGAGACATGACAGAACTCGTGGTGGGGAATACGCCTCCGGGAATCGCCGCGACCGAACCCAAGGTCCGGGCCATCACCGTCGACGACATCTCCGCGGCGCTGTCCGACGGGCTGCGCGATTTCCGCGCCGCTCCCGCCTTCGGCCTGCTGATCGGCACCCTCTATGCCCTCGGCGGCAATCTCATGTTCTGGGCGGCGGCCTCTTTCGACTTCCTGTTCATCGCCTACCCGCTCGCCGCCGGCTTCGCGCTGGTGGCGCCCTTCGCCGCGGTCGGCATCTACGAGACGAGCCGGCGGATCGCCACCGGTGGCGATCTCTCGGTGACCGCCCTGATCGGCGCGGTGCCGGCGCATGCGCGCCGCGAACTCGGCTACATGGCGCTGGTCACGGCCTTCGGCATGATCGCCTGGATCTACGCCGCCGGCTTCGTCTATGCGCTGTTCTTCGGGCTCCGGCCGCTCGACTACACCGACATCGTCACCGCGGTGGTCACGACGCCGCGCGGCATCGCCTTCCTGATCGCCGGCAACATCATCGGCGCCGTGATGGCCACGGTGATCTTCTCGGTCAGCGTCGTCGCCTATCCGATGCTGCTCGATCGCGACGTCGATTTCGTCACCGCGATGATCACCTCGATCCGGGCGGTGTTCGCGGCGCCGTTGGTGATGCTCGGCTGGGGCATCTTCGTCGGCACCCTGCTCGGCGTCGCCATCCTGCCGATGTTCCTCGGCCTGATCGTCGTCCTGCCGCTGCTCGGCCACGCCACCTGGCACCTCTACCGCCGCGCCGTCGAGGCCTGAGTGGCGAGTGACCCGACCGGACGAAGAAGAGCCCTCGGGAAGCGGTGCTTCCCGAGGGCTCTTCGATTCACGAAACGGAGGGCGGCGTACCGGCCGCCCGGAGAGTCGCCGAACAGAGGGCGGCGTACCGGCCGCCCGGAGAGTCGCCGAACAGAGGGCGGCGTACCGGCCGCCCTCGGGGGAGCTCACAACACCACCACCTTGGTGCCGACGCCGACGCGGCCGTAGAGGTCGGTGACGTCCTCGTTGCGCATGCGGATGCAACCGGAGGAGACGGCCTTGCCGATGGTCCAGGGCTCGTTGGAGCCGTGGATGCGGTATTCGGTCGAGCCGAGGTAGAGAGCGCGGGCGCCGAGCGGGTTGTCGGGGCCGCCGTCCATGTGCCGGGGCAGGTCGGGCTTGCGCTTCAGCATGGCCGGCGGCGGCGTCCAGCCGGGCCATTCGGCCTTGCGGGTGATGGTGTGGGTGCCGGCCCACCGGAAGCCGGGACGGCCGACGCCGACGCCGTAGCGGCGCGCCTTGCCGCCCGCCTGGACGAGATAGAGATGGCGGGAGCCGGTGTCGACGACGATCGTGCCGGGCCCCTGCTTGCCGTCCCAATCGACCTCGGTCGGCAGGAACTTCGGATCGATGTCGTCGGCGCTGCGACGCGCCTCCTGCCGATCGACCGCGGCGTGGCGCACCGGCGCGGCGTAACGGCTCGCCGGCGCCTCGGGCGGCGGCGGGGCGTAGACCACCGGGCCGGTGACGTCGCGATAGCTCGGGCGCAGCTGCATCACCCAGGGGGCGGCGAGATCGGGCGAGAGGATCACCGGCGGGCGAGCGGCGTAGCGGCTCTCGGCGTCGGCGGGACGGGTCGGGGCGAAGAGGGCCGTGACGGCGCAGGCACTCGCCAGGAGTAGGGTCGAACGGGTCATCGTCGTACTCGGAACAGGAACGAAACCACGCACCGCGTCGCATTCCGTCGATCGAACTCGGCTCGTCGGGACCCTCGGCGGCAGTCGAGACGAGCATGCGGCCGTGCCGACCACCGAATGGTGAACGAATTCCATCGCGATTCGATCGAGCACGGAAAGGTTTCGTCATGGTTACCGCGCGGTTACTCGACGCGGCCCGCCGCGGCGCGGCGAAAACGACCGGGGATGCGGCGTCACGGGCGGCGGACCGTGCGTCAAGAACGATTCTTTAAGGACGACGGGCTAACCATTCGCGGACGAGCAACGTCGATCCGAGAAGCGCAGGGGCACTCATGGCCGCGAGAAAGATGTTCCGCATCGAAGCGATCGCCAGCGGTGCCGCCGGCACCGGCGACCGCGCCGAAGAGCGTCATCGCGAGTTGTTGGAGGAGGTCCGCGGCCTGCGCAAGCTCGTCCAACCGACCCAGGAGTTGAGCGAGAAGGCGTTCGAGCAGTTGCGGCGCGATCAGCACGAAGCGTTGAAGATCAAGGCGGAGATGGATCTCATCTACGAGGCGATCAACCGCACCAAGCGCGAGATCGCCACCCTGCACGTCTCCGGCTGCAACGGCCAGGAACTGTCGCGCGTCACCAACGAACTCGACGCGGTGGTCGACGGCACCGAACACGCCACCGAAAGCATCCTCGCCGCGGCGGAGGTGATCGACGAGCGCGCCGGCAACCTCGCAGCCAAGCTCAAGGGTGACGACCAGGGGCTCGCCAACGACATCCAGGACCAGATCGTCCAGATCTTCGAGGCCTGCAACTTCCAGGACCTCACCGGCCAGCGCATCACCAAGGTGGTGGGCGCCCTGCGCTTCGTCGAAGAGCGCATCATCAAGATGATGGAGATCTGGGGCGGCGTGGAGAGCTTCAAGGAGATCGAGGTCGAACTCGAGCATCGTCTCGGCGATCAGGCGCTGCTCAACGGCCCGTCGCTCGGCTCCGACAACGGCATCGCCAGCCAGGACGACATCGACGCGCTGTTCGCCTGAGGCGACACCTCTCCCCGACGATCGCGGGCGCTTCGGCGCCCGTTTTCATTTTGTTCCGTTCGATCTAGCCTGCGAGCGAGGATTCGGCGACGGTGCGTCGCCGGAGCGGGAGGGGGACGAGATGGCGGGACAGGACGACGACGGCGTGGCGATCGGCGCGGACGGGCGGCCGCGGTGTTGGTGGCCGGGCGACGACGAGCTCTATCGCCGCTATCACGACGAGGAGTGGGGCCGGCCGGTCGGCGACGATCGCAAGCTCTTCGAGAAGCTCTGTCTCGAGGGCTTCCAGTCCGGCCTGTCGTGGATCACCATCCTGAGGAAGCGCGAGAACTTCCGCCGCGCCTTCGCCGGTTTCGATCCGGAGACGATCGCCCGGTTCGACGAACAGGACACGGATCGCCTGCTCACCGACCCCGGCATCGTGCGCCATCGCGGCAAGATCGAAGCGGTCCTGACCAACGCCCGGCGCTACCTCGAGCTGATCGAGAAGGAGGGCTCGCTCGCCGGCTTCGTCTGGCGCTTCGAGCCGGACGGCGCGACGCGGCCGGCGCGGATCACCAAGACGGCGGTCTGCGCCATGTCCACCACGAAGGAATCGACCGCCCTGTCGAAGGAACTGCGCAAGCGCGGCTGGGCCTTCGTCGGACCGACCACGGCCTATGCCTTCATGCAGTCGATGGGGCTGGTCAACGACCACATGGAAGGGTGCTGGGTGCGCGAAGCGGTGGAGAAGGAGCGCGCCGCCTTCGTCCGGCCGGGTTGAAGGGGGACACCCCGCGACGACCATTCGCGTCGGCGACTTTGTACTTCCGCCTCGTCTTCTCCATAGTGCCGAGGCACTCCTGGAGCGGGGTCGTCCCGACCCGCCGCCTACCCTCCGCCAGACGAGCCCGCTTTCGATGTCCCGACCGACCGACCCTTCGCCGCTCATCCCTCGCGCCTCGGGCCCGCGGACCTGGACGCGCCGGCGGGTGACGGCGGCGCTCGGCGGCCTCCTGATGACGACGCTGGCGGTGCCGGCCCGCGCTCAGGAGGCGGAACCACCGCTCGACCCGCGGCTCGCCGCCGACACGGTCACCTTCCAGGTGCGCAAGCACATCTTCAAGGGTTCGCTGGTGCGCCCGCGGGTCGGACCGAAGCGGCCGGGGATCCTGCTCATCCCCGATCAGCGCGGTCCCAACCCCTATTGGCGCGGCCTCGCCCGGCGCCTCGCCATGGACGGATTCGTCGTCCTGCTGCCCGATCTCCTCGCGCCCTTCAATCTGCCGGAAGGGTCGGACGAGGGCATGAACCTGATGGCACGGATCATCCCGGCCGAACATCAGCTGGCGCTCGACGCCGCCGCCGATCTCCTCGCCAAACATCCCGAGTGCAACGGCTCGATCGCGGTGATCGGCTTCGTCTGGGGCGGTCCCTATGCCATGCAGTTCGCCATCACCGGCGCACGGGTGAAGGCGGCCGTGATCTATTACGCGACGCTGCCGTCGCCGGAGAAGGTGGCGACGGCCAAGGTGCCGGTGTTGTTCCACTGGGCGGAGAACGACCCGCGCACCGCGCCGCAGATCGAAGCGGTCGAGAAACGGATGATCGGTGCGGCGCGGGTGTTCCAATCCTGGGTCTATCCCGGGCTCGCCGGCGCCTTCGCCTCCGACCCCGGCTCCCGCGGCTACGACAAGGAAGCGGCCGATCGCGCCTACGATCGCACGGTCTTCTTCCTCAGGCGCCATCTCGGGGTGACCGGCTGACGCGAGCGCCCACGGAAGCTCAGCGGCGCGGATCGCCGTGGGGGCCGGAGAGGAGATGCACCGTGTAGGTGTCGACGACCCGGCCGCGCAGGGTGCGCTCGCGGGTTCCCAGGCTCCGAACCTCGTCGAAACGGCCGGCGAAGCGCGCCAACTCGCTCTTGCGGGCGCGGGTGACGAAGAGCGCCGGCTTCTCCAACATCGCCGGATCGGGCGGCGGCAGGTGCGCGTATCGTTCGGGATCGGCGAGCGGAACGACATGGTCGGTGCCGAGGCGGCGCATGAACTGGCCGGCGAGCGCGTAGCTCGGCACGGCGATCGAGGCCGCTCCGGTCTCGCGGCGCAGCGCTTCGATATCGGCGGCGAAGGCGTCCCAGCCGCGCATCTGCGCCGTTGGATCGCGTTCCGGCGGCAGCACCACCAGCGCCACCACGGCATGGACGTAGAGGAGCGCCGTCACGCCGAAGCCGAGCGGGGCGGCGATGCGAGCGGCGGTGGCGGCGAGCCGCGCCGTGCGGCCGTCGAGATCGGCGACGGCGGGGATCGCGCGCGCCGCCATCCAGGCGAAGCCGGCATAGAGCGGCGCCGGCCAGTTGCCCTCGATGCCGCCGTGGAAGGAATGGAAGACGAGATAGGCGAGGAAGGGCAGCGAGGTGACGAGCGGCAGCGCCGCCGCTCCCTCCCCCGCCCGCCACGACCGCGCGGTGCGCAGCGCCCCCCACACGGCGAACGGCGCCAGCGGCAGACCGATCAGCAGCCACTGCACGCCGAGGAACTCGAGGAACTTCTCCGGCCGCATCCCGTGCGGCACGGTGCGGCCGAACTGTTTGGCGAAGGAGATCCAGCCGTGCTCGGCGTTCCACAGGACGACGGGGGTGAAGAGAGCGACGGCGATCGCGCCTCCGGCCCACAGCTGCCAGGTGGCGAACCAGCGCCGCGTCTCGCGCGTCGACACCAGCCACACGACGATGCCGAGGCCGAGGAACAGCACCGAATATTTGGAGAAGAGGCCGAGGCCGGCGGCCACCCCGACGGCGAGCCACCAGTTCGGGTTCCGCGACGTGGCGAGTTCGGCGAGCGCCCACACCGTCGCGCCCCAGAAGAACACCGAGGGCGTGTCCGGGGTCATCAGCACCGAGCCGGCGCCGATCAGGATGGTGGCGTTGAAGAGCACGACGGCGCGGGTCGCGGTGGCGCGGCCGTCGACGAGCGCGACGGTGCGCCACAGCAGGAACGATCCGACGAAGGTGGCGAGCGGCGAGAACACCCGGAGGCCGAAGGCGGTGTCGCCGAAGATCTCGCGCCCCGCCCGGATCACCCAGGCGACCATCGGCGCATGGTCGTAGTAGCCGGCCTGCAGCTTCAGCGACCACAGACGGTAATAGGCTTCGTCGTCGGTGAGCCCGGCGAAGCCGGCGACGATCAGGCGGGCGACGAGCAGCAGCGTCAGGGCGCCGACCAGCGGGATCGGCGGCAGACCGATCGTCGTCTCACGCCGCGTGGGAGCCGCAACCGCCACCGCGCCCGCCTCACTCACGCCAGGTGAAGACGGCGGAGACGGTGTAGTTGAACACCGCGCTCATCACCGCCCCGGCGAAACCGGCGACCCACGGGCCGGTCTGCATCATCTCGAACAGACCGGTAGCGACCCCCATATTGGCGACCGTGCCGACGAAGCAGACGGCGTAGAAGGTCAGGAGGCCGACGACGAAGCGGAAGCCGGTGAGGCGCCGGTCGCGATAGGTGAGCTGGTTGTTGAGCAGGAAGTTCCAGGTCATGGCGACGACCGTGGCGGAGAACTCGCCCCAGGCGAAGGTGGTGTCGAAGGCGTGCAGAGCCGCCATGAGCGCGATCAGATGGACGAGGATGCCCGAGGCGCCGACCGCCACGAACATCAGGAAGCGGACCGGCACGACGCCGCCGGAGAGCTTGGAGAACAGGAGGCCGAGGTATTCGGCGGTCACCAGACTGTCGAGCTTCGACTCACCCGCCAGACGCTCGCGGAAGGTGAAGGGCAGCTCCACCGTCCTCAGCTTCTTCGGCGCCGAGGCGACGATGTCGAGCAGGATCTTGAAACCCTCGCGCGACAGGCTGCCGGCGACCGCCTCGACCTCGGCGCGGCGGATCATGAAGAAGCCGCTCATCGGGTCGGTGAGGTCGATGTGCAGGAAGCGGCGGGCGAGCGCCGTCGCCGTCTCACTGCCCCAGGCACGGATCGAGGAGAAGCCGTCGCCCTGCGACCCGCCTTCGACGTAGCGGCTGCCGACCACCAGTTCGGCGCCGTCGCGGATCGCGTCGAGCATCTTCGGCAACAGAGCCTCGTCGTGCTGAAGATCGGCGTCCATCACCGCGACGGTGGGCGCGGCCGACGACAACATGCCCTCGATACAGGCGCCGGCGAGACCGCGGCGGCCGACGCGACGGATGCAGCGCACCCGCGGATCGGTGAGCGAGATCTCCTTGGCCACCCGCCAGGTGCCGTCCGGGCTGTCGTCGTCGACGAAGATCACCTCCCAGTCGATGCCGACGAGGGTCGCCGCCAGACGCCGCACCAGTTCCGGCACGTTGGCGCTCTCCTTGTAGGTCGGCACGACGATCGAGAGTTCGGGCGCGACGGTCGAGGCGGCGGCTTGCACGGCGGCTTCCATGGACGAGGTGTCTTTCGAGAAGAAGATCTGCGGTGGTCGACGGCGACTTCGGAGATCCCGTCATGCCGCACCGCCGCATGGCCGCGAACCGTGGCCGATTTGAGGGAGAAATACAATCGGCGTGACGGAATGTCATCGATACCGCCACCGCATCGCCCCGCGGGACGATCACGACCGCACGAACCGGCGTGCGCCCTCGAAAGGACCACGTGGCATCGACATGTCGAAGTCGGCGCTCCGGAAACCCCTTCTCCCCTCGAGGGACCGTTGCGTAATTCTCGAGAGCACGGATTTGCAGACTTGGTGGACATGAACTCAGCCGTCATCCCCGGCGAGCCGCAGGCGATGGAAGGGGACCCAGCGACGTTTCGGTTCGGCGAGACGCCGCCTGGATCCCCTTCCCCTCCGCTGCGCGTCGGCCGGGGATGATGGGGTGGACGGCCC
>CALBKH010000004.1 GCA_937892955.1 uncultured Alphaproteobacteria bacterium
CTCGCATCGATTGCCGCAACCCGGGTGAGATTCAAGGCGCCGTGAATTTGACGGGTTAACCATGCGCTGGGCAAGTTTTGCCCAGCGCTCCGGACGTCCCGTGGGCGATTCTCGGTTCGCGCGCGAAGGCCCGATCGATGTCCGACACGACCGCCGGCGGCACCTCTCCGAAGTCCTTCGCCATGCCCTTCGGGCTGCCGACCCCGGCGCAGCTCCTCGCCAACGCCAAGCGCGGCGACATCGGTCTCGCCTTCGGCGTGATGACCATCCTCGTCGTCCTGGTGGTGCCGCTCCCCCCCTGGATGCTCGACGCCTTCCTGGCCATCAGCTTCACCCTGTCGGTGCTGATCCTGATGACCTCGCTGTTCATCCAGACGCCGCTGGAATTCTCGAGCTTCCCGACCCTGCTGCTCATCGCCACGATGCTGCGCCTGTCGCTGAACCTCGCCTCGACCCGCCTCATCCTCGGCCACGGCCACGAGGGAACCTCCGCCGCCGGCCACGTCATCGAAGCCTTCGGCAACTTCGTGATGGGCGGCAACTTCGTCATCGGCATCATCGTCTTCGCGATCCTGTTGATCGTGAACTTCATCGTCATCACCAAGGGTTCCGGACGCATCGCCGAAGTCGCCGCCCGCTTCACCCTCGACGCCATGCCCGGCAAGCAGATGGCGATCGACGCCGATCTCTCCGCCGGCCTGATCGACGAGAAGGAGGCCAAGCGCCGCCGCAAGGAACTGGAAGGCGAGAGCTCGTTCTTCGGCGCCATGGACGGCGCCTCGAAGTTCGTCCGCGGCGACGCCATCGCCGGCCTGCTGATCACCTTCATCAACGTCATCGGCGGCATCGTCATCGGTGTCGCCCAGCAGGGCGTCACCTTCTCGGAAGCCTCCCACGCCTATACGACGCTGACCGTCGGCGACGGTCTCGTCACCCAGATCCCGGCGCTGATCGTCTCGACCGCCGCCGGCCTGCTCGTCTCCAAGGCGGGCGTCTCGGGCGCCGCCGACAAGGCGCTGTTCGGCCAGCTCTCCGGCTATCCCCGCGCCCTCGGCATGTCGTCGGCGGTGATGATCGCTCTCGCCATGCTGCCCGGCATGCCGACCCTGCCGTTCCTGGCGCTCGCCGGCGGCGCCGGCGCCCTCGCCCTCCTCGCCGAAAAGCGCAAGACCGCCTCCACCGCCGCCGCCGTCGCCGAGAAGGCCCTCGCCGAACAGGCCGCCGCCGAACCCAAGGAAGAGCCGATCAGCGAAGCGCTGAAGATGGACGACCTGCGGATCGAACTCGGCTACGCCCTCCTGTCGCTGATCAACGCCCCCGACGGCACCGACCGGCTGACCGACCAGATCAAGGCGCTGCGCCGCCAGATCGCCGCCGACATGGGCTTCGTCATGCCGGCCTGTCGCCTGCTCGACAACGTCCAGCTCCAGCCCAACGAATACGTGGTCAAGATCAAGGAGGTCGAGGCCGGCCGCGGTCAAGTCTACCCCAACCAGTTCATGGTCATGGATCCCGAGGGTCGGCCGATCGACATGCCCGGCACCCACACCACCGAGCCGACCTTCGGCCTGCCGGCGACCTGGATCGATCCGGCACTGAAGGAGGAGGCGGCGATCCGCGGCCTCACCGTCGTCGACCCGCCGACGGTGCTCTCCACCCACCTGACCGAGATCCTCAAGGCCAACATCGCCGACCTCCTCTCCTACGCCGACGTCTCCAAGCTGATCGCCGATCTGCCCAAGGAGCAGCACAAGCTGTTCGAGGACATCGTCCCCTCGCAGATCAACATGTCCGGCATCCAACGGGTGCTGCAGGGCCTGCTCGCAGAGCGCGTCTCGATCCGCGACCTCTCCGCCATCCTCGAGGGCGTCGCCGAGGCGGTGGCCTACTCACGCTCGGTGCAGACCATCACCGAACACGTGCGCGGCCGTCTCGCCCGCCAGATCTCGGCGGCGAACCTGTCGCCCATGGGCTACCTGCCGATCCTCGCCATGTCGCCGGCCTGGGAGGTCGCCTTCGCCGAGGCCCTGGTCGGCGACGGCGAGCAGAAGAGCCTCGCCATGGCGCCCTCCAAGCTCGGGGAATTCGTCAATTCGGTGCGCGACGGGTTCGAGGACGCGGCGCGCATCGGCGAGATTCCGGTGCTGTTGACCAGCCCCGGCATCCGCCCCCACGTCCGCTCCATCGTCGAACGCTTCCGCCCCCACACCGTGATCATGAGCCAGGCCGAGGTCCACCCGCGCATGCGGCTGAAGACGGTCGGGACGATCTGATGAGACCTGTGCGCGGATAGCCCTCGACGACCGTCTGCTGACGTGATTCACT
>CALBKH010000005.1 GCA_937892955.1 uncultured Alphaproteobacteria bacterium
GTGAATCACGTCAGTAGACGGTCGTCGAGGGCTATCCGCGCACAGGTCTCATGACACCTCCGCGCCGGACGGTTCGGCGCGACGGTGGTGGGTGATACCGAACCGACGAAATCCCGACTCGCATCGACGTGGACTTTGCGAAGACGCTCGCATCCGGTCCTCTCCCCTTCGTGGGGGAGCGACGGAGAGAGGGGTCACGAAGTCTGCGCGGATGCCGAGCCGGCGGATCGGCTGCCGACCCCTCTCCCTGTCCCTCCCCCGCAAGGGGGGGAGGGGACGTCGGAGCACCGACCTTCGATACAGAAACGCCTCCCAGAGGGTCGGAATTTCGTATGACGGGTATGGGGCGGAGCAGAGGTGGCGGACCCGCCGTCGAGGGGAGCGCCTCTTCTCATCTCGACGCGCCCCGATGCGTCCGCCCCGCTTTCGCCGCATCGCCGATCTTCCTATCCTCTGTGCGGCCGACGCGTTCGGCCGGGTGAGGGAGGACGATCCGAGATGATCAGGCGTGCCACGACGGCGGCGGCCCTGCTGTTCGCGCTCACCACCGCGGCCGGCGCCGCTTCGCCGGTCGGCCGCTGGATCGCCACCGAAATCGGTGGGCAACCGGTGGCGCGCGGGGTGGAGACGACCCTCGACCTCGATCTCGACGGCAACGTCTCCGGGCACGGCGGCTGCAATCGCTATGGCGGCACGGCCTCGGCGGAAGGGGACACCATTCGCTTCGGGATGATGCAGTCGACGCGCATGGCCTGTCCGGCCCCCGAGATGCATCAGGAGAGCCGCTTCCATCAGGCGCTCTTCCGTGCCCGCGGCTGGCGCCTCGAGGCCGACCGCCTCGATCTTCTCGACGAAGCCGGGGGCACCGTCGCGCGTTTCCTGCGTCGCCGCTGAGGTCGGAGACCGGACGCGCCGATCCCCCGCGCGTCCCCTGCGCGAAAGCTTGACAAGATCGGGGCGGCATGCGCTTTTGCCGCCGACTTTCGGACCCTCACGGGTTCGATCGCGCGATCGGATTCGCCTCGGGCCCAAGGCCGCGTCTCCGCCCCGCGCCCGCCGTCGGATCATCTCGGAAAGAGACGCCATCATGCATCGCTATCGCTCCCACACCTGCGGACAATTGACGGCGGCCAACGCCGGTTCGACCGCCCGGCTCTCCGGCTGGGTCCACCGGGTGCGTGATCACGGCGGCCTGCTGTTCATCGACCTGCGCGACCACTACGGCATGACCCAGGTGGTGTGCGATCCCGACAGCGCCGCCTTCAAGACGGCCGAGACGGTGCGCGGCGAGTGGGTCATCCGCATCGACGGCGAGGTGAAGAAGCGCACGGCGGAGACGATCAACGCCAATCTGCCGACCGGCGAGATCGAGGTCTTCGCCCGCGAGATCGAGGTGCTGTCGACCGCCAAGGAACTGCCGCTGCCGGTGTTCGGCGAGCCGGAGTACCCGGAAGACACCCGCCTCAAATACCGCTTCCTCGATCTGCGCCGCGAGACGCTGCACCGCAACATCATGACGCGGACGAAGATCATCCGCTCGATGCGCAACCGCATGGAAGAGATCGGCTTCACCGAGTATTCGACGCCGATCCTGACCGCGTCGTCGCCGGAAGGCGCGCGCGACTTCCTGGTGCCGTCCCGTATCCATCCCGGCAAGTTCTTCGCCCTGCCGCAGGCGCCGCAGCAGTACAAGCAGTTGCTGATGGTCGCCGGCTTCGACCGCTACTTCCAGATCGCGCCGTGCTTCCGCGACGAGGACCCGCGCGCCGACCGCCTGCCCGGCGAGTTCTACCAGCTCGATCTGGAGATGAGCTTCGTCACCCAGGACGACGTGTTCGAGACTATGGAGCCGGTGCTGCGCGGCGTCTTCGAGGAGTTCGGCGAGGGCAAGCCGGTGACCCCGGTCTTCCCGCGCATCCCCTACGACGTCGCGATGCGCAAGTACGGCTCCGACAAGCCGGACCTGCGCAATCCGATCGAGATGCAGGCGGTGACCGAGCATTTCGCCGGCTCGGGCTTCAAGGTCTTCGCCAACATGATCGCCAACGACCCCAAGGTCGAGATCTGGGCGCTGCCGGCCAAGACCGGCGGCAGCCGCGCCTTCTGCGATCGCATGAACGGCTGGGCCCAGTCCGAGGGCCAGCCGGGCCTCGGCTACATCTTCTGGCGCGAGAAGCCTAAGAGCGATCCTCTTAGCATCGCTCTTCAGAGTTATTTCGATAGGTTCGCTCCTGTTCTTGGTCTTCTTGAGTCCGGAAATCAAGAAGATCGAGTTCGCCGCAAAATCGCATTTGAAGAGCGGAAGCGCGAACGGGAGGAAGTTCTCGGTGCTATTTCGGATAATGATGCTAGAATTATAATTGGTCGGATCGATGAACATCTGTCACGAGGGGAGGAGACGGAAGCAAAACTCCTTCGTTCTGCATATTTCGGCGATCATGAAGCATCTGGTCCACTCGCTAAGAACATCGGCCATGAGCGCACCGAGGCGATCCGCGCCCAGATGGGGCTCGGGGTGGGCGACGCCTGCTTCTTCGTCGCCGGCCGGCCGGAAAAGTTCGTCAAGTTCGCCGGCGACGCGCGCGTCCGGGTCGGCAAGGAACTCGGCCTCACCCAGGAGGACCGGTTCGAGCTCTGCTGGATCGTCGACTTCCCCTTCTACGAGTGGGACGAAGACGAGAAGAAGGTCGAGTTCGCCCACAACCCCTTCTCGATGCCGCAGGGCGGCCTCGAGGCGCTGACGACGCAGGATCCGCTGAGCCTCAAGGCCTTCCAGTACGACATGGTGTGCAACGGCTACGAGATCGCCTCGGGCTCGATCCGCAACCAGTCGCCCGAGGCGATGGTCAAGGCGTTCGAGCTGGTCGGCCTCTCCAAGGCCGACGTCGAGGAGCGCTTCGGCGGCATGTACCGCGCCTTCCAGTACGGCGCCCCGCCGCACGGTGGCATGGCGGCCGGCATCGACCGCGTGGTGATGCTGCTGGTCGGCGCCACCAACCTGCGCGAGGTGACGCTGTTCCCGATGAACCAGCGCGCCGAAGACCTGCTGATGGGCGCCCCCTCGGACGCGACCCCGAGGCAGTTGCGCGAACTGCACATCCGGTTGAACCTGCCGACCTGAGGCGGGACGGAGCGGACGACGAAACGAGGGGGCCGAGACGGGTCCCTTTTTCGTTCGGATGTGTCGGTTCGATCCCGTCTCCGACGGAGGCGACGATGACGAGCAGGTCGGTGGGCGCGAAGCGCGGTGGACGACCGGCGAAGCGGGGCGCCGCGCCGCGGCCGACGGGCATGGCCTGGACGGTGATCGTTCTCGGGGCGGTGCCGCTCGGCTTCGGTCTGTGGGGCCTGAAACAGGGTCTCGAGACGCTGAGCTGGCCGAAGGTCGAGGCCGAGATCGTCGACAAGCACCTGCTGCTGCGCGACGACACGCCGAACCGGCCGACGGTCCGCGTCGGCAAGGTCGGCGTCACCGAGCGCAGCGAGTTCGCCGCCTTCGCCGTCGTTTTTCGCTATGCCGCCGGCGGCGAGGCGCGGCTCGGCAGCGGCGTCGAACGCGGCGACCTCGGCCTGCAGAATTCGGCCAAGTCACGGGAACTGAACGACGGCTACCCGGTGGGTACGAAGACGATGGTGGTGGTCGACCCGAGAGATCCGGACGACGCCTATCTCCTCGCCGGGCCGAGCTCGGCGGCGAAGATGCTGAGCGCCGTCGGTGCCGGCATGGTGCTCATCGGCCTGTGGATGCGCAGCCTCATGCGCCGCGGCATCGGCTCGGGCGTGCCGGTGGACGAATGACGCGCCGGCGGGCTCGTCAGTCCTCGGCGGTCTCCGCGCCGCCGTTTCGGATCGCCGTGGCCTGGGCCTTGGCGAGATTGGGGGGCACCTTGCCCCACTTGCCGGCGCCGCCGCGCATGGCGAAGAAGCTGCCGCAGCCGTATTTCCAGTCGCGCGGGGTGCCGATGTCGACGTGGATCATCGTCGAGTGGCAATAGGTGCCGACACCGCCGATGCCGGGGATGGTACGGGCGAAGGCGGCCAGCGCCGTCGAAGAGACGCCGGGCACCTCGATGTCGGCGGCGGCGCATTGACGGTGCAACGAGCCCTGACGGCCACGATCGCGGAAGCCGGAGGTGATCACCACCTTCTGCTTGTAGTGGCCCTCGATCTTGCGCAGGACGTCGACCAGCTCGGGCTTCAGGCAGGCCGTCTCCACCGAGCCGGTCTGCAGCACGTAGGGAACGCCGAAGGGCGTGTCGACCTTGGTGCGTGCCGGCGGCTTCACCGGGTCGGCGGGGCTCGAGAAGAAGCCGAGAAGGCCGGGGGGGCGCGAGTCGGGTTCCTCGGCGCGCGGTTTCGCGGTGACGGGCGAGGGTTCGACCGGAACGCTCGGCGGCGTCAGCGACGCGAGCACCAACGGACGCGGGCGCGGGATCGGCAAGGCCGCCAGCTCGGTGATCTCGGGTCGCGCGCGCGGCATCGGCAGGACGAGCGGCACGACCGCCTCGTCGTCCTCCTCCTCGTCCATCGGCGGGGTGGCGATCGGCGGGGCGGCGGCGATCGGCGGGGCATCCAGCATGCGATCGATTGCAGCGGCGCCGACCCGATCGCCGGCACCGGCGGAGGCGAAAGCCATGGTCGGCAGGGACGCCGTGGACAGAGAGCCGCCTTCGCGACCCGATGCCAGTTCGCCGGCCGGCGGGACGGTGGCGCCGATCGAAGCGGCGACCGCTTCCGCGCGGGGCGGCAGCGGCAGGCGATCGGCCTTGACCGCGGCTTCGGTGAGGGTGAGGGCGGCCTCGTGTGTCTCGGGCGCGGTTTCGAGACCGGCGCGTAGGGCGAGGAAGGCGAAGGCGCAGGCGACGATCACCGATCCCGCCGCCGCGCCCCATCCGGCGTGTCGCAGGACGTCGCCGCCGCGCACGGCGGCGGAAGTTGCGGAGACGCTCGGTGATGCCGCGGGATCGCGTTTCGTCGCCGCGCCGAACCACGCCTTCGCCGTCGTGATCAGGTCGTGCAGGCGTTCGTTGGTGGCAGCCGGGAAGGAGCGTTCGTCGGTCGTTTCGCCGATGTTGATCCCCGCGGCCAACCGCACGGTGGCGCGCAGTCCTCGCTCGACGGGAACCACGGGATCGCTCATTCGGCCTCGGGCTTCTTCTCGTTGTCGACCGACCACATCACTGCGGCGCTCGGCCCCGGTCTGCGGCGACGCCGGCCGCACCGGTGCGCGGAGAACGGCGCGAAACTAGTCGATTTGCGCCGCCGGGTAAACACCGCCGAGCCACGATCGGAAGGTCGGACCCGTCGGGTGGAAAGTGGCGCCGGCCGAGGCGGAAAGTTCCTTTCGGCCGGCGATCTCGCGGATCCACCCGAGGGTCGGACGAGCGACCGCTCGTCCCGAACCGGCGGGTGGTGAGGCTCACGAGATTCGGCGGGAACCGAACCTCGTGAGTCGCGCGTCAGTCGTTGGCCTTGACGTCGGCGCCGAGCACCGTCGGCAGCGACTGCGGCGCCATCATCGCCGCGCCCATGATCGCCGCCACCGGGGTCGGCTGGGCCGGCGTGGCGGAGACGGTGAGCGACTTCGGCGTCTTGAGGAACAGCGAGACCGCCTTGGCGATCTTGGCCTCGAAGTCCTTGTTGCCGATCGCCGACACCATCATCGGGACGATGGCGCCGATCTGCTGGACGAAGGCCTCCTCCGGAAGGCCCTGCTTCTTCGCCTGGGCCGAGATGAGCCGCTTGGCGAGCGAGGCATCGTCGTAGCGCAGCGACAGCTTCTCGACCGTGATGCCCTGCAAGAGCTCCATCTGCTTGGCCTGGTCCTTCTCGGCCTTCTTCAGCGCTTCCACCACCTCGGGGGTGAAGCCGCCGAGGGCGATGGCGAGCTTGAGGCTGCCGAGTTCGGCGCCGCTGATCGACACCTGGTCGATGGTGACGCGGCCGGTCTTGTCGTCCCAGGCGCCGACCAGGGCGGCGTCGAGCGTCAGCGAGGTGTAGCCGAGTTCGGCGATCTCCTTGGTCTGCTCGTCGTTCGGGTCGAGCGGGGCCACCAGACCCTTCATCTCGAAGGCGATCTTGCGCGGCACGCCGGCGACGAAGTCGGAGGTCGCCACCGTCACCGCGGCGATCGGGATCGTCTTGTCCTTCTCGTCGGTGACCTCGATGCCGGTCGCCTCGATGCGATCGAAGCGCTCGCCGGTGGTGGTCTTGGCGCGGATCTTCTCCGCCGACTGACCGACATAGTTGGTGATCTTCAGCGAGGCGATCGTGACGTTGGCGTCGTCGCCTTCGACCGTCATGTCGGTGGCGGCGATCGTGTCGGCCGAGAAGCCGCCGTCGGCGGTCGGCTTGGCGCCGGAGTAGGTGACCGAGGCGGCGCCGATCGACGTGGACTTGCCGTCGGTCTCGACCGTCGTCTCCCAATCGGCGACCGTGAACACCGCGTCACCGCCGCTGACCGCCCCCCAGGTGACCTCCTTGGCGCCGGCCGCCTTCGAGGCCTCGGAGATGATCTCCAGGACCTTGTCGCGCGTCGCCTGGGCCGCGGCCGGTGTCACCGGCGCCGCGACGGCGAGAAGAACGGCGAGAGATACCGCGGCGAAGCCGCTCTTCCGGATCGAATGGTTCATCTACGCCGTCCTCCGTGTCGGTTGGGCGATGTCGTATTTCCGCATCTGCCACGTCCTCCTCGCAGCGACTTGCGGCGAAGAAAGGGCGGCGCCGTCGTGATCATCGCTCGGCGCGCAACATCACGTCCAGTCGTTCCGCGAGACCGGCGAGATCGTCCTGCGCCGCCAGGATCTCGGCGATCGGGACCGGCTCGCGCGGTCGGGCCTCGACCGTCATCGCCTTCGGCGCCGTCACGAAACGCCGCGCCTCTTCGACCATCCGTCTGCGTCGCGCCGGATCGCGGACGTCGGCGAAGAGGGTGCCCACTTCGCGCGCCAGCTTGCGACGCAGCCGGTCCGGCTTCATCTTCTCGTCGCGGGCGAGGAGGCCGACGAGGCGCTCGGCGAACGAGGCGTCGACATAGGTCGCGGTCGCTTCGGCGAGGCCGACGCCGGCGAACACCTCCGGTGCCGTCTCCGGGTGCAGGAACAGCGACGGCGGAACGCCGGTGAGGCGGCCGCGAAGTGTGATCCGCCCCATGTCGGCGACGGCGGCGTCGGCTCTCTCGACGACGATCTCCCGGCTCGCTTCCTTCCAGGCGGCGGTGAGGCCGGCCGAGAAGTCGAGCTGGCGATAGCCGAGGTCGCCGAGGATCTTGCGCCCCTCCGCATCGGCGAGCCCCACCGGCACGACGAAGCGATCGAGCACCATCGTCACCGCGGTCGGGATCGCGCGCACATAGCGATCGAGGTCGAGGCGGAAGGTCCCGAGCCGGATCGACGGAACGCCCGGTTCGCCGACCTCCAGGTCCTCCACGGCGACGTGGCCGAGGGTCGGCATCAGCGACGAGGGATCGATCTCGGCGCCGACGGCGGCGGCCTGGAGGGCGCGGCGCAGATCGTCGCCGTCGGGAAAGCGCAGCTTCGCCGCCGTCATCCGGCCGGCCTTCAGGATCGCCTTCGGCGTGACGACGTCGGCGCCTTCGACCGTCAGTTCGGCGAGGCTCTCGCCGGAGAAGGCGCCGACGGTGATCCGCTTCGCGTCGGCATGGTCGAGATCGCGACCGGAGAGGTGGACGCCGTCGAGCGAGGTTCCTTCGCTGCGGATCGCCAGGAACAGTTCGAGGACCAACCGGCCGATGTCGATCTCGCCGACGTCTTCGTGGCCGGAGAGGAAACCGTCGATGGTGCGGCCGATCGAAGGATCGAGCCGGCGGACGTGGCGCGCGCCGATCCGCGCGGCTTCGATCGACAGTGTCGCATCGTCGGCTTCGAGGGCGATCCGGCCGGTCCGCGCCGAGGTGAGCGACGAGAACGAAGCCGCTTCGGCTTTCCCGTCCGTCGTCTCGTCCACCTCGAAAACTCGGCGCCACACCGTCGGATCGGATCCGAGGATCTCCACATCGGCGATCGACAGACGCGCCTTTCCCGCCGGGGCGGCGACGTCGACGACGAGGCGGCCGACGGCGAGCCGGTCCAGCCGCCCGCCGGAAAGGCCGGCGACGGCGAGCCCTTCCACCGTGACGTCACCGTGTTCGACGCCGGCGGCCGGTGTGGTGGCGAGGGTGAGCCGGCCGATCGAGGCGCGGCCGATCGCCAGCGGATCGAAGATGCGGCTCGCCGCCAGCATCGACGTGAAAGGGTGATCGGGATCGATCGCCGGCAGCTCGAACTTCGGGATCGCCGCTTCGTTCAGGTCGACGTCGGCGAGGACGAGTTCGATGGTCTCGCCGTCGCGCTTCGCGGTGAGCGACAGCCGCGGCGCGACGAGGCGCGTCAGGGTGAAGCCGCCGCCGGTCCGATCGGCGAGACCGACGAAGGAGAGGCTCGGCGCGGTGATGCGGATCGGTTCGCCACGTTCGACCGGCCACGAGATCGCGACGTCGCGCAGCTCGACACGGTCCTCGCCCATGGCTCGGGAGAGGCCGCTCCAGTCGACCGTCCTGCCGGCGCCGCGCCAGAGCGTGGCCCATTCGCCGATCAGCCGTTCCGCCGTCGACTGCGCCGCCGCCGGCGTCGCCCCGAGGCTCACCGCGAGCCCGATCGCGAGCGTGGCGAGAAGTCCCGCGTGGCGCGGACGGTTCGAGACGGGACGTCGGCGAACGAAGCTCATCGTCGCTCCCCGAGCGCGGTGTGGAGTGGCGGGACGGCGACGCTCCGGAGGAGCTCGCCGGAAAAGCCGGCGAAGACGAGGATCGCACGAACAGACCGCCGGCGTCGACATGCGTCGATCCCGGCGAAATCACCTCGCGCGGCCGGCGGAATCGGCCGTCTTCAGATCCTGTTTACCATGCCTGACCGACACTCGCGGCAACGACGAACGAAATCGGTGACTCGTTGCGCAACCGCGGCCGCAATCTTCTGGTGGCGATCCTGGTGGTCGTCCTGATCGGCGTGACGCCCTATCTGGTGGGGCGGGCGATCCTGCGCGTCCATGCCGACAAGGTCGGTCGCGCCGAATTGATGTCGATCGCCGAACAGGAACTGTCGCGCGCCGAGAGCGCCGTGGCCGAAGCGGTGACGGCGCTGCGCGATGCCGACCGCGCCGGCATCTCCGATTGCACGGCGACCAAGCAGGCGCGCCTCGGCGACATCGCGGCGCGCTCGCGCTTCGTCCGGCGCATGGGCGTGGTCGACGCGGCCGGTTACGCGATGTGCTTCGATCCGCCGACGGCGAAGCGGCGCGGTGCGGTGCTCTTCGATGTCGCCGAAGCCCGTCAGGTGACCATCACCCTGCTCGATCCGGAGCGCATTCCCGATGTCGCTCCCGGCACGGTTCTCGTCGCCTGGCGCACCGCCGCCGGGACGCATCTGGTCGCCGAACTCGCCGTTTCGGCCGTCGATCTCGACGCCGGCGCCGACTATCTGAGGAGTAGCCGCGCCTTCGTCCTGACCATCGGCGACGGTGAGGTGTGGGCGTCGGCCGGGGTCCGGCCGACCGGGCCCGACGTCGTCTTCCAGCAGGCGCGCTCCGACCACTTCCCGCTCGCCGCCCGCGCCGAGGTTTCGACCGCGGCGCTCTACGAATTGGTTCGGCCGCTCGAAGCGACGCTCGCCATCGGCACGCTCGCCGGCACCACGGTGCTCATCGGCATCGCCTTCCTGATCTATTGGAAACCGACATCGGAGGTCGACGACGAACTCTCGGTGGCGCTCAAGCGCGAGGAGTTCGTGCCGTACTTCCAGCCGGTGATGAACATCGACACCGGCCGCATCGAAGGCTGCGAGATGCTGGTGCGCTGGATCCGTCCGGACGGCACCACCGTCTCGCCCGGCGCCTTCATGTCCTATTGCGAGACCTCCGGCCACGTCTTCGAGATGACCCGGCTCCTGATGCGCAAGTCGGTCGCCCAACTCGGCGGGCTCTATTCGCGCCATCCCGAGCTGAAGCTGTCGATCAACCTCTTCGCCGGCCATTTCTCGGATCGTCGCATCGTCGAGGACGTCGTCGCCATCTTCGAGGGCACGGAGATCGGCTTCGACCAGTTGGTCTTCGAAGTGACCGAGCGCTATCCGCTGCGCGACATCGTCCAGGCCCGCAAGATCATCGCCGAACTGCACGCGCTGGGTTGCCGGGTGGCGCTCGACGACACCGGCACCGGCCACGGTGGCCTCGCCTACATCCAGCAGCTCGGCATCGACATCGTGAAGATCGACAAGATGTTCATCGACGCGATGGGCTCCGACCTCGGCGCGTCGACCATCGTCGACGTACTGGTCGAACTGGCCAATTCGCTCGGCATGGGCGTCGTCGCCGAGGGCGTCGAGAACCAGGAACAGCTCGAGCGCCTGCGCGAGAAGGGCGTCACCTCGGCCCAGGGCTACGTCTTCGCCCCGGCGCTGCCGGCCAAGCTCTTCATCGACCTCGCCGAGGGCATGCTGTCGCGTCGGCGCGGTCCCGCCGAGATCGCCGAAACCACCGGCGAGGACGACTCCGAAGCGGCGTGAGCGGCGATCGCATCGGCGCCCGACGAGCCCCAGGCTCGGCCCCGTGCCGCGGATGCCTCCCCCGGGGGGCGCCGTCGTCTCCCGCGACCGCCGGAGCTTCGATCAGGGCGATCTCGTCGGGATGCGCGATCCGATCGGCATCGACCCTCCGCCGGATGTGGCGTGGGTGGGGGCGGACTTCTTCGGGAGACGAAGTGGTGTGCCATCGGTTTCGGCTCGGTAGCCGTCACACCGGCGAAGCGCGGCCCGATCCGGCTCCGCGACGTACCTCGGATGCCTATGGGGCGCCTCGCGCGGAACATCCCGCCGAAATCGATCGCCGAGATCGTGCCGCCCCGGATGCCGCGATCGCCGCGAAAAGTCGCTCGATGTCCGCCGCTTCGAGGGCGCCTTGACAAAAGAACAAAGCACGAACATACTGTGAATATCGGGTGGATTTCTCGCCCAGGGAGGGTCCGATGGCTCATCTGGTTCGCGGTTTCGTTCGTGAGTTCGCGTCCTTCGGCGCGCTGCTGTCCTTCGTCGCCATGGTCACCATGTGGAGCGATCTCATCGTCCGGGCGATGGGTGATTGAGAACAAAGAGTGAATATACTTGAGGTCGGCGCGTGTTCGTCGCGTCGACGCGCCGCGGGTTCGTCGTGCTGCGATCCTTGCGAGGGACGGGGTCCGCCGGCTGCGCGGCGGATGCGGGCTCGAGCCCCGATCCCGAGCCCCAACTCGCGCCCCGAGCCCCGAGCCCGATCCGAACTCGAGCCGATGGCTGATCCGCGGGTGGTCGGCTTCCGGTCGGGGAGGGGAGTGTTCGCCGGCCGGTTCTCGTCCTCCGTCCTCGTCCGTCGGCGGTACCCCGGCGGGCGGGTGCGGCGTGGAACGTGGGGACGGGGCACCGCGTGCGGGCACGTCCCACGTTGACGGCGGGCGTCGAGCGGCGACACTGACGGGCTCGCGGCCGGCGACTCGTTTCGAGGTGTGCGGGTCGAAGTGCGCGGGTCGAGGCGTGCGGGCGGACGGGGCGAAGCGGGAGACGGACGACATGGGCGAGGCTGGTCCTCCGGACGGCGCGGCGAGGTCGGGTGTCGGCTTCGTCCATCTGCGCGTCCATTCCGCCTATTCGCTGCTCGAAGGGGCGCTGCCTCTCGGCAAGCTGCTGGGTCTCGCCAAGGGCGACGATCAGCCGGCGCTCGGCCTCGTCGACACGGGCAATCTCTTCGGGGCGCTCGAATTCTCCGAGAAGGCGACGGAGAAGGGCATCCAGCCGATCGTCGGTTGCCAGATCGCCGTCGACTTCGACGATCACGGCAACGAACCGGGACGGCGGCCGGCGCTCTCCGAGAAGCATCCCTCGCTCGCCGTGCTGGCGGCGACGGAGAGCGGGTGGGCCAATCTGGTGCGGCTCGATTCGCGCGCCTTCCTCGGCACCGAAGGGGCGGAGGCGCCGCATGTCGGCCACGATGATCTCGCCGAGTTCGCCGACGGTCTGATCGTGCTGACCGGCGGTCCGACCGGGCCGGTCGATCGGGCGCTCGCCGAGGGCCGTCCCGATCTCGCCCGTCGGCGGCTCGAACGTCTCGCCGAGATCTTCGGCGACCGGCTCTACGTCGAGCTCCAGCGCCACGGCCTCGAGGAGGAGCGCGCCGCCGAGGGGCACCTCGTCGATCTCGCCTACGAGATGGGCCTGCCGCTCGTCGCCACCAACGAGCCGTTCTTCGCGGTGCGCGACGACTACGAGGCGCACGACGCGCTGATCGCCATCGCCGAGGGCAAGGTGATCATCGAGGAGGACCGCCGCCGCCTCTCGCCCGAGCACTATTTCAAGAGCCGGGCCGAGATGATGGCGCTCTTCGCCGATCTGCCGGAGGCGCTCGCCACGACGGTGGAGATCGCACGGCGCTGTTCCTACCGGCCACTGAAGCGCAAGCCGCTGTTGCCGCGCTTCACCGGGGCGGGTGCCGACGCGGAAGCCGCGGAGGCGGCGGAGCTGCGCGCCCAGGCGCAGGCCGGTCTCGATCGCCGTCTCGCCCTCCACGGGGCGGCGCCCGGCATCGACGAGGCGACCTATCGCGACCGCCTCGAGTTCGAGCTCGGCATCATCGAGAAGATGAAGTTCCCGGGCTACTTCCTGATCGTGTCGGACTTCATCAAGTGGGCGAAGGCGCACGACATCCCGGTCGGGCCGGGACGTGGTTCGGGCGCGGGTTCGCTGGTCGCCTGGTGTCTCACCATCACCGATCTCGATCCGCTGCGCTTCGCCCTCCTGTTCGAGCGCTTCCTCAATCCCGAACGCGTGTCGATGCCCGACTTCGACATCGATTTCTGCCAGGACCGGCGCGAAGAGGTGATCCGCTACGTCCAGGAGAAGTACGGCCGCGATCAGGTCGCCCAGATCATCACCTTCGGGTCGCTCCAGGCGCGCGCCGTGCTGCGCGACGTCGGTCGCGTGCTGCAGATGCCCTACGGCCAGGTCGACCGGCTGTGCAAGCTGGTGCCGCAGAACCCGGCCAATCCGGTGACGCTGAAACAGGCGGTCGAGGGCGAGCCCAAGCTCCAGGAGGCGCGGGTCGAGGAGCCGATCGTCGACAAGCTCATCGACATCGCCATGAAGCTCGAGGGGCTCTATCGCCACGCCTCGACCCATGCCGCCGGCGTCGTCATCGGCGACCGGCCGCTCGACCGGCTGGTGCCGCTCTACCGCGATCCGCGCTCCGACATGCCGGTCACCCAGTACAACATGAAATGGGTGGAGAGCGCCGGGCTGGTGAAGTTCGACTTCCTCGGTCTGAAGACGCTGACGGTGCTGTCGACCGGCGTGAAGCTCATCGCCCGGCGCGGCATCGACGTCGACCTCGCCCAGTTGGCGCTCGACGATCCACCGACCTACACGCTCCTCGGCAAGGGCGAGACGGTCGGCGTGTTCCAGCTGGAATCGACCGGCATGCGGAAGGCGATCGCCGACATCAAGCCCGACCGGTTCGAGGACATCATCGCCCTCGTCGCGCTCTATCGCCCCGGTCCGATGGCCAACATCCCGGTCTACGGCGCGCGCAAGCAGGGGCTCGAGACCCCCGACTACATGCATCCGCTGCTGGAGCCGGTGCTGAAGGAGACCTTCGGCATCATCGTCTATCAGGAGCAGGTGATGCAGATCGCGCAGATCCTGTCGGGCTATTCGCTCGGCGAAGCCGACCTGTTGCGCCGCGCCATGGGCAAGAAGATCAAGTCGGAGATGGACACCCAACGGGTGCGCTTCGTCGACGGCGCGCTCAAGCAGGGGCTGACCAAGGACCACGCCGACACGATCTTCGACCTGCTCGCCAAGTTCGCCGACTACGGCTTCAACAAGTCGCACGCCGCGGCCTACGCGCTCGTCGCCTATCACACCGCCTGGATGAAGGCGAACCATCCGGTCGAGTTCCTGGCGGCGACCATGACGCTCGACATGTCGAATACCGACAAGCTCGCCGACTTCCGTCGCGAGGCGATGCGTCTCGGCATCCGGGTCGAGCCGCCGTCGATCAACCGCTCGCGCGAGTATTTCGACGTCGCCGACGGCGCCATCCTCTATTCGCTGGCCGCGGTGAAGGGGGTCGGCGGTCAGGCGGTCGAACACATCGTCGCCGCTCGCGGCGACCGGCCGTTCCGCGACCTCGCCGATTTCGCCGCCCGCATCGATCCCAAGCAGATCAACAAGCGGACGCTCGAAAGCCTCGTCGCGGCCGGCGCCTTCGACGAGATCGAGCCCGATCGCGCCCGCCTCACCGAAGGGCTCGACGTGATCATGGCGGCGGCCAACCGGGCGCGCGACGACGCCACCGCCGGCCAGGGGGCGCTCTTCGGCGGCGGTCCCGTCGCCGAGCCGATCCGCCTGCCGGCCGTCACCGGGTGGATGCCGGCCGAGCGTCTCAACCGCGAACACGCCGCGGTCGGCTTCTATCTCTCCGCCCATCCGCTCGACGAGTACCGGGTGGTGCTGGAGAAGATGCGGGTGCAGATGTGGCGCGAGTTCGAGGCCTCGGTGAAGCGGGGCGCCAGCTTCGGCCGCCTCGCCGGCACCATCACCTCGCGCCAGGAGCGCAAGACCAAGACCGGCAACAAGATGGGCATCGTCCGCATCTCCGATCCGACCGGATCCTACGAGGCGGTGATCTTCTCCGAAGGGCTCGCCCAGTACCGCGACCTGCTCGAGGCCGGTCAGTCGGTGATCGTCTACGCCTCGGCCGAGGAGCGCGCCGAGGGCGTCTCGGTGCGCATCGAGAAGGTCGAGCCGCTCGATCTCCTGGCGTCGCGCGAACAGCAGAACCTGCGCGTCTTCCTGCGCGACGCCGGCCCGGTCGACAGCCTCGCCCGCCATCTCGGCGATCGCGGCGAGGGCGAGGTGTCGCTGATCCTGATGCTCGGCGAGGGCAAGCAGGAGGTCGAGGTCAAGCTGCCGGGGAAATACCGCGTCTCGCCGCAGATCGCCGGCGCGCTGAAGACGGTGCCGGGGGTGGTGCAGGTGCAGTTGGTGTGAAGACCGGCGAGGCTCGGCTCAGGTCGACGGTTCGGCGATCTCCTGCAACAGCCAATCTCGGAACATCCTGATCTTCGGCTGGTGACGCCGGGTTTCGGGATAGAGCAGTCGATAGGCGTGCCGGCCGTCGTCGCAGGCGAGCGGAAACGGCTGGACCAGGAGGCCGGCGGCCAACTCCGCCCGGTAGAAGGCGGGAGTCAGGATGGCGACGCCGTGGCCGGCGATCGCCGAATTGGCCTCGTAGGTCTGCGACCCGAAACGGGTGAGGGGGCGACCGTCGAGATCGGCGTCGGGAACGCCCGCGGCGTCGAACCACCTGCGCCACCAGGGGTCGGAGGGATCGATCAGGCGCAGGCGCAACAGGTCACGCGGTTCGCGGATCGGCCCCTCGTCGGCGAGCAGGCGCGGCGAGAGCATCGGCGCGTAGTCGACCCGCATCAATTCGTGGGCGACCAGTCCGAGCTCGCCGCCGACGCCGTAGCGGATCGCCACGTCGACCGGTTCGCGAGAGAAGTCGACGATGTCGAGGCCAGCGGTCATGCGTACCGCCATGCGCGGTGCGGCCAATTGAAACTTGCCGATGCGGGGCGCCAGCCAATGGGCGGCGAAGGTCGGCGTCGTGCTGATGACCAGGGTCTCGTCCGACGCCGTCAGGACCGTCCTCAACGTTTCGTCGAGAAGGCCGAACGCCTGGGAGACACGAGGCGCGAGCCGGGCTCCGAGTTCGGTCAATTCGATCCGACGCGTTCTCCGGTGGAAGAGCTGCGCGCCGAGCAGCTCTTCGAGGAGGCGGATCTGATGGCTGACCGCCGTCTGGGTGATGCCGAGCGTCTCCCCCGCCTTGGTGAAACTCATGTGGCTCACCACCGCGTCGAACACTCTCAAAGCGTTCAAGGGGATCTGATGCGGTTGGGTCATGCATGAGCTCCTTCGATGCGTCGAGTTGGAGCATTCATTGGTAAGACGAGGTTTTCTCCATGAAAATGCAGCTCTTCGATACGCGCATCAAGAGGCTCGTTCATGGGAAACGTCGGACTTGCGGCGTGGCGGGCGCTCGCCTCGTCTCGATTGAGCGGCATCCTGGTGGCCATCCGCGCGCGCCCGTGGCGGCGGTCTCCCCTCCGGGTCGACATCCTGTCGGATCATCTCAGCCGCGACCTCGGGTTCCGCGACGGTCGCGCGACAGCGGCGGCCACGGGTCGCGACGTCGTCGATCGACGGTGGCCCGAAGCGATCACCGCGCCCTGTGCGTCACGGGACGCCGGACGAGGTCCGGTGTGCGGCGAGGTGAGGGCTCACCCCCGCCCGCGGTAGGGCGGCACGCCCTGGTCGGGGATCCACAGGGTCTCCGGCGGCTTGCCGGTCGACCAGAAGACGTCGATCGGGATGCCGCCGCGCGGGTACCAGTAGCCGCCGATGCGGAGCCAGTGCGGGGCGAGCAGGTCGACGAGACGGCGGCCGATCGCCACGGTGCAGTCCTCGTGGAAGGCGCCGTGGTTGCGGAAGGCGGCGAGGTAGAGCTTCAGCGATTTCGATTCCACCAGCCATTCGCCCGGGACATAGTCGATGACCAGATGGGCGAAGTCGGGCTGGCCGGTGACCGGGCAGAGCGAGGTGAATTCCGGCACGGTGAAGCGCGCCACGTAGGTGGTGTCGGCCTGCGGGTTGGGCACCCGGTCGAGCACCGCCGCATCGGGTGAAGCCGGCAGGGTGGTCGGCCGGCCGAGTTGCAGGGCGGGATCGAATTCGCTCATCGACGTCTCCTCGAGCCGGGACCGATCGGGCGACGGGGCCGGATCGGAACCGATGTGCTCCATGGAAATGGGCCGGACCGGCGTCGGATCCGTCGCGGGTCGGATCGAACGTCGCCCGGTGGCGCGACCGACCCCGGCTTCACGGCGACGACACGCCGCCGTAAGGCGAATGCCGGGGTGGTCAGCCGCTTTCGCCTCGGCTATAGCAGCCTGCGAAAGCGGGTGGAACGCCCGCGACTCCTCGCCCGAGGTGCCGCTCGCGTTCCTCCGGCTCCGCGGGCCGCGGATAGCTGCCCGACGACGCCGTTTTCCCGGCCGCGACGAGCGGCCGAACCAGCCCCACGGCCGCGGAGTGCGGCCGGCCCCGCTCACCACGGGCCCCCGAGATCGGCCCGTCCCCAGGAGAGTGTCATGACCGCCATCGTAGACATCGTCGGCCGCCAGATCCTCGACAGCCGCGGCAATCCCACGGTCGAAGTCGACGTCGTGCTGGAGGACGGTTCCTTCGGCCGCGCCGCCGTTCCCTCGGGTGCCTCGACCGGCGCCCACGAAGCGGTCGAGCTGCGCGACGGCGACAAGGCCGTCTATCTCGGCAAGGGCGTCATCAAGGCGGTCGACGCCGTCAACGGCGAGATCTACGACGCCATCGGCGGCTTCGACGCCGAGGATCAGGTGCTGATCGACAACACCATGATCGCGCTGGACGGCACCCCCAACAAGGCTCGCCTCGGCGCCAACGCCATCCTCGGCGTGTCGCTCGCCGTCGCCAAGGCCGCCGCGGCCGCCGCCGGCCTGCCGCTCTATCGCTACGTCGGTGGCCCCAACGCCCGCGTCCTCCCCGTTCCGATGATGAACATCATCAACGGCGGCGCCCATGCCGACAATCCGATCGACTTCCAGGAATTCATGATCATGCCGGCCGGCCTGCCGTCCTTCTCGGAGGGGCTGCGCGCCGGTGCGGAGATCTTCCACACCCTCAAGGGTGAGCTGAAGAAGGCCGGCCACAACACCAACGTCGGCGACGAGGGCGGCTTCGCGCCGAACCTGAAGTCGGCGGAAGCGGCGCTCGACTTCGTCATGGCGTCGATCGAGAAGGCCGGTTACACCCCCGGCAAGGACGTGTTCCTGGCGCTCGACTGCGCCTCGACCGAGTTCTTCAAGGATGGTG
Organism: uncultured Alphaproteobacteria bacterium; assembly: GCA_937892955.1. GTDB lineage: Bacteria > Pseudomonadota > Alphaproteobacteria > Rhizobiales > Ancalomicrobiaceae > CALBKH01. The sequence continues at coordinate 17,991 of CALBKH010000005.1, forward strand.
CCTACGTCTACGAGGGCGAGCGCAAGACCCGCGATCCCAAGGCCCAGGCGAAGTACCTCGCCAAGCTGGTCGGCGGCTATCCGATCATCTCGATCGAGGACGGCATGGCCGAGGACGACTGGGAGGGCTGGAAGCTCGTGACCGATCTGATCGGCTCGAAGTGCCAGCTGGTCGGCGACGACCTCTTCGTCACCAACACCGCTCGCCTCTCCGACGGCATCAAGAAGGGCACGGCCAATTCGATCCTGGTCAAGGTCAACCAGATCGGCTCGCTGACCGAGACGCTCGAGGCGGTCGAGATGGCCCACAAGGCGCGCTACACCGCGGTGATGTCGCATCGCTCGGGCGAGACCGAGGATTCGACCATCGCCGACCTGGCGGTGGCCACCAACTGCGGTCAGATCAAGACCGGCTCGCTCGCCCGTTCCGACCGGCTCGCCAAGTACAACCAGCTGCTGCGTATCGAAGAGCAGCTCGGCGACGCCGCCCGTTACGCCGGCCTGTCGATCCTCAAGGGCTGATCGGCGCGACGGCGCTCACGAGACACGAACGGCGGCCCTCGGGCCGCCGTTTCGCGTTTCGGAGGGATTCGGAGTTCGTAGGCTGCGACGAGCCGCAGGCGAATAGTACCATGGGCGTCCGCGGCGGTTTCCGTGCCGTCGATCCGGTTCGGCCGGTGCAGTTCGCTTCGCTCACCGCACCCTACGACCAGAGTACCCTTCGACCGGCCCGCGCGCCGCTCACCCCTTGACGCTGAACGGCAGCGAGAACGAGCCCCACTTCTTCGAGACCTCGTCGCGCATGATGCCGTCGAGCACGTAGTCGCCGACCGGCAGGCCGCGCAGATTGAGATCGAGCTTCATCATGAACTCGTGGTTCCGAGCGTGGCTCTTCAGCGCCATCCGGCCGATCTCGCGCTTCTCGAACAGCACCTTGCCGGCCGGATCGCGCAGCGCCACGTCGATGATCAGATCGCAGGTGAAGAGCCCGTCGGCCTGTTTCCACTCGAAGCCGATCGGTTCGGCGTAGACGAGCAGCGGCTGACCGGGAGTGAAGACGGCGTCGGCGCGTTCGACATAGGCGCCGAAGCCGGTCGGTGGTTCGGAGACGAACAGAGCCTTGCGGAAGGTGAGGGGCGTCGCCTTCCACACCACGTCGAGCGCCGCGTCGAGCGCATCGACCGCGGCACCCGCCTTACCGGCGGCAAGTGCTGCCTCGGCCTTCTCGGCGAGAGGCGTCAACTCGCCGGCGGCAGCGGGAATGGCGAAGGGCAGGGTGAGGGCGAGAAGCGTCGCGAGAAGGGGGATCGAGCGCGTCTGCATGACGGGTCTCCCTCGTTTCGATCCGCGGAGGATCGCACCGGCGAGCGCGAGCGGCAATATGATCCGCCCGCGCAGAGGGCTCTTCCCGATGAGGGGTCAGTCCGCGATCGACCTCGGCGAATAGACCCAGGGCTCGCGACCGTCTCCCCGGTCGATGGTCCTCGTCGCCGAGTTGCCGATGATGACGCAGGTCGCCATGTCGACCTGCCCCGGATCGGCGCCGGCGAGGGTGGTCACCACGATGCGTTCGTCGGGGCGGCCGACGGCGCGGGCGAAGACCACCACCGTCTCGGGCGCCTTCACGCCGCGCAGCAGCGCGAAGGCGTCGAAGATCTGTTTCGGCCGCGCCTTGGAGGCGGGATTGTAGAGGGCGATGACGAAGTCGACCGTCGCCGCCGCCTCGAGCCGCCGGGCGACGACCTCCCAGGGCTTCAGATTGTCGGAGAGCGAGATGGCGCAGAAGTCGGCCCCGAGCGGTGCGCCGAGACGGGCCGCCGCCGCCTGCATCGCCGAGACGCCGGGGTGGACGGTGACGTCGAGCCTGCGCCAAGCTGCCGGGCCGAGGTCGATCGCTTCCATCACCGCCGCGGCCATGGCGAAGACCCCGGGGTCGCCGCCGGAGACCACCGCCACCCGCCGTCCCGCCGCCGCCATCTCGAGGGCGTGGCGGGCGCGATCGAGTTCGACGCGGTTGTCGGAGGCGTGGCGGATCTGGCCGGGGCGCTCGGGGCAACGCGCGACGTAAGGCGCATAGCCGACGAGATCGGTCGCCCGCTCCAGGATCGCCGCCGTCTCCGGCGTCATCCAGTGGTCGGGGCCGGGTCCGGTGCCGATCACCCTCAGCCAACCCGCGTCGGATGCGCTCATGGCCGCCGTCCTTCGCCGGGGATCAGGATCAGCGAGAAATAGGGCGCGCCGCATTCGCCGATCTCGGCGAGCGGAGCGACGCGCTCGCCCGCCATGGTGCCACGCTCGACGTAGGTCGCTCGGTCGAGGAGGCCGGCGCGCTCGATGGCGCGGCGGACCTTGGGGAAGTTGGAGCCGAGTTTCATGATCACCGCCGCGTCGGTGGCGCCGAGCTTTTCTACGAGAGCGTCCTCGTCGAGGGTGCCGGGGACGACGGTGAGCACGTCGTCGCCCCAGGTCATCGGCAGGCCGGCCGCGCCCCAGCAGCCGGCCATGCCGGTGACGCCGGGGGTGATCTTCGTCGGGTAGCGGTCCTTCAGGCGCACGTAGAGATGCATGAAGGAGCCGTAGAACATCGGGTCGCCCTCGCAGGCGAGCACGACGTCGCGGCCCTGATCGAGCACTTCGGCGATGCGGGCGACGCTCTCCTCGTAGAAGGCGCGCAGCGCGTCGACATAGGCGTCGTCGCCGAAATGCGCTTCCGTCGTCATCGGGTAGTAGAGGGGCAGCTCCGGCAGGCCCTCCGGCACCCAGCGGTCGACGATGGTGCGGGCGTTGCCGCGTCGCCCCGCTTTGGCGAAGTAGGCGAGCGCGCCGCAGTCCTCGATCAGGCGTACCGCCTTCACGGTGAGGAGTTCGGGATCGCCGGGGCCGAGGCCGACGCCGTGGAAGGTTCCTTTGATCATCGGCCTCATTCCTTCGTGCTGGCGAGCGCGTTGATCGCCGCCGCCGTCATCGCCGAGCCGCCCTTGCGGCCACGCACCACCAGCCACGGCGCGCGTCCGTCTTCGACCAGCGCCTCCTTCGATTCCGCCGCGCCGACGAAGCCGACCGGCATGCCGATCACCGCCGCCGGCAGGTCGCAGCCCTCGTCGAACATCTCGAGCAGCCGGAACAGTGAGGTCGGCGCATTGCCGATGGCGACGACCGCGCCCTTCAGGTGCGGCTTCCACAGTTCCATCGCGGCGGCGGAGCGGGTGGTGCCCATCGCCGCCGCGAGCGCCGGCACCCGCGGGTCCTGGAGGGTGCAGATCACCTCGTTTCCGGCCGGCAGGCGGGCGCGGGTGACGCCGCGCGCCACCATCTCGGCGTCGCAGAGGATCGGCGCGCCTGCATTCAGCGCCGCTTCGGCCGCCGCGCAGGCGCCGGGGGCGAAGAGGATGTCGCTCGCGACCTCGACCATGCCGCAGGCGTGGATGATGCGCACTGCGGTGCGCTCCTCGACCGGGCTCGCGAAGCGGGCGAGGTCGGCCTCGGCGCGGATGATGCGGAAGGAGCGCTCGTAGATCGCGGCTCCGTCGCGGATGTAGTCGTGGCGGGTCGGGGCGTCGCCCATTCGGGTCTCCGGAGTCACAGCGGTGCGTAGTCGGCGAGGGCGGCCGCGGCCTCTTCGAGGGTGAGGTGTTCGATCGTCGGCGGATCCCAGGGGCGGCCGTCGCGGACGAGATCGTAGGCCCCGGCGCGCGCCGTCAGGGTGAAGGGCGCCGGGCCGGGATGGGCGCAGCCCTTCTCGCAGCCGGAGACGTGCAGCACCGTGCCGGAGCGGGCGAAGCGGCGGGCGACGGCCGAAAGATGCTCGGCGTCGGCGCGGGTGTCGGTGGTGGCGTTGCGGCAGCCGGTCGAGCCGGCGCAGGTGACGACGGCGAGGCGCGGGTCGTCCGGGGAGAAGACGAAGCGCGCCGCGGCGATCCACGGGCGAATGCGCGGCATCTTCTCCGGCTTCACGCCGGGGACGAGCACGGCGCGCCACGGCGTCAGCCGGATCTCGCCCGCGGCCCGCTCGCCGGCGAGTTCGCCGAGGAGCGCCATCTGATCGGCGGTGAAGCGGCCGAAGGGCGCGCCGATGCCGATGTAGGCGCCGTCGTCGTGGGTGTGGTCGCCGAGCACCGTCTCGGCGCCGCAGCGACGCGGCCGCAGGCTCGCGACCTCGGCCGACATCTCGCCGAAGCCGGCCGTGCGGAAGAGGGCGGCGATACCGGTCCGCGCCACGATCTCGTGCATGCGGCGCGGCGCCTCGGGAAGGCCGGCGCGCAAGGTGATGACGGCGCGGGCGAGGTCGGCGGCGCGCTCGGGGGCCAATTCGGGCGTCACCACGGCGATCGGCTGCCAATGCGCCGGGGCGGTGGCGACGGCGACGATGACGCGCGCCCCAACAGTGGTGCGGATGCCGGTGAGTTTGACGTCGACGGCGACGTCGTCGAGCGAGAAGCGGCCGCCGTCGTCGACGACGAAGCCGAACTTGCCGGGCAGGGCGAAGAGCGAGGGGTCGCCGGCGAGCCGCGCCTCGAGGGCGCTCGCCAAGGCGCGGCCGTCGATCGCCGCCGTCGGGTCGAGGCCGGCGAGCGGCGAGGGGACGATGTTGCGTACCGCCTCGGCCTCCGCCGAAGGGTCGAGGATGCCGAGCCTGTCGAGGTGGCCGAGGAGTTCGTCGAGGTTCTCGGCCGCGACGCCGCGGATCTGCAGATTGGCGCGCTGGGAGAGGTCGATCAGCTCGTTGCCGTAGCGGCGCGACAGGTCGGCGATCTCGCCGGCCAACTCCGCCGAGACGAAGCCGGCGGTGATCCTCAGCCTGACCAGGAGGCCGTCGCCGGTCTCCATCGGCCGACGCGCGCCCGGGCACCAGCCCTTGACCAGTTCGGGATTCGGCTTGTCGGATCCGCTCATCGTCCCGCCTCCAGGGTTTCGGCGATGCGGCCCGCCACCGAATTGCGCCGGGTCGACCACAGACCGCGCCGGATCGCCTCGTCGAAGGCGCGTGCGGTCGCCGCGGCGGCGTTCGGGTTCGACGCGACCATGAAGTCGCGCACCCGGTCGTCGCCGAGGGTGGCGTCGAATACCAGATCGAAGGCGGTCGGCGCCACCTCGTCGGTGGTCGCGGCGAAGCCGAGGAGATTGCCGACGGTCTCGGCGATCTCGGCGGCGCCGCGATGGCCGTGGCGCATCTGCCCGTCGAGCCAGCGCGGATTGGTCGCCCGCGACCGGACCACCCGCTGGATCTCCTGGGCGAGCGTGCGCACCTTGGAGCGGGAGAGCCGCGTCGTGTCGGCGTGGTAGAGCGCCGGCCGGTTGCCGAGGCGGGCGGCGGCAGCGGCGAAACCGCCCTCGTGCTCGGCGAAGGCGTCGGAATCGAGCACGTCCTGTTCGGCGGTGTCCTGGACGTGGACGAAAGCGTCGGCCGCAGCGACGCGGGCGGCGAAGGCAGTGGGCGCCGCCACCCCCTCGGCGTCGCGGCCGTAGGCGTGGTGCGAGGCGGCGAGATAGCGCTGCCCGAGCTCGTCGCGGTTCTCCCAGGCGCCGGTGGCGATGGTGGTCGAGAGGCCGACGCCGTAGGCGCCGGGCGCGGTGCCGAAGACGCGATAGGCGTCGTCCGCGCCGGTCGCTTCGCCGCGGCGGCTTTCCGCCAGCGGGTTGTCCTCGTCGGTTTCGTCGAGGGCGGCGACGGCGCGCACCGCCTCGTCGAAGAGGGCGATCTGGGCCGGAAAGACGTCGCGGAAGAGGCCGGAGACGCGCAGCGTCACGTCGACGCGCGGTCGGCCGAGCTTCGCCGGCACCTGGATCTCGAAGCCGGAGACGCGGGCGGTGGCGGCGTCCCACACCGGCCGCACCCCCATCAGGGCGAAAGCCTGGGCGAGATCGTCGCCGCCGGTGCGCATGGTGGCCGAGCCCCAGAGGTCGAGGACGATGCGGCGTGGCCAGTCGCCGTGATCCTGGACATAAGTGGCGATCACCTCGTCCGCTGTCCGCTTGCCGATCTCCCAGGCGGTGCGGGTCGGCACCCCGCGCGGGTCGACGGCGTAGAGATTGCGCCCCGTGGGCAGCACGTCGAGGCGGCCGCGCGACGGCGCCCCGGCCGGGCCGGGGGCGAGGAAGCGGCCGTCGAGTGCGGCGATCAGACCGCGCCGCTCGGCCTCGGCGCAAGCCGTGAGACGCACCTCGAGATCGGCGATCGCCTCCGTGGTCTGCCCCTCGGACAGCGCTTCGATCGACGCGGTGCGCAGCGCCGGGGCGAGCGGGCGGGCGAAGACGTGGAGGCCGTCGCCGATGCGGGCGTCCTTGAGGTCGCAGAGCCAGGCGTCGAGCCTGGTCAGCGCCTCGGCCTCGTCGGCGCCGTCGGCGATGCCGCTCTCGGCGGCGAGACCGGTGTCGCGGGCCTTCTCCAGGATGGTCGCGGCGAGCATCCGGGCGCGGCGGGCGTCGAGCGTCTGGGCCTGGGAGAATTCGTCGAGCAGCGACTCGATCTCGGCCGCGGCGCCGTGGGAGCCGGCGCGGGTGAGCGGCGGCGTCATGTGGCCGACGGTGACGGCGGCGATCCGGCGCTTGGCCTGCGCCGCCTCACCGGGGTTGTTGACGACGAAGGGATAGACCACCGGCACCGCGCCGAGCACCGCGGCGGGCGCGCAGGCCGGGGAGGGCGCGGCGGCCTTGCCCGGCAGCCACTCGAGCGTGCCGTGGGTGCCGAGATGGATCATCGCGTCGATGCCGACCACTTCGCGCAGCCACAGATAGAAGGCGACGTAGCCGTGGCGCGGCGGGATCGAGGTGTCGTGATACTCGGCCTTGCGGGCGTCGCGCCGGCCGCGATCGGGCTGCACCGCGACGGTCAGTGCGCCGAGGTCGAGCGCGGCGAAGCGGAAGGCGTCGCCGGCGACGTCCGGGTCGGTCGCCGGGTCGCCCCAGGCGGCCTCGACCGAGGCGCGGAACGCCTCGGGGAGGGCGGCGAAGAGGGTGCGGTAGCGGGCGAGGGGGAGGGAGGGTGAGGTCGCGTCGGGGCGCGGCGGCGTAGGGTGCAAGGAGCGAAGCGAATTGCACCGTTCGGCGTCCCGGCCGGGTCGGTCGGCCGAACGATGGTCGTCGCTTCCGAGTCGGCGTCCAGCCCCCCCTCCCTGGCCCTCCCCCTCGAGGGGGGAGGGGATGGGTGGGGCGAGCGAGGAGAGTACGTCCGGCATCGCCGTATGAGGCGGCTCGGATGGGCGCTCCTCCTTATCCGTCTTTCCGGTGGCGGTGCCACCGTACCGGTCAGCAAGCGTCGCTGCGTGATCGTCGGCAGCCGAAACGGAGGCCGTCTCCCCATCGTTCCCTCCCCCCTGGAGGGGGAGGGACAGGGAGGGGGGGCTCGGAGGCGCGACGGTTTCGGTGGCGAGGTGCCGGGCGTCGAGCGCATCGGCTTCCCGGAGGGTCGGCCGGTGCAATTCGCTTCGCTCTTTGCACCCTACGGCTTCGCGTCCCTCCAACACCCGCATCAGCGTGTCCGCATCCGGGACATCGTCTACCGCATAGCCCGCCTCGCGCAGGTCCTCGGCGATCGCGACGAGGCTCGCGGGGGTGTCGAGGCCGACGGCATAGGCGGTGCGGCCGCCCTTGGCGGGGTAGTCGGAGACGACGAGGCCGATGCGGCGCGCCCCCCGCGGTTTCGCCGCGAGATCGACCCAGGCCTTCGCCAGATCGGCGACCGCGACGACGCCGGCCTCGTCGGCGACGTGGACGGCGCGGGCGAACTGGTGCGCTTCGGAGCGTTCCTCGCGGCCCTTGAACGAGATCGCCCGCGTCGCGATGCGGCCGTCGATCTCGGGCAGGACGAGGTTCATGGCGAGGTCGGCCGCGCCGAGACCGCGGGTCGAGGCCTCCCAGGCGGGGCGCTCGCAGGTGGCGAGGACGGCTTGGAGGACGGGGACGCCGGCGCGTTCCAACACCGACGAGCCGTCGTCGAGCCGCGCCGAGAAGGCGGTGGTGTTGACGACGATGGCGGGAGCGAGGTCGTCGATCAGCCGGCCGAGACCGTCGACGACGCGGCCGTCCTTGAGCGAGGTGACGAATTCGGCGCGCACCGCGAAGCCGCGTGCCGCCAGCGCCTGCGCCAGCGCCGCGATCGGTGCGGTGTCGGCGGCGGTGACGAAGGAGCGGTAGAAGGTGAGGAGGGCGAGCGGGCCGTCACCGTCGTGGCAGGCCGGGGCGAAGCGGCCATGCGCGGCGAGCGGCTGCGGCTCGTCCCACGTGGCTTCGCGGCCGAGGCGGTTCGAGATCCAGCCCAGCGCCGAGGCGACGTTCGCCGGGCCGCCCTCCTGGAACCAGCGCCACAGCCGGCGCAGGTCCTCGAGCGGTAGGGTCGAGGCGGCGTCGAGGCGCATGTCGTCGCGAGCGTCACCGGGCACCACGGCGAAATCGAAGCCGCGGGCGCGCGCCGCCGCGGCGAGTTCGTCGACGCCGTAGCGCCAGTAGTCGAGCCCGCCGAGGAGGCGGACGAGGACGAAGCGGGCCTTGCGCCCGACCGCGTCGAGCCACAGGTCGACCGAATAGGGGTGGCGCAGGTCGGCGAGCGAGGCGAGGCGCAGGCTCGGCAGATCGGCGCGGCCGGCATGGACGGCGGCGACGAGGCCGAGATCCGAATCCGAGAAGGAGAGGAACGCCACCTCGCCCGCCGTCTGGCCGAGATCGATCGCCTGGACGGTATCGTCGAGCGAGCGGATCGTGTCGGCGACGAGGTGCATCGGGTGGTGGCTCCGGGTTGGTGGCGTCGGGCGCCAACGCGACGACCGAGGCGGGCGGGAGGTCCGCCGGGATTACGACTGCGAACGTCTCGTTCGCTCCGCCCACAGAGGGTCGAAGCGCAACCCCGCACCCGGCCGTCGTCCCCGGCGAGCCGAAGGCGAGGGAAGGGGACCCATAGGCCTCACCACCTCGGGGAACCTTCGATGGATCCCCTTCCCCTCCGCTTCGCTTCGGCCGGGGATGCCGGCCGAGGGGGCGAGGGGGAATCCGTGGCGAAGGCGATGGTCGCCGACTGCCTCACGCCGCCAGCGCGGCGCGCACCGCGGCTTCGTCGAGGCCCTTCTCGGCGATCACCACGAGGCGGCCGGCGCGGATCTCCTCCGGCCCCCAGGGGCGATCGAACTGGTGGCGGAAGCGGTTGCCCACCCCCTGGACGAGGAGGCGCATCGGTTTGCCCTCGACGGCGACGAAACCCTTGATGCGCAACACGTCGTGGCTCTCGGCGACGGCCTTCAGGCGCTCCACCAGCGAAGCCGGATCACGCGCCGGGGCGACTTCCACCACGAAGGTGTCGAAGTCGTCGTGGTCGTGATCGCCCTCGATCTCATGATGCGACGGGCGCGCCGCGAGGTCGTCCTCGGCCGCGGCGAAGAGGCCGAGCGCCACCGCCGGATCGACCCGGCCCTCGGCGGCGCTCACCACCTTGACGGCGCGTGGAATGGCCTTGCGGATCTCCGCCTCGATCGCGGTGAGATCGCTCGCGCCGAGGAGATCGGCCTTGTTGACCACCACCAGATCGGCGGCGAGCAGTTGGTCCTCGTAGACCTCTTCGAGCGGATTGTCGTGGTCGATCGAGGCGTCCTCCGCCCGCTGGGCGAGCACGGCGTCCGGATCGTCGGCGAAGCGGCCGTCGATCACGGCGCGGCCGTCGACCACCGCGACGACGCCGTCGACGGTGAGCTTGGCGCGGATCTCCGGCCAGTCGAAGGCCTTGATCAGCGGCTTGGGCAGGGCGAGGCCGGAAGTCTCGACGACGATGTGGTCGGGGCGGTTCGGCAAGGCCAGCAGCCCCTCGATGGCGGGCAGGAAATCGTCGGCGACGGTGCAGCACAGGCAGCCGTTGGCGAGTTCGACGATCGCCTCCGGCGCGCAGGCATCGCCGTCGCAGGACTTCAGGATCTCGCCGTCGACGCCGACGTCGCCGAATTCGTTGATCACCAGCGCCAGCCGGCGGCCACGGGCGTTCTCGACGAGGTGACGGATCAGCGTCGTCTTCCCGGCGCCGAGGAAGCCGGTGACGATGGTGACCGGGATCTTGGAGAAGGTGGTCATGAACGGACCTCGGAGACTGCCGGGCGGAGCCCGGAACCCTTCTCCCCTCGCGGGAGAAGGTGGCGCGAAGCGCCGGATGAGGGGGCTGGGCGGATCGATCGGGCATGGTGCGGGAGGCGGCCCACGAACCCCCCATCCGCCCTTCGGGCACCTTCTCCCGCAAGGGGAGAAGGGGGAACCGCGGGCGAGGTTTCAACGTGACGGCGATGGTGGAGGGCTGTCGCGAGCATCGCCATCACCCGCCTCGCTCGTCGAAACACATCGGCGGAATGCGGGCGACGACGCCCTTCTTGAGCTCGTCGGGGCGGCTCTTCCAGGGGATGAGGCCGTCGGTTGCCGCGCCGTAGAGGGCGGCGGCGTCGAGAATGGCGGGGGCGGCCTCGGCGTCGAAATCGCCGTAGACGTAGGTCCATTTCTCGGGAGCGCCGAAGCCGATGGTCACCGGACGTTTGCACACCGACAGGCATTCGACCGGTACGACGCGGACATCGTCGCGCGTCGCGGCGGCGGCCTCGAGCGCCGCATGGAGACGGGTGCCGGCGTGCGGCGCGTCGAGCGTGTCGCCCTCGCGGCGGCAGGTGGTGCAGACGAGGATGATCGTCACCGGCGAGGGGTTCGCCGAAGGCATCGCCGCTTCGGGCGACGAGAGGGAGGGGGATGTCGTCACGTCGGTCCTCTTTCTCCGCCCCACCGGCGGATCGGGGAATGGATCGGACGACGGCAGGTCTCCTGGCTCGCGGATCTCGGCTCGGCGCCGCCTTCCCGGGGATCATCCCAGTGGCGTCTCGGCGCGTCGCTCTCCGCTCACAGTTGCGGGGGCAGCCGCGGCATCCCCTCGTCGGGACCGCGTTCCCTTTTCACCTCCGGATGTCCGGAGGACCGTCGCGTCGACGATATGAGGGACGGTGGACGGAGAAGTCAATCGAGACGACCGGCGACCAGGGCGATGGCTCCGTTCTCCACTCGGGTCATTCGTCGGGATGCTGGTTCCGCGTCGTGCGCCCCGGTGAGGTGCCGAAACGGCGGAGCCCCGGGGCGGTGGTGACCGCTCCGGGGCTCCTCGTATCGTCGTCGGTATCGCCGATCAGCGCTCGCGGCGCGGGCCGCGGGGGCGGTCGCCCTGAGCGCGGGTCCTGTCGGCGCCGCCGTTGCGGGTCATCGGGCGATCGCCGCCGCGCTTGCCGTCGCGACGGTTGTCGCCGCCGAACGACCGCTCCTGGCGGCCTTCGCCACCGTATCCACGATCCGCGCGGTCGCCACCGCCTTGCGGGCGGCCGTCGCGGCGCACGTGGTCGCGCGGCGCGGCATGGCCGCTGCGTCCTGCGACGCTCTCGCCGTGGCGGGTGTCGCGCATGGCCTTCACCGGCATGTCGTCGCGACGGCGGTTGTCGTCGCGGCGGCGTCCTTCCTCGGAACGACGACCGTCGTCCCGACCCCGGCCCTCGTCGCGGACGCGATGTTCATCGCGGGCGCGGAACTCCTCGCGCGGACCGCGATTGCCACGCGGTCCGGCGCCGCGCGCCTGCTGCTCGGCCTGCGCCGGGCGCTTCTCGCCGCCGCGACGGTCGTCGCGCGGACGGCCGGCGTGATGATGGCCGCGCGGCGCGATGGCGTCGTCGTCTATGTCGCGGCGGGCTTCCTTGGCCTGGGCCGCGGCCATGGCGGCGAGGCCCTGGGGCAGCGCCAGCTTCGGCACGGTGCGGCGGATGAGGCGCTCGATCGACTTGAGATACGCCCGCTCCTCGCCGTTGCAGAAGGAGACGGCCGAGCCGTCGGCGCCGGCGCGCGCGGTGCGGCCGATGCGGTGGACGTAGCTCTCCGGGATGTTCGGCAGGTCGTAGTTGACGACATGGGAGATGCCGTCGATGTCGATGCCGCGGGCGGCGATGTCGGTGGCGATCAGCACGCCGATCTCGCCGTCGCGGAAGGCGGCGAGCGCCCGCTCACGCTGCGGCTGGCTCTTGTTGCCGTGGATGGCGGCGGCCTCGAAGCCGGAACGGGCGAGGTGCTTCACCACCCGGTCGGCGCCGTGCTTGGTGCGGGTGAAGACGATGACGCGATCGAACTTCGGCTGGCGCAGCAGATGCTCGAGCAGCGCCTGTTTCTCACGGGTCTCGCAGAAGAACACGCCCTGTTCGATGCGATCGACCGTGGTGGCGACCGGGGTCACCGCCACCTCGACCGGATCGGTCAGGTAGTTGGCGGCGAGCGAGGCGATCGCCTGCGGCATGGTCGCCGAGAAGAACAGCGACTGGCGCTGACGCGGCACCAGCTTGGCGATGCGCTTCAGCGAATGGATGAAGCCGAGGTCGAGCATCTGGTCGGCCTCGTCGAGCACCAGCATCTCGACCTTGTCGAGACGGCAGGAGCCGCGGTCGACGAGATCGAGGAGACGGCCGGGGGCGGCGACGAGCACGTCGACGCCGCGCATCAGGGCGCGCTCCTGCTTGCCGATGGAGACGCCGCCGAACACCACCTCGACGCGGAGGTCGAGACCGGCGGCGTAGGTGCGGAAACTCTCGGCGATCTGCGAGGCGAGCTCGCGGGTCGGGGCGAGGACGAGGCTGCGGGTCGCATGCGGGCCGGGACGGCGGCGATCGGTGATCAGCCGCTGGATCATCGGCAGGGCGAAGGCGGCGGTCTTGCCGGTGCCGGTCTGGGCGATGCCGAGAAGGTCGCGGCCCTTCAGGAGATGCGGGATGGCCTGGGCCTGGATCGGGGTCGGCGTCTCGTAGCCGGACGCCGCGAGGGCCTCGAGGATGGACGCGTCGAGGCCGAAATCGGTGAACTTGGTCAAGTTGGGTCTTTCGAGTGCGAAAAGCCGCCGGCGCGCCACGTCCTCGGGACGAGGGGGCGCGCGTCGGGATCGTATGACGATCCCCGCGTGAAAAGGGGCTTGTCGGGTGAGAAGCGATCGAGCGGTCGGAGAGAAGACACGAAACGCGGGTCGATCGGATCTTCGTCCGTCGCTGCCCGCGTGGCGTCCGTCACGCGTCTCCCGACCTCCGTCGGCGGGATCTTCCCGAGCTTCGACGGCGTCGCACCGGCCTTCTGCCCGAAGTTCGTGTTCGGATCAAGGCACGAGTGCGAGAAATCGACTTCCGCGCCGCCGCCGGCTCGGGATATGGATGGCGCCACGGAAATGCAACGACGAACGAGAACGAGGTAGCCCCGAGATGAAGTCGCCGCGTTTCACGCCGTTGATGGCGAGCCTGCCTTCGACCGTACCCTTCGTCGGCGCCGAGGCGATCGAACGGACGCGCGGGCACCTGTTCAAGGCGCGGATCGGCGCCAACGAGAGCGTCTTCGGGCCGTCGCCGAAGGCGATCGCCGCCATGCAGGCGGCGATCGCGACCGAAGCTTGGCTCTATGGCGACCCGGAGAACCACGACCTCAAGGTGGCGTTGGCGAAGCACCACGGCGTGCGGCCGGAGAACATCGTCGTCGGCGAGGGCATCGACGGGTTGCTCGGCCTCACGGTCCGTCTCTTCGCCGATCCCGGTACGCCGATCGTCACCTCGCTCGGCGGCTACCCGACCTTCGATTATCACGTCGCCGGCCACGGCGCCCGCTTCGTCCGGGTGCCCTACGTCGACGATCGCGAGAACCTGCCGGGTCTCGTCGATGCGCTGATCGCCGAGGACGCGCCGCTCGGCTACTTCGCCAACCCCGACAATCCGATGGCCACCTGGTGGTGGGGCGAGGAAGTGGCGCGGGAGCTGGCGCGCGTGCCCGAGGGTTCGCTCTTCATCCTCGACGAGGCCTATGGCGAATTCGCGCCCGACGGCACCCTGCCGACGACCATCGACCCCGACGATCCGCGCGTCATCCGCTTCCGCACCTTCTCCAAGGCGCACGGCATGGCCGGGATGCGCGTCGCCTACGGCATCGCCGCGCCGGAGGTCGCCAAGGCCTTCGACAAGATCCGCAACCACTTCGGCGTCAATCGCGTCGCCCAGGCCGGGACGCTCGCCGCGCTCGCCGACGGCGAATGGCTCGCCCACGTGGTGGCGAGTGTGAACCGCGCCAAGACCCGCATCGCCGCCATCGCCGCCGACAACGGCCTGACCTCGCTGCCGTCGGCGACCAACTTCGTCGCCGTCGACTGCGGTGGCGACGGGGCCTTCGCCAAGGCCGTACTCGACGGGCTGATCGCCCGCGATCTCTTCGTGCGCAAGCCGTGGCTGGCGCCGATGGATCGCTGCATCCGCCTCTCCGCCGGCACCGACGCCGACCTCGATCTCCTCGCCGCCGCGCTCCCCGGGGCGCTGGCCGACGCACGCGGGTGAGGGGGGCGGGTATCGGCTCGACGCGGGAGCGAACCACCGGTGCGATTTCCTGCTCGTCGCGGATCGCGAGCGAACCGCGTCGACGCATGGCGCCTCGGCGTTCGCGGGGGTGGCGGGCGGCGGGCGGCACCCTAGTGTAGGGATTTCCCGATGACCCGCGCCGATTCCGGCGCCGCGAGAGTTCCCATGGGTGAAGGCTTTCCCACGCTCGGCGATCGCGAGCGCCTGACGGTCGTGCTCGGCGCGATGGTCGTGCTGCTGCTCGCGGCGCTCGACCAGTCGATCGTCGCGCCGGCGCTGCCGACCATCGGCGCGGCGCTCGGCGACGTCGAATATCTCTCTTGGGTGGTCTCGGCCTACTTCCTGACCTCGACCGCTGTGACGCCGCTCTACGGCAAGCTCGCCGACCTGAAGGGCCGCAAGGCGACGCTCCACACCGCCATCGCCGTCTTCACCGTCGGCTCGGCGCTCTGCGCGCTGGCGCCGAACATGACGATGCTGGTGATCGGTCGCGCCGTGCAGGGGCTCGGCGGCGGCGGGCTGATCAGCCTCGTCCAGACGGTGATCGGCGACGTGGTGCCGCCGCGCGAGCGTGGCCGCTACATGGGATGGATCTCGCTCGTTTGGGCGACGGCGAGCGTCTCGGGTCCGGTGGTCGGCGGCGTCTTCGCCCAGCATCTGCACTGGTCTTTGATCTTCTGGGTCAATCTGCCGTTGGCGGTGGTCGCCATGGTGATGATCGCCCGCGCCATGCGCCATCTGCCCGACGTCTCCCGCCCCCAGCGCCTCGATCTCGTCGGCGCCGTGTTGATCGTCGGCGGCACGGTGGCGCTGATGCTGGCGTTGACCTGGGGCGGTTCGCGGATGCCGTGGACCTCGCCGCAGGTGCTCGGGCTCTTCGCCGTGGCAGTCGCCGCCTTCGCCGCCTTCGGCCGCCACGTGGCGCGGGTCGAGGAGGCGCTGATCCCGCTCACGGTGCTGCGCAATCCGGTCGTCGCGGTGACCACCTCGGCGATGTTCTTCGTCATGGGCAGCTGGTTGTCGCTCTCCGTCTACGTGCCGATCTGGCTCGCCCAGGTCCACGGCTTCGGCGCGGCGAACGCCGGCTTCGGGCTGATCGGCCTGACCCTCGGCACGGTCGTCGGCGCCAATGCCGGCGGCCGGATGCTCGCCCGCGTCACCCACTACAAGCGTGTGGCGCTCGGTGGGGCGGCCCTCGGCGTCGTCGCCAACGCCGGCCTCGCTCTCGGCGCGGCGACCTTGCCGTTCTGGGCGGCGGAGATATTCCTCGTCGCCGCCGGCCTCGGCACCGGCGCGCTCTTCCCGCTGTCGACGGTCGTCGTGCAGAACGCCGTCGATCGCCGCGATCTCGGCGTCGCCACCGCCACCCACGCCTTCTTCCGGGCCCTCGGCACGGTGGTCATCGTCGCCATCCTCGGTGCGATCTTCCTCGCCTCCGGTCTCGGCGACGCGATCGAGGGCGGAATGGGCCATGCGGGCCTGTCGCCCGAGGAGGTGACGCTCGCCGGATCGACCTTCCGCCGCATCTTCGCGATGACGACGCTCGGACAGGCGATCGGCCTCGTTATCTTCTCGTTTCTGGAGGAGCGCCCGCTCATCGGGCGCGGTGCGCCGGCGCGCGGCTCGGGCGAGGCGTCGTGATCAGCGGTCGGCGGCGCGTCTCAGCCGCCCGAGACCGCGCCGCAGGTTCACCCAAGCGGCGCGTACGGCGGTTCGGATCGCGGCGAAGCCGGGCGCCAGATGCGCCGCGGCGTTGCGCAGGGCGGCGCGAACCCGCCGCACCATCGCCGCCGCGGCTCGCCATGCCGTCGTCGCCCTGAGGCGGCCGAGCGACCAGTCGTAGAGCGCCATCACCCGGGTGTAGGTCCAGGCGAACCAGCCGATGGTGAGGAGCTTGTCGCGGGTGGCGTGGAACAGGCGCTCGACCAGGACGATCGACGAGAGGTGAGCGACGGCGAGCATCGTCGCGCCGGCGGAGAATCGCCCGGTGCCGAGGAGCCACAGGCCCCAGAGCTTGAACGGTTCCAACACCACGAAGGGCACGAGGAAGACGAAGAGCGTCGGATAGGGCGGCAATCGATGCAGCGCCTCGCCCAGGCGTGCGAACAGCCGCAGCTCGGCGAGGGCGGCGAAGATCGGCCGGAAGGCCGCCAGCACCACGTCGTCGATCAGGAAGTAGATCGTCGCGGCGACGAGCAACGGCAGGCGCAGGAGCGCCCGGACGATCGGGTGGCGCGGCGTCGCGGAGGAGTGGGGATCGGGGTCGGTCAATCTCGCCTCGGTGCGGCGGTGTGATGGGCGCATCGACAGATGGGGGCGCGATCGCGGCATTGCGAGGGCAGGGCAACCGCTCGACGCGTCATCGGCTTGCCGGATCACGAAAGGACGCGCCGCGGGCATCCCTTCTCCCCTCGCGGGAGAAGGGATGCCCGAAGGGCGGATGAGGGGGCTGAACCTCTCCCCGCCTTCGGTGCTCGCGGCTCCCGCCTCCGGTTGCCGCTTCGCGGCGCTCCCCTCATCCGGCCCTGCGGGCCACCTTCCCCCGCGAGGGGGGAAGGGAGGGGGCGCCTCGGGCGGACGGTGGCGGAAGCGCTTCGAGCGATTACCCGCAGGGCAGGGGGCCTTGCTCTTGCCCGAAATCCGCGCGACCGCTAGGACCACGACGAAGAGGCCCGATCCGGGCCGGACCTTCGGGGAGTGGGACGATGTCGAGGAAGACCTGGGGCCTTGCGTGGATCTCGGCGATGGCGATGTCGGCGGCGATCGGCGGCGCGGCGATCGCCGGCGAGGCGATCTCCATCGACCTGCACAACAAGTCCTACAAGACGACCTGCGCCGAAGAGGACAACGTCTATTACACGCTGACCTCGGAGAAGGTGGCGAGCTTCACCGTCGAGGCGAAGACGCCTCCTTACGTCGACACCATCGTCCGCGACATCACCGCGCCGGACTTCTCCGGTTGCAGCTTCGGCGGCTCGGGGGGCGCCGACGGCTCGCACTACACGCCGCCGACCGCGGTGCTGTGGGAGGACGACGAATACGTCCTCAAGGGTGTCGTCTATCCCGACTTCTGGCGTCCGACCGTGGTGCCGGTGACGGTCGGCAAGCTCACCCAGAACTTCCTCCACCTCGTCCAGCTGTGGCGCAAGACGCCGGCCGGGCCGATCGAGTTCCTGGTGTTCTACCCGCAGGACGGCTACTGGCGGCTCAAGGGCCTGCCGCCCTTCCGCATGCGCGAGGTCGCCTACGGCTCGTCCTTCCTCTTCGGCCCGGTCGAGGTGAGTACCCGGCCCTTCGTCGCCTACAAGGCGGTGGCCTTCGATCCCAAGAAAGTGGCCTTCACCATCGACTTCGCCACCGGCGGCAAGGCGGTGGTGGCGCTCGAGGCGATCGAGGTCGGCCGCTCGGCGGTCGAGGTCTCGTTCGACGGCGTCGACACGTCGAAGCTGCCCTTCGCGGCGTTGCGTTCGATGTATGTCGCGCCCGGCAACGCCGACACCGCCGAAACGGTGGTGCGCGCCACGCCCGGCGCCGCCCCGACGTCCACGGTCGTCGTCGACTACGTCGACGGCAAGGCCGCCGACGTCGCCTTCGCCCGGAGCGTGCCCTCCACCCACAACACCTCCGCCCCGGACATCGGCTTCCGCGACTTCCGCGGCAGGTGAGCCGCGGAGGGCCGGGCCGGAGCGCCGGTTGACGCACCTCGCGCGGGGCGCTTCACTCGCCGTCCGAAATCGGCGGCGGAGCCGAGGCCGGATGCCGTGGTCGCGCGCGGCCGCAGCGAAGGAGCGACGTCGGGATGACCACGGGGGGCGCCGATCCACGCTCGGCATCGCAGGGAGCGATGTCGCGGGCCGTCGGGTCGCTGTTGCGGCGCATCTCGATTCCGGGCCGGATCGGTCTCGTCGTCGTCGTCAACGTCGTGGCGCTCCTCGCCCTCGCCGCGGCGACCGCCTGGAGCGGCGGCGAACTGCGACGGGCCTGGAGCGACCTGCGCGCCGCTCACGACGTCGACGAGGCCCTGTTCGACCTCGAGCGTGCCGTCCACGCCCTCCATCGCGAAGTCGGCGCCTTCCTGCTGCGACCCGACGAGGCGCACCGCACCGACGTCGAGAACGCCAAGGCGCGCTTCACCGGGGTGCTGCTGCGCTCGCTCGACGAGACGCGGAGCGCCGGCTCCACCGACCTCGACGACTTCGCCGAGGTCGCCCGCCACTACCTCTTCGGCTTCGACGATCTGCGCGGGCTCGAGATCGACATCCGCATGATCTACGAGACCGAATTCGCCGATCTGGTGCCGCAGGTGCGGGTCCGTCTCGACGCGCTCGACCTCGCCATCCGGCCGAACGACGTCGTTCTGCGCCCGCTGGTCGCCACCGCCTACGACCGCTTCGCCGAGTTCCGGGTCAATCTCGTCGCCTATCGCCACGAGCGACGCAGCGAGCAACTCGAAGCGGCGCGTCGCGCCCGCGACACCTTCGCCGCCGCTCTGCGCGAGATCGGCCGGTCGCCGTCGCCGGATGCGCGCGGCTACGCGGTCGAGAGCTTCCTGCCGGAGATCGTGGCGATGGATTCGATCTTCGGGCGGCTGGAGGACGTCGCCGATCGCCACGCCCGCTGGCTCACCGGGACGCTCGAGGCCAATCGAGCCCGGATGATCGACCTGCTCGAACGTGCCCTCGAACACCAGACCGCCCGCGAACGCGACGCCATCGCCCGTTACGACCGGTTGCTCGCCGCAGCCGCCGGGCGTTTCGCCGTCCTCGCGCTGATCTTCGCCGGCCTCAGTCTCCTCGCCTCGGCCTTCGTCGCCCGCACCATCCGCACGCCGCTCGCCGCGGCGCAGGGCGCGATGCGGGCGGTGGTGGTCGGCGACACCGACCGGCCGATCCCCGGTCTCGACGCCGAGGACGAGATCGGCGCCATGTCGCGGTCGATCGAGGTGTTCCGCCAGGAGGTGGCCGGGTTCCGCCGCCGCGAGGAGGAGCACGCCGAGCAGGAGCGGCGGTGGTACGGTCTGCTCGAGACCAGCCCGATCGGGATCGCCATCCTCTCCGTCGGCGACGGCCGGCCGACCTTCCGCAATCATCGCTACGACGAACTCTTCGGCCTGCCCGACGGCGCCGAACCGCCGCGGCCGCGCGATCACTTCGCCGATCCGGAGGATGCGGTCCGCCTCTCCGAGGCGGTGGTGCGCGGCGGCGGCGTCTCGGGCTGGCAGGCGCTGATGCGTCGCGGAGAAGGCGCCACCTGGTGGGGCCTGCTCGAGGTGCGGCCGATCGAGTTCGCCGGCCGTCCGGCGCACGTCTTCTGGATCTACGACGTCACCGATCGACGCGCCGCGGAAGAGGACATGCGGCTCGCCAAGGAAGGGGCGGAGCGGGCGCTGCGCGAACTGGCCGAGGCCCAACGCAATCTGATCGAGGCGGAGAAGCTCGCCGCCATCGGCGGTCTGGTCGCCGGCGTCGCCCACGAGGTCAACAATCCGGTCGGCATCGGCCTCACCGTCGCGTCGAGCCTCGAGCGTCGCGTCGTCGACTTCGAGCGTGAACTCGCCGGCGGACAACTGCGCCGATCGCGCCTCGACGATTTCGTCGCCGGCGCCCGCGACGCCGCCCGCCAACTGGTCGCCAACCTCACGCGCGCCGGCGAGTTGGTGCAATCTTTCAAACAGGTCGCGGTCGACCGCACCCATTCCGAACGCCGCGCCTTCGACCTCGCCGACGCGACGCGGCAGATCGCTTCGAGCCTGCGGCCGAGTCTCAGGGCGACCGGCATCGGCTTCGACGTCGCCGTCCCCGACGGGCTCGTGCTCGACAGCTATCCCGGCGCCTGGGGGCAGGTCGTCACCAATCTCTTCGTCAACGCCCTGACCCACGCCTGGCCGGAAGGGGCCGCGACGGGGCACATGACACTCGAGGCTCGCCGTCTCGACGGCGGGCGGATCGAGGTCGTCTTCGCCGACGACGGCGTCGGCATGAGCGACGTGGTGTCGCGCCACGCCTTCGAACCCTTCTTCACCACCCGTCGCGGCGCCGGAGGGAGTGGATTGGGGCTGCACATCGTCTACAACATCGTCACGCACCGCCTGGGAGGGCGGATCGCCCTGGAGACGGCGCCCGGGAGAGGGTGTCGCTTCCGCATGACTCTGCCGGCGGTCGCACCCGAGGACGAGGCGGAGCCCGAGCGCGGTCGAACGAAGGAGAACGAGGGATGAGCGACGACGACCTCCTGGTCTTCGCCGCCGAGAGCGACGACGCGCCGGAGCGGCCGGCGCGCAGTTGGAAGATCGCCGTGATCGACGACGATCCGGCGGTCCACGACGGCACGCGTTTCGCGCTGTTCGACTATGCGCTCGCCGGCCAGGGTCTGGAGATCCTCTCCGCCTTCTCCGCGGCGGAGGGGCGCGAACTGGTGCGCGCCAACCCCGATCTGGCGGTGATCCTGCTCGACGTGGTGATGGAGTCCGAGACCGCCGGCCTCGAACTCGTCGAGTTCATCCGCGGCGAACTGCGCAACGACCTCGTTCGCATCATCCTGCGTACCGGCCAGCCCGGACAGGCGCCGGAACGCGCCGTCATCGTCGACTACGACATCAACGACTACAAGGCGAAGACCGAACTCACCGCCGACAAGCTGTTCACCGCGCTGACCGCGGCCATCCGCTCGCATCAGCAGCTGCTGCGCATGGAGGAGACGCGCCGCGGTCTCGAGATCATCATCGACGCGGCGACCGCGCTGTTCGACACCCGCTCGATGCAGCGTTTCGCCGAGGGTGTGCTGACCCAGGTCGCCTCGCTGCTCGAAGTCGACTGCGCCGGCATGCTGGTTGTGCGCGACCGGCCGCAGGATCCGAGGGCCGAAGATCTGTCGGTGATCGCCGGGTCGGGCGTCTATTCCGGCGTCGCCGCGGCGGGGACCGGGGCTCTGGACGTCGACACCCGCCGCGCCATCGACGCCGCCTTCGCCGAGCGTCACCACTGCTTCCTGGAGAGCCGTTCGATCCTCTACATCCGCACCTCGAGCGGCCGCGAGATCGCCGTGGTGCTCGATGTCGCCAAGCACCTGTCGGCCACCGACCGAGCGCTGGTCGAGGTCTTCTGCGGCAAACTCTCGGTCGCCTTCGAGAACGTGCTGCTGCTCGAGCGGTTGCAGGCCACCAACGTCGAGCTCGAGCAGCGCGTCGAGGTGCGCACCCGCGAGCTCAGCGACGCGGCGCGTCGCCTCGCGGATCAGCGCGAGACCCTGCGCCGCGCCAACGAATTCAAGGCCGAACTCCTCGGCATGGTCGCCCACGACCTCAAGAACCCGCTCGCCGCCATCCTCGGCCGCATCGAGATCATCGGCGAGCTCATGGAGAAGCCCGGCATCGATCCGGCACGCCTGAAGGCGGAGGTCGGCAAGATCGCGGCGCCGGCGACGGCGATGAACCGGATGATCGGCGATCTCGTCGCCCAGGCCGCCACCGACGCGGTCGAGGTCTCGATCCGTCCGGTGGCGCTCGACCTCGCCGACCTCGTCCACGACGTCGTCGACCACCTGCGCCCGCTCGCCGCCCGCAAGAACCAGACGCTGATCTGGCGCGGCGAGAGCGGGATCCGCATCTGCGGCGATCCCGACCGGTTGCGCGACGCGGTCGAGAACGTCGTCTCCAACGCGGTGAAATACGGGCCGGTCGGCGGGACCGCGGAGATCGTGGTGCGGCGGGTCGCCGATCGGGCGGTGGTCACCGTCGCCGATCAGGGGCCGGGCCTTTCACCGGAAGATTTCGGTCGGCTCTTCGGTCGATTCCAGCGGCTGTCGGCGCAACCGACCGGCGGCGAGGGTTCGACCGGTCTCGGCCTGTCGATCGCCCACGAGATCGTCCGCCTGCACGACGGCCACATCGGTGCGCTCAACGCCGAGAGCGGCTCCGGCGCGGTCTTCGAGATCGTCCTGCCGGCGCTCGACGGCGAGGCGATCGGCGGCGAGGGAGGTGGACCATGACGACGGACGCGCGCATCGCCGTCGTCGACGACGATCCCCACACCCGCGAGACCGTCGCCGACTATCTCGCCCTCCACGACTTCGACGTCGTCGCCCTCGACGGCGGCACGGCTCTGCGCGCCGAGATGGCCGAGCGGGCGCCGGATCTGGTGGTGCTCGACCTCCACATGCCGGGCGAGAACGGCCTGTCGGTGCTGCGCTGGCTGAAGGAGGAGATGGGCGGCGTCCCGGTCATCATGCTGACCTCGACCGCGAGCCCGATCGACCGGGTGGTCGGTCTCGAACTCGGCGCCGACGACTACCTCGCCAAGCCGGCGGAGCTGCGCGAACTGGTGGCGCGCATCCGTTCGGTGTTGCGCCGGGTCGCCGCGCCGCCGCCACCGGCGTCGCCCCCGGCGGTCGCCAAGCCGAAACGCGCCGCACCGTCGGTCCCGCGGGCGGAACCCGTCGTCTTCGGCGACCGCCTGCTCGATCGCGCCTCCCGCCGCCTCGTCGACCGCGTCACCGGTGCCGAAACGGTGCTCCACACCTCGGAATTCCAATTGCTCGAGGCCTTCGTCGATCATCCCAACCGGGTGCTCAGCCGCGAGCAGCTGCTCGATCTCGCCCACGCCCGCGATCCGGAAGCCTTCGATCGCGCCATCGACGTGCGCATCGCCCGCATCCGCAAGAAAATCGAGCCGGATCCGTCCGAACCCACCTTCATCCGCACCGTGCGCGGCGCCGGCTACATCTACGTGCCGGGCCGGCGGGAGCGCGGGACGGGCGGCGAAGGGTGAGAGCGACGGGGCAGGGGGCCTTGGCGCCGGTACGGGCCGAGTTCGACCGACCGGGGGCGGCTCCGCGACCATGCGGCGCGATCGCCGCGGCGATTTCGGTGCGCTCCGCCTTGGCGGGGCTCGCGCGCGGTGCTAAGAGCGCGCCACCCGCCGAGATATCGGCCCTTCCCGAGTGAACCGACGAGAGGAATTCCTCAGATGGCGATCGAACGCACCTTTTCGATGATCAAGCCCGACGCCACCAAGCGCAACCTGACCGGCCAGATCGTGGCGCGTTTCGAGGCCGCCGGCCTGCGCGTCGTCGCCTCCAAGCGTCTGTGGCTGTCGCGCCGTCAGGCCGAGGCCTTCTACGCCGTCCACAAGGAGCGTCCGTTCTTCGGCGAGCTGACCGAGTTCATGTCCTCCGGCCCGATCGTCGCCCAGGTGCTCGAGGGCGAGAACGCCGTCCTCAAGAACCGCGAAGTGATGGGCGCCACCAACCCGGCCAACGCCGCCGAGGGCACCATCCGCAAGGACTTCGCCCTGTCGATCGGCGAGAACTCGGTGCACGGCTCCGACGCTCCCGAGACCGCCGCCGAAGAGATCGCCTTCTTCTTCTCCGGCCTCGAGATCGTCGGCTGATCGCACGCCGACCGCATCTCCGACCTCTTCGACGGCCCGGGCGTCTCGACGACGTCCGGGCCTTCTCATATCCAGCCGATGAAGTTTCGACTTTTTCGAAACTTCATCGGCGAAAGCTAGTCCGAACGGGCGTCGGCCGGTCGGGCCGTGATGCCCACGAAATTCGGACGAGCCCGAATTTCGCGAGCCCGGTATCACTTCGGTCGAGCCGGCCGGTCCCGGTCGGGGAGACGGCGCAGTTCGCCGAGGATCCAACGGGCGAAGCGCCGCCGGGCATAGTGGTGATCGGGGCGACCGCGGGAATCGAGAGCCGTCCACGACGGGCGGACGAAGCCGTCCGGGCCGAGGGCGGCCGCAGCGCTGTCGAGGTGGGGAATCGCCCGGGCGCGGCACCACGCGGCGACGCGAGCGTCGAAGGCGAGGGCGAGGTCGGTGCGCTCGCGACGTGTCGCGGCGATCGAGGCGCGGCTGACGCCGACCTCGTCGCCGTCGGCGGTGTAGACGTCGACGGTCGGCATGCAGGCGCCGAGCACCACGAGGTCGTGGTCGGCGGCCACCTGTTCCAGGAAGCTCAGGTAGCGACCGACGGAACGGTTCAGTACCGTTTCGAGATTCTGCCGGTTCTTCTCCACCACCAGCCAGATCGCGACCGCGGTATCGACCTCGCCCAGGCCGACGATCACCCGATCATAGGGGCCTCGGGCCAAGGCGGCGTCGAACCGCCGACGCGCGCCGCTCACGGATTCGGTGTTGTGAAGTCCGAGCGCCGTACCGCCGGGTGCGAAGGTGACGTCGAAGCGGGTGCGTGGCATGCCGATCAGGAACAGCCAGTGTTCGAAGGCTCGAACGTGGCTGTCGCCGAGAACGAGAATTCGCCTGCGCGCATGCCGATCGGCGAAGGTCCGCAGGCCGACGAAGCTGCTGCGCAACAGTTGAGCGACGAGGCGTCGACCCGCCCGTCCGATCTCGATCGGCGTCCACATTCTCTCGCGACGTCTCCCGATCCCATCTCTTCCGGTGGCGCGATTCCGGGTCGACGACATTTCGGTCTCTTCGAAACATCGTCGGCGTCGGCGAGCCCGAACGGGCGTCGGCCGGTCGGGCCGCGACGCTCATGTGGTTCGGACGGGTCCGACCGTCGTGTCCTCGCGAGGACCTGACCACGCGACGGGCCGCCTTGTCCAGCGCGGGCGGGATGCGGGCGATGATGGAAATAAAAAAGCAAGGCGCCTTCCGGTGCCTTGCTTTCAGACAGTTACGCGTCCGACCCCTGACCTCGTACCCTCGCTCCCGATAGCGGTGGTTCGAGTGGCTGCTCCGTCGACCCTTGCGGACCGATGCGGGCGCCCGGGGTTTTCCTCCCGAGACTTAGACCGCGATATCGGGGGGCTTGCGGTGCACCGTTCCGGTCTTCACCTGCCCTCTTCTGATGGCGGGGACCATAACCGAACTAAATCGGTTTGTCACGACCCGTCACCGGTCCTCGCCACTTTTTCGCCACATCCCTCGAATGGCGGAAATCAGGGCGTTTCTAGTCTTTCTGCGATGGGTTCGCATCTCGACAGAACTGAAATTCGACTTCTCCGGGCGTCGACGACGCGCTCGACCGTCACCGCGAGCGCGGCACGCGGAAGGCCTGGCCGGCGAGTCGAAACGGACGGCCGTTCGCCGTCGGCGAGCTGCCCGGTGCTCCGCCCGCGGGCGGCATCGCGTTCGTCGGTTCGGTGGATGGCCGGTCGGGATCGCGGCGCCGGCCTTGTCTTTTCGTACTCGCTCGTTCACCAGTGACGCCGGCGATCTTCTTTTCGCCGGGATTCTCGTGCTCCGGTGACCCCGTTGCCCGGGCGAGCGATTCCGGCTTTCCCGACGAGGTCCGTGCCCATGCGTCTCAGCCGCTTCTTCCTGCCGATCCTGAAAGAGACCCCCAAGGAGGCGGAGATCGTCTCCCACCGGCTGATGCTGCGCGCCGGCATGATCCGTCAGCAGGCGGCCGGCATCTATTCCTGGCTGCCGATGGGGCTGCGTGTCCTCGACAAGATCGGCCGCATCGTCCGTGAGGAGCAGAACCGCGCCGGCGCGCTCGAGATCCTGATGCCGACCATCCAGTCGGCCGAGCTGTGGAAGGAGAGCGGGCGCTACGAGGACTACGGCAAGGAGATGCTGCGCATCGAGGACCGGCTCGAGCGCGAGATGCTCTTCGGCCCGACGGCGGAGGAGGTGGTCACCGACATCTTCCGCGGCTACGTGCGCTCCTACAAGGATCTGCCGCTCAACCTCTACAACATCCAATGGAAGTTCCGCGACGAGCGGCGTCCGCGCTTCGGCGTGATGCGCGGTCGCGAGTTCCTGATGAAGGACGCCTATTCCTTCGACGTCGATCAGGACCGGGCGCGCGAAGCCTATTACCGCATGTTCGTCGCCTACCTGCGCACCTATTCGCGGATGGGTCTGACCGCCATCCCGATGCGCGCCGACTCGGGCCCGATCGGCGGCGACATGAGCCACGAGTTCATCATCCTGGCGTCGACCGGCGAGAGCCAGGTGTTCTGCCACAAGGATGTCCTCGATCTGCCGATCCCCGCCGCGGACACCGACTTCCGCGGCGACCTGAAGCCGATCGTCGATCGCTGGACGTCGTTCTACGCCGCCACCGAAGAGAAGCACGACGAGGCCGCCTTCGCCGCGGTTCCCGCCGAAAGCCGAGTCTCGGCGCGGGGCATCGAGGTCGGCCACATCTTCTATTTCGGCACCAAGTATTCCGAGCCGATGGGCGCCAAGGTCGCCGGTCCGGACGGCGTCGAGCGCCCGGTCCACATGGGGTCCTATGGCGTCGGCGTGTCGCGTCTGGCCGGCGCGATCATCGAGGCGAGCCACGACGACGCCGGCATCATCTGGCCGGAGTCGGTCGCGCCCTTCCAGGTCGGCCTGATCAACATGAAGCCCGGCGACGCGGCGGTCGACGGCGCCTGCGAGCGGCTCTACGCCGAGCTCTCCGCCGCCGGGGTCGACGTGCTTCTCGACGACACCGACACCCGCGCCGGCGCCAAGTTCGCGACCATGGATCTGATCGGTCTGCCCTGGCAGCTGATCGTCGGTCCGAAGTCGCTCGCCGAGGGCAAGGTCGAGCTGAAGCGCCGCCGCACCGGCGAACGCGAACTGCTCACCATCGAGGCGGCGCTCGCCCGCCTGACGGCCAAGTGACGAGGAGACGCATCCCCCGATGAGCGCGGCGACGGACGCACGAGAACCCTCCGGCACACGGCCCTTCGCGGGCTTCGAGTGGATGCTGGCGTGGCGCTATCTGCGCTCGCGTCGCCGCGAGACGTTCATCTCGATCATCGCCGGCTTCTCCTTCCTCGGCATCATGCTCGGGGTGGCGACGCTGATCGTCGTCATGGCGGTGATGAACGGCTTCCGTACCGAGCTGGTCGGCAAGATCCTCGGCCTCAACGGCCACATGCTGGTGCAGGCCACCGCCTCGCAGTTCACCGACTACACCGAGGTCGCCGAGCGTCTCGGCAAGGTCAAGGGCGTGAAGTTCGCCATGCCCTTCATCGAGGGGCAGGCGCTCGCCTCCGGTCCGGCCGGGGCGTCGGGCGCCCTGGTGCGCGGCCTCGAGCGCGCCGACCTCGACAAGATCTCTCTGGTCTCGTCGAACGTGAAGCTCGGCAGCCTCGACGACTACGCCACCGGCAAGGGCGTCGCCATCGGCTCGCGTCTCGCCCAGAACCTCGGCGTCGGCGTCGGCGATCCGGTGACCATCGTATCCCCGCGCGGCAACGTCACGCCGATGGGGGTGACGCCGCGGGTCAAGGCCTTCCCGGTGGTGGCGATCTTCTCCGTCGGCATGTCGGAATACGACGCCAGCTTCGTCTTCATGCCGTTCACGGAAGCGCAGAGCTACTTCAACCTCGACGGCAAGGCGAGCGCGGTCGAGGTCTACGTCGACGACCCCGACAAGGTCGGCGAGCTGCGCGCGCCGATCGAGGCGGCGGCGAACCGCTCCGTCTACGTGACCGACTGGCGCCAGCGCAACGTCACCTTCTTCTCCGCCCTCGAGGTGGAGCGCAACGTGATGTTCCTCATCCTCATGCTGATCGTGCTCGTCGCGGCGCTCAACATCGTCTCCGGCATGACCATGCTGGTGAAGGACAAGGCGCGCGACGTGGCGATCCTGAGGACGATGGGCGCGACGCGCGGGACGATCCTGCGGGTGTTCTTCATCACCGGCGCGGCGATCGGCACCGCCGGCACCTTCGCCGGTCTGCTGCTCGGCCTCTTCATCTGCCAGAACATCGAGGAGGTGCGGCAGGCGCTCTCCTGGCTGCTCAACACCCAGCTGATGCCGCCGGAGGTGTTCTTCCTGTCGCGGATGAAGGCCGACATCCAATCGGGCGAGACGACCGCGACGGTGGTCTTCGCCCTCACCCTGTCGCTACTGGCCACGCTCTATCCGGCCTGGAAGGCGGCCAAGCTCGATCCGGTCGAAGCGCTGAGGTACGAATGATGGCGGCAGTCGACCTCGACGACATGAAGGCGGCGCGGGGCGCGACGGACGAGCCGGTGCTGCGGCTCACCCGCGTCGAACGCCGCTACAAGGAAGGCGATCGCTTCCTCGAAGTGCTGCGCTGCGCCGACCTCGCCATCCACGCCGGCGAGACGGTGGCGCTGATCGCCCCGTCGGGCGCCGGCAAGTCGACCCTCCTGCACGTGGCGGGCCTGCTCGAAAGGCCCGACGGCGGCGAGATCTGGCTCGGCGACGCCGCCACCGGCTCGCTCTCCGACGCCGAGCGGACGCGGCTGCGCCGCATGGAGATCGGCTTCGTCTACCAGTTCCACCATCTGCTGCCCGAGTTCACGGCGCTCGAGAACGTCATGCTGCCGCAGATGATCCGCGGCCTGACGCGCAAGGAGGCGGCGGTGCGGGCGCGCCAGCTCCTCTCCTACATGCGGCTCTCCGAACGCGAGGAACATCGCCCCTCGGAGATGTCCGGCGGCGAACAGCAGCGCGTCGCGATCGCTCGCGCGGTCGCCAACGTTCCGCGCCTCATCCTCGCCGACGAGCCGACCGGCAACCTTGACCCGAAGACCGCCCACTACGTCTTCGACGCGCTCCAGGCCCTGGTGAAGGCCTCCGGCCTCGCCGCGCTCATCGCCACTCACAACATGGACATCGCCGAGCGCATGGACCGCCGCATCACTCTCGAAGAGGGCAAGATCGTCGAGATGTGATCGAGGCCGCGTGTGTAGGCCGCACGATACAACTTCTTTTCGGTGAGCCGGTCTGTCATCATCCCTTCGAAGGCAACGGGGAGGGATGCCATGATACGCGTGGGACGCCGGTTTTCGAGCTTCGCCGGTCCGGCTGCCGCCGTGATCCTGTCGACGGCCGCAGCCACGGCCCAGCCGGCTCCGTCGGTGGCGCCGACGGCAGTTCTGCCGACCACCGTCGGCTGGGATCACGACGGGGAAGCCGATCTCTCGGGATTGGCCTGCGGTCCGGAACGGGGCGGTGAGCGCGGCTGCGTCATCGTCGACGACGAGCAGCGGCGCCTTCGGTTCGTGACCTTCGCGGACGGACGGTTCGAGCTCGGCCCGGAGATGGCCGTTCTCGACCGGGAAACGACCGATCCGGTCACCGGGGTGACGACGGTGAACAAGGAGGCCGATCTCGAGGCGGTGTCTCGTGACGGCGACGTCTACTGGGCTTTCGGATCGCACGGCACCAAGCGAAAGCCCACGGTCGGGCAGACGACGTGTCCGTTGCAGCCCGATCGGCGGCACATCTACCGCTTCGCCGTCGATCCGCAGACCGATCTGCCGAGCTTCGCCTTCGATCGAAAGGTCGCGGCTCCCGAGATCCGGCGGATCGATCGGCTGCCCGCGGTGCTCGCCCAGCTTCCCGAACTCACCTCCATCATCGATGCGCCGATCTGCGGAGACCACGGCGGGTTCACCATCGAAGGCGGTGCCGTCTCCGGTGGCCGGATGATGCTCGGCGTCCGCGCGCCCCTGTTCGGTGACGGGGCCGAGGCGTTGATCGTCGAGATCGACGCGGAGGGGCTCGCCGATGGGGTTCCCGTCGTGCCGATCGCTCATCACCTGGCGTTGGGCAAGGGTATGGGCGTGCGCGATCTCGCGGCGGTGAAGGGCGGACACCTGATCCTCGCCGGTCCCTCCGGGTCGGACGATCCGCCTGCGACTGCGAACCCGACGCCGAGGGAGAAGTCGACGATCTGGTTCTGGCCGACGGGCACGAAGAGTGCGACCCCGGTCGCCGTCCTCGAAGGGGTTCCCGGGGATGGTAAACCCGAGGCCCTGGCCGTCCTCGACGGTGACGACACGGGCTGGCGCGTGCTGGTGTTGTGCGACGGCGTCGTCGGGGGAGCTCCGGCGGAGTATCGCCTGTCGCGGCCGTGATCGCCCCTCAGAGCGTCAGGTCCCAGGTCTCGCCGACCAACGGCGGACCGAACATGGTGTGCGGCTCGGCGGCGACGAGACGGAAGCCGGCGCGCTCGTAGAGGCGTCGGGCCTCGGCGAGCACGTCGTTGGTCCACAGCGTCAGGGTGCGATAGCCGGCGTCGCGGACGAAGTGGATGCAGGCGTCGATCAGGCGCGTGCCGATGCCGCGTCCGCGCATCTCGCTCTCGACGTGGAGCAGGCGGAGCCTGGCCACCGCGTCGTCCTTGCGGGTGACGAAGACCGCACCGACGATGCGGCCGTCGATCTCGGCGACGAACGAGGCGTCGCGACGGGGATCGTAGTCGCGCAGGAAGGCGGCGCCGACTTCGCAGATCAGCGCTTCGAAGCGCTGGTCGAAACCGAAGTCTTCGGCGTAGAGCCGCGCCTGTCGGGCGAGGACGAAGGCGACATCGCCGGTGCGATGCGGACGGATGACCAGCGGCCCGACGGCAGCGGGATCGAGCAACCGCTCGACGTCGGCCATCGCCCCGACCAATCTCGTGACCGCTTCCGGGCTCAACTCTCCGAGCCCCGCCGCCACCCGCCGGCACTGTTCGGCCTCGAGCGGGGCGAAGACGGTGCGGCCGTGGTCGGTCAGCACGACGGCGCTGCGTCGCGCGTCGCCGGTATCGGCCTGCCGCTCGATCAGACCGGCGGTCGTGAAACGCTTCAGGGTGCGGCTCAGCTGGCCCGGATCGATGCCGAGATCCCGCGACAGATCGGCGGCGGCGATGCCGTCGCGATGCGCCAGTTCCCACAAGAGCCGCACCTCGCCGAGAGTGAAGGGGCTCGCCAGGAAGCCGCGGTCGAGCAGGTCGAGCCGGCGGGTGTAGAAGCGGTTGAAGGCGCGGACGCGTTCGACCGCCGCCTCGTTGGTCGCGGAATGACGGCCGTCGTCGGTCATCGAACCCTCCATGGATCAGGTTGACTCAGTCAATCAAATCCATGAAGGAGTCAATCATGAAGTCGATCCGAAGGGCCGATGCCTCACCATGCTCCGGTGTTCGGCATCGACGCCCACGGTTCGGCCGCAGCCAGCGCCTCGCCCTTCTGCAACAGCTCGATCGAGATCAGGTCGGGCGAGCGGACGAAGGCCATGCGGCCGTCGCGCGGCGGTCGGTTGATGGTGACGCCGGCGGCCATCAGGCGGGCGCAGGTGGCGTAGATGTCGTCGACCTCGTAGGCGAGGTGACCGAAGTTGCGGGCCGAGCCGTAGTCCTCCGGGTCCCAATTCCAGGTGAGCTCGACCATCGGCGCGTCGCGGCGGCCGTTCGCCATCGCCGCTTCCGCCGCGGCGCGGTCCTCGGGCGCGCACAGGAACACCAGGGTGAAGCGACCCTGCGGGCTCTCGTGGCGGCGGAACTCCTCGAGCCCGAGGTGAGTGCACCAGAACGCCAGACTCGCATCCAGATCCCGAACTCGCACCATCGTGTGCAGATATCGCATTCTCATCGCCCTCCGAGCCGGTATGATCGAGACCATGAATATCGTCCACGATCCGACCGAGGGAAGCCTCCTGCTCGCCGATCTGATCGGCGCCGCGCACCGGGTGGTGATCTTCACCGGCGCCGGCGTCTCGACCGAATCGGGCATTCCCGATTTCCGCGGTCCGAACGGTCTGTGGACCAAGATGGAGCCGATCTATTTCGACGAGTTCGTCTCCTCGGAATCGGCGCGGCTCGAGGACTGGCGACGGCGCTTCCGCTTCAAGCGCGAGGTGACGGCGGCCGAGCCGAACATCGCCCACAGGGCGATCGCCAAACTGGTCGCCGGCGGCAAGGTGCTCGCCGTCATCACCCAGAACATCGACGGTCTGCATCAGCGCGCCGGCGTGCCTTCCGAACACCTCGTCGAGATCCACGGCAACGCCACTCGCGCCGCCTGCCTCGAGTGCGAGGCGCATCACGAACTCGACGAGATCGAGGCCGAGATCGATCGCACCGGCCATCCGCCGATGTGCCGCGCCTGCGGCGGCCTGTTGAAGTCGGCGGTGATCTCCTTCGGCCAGGCGATGCCGGTGCGCGCCATGATGCGCGCCGAACACGCCACCCAGCGCGCCGACCTCTTCGTCGCGGTCGGATCCTCGCTCCAGGTCCAGCCGGCGGCGAGCCTGCCGGCGGCGGCCAAATATTCGGGCGCCAATCTGGTCATCGTCAACGGCGACGCGACCCCTCTCGACCCCATCGCCGATCACGTTCTGCGTGGCTCGATCGGTGAGGTGTTCTCTCTGGTGTGACGCGTTTTCGCGGCCTGCGTCGGGGATAATCGCGGCCCGAGGCGCAAAACCCGGTTTGCCAGCTTGGGGCCGATGCTATCTTTCCGTCAGGTGAATTCAACGTTCCGATTCGAGCGCTGCTCGTGGTCGTGACGGATGTGTCTCGGTGTTCCGTACATCGGTCGTCCGTAACGGCGCGCGAGAGGGCTCGGCAGCGGGGACGACGCACGCGAGACGACGGGGGGCAAGCGGCATGGGGGGGAAGTTCGAAACCGACGCCCGGGTCGTGAAAGAAACCGGCGAGGAGAGTGCGGTCGACGTGCTCGAAGTCGTCGGCACGATCAAGTGGTTCGACATCGCCAAGGGCTACGGCTTCATCATGCCGGAGAACGGCATGGCCGACGTGCTGCTCCATGTCACCTGCCTGCGTCGCGACGGTTATCAGACGGCCTACGAGGGCGCTCGCGTCGTCGTCGAGGTGCTCGATCGGCCGCGCGGCCTGCAGGCGCTGCGCATCCTCCACATGGACGAGACGACCGCCGTCCATCCCTCCCAGCTGCCGCCGTCGCGCACCCACGTCCAGGTCACGCCGACCAGCGGGCTGGAGCGGGCGACGGTGAAGTGGTTCAACCGCGTCAAGGGCTTCGGTTTCGTCACCCGTGGCGAGGGCACGGACGATATCTTCGTCCACATGGAGACGCTGCGGCGCTACGGTCTCGCCGAGCTGCGCCCCGGTCAGGTGGTCTGGGTGCGTTTCGGCGACGGGCCGAAAGGCCTGATGGCGGCCGAGATCCGTCCCGACGGCGTCCACCACGTTCCCTCCTCGCACTGAGCCGGCTCTCGCCGCGCGTCGCGCCGCCGTGATCTCGCCACGTCCTCGTGATCCATCGGTCGTGATCCAACGACGTCTCGCGAATTGCGAGGGAGTGATGCGCGTGATCGCCCACCGTTCGACCGGCTCTTCGTGCCTCTGCCGCCTCGTCCGCACCGCGACCGTCGCCGTGGTGGTCGCCTCCTCGGGCCTCCTCGGCGCAACGACGCCGACCCCGGCGGCGGCCGAGTCGGTGCTCGCGGCCGGCACGCTGGAGATCCGCACCGCCAAGGCGACCCACGGCTTCACCGTCGAGATCGCCGACACCGACGCCAAGCGTGAGGAGGGACTGATGTTCCGCACGCAGATGGCGCGGGACCACGGCATGCTCTTCGATTTCAAGCGTGAGCAGCCGGTGTATTTCTGGATGAAGAACACCTATCTGTCGCTCGACATGATCTTCGTGCGCGCCGACGGCACGATCCTGTCGATCGCCGAGAACACCACGCCGCTGTCGGAGGCGCTGGTGCCGGCCGGCGGGCCGGTGCGTTTCGTCTTCGAGGTGGTGGCGGGCACGACGAAGCGGCTCGGCATCGCCCCGGGCGACCGCGTCGTCCATCCGCGGATGCGCCGCGCCGACTGACGGCGGAGGGAGGGCGACTGCGCCTTTCCGATGACGGCGCCACGCTTGCCGGTGACGGCCGGGACGTGTATTCGGAGACCCGTGAGATCCGCTCCGGCGGCTCCGCCGCGAGAGGGGCGCGACGTCGCCCTTCGGTGGAGGTTCTCCGGATCGACGGCGGGGTATAGCGCAGCCTGGTAGCGCGGAAGTTTTGGGTACTTCAGGTCGTCAGTTCGAATCTGACTACCCCGACCAAATCGCCTGCGGCTCTCGCGCGCGGGACGTGGCACCGGAGGGGCGGATGGCGCCTTCTCCGACAGACGAGGACGACGGACGACATGGTGGCGCGCATCTCTCGACCGGCCAAGAACGTCATGCAGTCGGGTCAGGGCAAGTCGCAGCGTTGGCTGCTCGACTACGAGCCCGAGGCGCCGAAGACCGTCGACCCGCTGATGGGCTGGACGTCGACCGCCGACCCGAAGAGCCAGATCCGCCTGTGGTTCGCCTCGAAGGAAGAAGCGATCGCCTATGCCGAGCGCAAGGGGATCGCCTATCGGGTGGTGGAGCCCAAGGAGAAGGCGTCGAAGACGATGTCCTACTCCGACAACTTCAAGTACGGCCGCATCGGCACCTGGACCCACTGAGGTCCGCCGTTCGCCGCCGGCGAGTTCGGGAGGTCGGCGGTTCGGCCTCGTTGCGGCCGTCGCCACGCGCCGGCCTTCCCCGCGCGGCCCTCGCCGCGCCCGCGGCCCCGTAGCTCAGGGGATAGAGCGACAGCCTTCTAAGCTGTTGGTCGCACGTTCGAATCGTGCCGGGGTCGCCAATTAAATATTCAAAATCAATAAGATATCAATTCACCTGACGTCGCGGCGGACGTGTTGTGTGGGTGGGGTAACGTCACGGGTAACGGTGTCGCCGAGGGCTTCGCCTCGTGCTGCGTCCCTCTGAATCGCTCGTTCGGAGCGGCCCGTTGCTTTGGAAGTGGAGGAGGTGAAGCGGTCGGGTTGCTCGTCGCCAATTTGGCGACGAGCAACTGTGTACTGGTTGTTCGCACCCACCCTCGTCTCCGGGTGCATTTCCTCGTAGATCGTGACGTGCTCCCCTTTTTCCTGCCGGTCATAAGTTTGGTCCGGCGGTGATCTGGCCCTGATCGGGCCGGCTGGCGAACATCGACGGCGCGAGGCCGCCGAGGCTCGAATGGGGGCGGAGGGTGTTGTAGTCGACCCGCCAGTTCTCGATGATCCGTCTCGCCTCGGCAAGCGAGGAGAAGACATGCTCGTTCAGGCACTCGTCGCGGAGCCGGCCGTTGAAGCTCTCGACGAAGGCATTCTGGACCGGCTTGCCGGGCGCGATGTAGTGCCATTCGATCCGGGTCGCTTCGCTGAAGCGCAGGACGGCATGGCTGACGAGTTCGGTGCCGTTGTCGCTGACGATCATGAGGGGCTTCCCCCGCCGAGCCAACAGCGTCTCCAACTCGCGTACGACCCGCGTGCCCGACAGCGACGTGTCGACGACGCAGGCGAGACATTCCCGCGATAAGTCGTCGACCACATTCAACACCCGGAAGCGGCGGCCGTCGTCGAGGGCGTCCGAGACGAAGTCGAGCGACCAGCGCTGGTTCGGCCCTTGCGGGATCGTCGCCGGTGCTCGCGTGCCCAAGGCCCGTTTCCGCCCGCCTCGCTTGCGCACCATCAGCCGTTCCTCCTTGTAGAGCCGATAGACGCGCTTCAGGTTGACCGCCCGACCTTCCCGCCGCAGCAGGATCGCCAGACGCCGATAACCGAAGCGTCGCCGTTCGTTGGCCAACTCGCGCAGCCGGGTTCGCAGGGCGGCATCGTCGCTACCGCTCCGCTCGTACTGGAAGCTCGACCGGTCGACGCCGAGAAGCCTGCAGGCCCGTCGTTCCGACAGTCCGTGATCGGCGATCGCCCGCCGCACGGCATCGAACCGGGCTGCAGGCGTCATCAATTTTTTCCCAGGAGATCCTTCAGCACGGCGTTGTCGAGCATCTGCTCGGCCAACAGCTTCTTCAGGCGGCGGTTCTCTTCCTCGAGCGTGCGCAGACGTGCCGTCTCCGGAACCGTCATCCCGCCGAACTTGGCTTTCCACTTGTAGAGGGTGGTCTCGCTGATCCCGTGCTTCCGGCAGAGGTCCGACGGCTTCATGCCGGCCTCGTGCTCCCTCAACACGCCGATGATCTGCTCTTCGCTGAAACGGCTGCGCCGCATGGTCCTGCTCCTGATGAGGGACCAAACTTATCAGTGGCCGGAATGGCGGGGAGCACGTCAGGAGGGTTGAGGATATAACGGCCGAGAGTGCGCCGGCCGACACCGAGTCCGATCAGATCGGGGCGGGAAAGCGGAACCAAGGTTCGATTGGGGGCCATGTCTTGCCTCGTCGGTTGATGACGAGACAAAGAAGGCCAGTTGTCGGGTTCACCTGCTCGGATGCTAAATTCCCGAAAAATCGGGCAGCGATCGAACTCCGATCGTATGTGCCGCCATCGCGATAAGGTGGTCGGCCGTTGACCTCGGTTCATCTGCGGCCGCGACGAAGCCGGATATGAGTGCGCGCCTCTCCGCAAAGCCGGTGGCGGTCCTCATCTCGGGGGTGGGCTTGATTGCCGCCCCTATCGCTGTGGACATCGCGACGCGCCACCGCTTGGCGCTGATGTCGCTTTCCCACTCCCTGGCCTTCTGGCGCAGAGTAGCCGCGCGCCCCTCAATTGTTCCGGCGCGGGAGCCGCCTCGAGTGTTCGACGGGAGGCGCCCGTTTGCGCCGCCAAACGAGTCGATCGGCGGGCCGTAGGCCGCCAACATCCATCCGTCAGGAGCCGCAAGGCGCGCTCCTGGCCAAAGTTGGTCGATCTCGCTCTCTGTCAGTGGGCGGCCAACCTGCAGCGCTGCAATTTCGATCGATGCGCGACGTTCGCTCCAACCGTTCAGGATCATCGTCGCGTCAATCAAAGCCACCAAGAAGCGATCGGGGTCGTCTTTGAAGGGTAGGGTAGGGCGTCCTGCTTGACGCTTCTCGCGCCGCTCGGAAGCGATTTCCGAAGCCTTCTTAGGTCGGCCGCGAGGTCGGCCTGTTGGCCTACTGACCATCACGGCGCCCCCTCAACTCGATGACGTTGGCCTCCGCAGGTGCCTCGAGCGATGCCACGTGGCGACCCCAGGCCAATAGCGCTGCCTTCTTCTCGGCGTCGAAGTCGTGCCTTTGATAAACGCCGACGATGCCGCCGAAGCTGACGGAGACGTGGTTCAGGATCTTCTCGACGACGTGGATCTGAACGCCGAGACGCGCCATTCCGCTCGCCATCGTGCGGCGGAGGTCGTGGAACCGCCAATCGGGGAGGGGGCGCACGTCGTTCGGATCGTTTCCGGCGTCGTCCGACTCCTCTCTCAATTCGGCGAGGATGAGGTCGTTGATCTTGTCCTTCGCGTTAGACCAACCGCTGACCGGCGTTCGTCCGGTCGTGGTGAACACCAAGGGCGAATCCTTGGCGCCGTTCGCGATCCTCGGAAGCGCGTCGAGAACTGCGAGCGCCTGCGGCGAGAGGTGAACGACGTGAGCAACGCCGTTCTTCGCGCGGTGAGCCGGGATCACCCACACGGCCTTTTCTCGATCGATCTCGCCCCACGACATTTCGCCGACTTCGGAAAGCCGCTGACCTGTGAGGGCGAGGAGGTGGACGAACGGACCGAACGGCCAACCGAGGCGATCTGCGGCTCGTAGGACGCGGCGCAATTCGTCGTCGGAAAGGACCCTGTCCCGGCTCCGCTCGACAGTTGGCGCCTTCATGCCGGCGATCGGAGACACCTCGATCACGCCGCGGTCGATGGACCAATTGAACAGGCGCCGCACGGCCGCGAGGACGCGGTTCGCCGTAACGGCCGCCCCGCGGTCGATGATACCGTCGAGCAGATCGACGACGTCTCGGCGCGTGATGGATTTGATCGAGCGCCCCCGCCATGCGCCGACCACCTCCTTCTTGAGAAGTC
This sequence comes from uncultured Alphaproteobacteria bacterium, assembly GCA_937892955.1. Lineage (GTDB taxonomy): Bacteria > Pseudomonadota > Alphaproteobacteria > Rhizobiales > Ancalomicrobiaceae > CALBKH01. Next base: position 55,844 of record CALBKH010000005.1, read on the forward strand.
GCTCGGCCTCCTTCCGGGAACTCTCCCGAAGGTTCGTTTTGGCGTAGCGCTCGATGTAAAGGTCGACGACGGCCGCGACGTCGTCTTTCGGCGCCTCGCGCGCGACGCGGCGCGCGACCTTCTTCTCTGCACTGGGGTCGCGGCCCTCGGCGACGGCGGTCAGCGTCTGCCCCGCGAGTTGCCGGGCCGAAGCAAGATTGATGGCGGGATAGGTGCCGAGAGTGAGCTTCTTCGGGATGCCGGCGACGCGATAGCGTACCGCCCAACTCAGCGCGCCACTGGGCTGGCACACGAGGTAGAGCCCGACGAGCAACCCGTCGGGGATCTCGCGCCGTGCTGACCCGGGTTTGACGGCCTCGATGGCTTTGACGGTCAGAGCCTTCGCCATTGCAAGAAACCCTCATATTGAAACCGAGCGCCGCTTCTGTTGGTCGACGCGGGTAACATGGGGGTAGCATACGCGCGGTGGCTTGGATCGTCCATAACTGTCTCGGACATTGAGGGACATTTTGAAAATATATCATTAAAACAATGGTATGTAGCGGTGATTGGTGCCCGACGCTGTCCGATATCGTCTCGAAGACCAATTTGACTTCTAAGCTGTTGGTCGCACGTTCGAATCGTGCCGGGGTCGCCAATCTTCCCGTTCGTCCTATGCGATCGGCTTCCCGGAGGGGGCCATTCGACGCGACGGTCTCGCGCGTCCGCCCACCGGCGCTGCGGCGCCTCGCCGGCGTTCGGCCTCACCGTCCCCAGGTTTCCCACATCTCCTTGCCCATCTGGGCGAAGATGGTGGCGAGGATCAGGGCGTAGATCAGGATCTGGGTGCGCGAAGGTCTCATCGCTTCGTTCGTCGTCCTTCTGGCGTCGCGACGCCGAACGGCGCCGGTCTTCGACCGATATGGGGGCGGTGTGCGCCGACGTCAGCGGTTCGTCAGGTGGATCGGCACAGAATTTCATGGTGGTCGAAGAGATTCGGCCGGCGCGGGACCGAGCGGGCCGCGTATCGCCACGGAACGAGGACACCATGAACGCAGGGCTTTCGCGCAGCGTCGCCGATTCAGTCGCGGGTGGGTCGAGCATCGACGCCGGTCTGCTCGACATGCTGCGACGCGAACGCCGTCATGCCGCGGTGATGTTCCTGTCGACCGGCATGGCGCTGGGCATAGGCCTGTCGCTCGCCCTCACCTTGGCGCTCGGCGCGACGGGGCTCTGACGCATCTCACCGTGCCGCGAAACCCGCGACGGCCGAAACCACCCGATCATCGATGCCGTTGAAGCCGTGATGGGCGCGGGCGAGACAGGCGTCGCCTTCGGTGACGCCGCCGTCGAGCCAGGTCACTCGCGCGCGCCCCTTCGCCCAGGCGAGGAACGGTTCGACCCCGGCCGGCAGGGTCACTCGGCAGGAATCGTGGCGATGGTGGACGACGAGGGTCGGCGGTAGGGCCGCTGCCGAGCCGAGAATGTTCGCGACGTTTTCGGCGTCGCCGGAGGCGTCGGTCAGGAAGCCGGAGGTGAGCACCAGCCGCGCCGGTCGCGCCCCACCGGCGATGCCGCGGGCGGCGCGGAGCGTGCCGCGGCTGGTGGCGACCACCGTGACCTTGCCGTACTTGCCCATGGCGCCGACCGCCGCCGCGAGGTCGACGTCGCCCTCCGGCACCAGCACCGCGAAGTCGCGGGCCGCATAGGCCTCGCGGGTGCGCACCAGCTGGTTGCCGGGGCGGGCGATCGAGCCGTCGGTGCCGATGCCGAGGCGGCCGTCGCCACCGGCGAGCAGGATGATCGCTCCCTTGGGCCGCGCCGGCAGGAGCAGCGCCGCCTCGGTGCCGCCGACCGACAGGCCCTGAACGGTGATCCCCGCCGCGGCGGCCGGGACGAGAGACGTGGTGACGAGGACGGCGGTACCGACGAAGGCGGCGGCACAGTTCATCGGGCGATCTTCGGAGACGGTCGTCTCGATGATGAGCCTCTCGCCCGCCGAGTAAAATCGCGATGGTGTGATCGGGTGCACGTCGACGCCCCGCGGCGCCATACCGATCAGTCGACGGACCGGCGCAGTGCCTCGGTCACCGCCCGGCTGGTCGCCGCTGCCGAGCGGGCGCGGCCGGTCCTGAGCGACGGCTGGCCACCCGCCGGCCTCGTCCGCCAGCCGACGCCGGCGACGGCGACGATGCGGTTGCCGCGGAAGTCGGTCTCGCAGACGATCAGGCCGCGCTCGGCCATGTAGGAGAGGAGCCAGCGGCCACGCGACGGCGAGTGGCTACCGTAGGCCTGGGCGAGCACCGCGTCGGACGGGCAGGGGGCCTCCTCGCGCGCCGCCCGCGCCACCATCAGGAAGACGCCCTGCATCTCCTCCGGCAGGCTCTCGGCGAGCGCGATCACCCGTCCCCAGTCGTCGTCGCCGCCCTCGGTGCCGACGCCGGCGCGGGCGAGCGCCAGCCGCCGACGGAACAGCGACATGTCCTGTGCCACCTCGCCGAGGCGACGCAGCCGGCAGTGGAACTGGAAATCCTGGAAGAGCACGGGAAGCGGGCGGAACGCCGCTTCCGGGTCGGAAAGGATCTCGGCGACGATCTCGTCGAGCGCCTTCTCGATCTCCTCGGGGGAGGGGCGATCGGCCTCGTCTACCGGCGGCGGCTCGGTCAGCGGACGGGCGGCGGCGACCTGGGCGAGAAGCTCCGCCGTGGCGATCTTCGGCGCGCGCGGTGGCGGCGCGATGCGCACCGGCGCCTCCTCGATCGGCGCCGGTGCGAAGATCAGGTCGGCCATCTCCTCGCGCGCCACCTCCGGCAACGGCATCAACGCCGGGCGGCCGGAACGGCCGGAGGTCTCGACGGTGCCGATGCGGATCGGTACCGGTCGGCGGAAGAGGGCGGGTCCGAGCGCCACGAACTGGCCGGGGACGAGATCGCGGAAGGCCTCCGCCTGCCGCCGCTCCATGCCGAGGAGGTCGGCGGCGCGGGCCATGTCGATGTCGAGGAAGGTGCGGCCCATCAGGAAGTTCGAGGCTTCCGCCGCGACGTTCTTGGCGAGCTTGGCCAGCCGCTGGGTGGCGATGAGGCCGGCGAGGCCGCGCTTGCGGCCGCGGCACATCAGGTTGGTCATCGCGCCGAGCGACGCCTTGCGCGCCTCGTCCGACACCTCGCCGGCGATCGCCGGAGCGAAGAGCTGGGCCTCGTCGACCGCGATCAGCATCGGGTACCAGCTCTCGCGCTCGGCGTCGAAGAGCCCGTCGAGGAAGGCGGCGGCGGCACGCATCTGGTCTTCGGCGTCGAGACCCTCGAGGTCGAGGACGACGGAGGCGCGATGGCGGCGGATGCGGCCGGCGATGCGGGCGAGTTCCGCCGGGCTGCGCTCGGCGTCGACGACGACATGGCCGTAGGCCTCGGCCAGGGTGACGAAGTCGCCCTCCGGATCGATGATCGCCTGTTGGACGTGCGGCGCCGACTGCTCCAGCAGGCGCCGGAGCAGATGGGACTTGCCCGACCCGGAATTGCCCTGGACGAGCAGGCGGGTGGAGAGCAGTTCCTCGAGATCGAGCCTCGCGGCCTCGCCCGTCGATGTCGTGCCGAGATCGATTCCGACCTTCATGCCCACCCGATTCGCATCACTCCAGAAGGGCCGCGACCCTAGCACGCGGGTCGGGGAGGGCGAGCCTGGCGGAGCCGGTCTCCACAGGAAGTGGCGGGGGCGGTCACTCCCCCTCGGGTCGGTTCGGCACGCCGGGCGCGCGCGGCAGGAAGGTCTCGCCACGGCTGGTGATGAAGTCGTGCAGCAGTTGCGCCGCCGGCAACGGCCGTTTGCGGGTCAGCCGCACGACGTACCAACGCCGCCACAGCGGCAGGCCGGCGACGTGCACGACGGCGAGGCGCCGGTCCTCGATTTCGGCGGCCACGGTGTGGGCGGAGATGAAGGTGAGGCCGAGGCCGGCGATCACCGCCTGTTTGATCGTCTCGTTGGAGCCGATCTCCATGCCGATCTTCGGATGGATCCCGACCTTCTCGAGAAAGCGCTCCATCAGCGTTCGCGTTCCCGACCCCGGCTCGCGCACCAGGAACACTCGCTCGGTGAGCCGTTCGGGTGCCACTTCCGCTTCCTGCGCCAGGGGATCGTCGGTCGCGGCGACGATCACGTGCGGATGGGCGCCGAGGGTGATCGATTCCACCGGCGCATCTTCCGGCGGCCGTCCCATGATCGCCAGATCGACGTCGCCGGCGAGGAAGCGGGTCAGCACCTCGTAGCGGTTGCCGACGACGAGATTGAGCTCGACTTTGGGGTGGAGGCGCATGAAGGCGGCGAGCATGCCCGGTGCGAAATATTTCGCCGTCGACACCACGCCGACGGTGACGCGCCCCCCGTCGATGCGTCGCATCACATCGAGGCTCTCACGGGTGTCGGTCAGGACCGCGTCGATCCGCCGCGCCGCGTCGATCAGCTCCTGTCCGGCGGCGGTCGGCACCAGACGCGGGCCGTCGCGCTCGAAGATCGGCAGCCCGATCTCCTCTTCCAAGGCCTTGATCTGCATGGTGACGGCCGGCGGCGTGACGTGAGAGGCCTCCGCCGCGGCGGCGAAGGATCCCTTTTCGTGGGCAGCGCGGACGAGCCGAAGCTGCTTCAGCGTGACGTTCTTCATGGAATTCAGAATATCTGAATGGGCGCGTAAGAAAATACAAATTTCTTTAACCGGCGGATGGGGGCAGTCTTCGGTCCGACGGGAAACGGCGCCGGGGGTGTGCCCGATGATGGTTCGAGACGACACCCGGGCAGTGTTCTCGCGCACCGGGCCTCGGAGCCTCCGGGCCGTCGCCGCCGACGCGGTCGGATCGGACGAGGGGCTCGCGGTCGGTGCCGCCGGCATGTGAATTCGAACAATGAAAATAATGGAATTCAAAGGGAAACGTCACGAGGTTCACGACATGGTCGAAGAAAATCGCCCCCTCGATCTCGCCACCCGCCTCGACGCGTGGGCCGGAGAGGACGCCACGCGCGGCGCCGTCGCCACGACCGTGAACGTGCTGGCGCGCACCTGCGCCGAGATCGCGGCGCTGGTCGCCGCCGGACCGCTCGCCGGGAGCCTCGGCGCCTCGCGCGGCGAGGAGAACGCCGGCGGTGATGCCCAGAAGGAACTGGACGTCATCTGCGACAACATGATCGCCGAGGCGCTCCGTGGTGCGCCGGTGGCGGCGCTCGCGTCGGAAGAGGCCGATCATGCGGTGGCCCTCGATCCGGAGGGAACGCTCCTCGTCGCGGTCGACCCGCTCGACGGCTCGTCCAACATCGACACCAACGTGTCGGTCGGCACCATCTTCTCGATCCGGCCGCGCCCGGAAGGCGTCGATCCGGCCTCCGACGCCGCGTTCATGCGGCCCGGCCGCGAGCAGCTCGCCGCCGGCTACGTCGTCTACGGCCCGCACGTGGCGCTCGTTCTCACCGTCGGCGAAGGCACCGAGCTCTACGTCCTCGATCCCGAGCGCCGCAAGTTCATCCGGACCGACGCCGCTCTGGCGGTGCCGCCGCAGGCGCGCGAGTTCGCCATCAACATGTCGAACTATCGCCACTGGGACGATCGCATCCGCACCTACGTCGACGATCTGGTCGCCGGCAAGGACGGCCCGCGCGGCGAGGACTACAACATGCGCTGGATCGCCTCGATGGTCGCCGAAGCGCATCGCATCCTCGTGCGCGGCGGCGTGTTCCTCTATCCGGGCGACGCGCGCAAGGGTTACGCCTCCGGCCGTATCCGTCTCGTCTACGAGGCCGCTCCGATGGGCTTCATCATGGAGCAGGCCGGTGGCCGGGCGAGCGACGGCAAGAATTCCGTTCTCGATCTCGTTCCCGAGAAGCTGCACCAGCGCGTACCGCTGGTCTTCGGGTCGCGGGTCAAGGTCGACCGTGTCGAGCGCTACCTCTCCGCCGACCTCGGCTGGAGCGACAAGTCGCCGCTCTTCTCGCGTCGCGGCCTGCTGACGGTCTGAGCCCGCATTCGTCGAAACGATACGAAGCCCCGTGATCTCGAACACGGGCGGAGGAACATCCCATGTCGGTCAAGCATCCGATCATTTCCGTCACCGGCTCCTCGGGAGCGGGCACCACCTCGGTGAAGCGCACCTTCGACCAGATCTTCCGCCGCGAGGGCGTCAAGACCGCGTCGATCGAGGGCGACGCCTTCCATCGCTACGACCGCGCCGACATGCGCCGCGTCATGGCCGAAAAGGGAGCGGCGGGCGATCACAACTTCTCGCACTTCGGCGAGGAGGCGAACCTGCTCGCCGAGCTCGAAGAGAGCTTCCGTTCCTACGCCGCGACCGGCACCGGCAAGACCCGCACCTACATCCACGACGCCGACGAGGCGGAGAAATACGGCTCGGCGCCGGGCACCTTCACCGCTTGGCGCGATCTCGAGCCCGGCTCCGACCTGCTCTTCTACGAAGGCCTGCACGGCGCCGTCGTCACCGACAAGGTCAACGTCGCCCAGCACGCCGACCTGAAGATCGGCGTCGTGCCGGTCATCAATCTCGAGTGGATCCAGAAGCTCCACCGCGACAAGGCGACCCGTGGCTATTCGACCGAGGCGGTGACCGACACCATCCTGCGCCGCATGCCGGACTACGTGAACTACATCGTGCCGCAGTTCACCCAGACCGACGTGAACTTCCAGCGCGTGCCGACCGTCGACACCTCGAACCCGTTCATCGCCCGGTCGATCCCGACCCCGGACGAGAGCATCGTGGTGATCCGCTTCAAGAGCCCGCGCGGCATCGACTTCCCCTATCTCCTGTCGATGATCCACGACAGCTTCATGAGCCGGGCGAACTCGATCGTCATCCCCGGCGGCAAGCTCGACATCGCCATGCAGCTGATCCTGACGCCGCTGATCATGCAGATGGTCGACCGCCGCCGTCGGGCGATGTGAGGAAACGGAGGGGGGCGCCGTGGGCCAGGTGACGGACCACTCACGGCCGTCGTCCCCGGCGAGCGAAGCGAGGGAAGGGGACCCAGAGCGGTCTCGCTTCCCGGTGCGCGCCCGCTGGATCCCCTTCCCCTGCGCCGTCTTCGACGGCTCCGGCCGGGGATGACGGCCTTCCCTGTCGCCACGGCCATAGGCCCACCCCCGCAGACCGCCAAGAACAACAGAACGACATTCGCCCGAGAGGACATCGCCCATGAACGTCGCGACCCCCGTCGATTCCGCCGCTCCCGGCTCGCTCGCCTGGCCGGTCACCGCCGCCGTCAGGGCGCTCGCCATGGACGCCGTCGAACAGGCCAAGTCGGGTCACCCGGGGGCGCCGATGGGCATGGCCGAGATCGCCGCCACCGTCTGGCGCGGTCACCTGCGTCACGACCCGGCGAACCCGAAGTGGCCGAACCGCGATCGTTTCGTGCTGTCCAACGGCCACGGCTCGATGCTGGTCTACGCGCTGCTGCATCTGACCGGTTACGACCTGTCGATCGACGATCTGAAGCAGTTCCGCCAGCTCCATTCCAAGACCCCCGGCCATCCCGAATACGGCATGACCCCGGGCGTCGAGACGACCACCGGCCCGCTCGGTCAGGGCATCGCCAACGCCGTAGGCATGGCGCTCGCCGAGAGGACGCTCGCGGCTCAGTTCAATCGCCCCGGCCACGACATCGTCGATCATCGCACCTTCGTCTTCCTCGGCGACGGCTGCATGATGGAGGGCGTCAGCCACGAGGTCGCCTCGCTAGCCGGCTCGCTCGGCCTCGGCAAGCTGATCTGCTACTGGGACGACAACGGCATCTCGATCGACGGCAAGTGCCACGAGTGGTTCGCCGACGACACGCCGGCGCGCTTCGAGGCCTACGGCTGGCACGTGGTGCGCGGCGTCGACGGGCACGATCCCGCCTCGATCGACGCGGCGACGGAAGCCGCTCTCGCCGAGACCGGCAAGCCGTCGCTGATCTGCTGCCGCACCGTCATCGGCCGCGGTTCGCCGGGCAAGGAAGGTTCCGAGAGCTGCCATGGCGCGCCGCTCGGCGCGAGCGAGATCGAGAAGGTGCGCGCGGCCATGAACTGGTCCTACGCTCCTTTCGAGATCCCGGCGGAGGTCTATGCCGCCTGGGACGCTCGCGAAGCAGGCGCAGCCGCCTCGGCCGAATGGAACGCTCGGTTCGCCGCCTATGCCAAGGCCCATCCGGACCTCGCCGCCGAGTTCACTCGGCGCGTCGCCGGTGAGCCGGCGTCCGGCTTCGCCGCCGCCTCGCTCGTCGCCCTGACCGCGGCCGAGGCCGCCGGCACCGTGGCGACCCGCAAGGCGAGCCAGATCGCGCTCGGCGCCTTCGCCGATCACTGCCCGGAGATGTTCGGCGGTTCGGCCGATCTCGCCCACTCGAACCTCACCACCCACCCGAAGGGCGTTCCGGTCTCCCGCGACCCGGCCGGCAACCAGGTGTTCTTCGGGGTGCGCGAGTTCGGCATGTCGGCGATCGCCAACGGCATCGCGCTGCACGGCGGCTTCATTCCCTATGTCGCGACCTTCCTGGTGTTCTCCGACTATGCCCGCAACGCCGTCCGCATGTCGGCGCTGATGGGCCTGCGGGTCGTCTACGTGTTCACCCACGACAGCATCGCGCTCGGCGAGGACGGCCCGACCCACCAGCCGGTCGAGCATGTCGAGAGCTTGCGCCTGATCCCCAACCTCGACGTCTGGCGGCCTGCCGACGCGGTGGAGACGGCGGCGGCCTGGGCGGCGGCGCTGTCGCGCACCGACGGTCCGACCGCGCTCATCCTGTCGCGTCAGGGCCTGCCGCCGCAGGTCCGCAACGAGGCGCCGAACGGCAAGGGAAGCCACGTGCTGCGTGATCCCGAAGGCGCCGAGGCGACCATCGTCGCCACCGGGTCGGAAGTGGCTCTGGCGATCGGCGCGGCCGAGGCGCTGGAGGCGGAAGGCGTCCACGTCCGTGTCGTCTCGATGCCCTGCGTCGAAGCCTTCGAGCGTCTCGATCGCGACGCCCAGGACGAAGCGGTGCCGCCGGAACTGCCGATCGTGGCCGTCGAGGCCGGCTCGACCCGGGGCTGGAAGGGCTTCGTCGGCCGCTCGGGTGCCGTCGTCGGCATCGATCGTTTCGGCGAGAGCGGCCCCGACAAGGCGCTGCTGAAGTACTTCGGCTTCACCGTCGACAAGGTGGTGGAGACGGTGAAGGGCGTCCTCGCCAGGGGGTGATCTCGATCCGTTTCCCACTGCGGAGCCCACCATGTGACGGGAGGCTCGCGACACGCGTTCCCTCCCCCCTCGAGGGGGAGGGACAGGGAGGGGGGGCGCGGCGGATCGACCCGTTCCATGCTTCGCGGTGCCCTCCAGCCCCCCCTCTCTGTCTCTCCCCCTCGAAGGGGGGAGAGGACCGGATGAGAGCGTCTGCGCTTTCGGCCGAGGCGGTGCTAGGGAGAACTACCCGCGGGTCGAGACCGAGGACGCCGACCTGCTTCGCAATTCACTAGGGCGTCACGTCGTCGACGCCACCGAAACGAAACGTTTTCCGAGGAGAGGACTACCGATGCCGCTCGTTTCCATGCGCCAGTTGCTCGACCATGCCGCCGAGAACGGCTACGGCCTGCCGGCCTTCAACGTCAACAACATGGAACAGGTCCGCGCCATCATGGAAGCGGCCCGCGAAACCGACAGCCCGGTCATCCTCCAGGGCTCGGCCGGTGCCCGCAAATATGCCGGTGAACAGTTCCTGCGCCACCTGATCCAGGCCGCCGTCGAGGCCTATCCCGAGATCCCGGTGTGCATGCACCAGGACCACGGCGCCTCGCCGGCGATCTGTCAGGCGGCGATCCGCTCCGGCTTCACCTCCGTCATGATGGACGGCTCGCTCCAGGCCGACGGCAAGACCGTGGCGTCCTACGAGTACAACGTCGAAGTGACGCGCACCGTCGTCGCCTTCGCCCACTCGATCGGCGTGTCGGTCGAGGGTGAGCTCGGCGTGCTCGGGTCGCTCGAGACCATGAAGGGCGACAAGGAGGACGGTCACGGCGCCGAGGGCACCATGACCCGCGAGCAGCTCCTGACCGACCCGGATCAGGCCGCCGACTTCGTCAAGCAGACCCAGGTCGACGCGCTGGCGATCGCCATCGGCACCTCGCACGGCGCCTACAAGTTCACCAAGAAGCCGACGGGCGAGATCCTCGCCATTTCGCGCATCAAGGAGATCAACGCCCGCATCCCGAACACGCACCTGGTGATGCACGGCTCCTCGTCGGTGCCGCAGGAGCTGCTGGCCGAGATCCGCGAGTTCGGCGGCGACATGAAGGAGACCTACGGCGTGCCGGTCGAAGAGATCGTCGAGGGCATCAAGTACGGCGTCCGGAAAGTGAACATCGACACCGACCTGCGTCTGGCGATGACCGCGGCGATGCGCCGGGTGATGGCCACCAAGAAGTCCGAGTTCGATCCGCGCAAGTTCCTCGCCGCCGCGCAGGATGCCGCCAAGGGCGTCTGCAAGGCGCGCTTCGAGGCCTTCGGCACGGCCGGCAACGCCTCCAAGATCAAGCCGAAGGACCTGGAGAAGGTCGCGGCCGCCTATGCCTCCGGCGAACTGGCGCAGATCGTCAACTGATCCGACCTACCCCCCGCCCTTCGGGGCGCGGGGACGGGGTGGAGGGGGAGGGTGCATGGCCCGCACCCTCTCTCTTCTCCCGCACCGTTCCGACATCGCCCAACGAGGACTCGCCCATGCTTCCGACCGTCATCGCCCCTTCGATCCTCTCGGCCGACTTCGCTCGCCTCGGCGAGGAAGTGAAGGCCGTCGAGACCGCCGGCGCCGACTGGATCCATTTCGACGTCATGGACAACCACTTCGTGCCGAACCTGACCTTCGGTCCGATGGTGCTCCAGGCGATCAAGCCGTGGACCAACCTCAAGATCGACGCTCACCTGATGGTCGAGCCGGTCGACGCGCTGATCGAAGGCTTCGCCAAGGCCGGGGCCGACCTGATCTCGATCCATGTCGAGGCCACGCGCCATCTCGACCGCTCGCTGAAGCTCATCCGTTCGCTCGGCAAGGAAGTCGGTGTGGTGCTCAATCCGGCGACCCCGGTCTCGGCGATCGACTGCGTCCTCGACTCGGTCGACCTCGTCCTGCTGATGTCGGTCAACCCGGGCTTCGGCGGTCAGGCCTTCATTCCCTATGTCGTCGACAAGGTCGCCGAGGTGCGAGCGCGCATCGATGCGCTGGGCAAGCCGATCCGCTTGCAGGTCGACGGCGGCGTGGCGCCCGACACGATCGGGCAGATCGCCGCGGCGGGTGCCGACACGTTCGTCGCCGGTTCGGCGATCTTCAAGCACAAGGACTACGCGGCGCCGATCGCCGCGCTGAAAGCGGGGGCGGCGCGGCCGGCGTGATGGGCGATCGCCCGGCTCGACACCGTCTTCTCGCGGGCGGTCCTCTCGAAAGAGAGGGCCGCCTTCGCATTTCCGAGAGGTGCTTTCGAGGGACACGGGTTCGACGCGCGGAGTGGCGGGCGGTGTCGTGGGGTGTCCGGGCGGGCGCTCGCGGCGATCCCCGTGTCGCCGAGCCATGTCGGCGCCGCTTCGAGCGATCGCCCTGGCCGGCCCGCTGCCCCGGATCGCGTCCACGCGTCGTGAGCCGCGTCGTCTCCGTTCCGCCGCGTCGAAAAAGGCGAAGGCCGCGAGATCCCGTCGATCTCGCGGCCTTCGAGAGCCTGTCCGTCTCCCCGGCGATCAGAACTTGTAGGTGTAACCGACCGAGGCTTCCCACTGTTCCATCGAGATGCGAACCGTCTGGCCGCCCATCGCCGGGCCGGTGACCGAGGAGCGCGGCACGTAGCCGACGGCGAGTTCGATACCGGAGTTCGGGTTGAGCTTGTAGGATGCACCGCCCGAGAAGTGGTCGGTGACCACCCCCGATGCGAAGACGTTGAACATCACGTCCCGCGCGCGAATCGGGTTGGTGTTGTGCGAATAGCCGGCGCGCAGCGTCAGGTCTTTGGTCGCCTTGTACGCCGCAGCGATCGAGAACGCGTCGACGTCACGCCAACCGAAGCCTGGACCACCGGAGGTGCCAAGGGGCACGAGGCCCAGGATCGTCGAGGTGTTTCCGACGGCACCGACCTGCGAGTAGAAGATGTGACGCCAGTCGAGCATCAGGGTCAGGTCCTTGGTCGCATCCCAGGCGAGACCCGCCGAGACCGTACCCGGGATGTCGAAGCTGCCCTGACCTTCGAACAGACCCGCATATTTGTCGAGCTTGGTCGACCAGATCGGCGTGGTGCCGGTCAGGCCGAGGCGGACGCCCGGCTGGATCGTCCACTGGATACCGGCGCGGACGCCGGCGCCGAACGAGTAGTCGTTGTCGCGGTTCGACAGATTGGTCGGGTCGGACGAGAAGGCGGCGAAGGACAGGATGCCGTTGGCCCGGAACTTCTGCATGGCGACGATCGGCTGGATACCGATCGAGATGTCGCCCATCCGGCGGGCATAGCCGACCGTGAGGAACATCTGCTCGAGGTTCACACCGGCCACGCCGGCGCAGAACAGACCCATGCCGGGGGCGGGGCACATGGCGCCGCCGAACACCGCGGGATAGTTGGTGTTCATGCCGCCGTTGCCGTAGATGGCGATGCCCCAGGCCGACTCGGAGTCGATCTGGCGGGCATAGGCCATGTTCGGCATCAGGAAGTATTCGGAGCCGCTCTCGACCTTGGTGGCCGGCAACATGCCTAAGCCGGTCGCGGTCGCGTCGCGGCTCGGCGAGAACAGGGTGAAGGCGATGTTGAACTGGTTGCCGACATCGACCAGGCCCGCCGGGTTGACCGACAGCGTCATGGCGTCTTCGGCGTTGGCGACGCCTGCGCCGGCCTGCGCCTTCTGGATGGTGCCGTAACCGGTCTGGAAGTAGCCCTCGGTGGCGCTGGCCGTGGCCGCGCCGAACGTCAGAGCCGCGACCAGGCCCAAGGCGGAAACGCTGCCACGAAGATAATTGGACGTCATGTTTTTCCCCCGATGACGGGCACCCCTAGGGTCCCCATGTGGATCGCCTGGCCCTGGCGCTCCGTTCTTTCGGCGACTCCGCCCCCCGGCGGTGTCACACGAAAAGTTAGACTTTCCCGACACTCGCGTCATCGCGAATTTCGCGGAGGACACGAGGTCGATACATTCGCCGGACGACTGCGACATTTTCGCCGCGGTCCACCGAGCCGGTGGCGATGTGCACGACGCGAATCGCGCCGCGAACCGGAGGCCGAAGGCGCCGACGCGCCCGGCCTCCGACGACTCGCGAATCTCTCATCCGCACGAGAGGCATGAGAAATGCGCGCCGAGAATTTCATCGGTCATTTTCGACGACCGATGGTGTCAGGCGGCCGCACGCCGGATGACGAAGCGGAAGACCGCACCGTCCTGGCCCTGCTCCACGATCTCGTTGCCGGTGGTCCGGCAGAAGGCGGAGAAGTCGGCGACCGAGCCCGGATCGGTGGCGAGAACCTCGAGCGTGGTGCCGGCCGCCATGTCCTTCAGGACCTTCTTGGTCCGGATGATCGGCAGCGGACAGTTCAGCCCCTTGGCGTCGAGAACCCGATCGGCCATGGCGGTGTCTCCCTTCGCTCGTGAGACGGGCGCCGGCGGTCGGACCATCGGCGCCCGCGAAACCTCAGATGTAGAGGTTGATGTCGGACTTCAGCGCGTTTTCCATGTAGGTGGCGGCGCCGCCGAGCTTGATGCCGCCGATCATGTCCTCGAGCTTGTACTCGAAGAGGTCCATGGTCATCTGGCAGGCGATCATGTTGACGTCGGCATCGACCGCCATCTCGCGCAGTTCCTCGATCGAGGCCACGCCCTTCTTGGCGATCATGTTCTTCATCATCTTCGACGCCATGGCGTCGACGCCGGGGATCATGCCGACGATGTTCGGCATCACCATGTGGGTGCCCATCATCGGCATCTTCATCGCCGGGTTGCCGAGCGGCGTGACCTGCAGGTCGAGCTTCTTGAGAAGCAGCGGCAGGCCGTAGAATGTGAAGAACATCGTCACGTCGACGCCCATCGCCGCGGCCGTGGTGCCGAGGATGAAGGGCGGGTAGGCCCAGTCCAGGCTTCCCTTGGTGACGATGATGGTCATCGACTTCGGGGCGTTCGCCGACCCGGCTCCGTCTCCTTGCGGGCTCATCTTACGACCTCGCTCCCTGTTCGGTTCTAATCGTTTAGGATCCATGCGAACGGTATATTCGCATATTAGTGTAGTTCGATGAAAGAGTGCTAAGGCGCGTATCCGTTGCGCGCAAGCATGATCTTTCACAGAGTGTGGAATGCTGCATTGCAGTGTCACCGAGAAGCGACACCGGGAATGGAAGGTCGGTTGCCGTTCATGTTCGATCCACGATCCTCGCTCTTCGTCGGTTCCGAGATCTATCGACGGGCCGCCTTCGGCCGGAATCATCCGCTGGCCATCCCCCGGGTGGAAATGGTCGCCGATCTCGCCGCCGATCTCGGGTGGCTCGACGGTCGCCTGCGGATCTCGCCGGTCGCAGACCGCGACCTTTTGACGCGGTATCACGACCCCGACTATGTCGCTGCACTCGCGAAGGCCGACACCGATGGGCTGGTGAGCGCCGAGACGCGGGCCGCCCACGCCATCGGCACGATGGAAAATCCCTTCTTTTCCGGGGTCTTCGAGCGCGCGTCGACGTCCGTCGGCGGTTCCTTCGAAGCGGCTCGGCTGGCGATCGAGGGGCGCGTCGTCTTCCATCCCGCCGGCGGCACCCACCACGGCCGGCGCGAGCGAGCGAGCGGCTTCTGTTTCTTCAACGATCCCGTCTTCGCCGTCCTCGGTTTCCTCGACGCAGGGTTCGAGCGTGTCCTCTACGTCGATCTCGACGCCCATCACGGCGATGGTGTCGAGGACGCCTATGCGAGCGACGGCCGCGTCATGACCATCTCGATCCACGAGGAGGGGCGCTGGCCGGGCACGGGAGCGCTCGACGATCGCCGCGAGGGGAGGGCGCGCAACATGCCCGTGCCGCGCGGCATCAACGACAGCGAATGGCGGCTTCTGATCGACGCGGCGGTTCTTCCCACCGGGCGACGCTTCGACCCGCAGGCGGTCGTCGTCATCTGCGGCGCCGATCCGCTGAAGGGCGATCCGCTCTCGTCGATGGATCTCTCCAACCTCGCCCTGTGGGAGGCGGTGGAGAAGGTGGTGGGGCTCGCGCCGCGAGCCGTCGTCCTCGGGGGCGGCGGCTACAATCCGTGGACGCTCGCCCGGCTCTGGACCGGATTGTGGGGGCGGCTCGCCGGATTCGAGATCCCCGAGACCCTGCCCGAGGTTTCTCGGGCGCGTCTCGCGGCGCTCGACTGCGACCTCGTCGACGACGAGGATCGCGATCCCCGTTGGATGGCGACGCTGGCGGATCTGCCCAACGAAGGGGCGATCCGGCCCCGTTTCGATGAAATCGTCGCCACGATCACGGTTTCGTGAGCGGTATTGGGGCGAATCCGTAGGAAAGTTGCTGTCCGCGACATCGGTGAGCAATCGTCCCGATTGTTTCCGGGGGCGGTTCGGACGACGATGAATTAGAATATCATAATGTAACAGGGATGGAGGACCGGATCGATGGGCTGGCTGGAGCGCCTCACCGCGATCGAACCTCTGGAAGACGCCGACTTCGATGCCTGCCTCGTCGAGGCGATGGAGCGCGCGGCCGCGGCGCACGCCGGTACGCGCGGTGCGCAGCCGATTCGCTTCTCCACCCCGACCTTCAAGGAATACGACTCGAGCGAACTCTCGGGCTGCTCGAAGGGGACCTTCCCGGCCTTCTCGATCACCGGCTCGGCCTGCGCGCTCGACTGCGACCACTGCCGCACCGAGATCCTGAAGCCGATGATCCCGGCTCTACACCCGGACGAGTTCGACCGGCGCGTCCGCGACATGATCGCGCTCCGGGGGCTTTCGGGTTTCCTGCTCTCCGGCGGCTCCGACAAGCGCAACGAGATCCGCTACGAGCGCTTCTATCCGGTCATCGAAGGGCTGAAGCGTGACTTTCCCGAGCTCAAGATCGCGCTCCATTCGGCGCTGATCGATCGGGCACGGGCGAAGGCGATGGCCTCGGCCGGCGTCGATACGGTGATGATGGACGTCATCGGGGCGCAGGAGACGATTCGCGAGGTCTATCATCTCGACCGTCGGGTCGAGGATTTCGAGGAGACGCTCGCGGCGCTGACCGAGACGTCGATGGAGGTCGTGCCCCACATCGTCATCGGCCTCCACTACGGCCGCATTCTCGGCGAGGCCCGCGCCCTCGACATGGTGGCGCGCCACCCCGTCCATTCGCTGGTCTTCGTGGTGATCATGCCGTTCTACGCCAAGCCGGGCTCGTTCGTCGAACCGGCGACGGCCGACATCGGCCGCATCTTCATGGAAGGACGCGCCCGCATCCCCGATCGTGACGTTCTTCTCGGCTGCGCCCGCCCCGCCGGCATGCACAAGCGCGTCACCGACGCCTATGCGGTGATGGCCGGCCTCGACGGTATCGCCTTTCCGGCCGAGGGTTCGGTCGAGGTGGCGCGGATGATCGGCCGCGGTCACGAACAGCAGATGGCCTGCTGCTCGATGAAGGAGATCGGCGAAGGCCGCATCGCAGGGAAGGGGACCTTCGCCCCCTGCGCCGCCTGATGAATGCCGCGCCCACCCCCGACTGCGACGTTCTCGTCCTCGGCCTCGGGCCGGCGGGTGCCGCCGCGGCGGCGGCCGCGGCGAAGGCCGGCGCGCGGGTGATCGGCCTCGACAAGCGTGCGGTTCCCGGGCTTCCGGTGCAGTGCGCCGAGTTCGTGCCGCTTTCGCTCGGGGCGGAGGTGCGCGATCTTTCCCGCGACGTGGTCCAGCCGATCGAAGCGATGGCGACCTACACCGAAGGCGACAGATCGCGCGTCGATCCGTTGCCCGGGCACATCATCGACCGCGCCGCGTTCGACGCCCATCTGGTCGAGGCGGCCCGCGCCGCGGGCGCCGACTGCCGCTTCGGCCGCGCCGTCGCGGACGTGTCGGCGGGTGGCGTCCGCCTCTCCGACGGCTCGTGGATCACCGCGGGTGTGATCGTCGGTGCCGACGGGCCGCATTCGCTCGCCGGGCGCGCCATCGGCAGCGTCAACCGGGTGCTCTCGCACACGCGTCAGATCGCCGTGCCGCTCCTCGTGCCGCACCGCGCCACCGACATCTTCCTCTCGGCTTCGACCCCCGGCGGTTACGGCTGGCTCTTCCCCAAGGGCGAGGTCGCCAATCTCGGCATCGGCGTCGACGCCGGCGAACGCCGCTGGCTGCGGGTTCTGCTCGAGGGGCTTCACGCCACGCTGGTGCGCGAAGGTCGCGTCGGTTGGGACGTCGTCGCCATCACCGGCGGTGCGCTCCCGGCGGGTGGCCTGCTGGCCCCGACCGGATGGCTCGGCGAGACCCCGGTGCTGCTCGCCGGCGACGCCTGCGGCCTCACCAATCCGGTGACCGGTGCCGGCATCGCCTCGGCCGTGATCTCCGGACGCACGGCCGGCGAGGCGGCAGGTGAGATCGTCGCCGGACGCGCCGCCGCCCTCGGCGACTACGCCGAGGAGATCGCCGACGTCTTCGGTCCGGCCCTCGACCGTGCCCGCCGCCGTCGTGAAGCGGTGATGGCGGCGCATGCGAGCGGGCGGCTGGGGCCGCCGGAACTGCAGCGATCCTGGATCGCATGGGAAAGCTATTGGGACGATCGGGAGGCGGCGGAATGACCCGTCTTTCGACACTGCCCCGTCGTTGCCACGGGCTCTCCCCTTCGCCCCTTGCGGGAGAAGGTGCCCGAAGGGCGGATGAGGGGTCCGTGAGCCGCCTTTCGCGCCGCGCCCGCCGGTCTGCATTCGCTGCGCGCTTCGCGCGCGCCCCCTCATCCGGCCCTTCGGGCCACCTTTTCCCGCGAGGGGAGAAGGTTTCCGCGCGCACGGCGTGCGGCCGAATCCTCGTTCAGGAGAGACCCGCATGAGCTGTCTCGAGACCCCGGTCAGGACGCGCCCGACCAAGGAAGGCGCGATCGACTTCAATCCCTTCGAGGCGATGCAGCCGCGAACCCCGGCCGAAGCGCCGGCCGACGCCCGCAACGGCGGGCGCGTCAAGGCCAATGCGGTGGCGCCCCAGGGTGTCTATCTGCCGAACCACAACATCCAGACGCCGGACATGCGCTCGCCCGACTACGTCCAGGTGTCGACGGCGGCGGCGATCTCGCTGGGGCTGATGGCTGGCCAGATGCACCGCTGCGCCTGCACCCACTGCCTCAATCTGCTGCTGACCTACCCGGAAGGCTGCCGCGCCAACTGCGCCTATTGCGGTCTCGCCCGCCATCGCGAAGCCGATCGCGACTACGCCGACCGCAACTTCATCCGCGTCGACTGGCCGGCGGTGCCGATGGTCGAGATCGTCGATCGGGTGAAGGCGCAGGGCACGAAGACTTCGTTCCATCGCATGTGCATCTCGATGATCACCCATCCGAAGTCCGACATGGACACGGTGACGGTGCTCAAGACCTGGACCGATCGGATCGATCCGTCGGACATCCCGGTGTCGATCCTCTCCAACCCGACGACCATGAGCCGCGCCGACGTGCAGCGTCTCAAGGACCTCGGCGCCGACATCTTCACCGTCGCCTTCGACGCGGCGACCCCGGAGCTCTTCGAGCGCACTCGCGGCAAGACCGTCGAGGGACCGCATCACTGGGAGAAGTACTGGGAGGTGATGGAGCACGCCGCCGACATCTTCGGTCGCGAGAAGATCGGTGTGCACCTGATCGCCGGTATGGGCGAGACCGAGCACGAGATGCTGACCATGGTTCAGCGGGTGAAGGACATGGGCGGCCACAGCCACATGTTCTCGTTCTACCCGGAGAGCGGCTCGTTGATGGACCACCTGCCGGCGACGCCGCGCGACCAGTGGCGCCGCGTCCAACTCGCCCGCTACCTGATCGACTACCGCGACGTCCGGCTCGAGCACATGCGCTTCGACAACCACGGCCGAGTGATCGACTACGGTCTGCCGGCGGCGGAAGTCGACACGGTGATCGAGGCGGGGACGGCGTTCCGCACCTCGGGTTGCCCGGGCAAGATCGCCGAGGACGTCTCGGCCTGCGATCGGCCCTACGGCGACAGCCCGCCGTCGAACATCGCCTCGTTCCCGTTCCAGCCGAACAAGAAGGATCGCGCCAAGATCCGCCGCCAGCTCGGCTGGAAGGTGCCGGAGGCCCGAGGATGATCAAGACCTTCCGCGTCATCGACACGGGCTTGCGGGACGGTCGCGCCAACATCGCCTTCGATGCGGCGCTGATCGAGGCCCACAAGGTGGGCGAGATCCCCGACACGATCCGCTTCCTGACCTTCCCTCCGACGGCGCTGGTCGGACGGCATCAGTCGCTGTCAAAGGAGATCCGTCTCGACTGGTGTCGGGAGAACGGGGTCGGCACGGTCCGTCGCATCACCGGCGGCGGCGCGCTCTACATGGACGAGGGCCAGTTCGGCGTCGAGCTGGTCTTCCACAAGTCGACGCTCGGCATCACCTCACTCGGCGACCTGGCACGAGCGATCTGTGAATCGATCGCCCTCGGGCTCACCAAACTCGGGGTCGAGGCGCGCTATCGGCCGCGCAACGATATCGAGGTCGACGGCCGCAAGATCTCCGGCACCGGCGGCTTCTTCGACGGCGACACGTTGTTCTATCAGGCGACCATCCTCGCCGACATGGACCCGGCGCGGATGATGCAGGCGCTGAACGTGCCGGCCGCCAAGCTCGCCAAGCGGGCGCTCGACGACGCCGGTGCCCGCATCACCACGCTGAAGGGCCTGCTCGGCGACGACATGCCGACCCGCGAGGCGATCCAGGAGGCGCTGCTCGCCGGCTTCCGCGACGGTCTCGGCATCGCGACGGAGCGCGGCGCCATCACCGTACGGGAAGAGGATCTGGCGAAAGCCGCGCACGACGAGGAGATCGGCACCGACGACTTCGTCGCCGAGATCGACACGCCGGCGGAAGATGCTCGCCATGCTTCCATCACCGGAAAGGGTGGAACCATCGAGGCCTTCGTCCGCCTGGAGGGGGAGGGGACCGCCCCGCGCATCCGCGAAGCCCTGATCACCGGCGATTTCTTCGTCACACCGCCTCGGACGGTCTTCGATCTGGAGGCGGCATTGCGCGGCGCGACGCTGGACGAGGTCCGGCCGCGCATCGAGGCGTTCTTCGCCGCGGCGGAGATCGGATTGCTTTCGGCGGGGGCGGGTGACTTCGCCGACGCCATCGAAACGGCCTTCTCTGGAAACCCCGTTTCCAGCTGACAGCGCTGTCGCAGAGGGAAAAGACGGACGCCGAAGGCGGCGAAGGGTCGTAACATTAGAATATCATAATGTGAGACCTCGGAGTCGATGCGGATACCGCGCCCTTCGGTCGAACAGGAGGAGAATAGACGTGGCCAGCAAGCTCCTGATCATCTTGGCGAACACCGATCCGCGCGATCCGGCGGAACTGGGCGCGCCGTTCTTCCAGGCGACCGTCGCCGCGGCGATGGACTACGAGGTCGAGGTGATCTGCACCGCCGCCTCAGGTATCCTGATGAAGAAGGGCGTGGCGGAGAAACTGGTGGTGAAGGAGGGCAGCCCGAAGTCGGTCTACGACTTCATCAAGGACGCCCACGAGGCCGGCGCGGTGTTCAAATCGTGCTCGCCCAACCTCGAACTCTACGACATGACCGTCGACGATCTGATCCCCGAATGCTCGGGTGTGGTCGGCGGCGCCTACCTGATCGAACAGGTCATGGAGGACGACGAGGTCAAGGTGCTCACCTACTGAGCGTTCCGTCGGGGCCCCCCACGACGGAGGGCTCCCGCCGACGTTCGGCTCACGCCGACGGGAGCCGTCGGAGCGGGCGCCGAACCGGCCCTTCGGCGAGGCGTCCGTTCCGTTCCGAGGAACGTTGCGACCGCCACCCGAGGATGGATTTCGCCGCTGCCGCGACTTAGGCTCGACCGAGCCGCGGCAAGTCGGCGAGGAATCAGGAAGCCGTGAGGTTTCCTCGAAGAAGATCGGCCGGGCCACCTGCGACCAGGGTCGCGAGCGCCGCTCCGGACCGAGAAGCGACCGAGATCGAACAGAGGAAGACGAAAATGCCCGTGGTTCGTGGCTGCAACCTCCCCGACGATCTGCTCTACGACGTCGACTCCCACACCTGGTATCGCGAGATGCCGGACGGCAAGGTGCGCATCGGCATGACCCAGGTCGCCGTGGCGCTGGCCGGCAAGCTCGTCGCCTTCACGCCGAAGAAGCCGGGCAAGCCGATCGCCGCGGGCAAGTCCTGCGCGACGGTGGAGAGCGGCAAGTGGGTCGGCCCGGCCAAGTCGGCCGCCGGCGGCAACGTCGCGGCGGTCAACGACGCCCTCGTCGCCACGCCGACGCTGGCCAACGACGACCCCTACGCCGCGTGGATGGTCGAGCTGGAGCCGGAGAACTGGGGCGACGTCAAGGGAACGCTCACCCCCGGTCCGGCGGTCGCCGACAAGTACGACGCCAAGATGGCGGCGGACGGCTTCGCCGGCTGCGGCGGCTGATCCGACGCCGGACAAGGCGCCGTATCCCCAGATCTGAAATAACAGCAGAGCTCGAACGACTCGGTGCCGTGCCTTCTTCGCGACGGCTCGGCACCGAACGGGGGAGGATTCGTCCGCGCACCCTCTCTCCACCTGCGAAAAGGATCCTCCGGCGCCGCGAGGCGACGGGAAAAGCAGGCTCGAAAGCGCCGATGGCGCACTCTGGTATTCCAGAAGATTTTTGATCCTGGTCAAAGCTTGCGCATATTAGAAGTCCATAAAGTACACATGCTCGGGTGGTATCATGTCACAGGACGAGAACGGATCCGGTATCGTGGTGTTGGGGGTGGGCAACACCATCCTGACCGACGACGGGATCGGCGTTCACGTCGTGCGTGAACTCATCGAAGCGGCCGAACGCGACGGAAGTGCCGAGGACGGCGTCGTCTATCACGACGGCGGAACCATCGGCCTCGCACTCCTCCCCCTGATCGAGAATGCCGGTGGCGTGATCCTCGTCGACGCCGCCGACTTCGGCGGTTCCGTCGGCGAAGTGCGCCGCTTCGAGGGCGACGACATGGATGCGCTGTTGCGCACCAACCGCTCGACCCCCCACGAGATCGCCGTTTCCGACCTGATCCTCACCGCCGACCTGATCGGCACCAAGCCCGCCCGCCGGGCGCTCGTCGCCATCCAGGCCGGGGATCTGAGCCTCGGCGCCGAACCGCAGGCGGAAGTCCTGGCCGCGGTGCCGCAGGCGCGCGGCGAGGTCGCGGCGATCCTCGAGAGCTGGGGAGCTTCACGATGAACGCCGACTGCGGCCATCCGGCCCCCGCAGCCTCGCTCGCCGACGCCGTCTTCGCCGAACTGGCGCATGCGCTCGCCCGCCTCGCCGAGACCGGCGAGGAGACGGTGGTCGATCTGAGGAGCCTGCCCTTCGGGCCGGCCGATCTCGAGGCGCTGGCCGAGAAGCTCGGCACCGGCGAGGTCACCGTGACCCTCGCGGTCGCCGGCCGCTCGGAGGTGCGGGAGACCGGCTGGGCCGGCATCTGGTGGGTGCGGCACTTCGGAGACGGCGAGGACGTCGTCGCCGAAGAGGTGCAGGTCACCCGCATCCCCGAAATTCTCGTTTCCCATCCCGACGACGTCGCCTTCGCCGCCCGGCGCATGGCCGACGCCGTCGTCACGACCGGACCACAAGAACCAACCGCTGCCGACGAGGAGGACATGTCCCGTGGCTGAACAGAAGACACTCGGCGAACGACTGGCGGAGCACGGCGTGTCGCGTCGCGCCTTCGTCAAATACGCGTCCTGGCTCGGCTCGCTGATGGCGCTGCCTCCGGCGACCTCGCGAGCGATGGCGGCGGAACTGGCCAAGGCCAAGCGGCAGTCGGTGATCTGGCTCTCCTTCCAGGAGTGCACCGGCTGCACCGAGTCGATCACCCGGTCCAAGGGCCCGACGCTCGAGGACCTGATCTTCGACTTCATCTCGCTCGACTATCACCACACGCTGCAGGCGGCGTCGGGTGAGGCGATCGAAGCGGCGCGCCACGCGGCGATGGCCGAGAACAAGGGCAAGTACGTCGTCGTCGTCGACGGCTCGGTGCCCATGAAGGACGGCGGCATCTATTCGACCACCGCCGGCCACTCCAACTACGACACGCTGATGGAGACGGTGAAGGACGCCTTCGCCGTCATCGCGGTCGGCACCTGCGCCACCTACGGCGGCATCCCCAAGGCCAATCCGAACCCCACCGGCGCGGTGTCGATCGGCGATCTGGTCAAGGACAAGCCGGTGATCAACATCCCCGGCTGCCCGCCGATCCCGGAGGCGATGACCGGCACGGTCGCCTACCTCCTCTCCTTCGGCAAGGTGCCCGAGCTCGACCATCTCGGTCGGCCGAAGGCCTTCTTCGGCGAGAACATCCACGACCGCTGCTATCGCCGGCCGTTCTACGAGCGCGGCCAGTTCGCCCATGCCTTCGACGATCAGGGCGCGCGCGACGGCTGGTGCCTCTACGAACTCGGCTGCAAGGGGCCGGTCACCTACAACGCCTGCGCCACCATGAAGTGGAACGGCGGCGTGTCCTTCCCGATCCAGTCGGGTCACGGGTGCCTCGGCTGCTCGGAACCGGATTTCTGGGACAAGGGCGGCTTCTACGTGCCGCTGTCGGCCTCGATCGGCCCGACCGCCAAGCTCGTCGGTGGCGCGGCTCTGGCCGGTGCGGTCGCCGGCGTGGCCGCAGCCGCGGTCGCCCGCCATCGCAAGTCCAGCCTGAACAAGGGGTGAGGACCATGGATCTCTTGGATTTCGCACGCGGCCCGGCGATCAACGTCGCCATGGTGGTCCTGGTCTTCGGCACCCTCTGGCGCCTGCTGGCCATCCTGTTCCTCGGCAAGCCCGCCGATCGCACGGTGCCGCGGCTCGGCACTCCGGGCCCGGTCGGCGCGGCGCTGCGGGAGATCTTCCGCCGCATGGTGCCGCATCCGACCTTCGCCTTCGCCGAACGCTTCTCCTTCTTCAACGGATGGGTGTTCCACATCGGTCTGGCGATCGTCGTGTTCGGCTTCCGCCCGCACGTGCTGTTCATCAAGAACCTGACGGGCCTCTCCTGGCCGACGCTGCCCTCCGGCGTCGTCTACGTGGTCGGCGCGATCACGCTGGTGTCGCTGGTCGCCGCCCTGGTTCGCCGCCTCACCAATCCGGTGCAGCGCTTCATCTCCGGCGTCGGCGACTACTTCGCGTGGTTCGTCACGGTCTTTCCGGTGATCACCGGTCTGGTCGCGGTCGGCCACGTCGGCGCCCGCTACGAGACGCTGCTGGCCATCCACATCCTGTCGGTGGCGCTGCTCTTCGTGTGGCTGCCGTTCGGCAAGCTGTTCCATGCCTTCCTCGTCTTCGTGTCGAGGGGCACCACCGGCGCGTTCCTCGCCCGGCGCGGCGTCTGATCGACCTTCGTACGGGCGGAGAGCCTCCGCCCGCCCTCTCTCCCGCCTCGGCCTCTCCTCAGGATGACGGCCGGGTGCCAATGAACCCGGAGCGCGGCCAATGACCGAGCGTGTCGTCGTCGACCCCATCACCAGAATCGAGGGTCACCTTCGTATCGAAGCCGAGACGGGCGCCGACGGCGCCATCACCAAGGCCTACTCGTCGGGCACTTCGGTGCGCGGCATCGAGATCATCCTCAAGGGCCGCGATCCGCGCGACGCCTGGGCCTATGCCCAGCGCATCTGCGGCGTCTGCACCCTGGTCCATGGTCTCGCCTCGGTGCGTTCGGTCGAGAACGCCGTCGGCTACGTGATCCCGGAGAACGCGCAGCTGATCCGCAACCTGATGACCGGCGCGCAGTATGTGCACGACCACGTCATGCACTTCTATCACCTGCACGCCCTCGATTGGGTCGACGTGGTCTCGGCGCTGAAGGCCGATCCCAAGGCGACCTCGGAGCTGGCGCAGTCGATCTCGACCTACGCCAAATCGAGCCCCGGCTACTTCGCCGACGTGCAGAAGCGGCTGGTGAAGTTCGTCGAAGGTGGCCAGCTCGGCATCTTCTCCAACGGCTACTGGGGCCATCCCGAGTACAAGCTGCCGCCGGAAGCCAACCTGATGGCGGTCGCCCACTATCTCGAGGCGCTGGCCTGGCAGCGCGACGTGGTGCAGATCCACACCATCTTCGGCGGCAAGAACCCGCATCCGAACTTCCTGGTCGGCGGCGCGCCGTCGCCGATCTCCTCGGCGCCGGTCGCCGGATCGGGCGCCGCCTCGACCGCGGTCAACATCCTCGGTCTCGAACAGGTCCGCCAGATCATCCAGAAGATGCGGGCGTTCGTCGACGAGGTCTACGTGCCCGACACGCTGGCCGTCGCGTCGTTCTACAAGGACTGGTTCGCCCGCGGCGAAGGCCTCGGCAACTTCCTCTCCTACGGCGACTTCCCCGAGAAGGCGCCCTGGGACGCCTCCACCTTCCTGGTGCCGCAGGGCATCATCCTCGACCGCGACGTCTCCAAGATCCATCCGATCGATCTCAACGATCCGGCGCAGATCCAGGAGTTCGTCGGCCATTCCTGGTACGAGTATGCCGGCGGCAAGGACAAGGGTCTGCACCCCTACGACGGCGAGACCAAGTTCGCCTACACCGGGCCGAAGACCCCCTACACCCACCTCGACGTCGACAAGGAATATTCCTGGCTGAAGGCGCCGCGCTGGAAGGGCAAGCCGATGGAGGTCGGCCCGCTCGCTCGCGTCCTGATCATGTACGCGAAGGGCAACAAGGAGGTTCAGGAACTCGCCGGCATGGCGCTGAAGAAGCTCGACCTGCCGATCACCGCGATGTTCTCGACGCTCGGCCGGACCGCCGCGCGCACCCTCGAGACCAAGCTCATCGCCGATCACATGGACAGCTGGCTGAACGCGCTGACCGCCAACATCAAGGTCGGCAAGCTCGACGTCCACAACCCGGACAAGTGGGAACCCTCCACTTGGCCGTCCAAGTGCAAGGGCGTCGGCTTCATGGAGGCGCCGCGCGGCGGTCTCGCCCATTACATCGTCATCGAGAACGGCAAGATCGCCAACTATCAGGCGGTGGTGCCCTCGACCTGGAACGCCGGTCCTCGCGATCCGTCGGGCCAGCCGGGTGCCTACGAAGCCGCGCTCATGGATCGGCACAAGATGCACGATCCGAAGCAGCCGCTCGAGATCCAGCGCACCATCCACTCCTTCGATCCCTGCCTCGCCTGTGCGGTGCACGTCACCGATCCGGACGGGGAGGAACTGATGCAGATCCGCGTCAGCTGAGCCAATAGGAGACGTTCGTCATGACCGATACGATCAACGTCCAGGCGGCCGCGGACAAGTTCCTGGCGCTCGTCGGACGGCCGCTCGCGACCTGGGCGGAGGCCTGCGTCCACTGCGGCCTGTGCGCGGAAGCCTGCCATTTCTATCAGGCGACCAAGGACCCGAAATACACGCCGGCCTGGAAGATCCTGCCGATCGCCAAGGCCCACAAGGCCCGCACCGGCTTCCTCGGGATGCTCGGCCTGGCGCCGAAGATCACCGCGGACGATCTGAAGCTGTGGGAAGAGCTGATCTTCGACACCTGCAACATGTGCGGCCGGTGCACGCTGGTGTGTCCGATGGGCATCGACATCGCCTCGATCACCGCGGCGACGCGGCAGGCGATGAACGCCGCCGGCATCGGCCCGGCCGACCTCTTCGCGGCGGCCGAGAACGCTCGTGACCGCGGCAGCCCGCTCGGCCTCACCTCCGAGAAGCTCGCCGATCGTCTCGAGTGGCTGGCCGACGACAACGAGGTCGATCTGCCGCTCGACAGACAAGGCGCCGAGGTGCTGCTCACCGTCTCGTCGATCGAGATGATGAAGTACCCGGACTCGATCGTGTCGATGGGCAAGCTGCTCAACGCCGCCGGCGTCAACTGGACCTTCTCGTCGACGGGCTATGAGGCGACCAACTTCGGCTATCTCGCCGGCAAGGCAGACATCGCCAAGACGTTGACCCTGCGCATCGTCGAAGCGGCGGAGCAGATGGGCGTCAAGACGGTGATCATCCCCGAATGCGGTCATGCCTATGGTGTGATGCGCTGGCAGGCGGCCAACGTCATCGGTCGTCCGTTGCCGTTCGAGGTGTTCCACATCACCGAATATCTCGCCAAGCTGAAGCGCGAGGGCAAGCTCGAGTTCAAGCCCTACGACAAAGCCTTCACCTACCACGACCCCTGCCAGATCTCGCGGCGCGGCGGTGCGGCCGGTGACGCGCGTTATCTGCTCGAGGGCTTCGCGCCGAACTTCAAGGAGATGACCCCGACCGAGAACGCCAACTGGTGCTGCGGCGGTGGCGGCGGTGTCCAGGCGATCGCCCGTTCCGCGCCGATCCGCTTCGAGGTGTTCAAGATCAAGACCAAGCAGGTCGAGCAGACCGGCACCACCACGCTGATGTCGTCCTGCGCCAACTGCCGCCTGACCATGGACGAAGCCAAGACCGGCATCGGCTGGGGAGGTGAACTCGCTTCGATCGTCGAGGTGCTCGCCGAGCATCTCGTCGAGAAGGACTGATCGGAGGAAACGCCCGAACGAACCGGCGGCAGCGAGCCGCCGGTTCGCCGGGTCCGTGCGCAGACGCGGGTGAGGGCAGGGGTTCCACCCCGCATCGAATGCCCCATATGATCATCGATACCACCCTCGGCCTCGGGCTCGCCCGGGGCCGATCTTTTATCGTCGCCGCGAGGTCCTGCGATGAGCTCCGCCGAATTCGAGCGCTGGAATTCCCGTTTCGCCGCCACCGAATCCTACGTCTTCGGGACCGCCCCCAACGCCTTTCTCGCCTCCTGCCGGGAGGTTCTGCCGAAAGCCGGGCGGGCGCTGGCGATCGCCGACGGGGAGGGGCGAAACGGCGTCTTCCTGGCGGAATGCGGTCTCGAAGTGGTCTCGGTCGACTTCTCGCCGGCGGCCCAGGCCAAGGCGCGGGCGCTCGCCACCGCCCGCGGCGTGACGATCGAGACGGTGACCGCCGATCTCCTCGTCTGGGACTGGCCCGAGGCGAGCTTCGACGTGATCGCGGCGATCTTCTTCCAGTTCGCCACCCCGCCGGAGCGCGCCGAGATCTTCGCGCACATCCGCCGCGCCCTGAAGCCGGGCGGTCTCCTGATCCTCGAGGGCTACCGCCCCGAGCAGATCGCCTACGGCACCGGCGGCCCGAAGACGCCTGAGAACATGTACACCCGCGCCCTGCTCGAAGACGCCTTCGGCGATTTCGACGGTGTCGTCATCACCGAGCGCGACGAGGTGATGGACGAGGGCGTCGGCCACTCCGGCATGTCGGCGGTGATCGATCTGACGGGCCGGCGGCCGAAGTGACGGGGTGGGAGTGCGCCATCGCGCCGAGGAGGGGCGTCGGACAGCAGCAGCGGTCGGTGACCCTCCGATCCGCATGTTCCATCACCAGCGAGAACGTGTCGAACGATGTATCCGAGGACGGGTACCGCGACGTCACGGCGACAGATATCGCGTGAAATATCGAGCTGTTTACTCGCTGTTACCGGTCGGCATGCAGTCTGTGGGTGCACTCGAGGGGGCGCACATGGATATCGCCAACTGGTCATCGATGAGAACCGACGCCGAACAACCGATCGGCAGCGTGTCATATCCGGACGGCGGCGCGGAAGGCGTGCGGCGGGAGCTGCGCCCGGCGGGACCGATTTTGAACGGCGATATCGAACGAGAAATCAATCATGGTGTGCAGGTCGACCTCACCGCCGTCGCCTTGCGCAACAACCTGCCCAGCATCTTCGTGAGCCTCGTTTCGGCGATCGGCTTTTCCTTCGTCGCGTGGTCGAGCGAGACCTGGATCGGACTCTGGCTCGCCGCCATCGCCGCCGCCGCCGGTGCGCGTCTGGTGATCCAGGCATGGAGCGTCCGGTCGCTACGCGAGTCGTGGGGCTCCGATCCGGCGCGGTTCCGCGCGATCCGCCTCGGCCACGCCGTCGGTCTGTTCGCGGCGGCGATGCCCTGGGTGGTGTTGGCGTGGTTCGAGCTTCCCGACATGGCGATGAGAGAGCGTCACGTGTTCCTCATCATCGTCTCGTCGCTCGCCGGCGGCGCGATGGGCGTTCTCGCATCGCGGCTGGTGGTCGGACGCATCTACATCGCAATGATGCTGCTGCCGAGTTGTATACGGCTGGTGATGCTCGACGAGCCGGAATATGTGCTCTCGGCTCTCGGCATACTCTTCTTCGGCACCATGTATGTCGGCATTTCGGCCAACCACCGGGCGCTGGTCCGTTCGTTCCGGCTGGCGCGCGAGAACCAGCAGCTCTTCGTCCGCGTCCGCCGCCACGCCGACGAAGTGGAGAAGATCAACACCAGCCTCGAGCGCCGAGTCGAGGAGCGCACCCAGAAGCTCGCGGACATGGTCGACCACGACATCTTGACCGGGCTGCTCAACCGTCGCGGTATCCGCCGCCGTCTGGATGCGATCGTCGCCGCCGACGCCTCCGCCCGTTTCGCCGTCCTCTTTCTCGATCTCGATCGTTTCAAGAGCGTCAACGACACGCTCGGTCACGAGGTCGGCGACATCGTCCTGCGCAAGATCGCCAACCGTTTCGCCATGCTGTCGCCGAAAGACGCGGCCATCGCTCGGTGGGGCGGCGACGAATTCCTCGTCATGCTGCCGGATGGCGAGAACTTCGATCGTCGGATCGAAGAGATCGCGGCCGATCTCAGAGACGTGGCGCAGGCACCTCTCGAAGTCGAGGGACGCGTGCTCGGTCTCGGCGCCAGCATCGGCATCGCGGTCCACCCCGAAGACGGGCTCGGCGTGACGCAGGCGATCCACGCCGCCGATCTCGCCGGCACCGAGGCCAAGCGCACCGGCCGCTCGAAATTCTTGCGTTTCGATGCGAATGTCGCCGAGCGTCAGCGCCGGCGTCAGGAGATCGGCTTCGAACTGCGCCAAGCGAACTACGACGAGTGTTTCGAGGTCTACTATCAGCCGATCGTCGATGCGAAGACCGGTGCGGTTCATCAGCGCGAAGCGTTGGTGCGGTGGACGCACGGCAATCTCGGGGTCGTATCGCCGGCGGAATTCATTCCGATCGCCGAAGAGACGGGTCATATCGTCGACCTCGGCCAGTGGGTTCTGGTGCGCGCCTGCCGAGATGCGGTCGCGTGGCAGGCGGCGGGCGCTCCGGTCGGTGTCGCCGTCAACGTGTCGATCCGCCAGATTCTGAGCGAAGGGTGGGTCGATCAGGTCCTCATGACGCTCGAGACGACGGGGCTCCCGACGGAGCTCCTAGAGATCGAGGTGACCGAGTCGGCCTTCGACGAGGAGTGCGGCCCGGTGGTGATCGAGGGGCTGCGCCGCCTGTCGGAGCATGGCGTGCGGATCGTCGTCGACGATTTCGGCACCGGCTATTCGGCGCTCTCCCGCTTGCGTCAGCTTCCGATCGATGGCGTCAAGATCGACCGGTCCTTCGTCGTCAGCCAGGACGAGCGGGACTTCGCGATCATCGAGGCGACGATCTTCATCGCGCGGCGATACGGGCTGAGCGTCACCGCGGAAGGTATCGAGACACAGGAGCAGATACAGCGGCTCCGAGGTGTCGGCATCGATCATTTCCAGGGCTACTACTACGGTCGACCCGAGCGGCTTTCCGCGATCGCCTTCGAGGCGCCGAGCCGAAAGCGGGTCGCCTCCGGAACGACGGGGGCGTGATCGCCTCCGTCGTGTGGCCCCCGCTCCTCGACATGGCGCTTCAGCCGGTGTTGCGCAGGCCCGCGGCGATGCCGTTGATGGTGATGAGGATGCCGCGCTGGGTCTTCTCCTCGCGGTTGCCCTCGCGCCAGCGGCGCAGCAGCTCCACCTGCATGTGGTTGAGCGGCGCGATGTAGGCGAAGCGGTGCGCGATCGAGCGGGCGAGCGTCGGGTTGTCGGCGAGCCGGTCGCTCATCCCGGTGACCAGCGCCAGCGCTTCGACGGTGCGCGTCCACTCCGCCTCGATCTCGGCATAGATCTTCTCCGACAGCGCTCGGTCGGGAACCAACTCGGCGTATCGGCGCGAGATGCGCAGGTCGGCCTTGGCGAGCACCATGTCCATGTTGGAGACGAGGGTGCGGAAGAACGGCCATTCGGCGTTCATCCGGGCGAGCAGCATCGGCGCGGTGTCCGGCGCCTCGGCGATCACCTGTCGGATCGCCGTGCCGAAGCCGTACCAGCCCGGCAGCGTCACGCGGCTCTGGCCCCAGGAGAAGCCCCAGGGGATGGCGCGCAGATCCTCGATGCGGCGGGTCGCCTTGCGGGAGGCGGGACGCGAGCCGATGTTGAGCTGGGCGATCTCGGCGATCGGGGTGGCGGCGAAGAAGTAGTCGACGAAGCCGGGGGTGTCGTAGACGAGCGCGCGATAGGCCTTGCGGCTCGCCTCGGAGATCCGTTCGGCCAGCGCCAGGAATTCGGGCGCCGCCTTCTCGGTGCGCCTCAGAAGCGACGTCTCCAACGCGGCGCTCATCAGCGTCTCGAGATTGCGCCGGCCGATCTCCGGGTTGGCGTATTTGGCGTTGATCACCTCGCCCTGTTCGGTGAGGCGGATCTGACCCTTCACCGTGCCCGGCGGCTGGGCGATGATCGCCTCGTAGGCCGGCCCGCCGCCGCGGCCGACGGCGCCGCCGCGACCGTGGAAGAGGCGCAGCGCGATGCCGGGCTTCGCCGCGAAGAGGCGGCCGAGCGCCGTCGAGGCGCGGTAGAGCTCCCAGTTCGAGGTGAAATAACCGCCATCCTTGTTGCTGTCGGAATAGCCGAGCATGACGTCCTGCTCGGCGCCGGAGGCGCGCACCATCGCCTCGACGCCCGGCAGGTCGTAGAAGTCGCGGACGATCGGTTCGGCGGCGCGCAGGTCGTCGATGGTCTCGAACAGCGGCACCACCACGAGATCGACCACCGCCGCTTCGTTGGGCCCGACGGTGCCGCGCATCAGCCCGCATTCCTTCTGCAGGACGAGCACCTCGAGCAGGTCGGAGACCGTCTCGGTGTGGCTGATGATGTAGTGGCGGATCGCCTCCGGCCCGAAGTCGGCTCTGAGCCGTCGCGCCGTCTCGAAGATGGCGAGTTCGCTCGTCGTCAGCGCCGAATAGGCGGTGTTCGGCACCCGGAGCGGTCGCGGCTCGGCGAGGAGGCGCAGGAGCAGGGCTCGCCGGGCAGCCTCGTCGAGCGCCAGATAGTCCGGTTCGACCTTCGCGGCGGCGAGCAGTTCGGCGACCACCAGCTCGTGCTGGTCGGAACTCTGGCGCAGGTCGGTCGTCGCCAGATGGAAGCCGAAGACCTCGACGGCGCGGATCAGTCCGGCGAGACGGATCGGCAGCAACGGCGCACCGTGATTGCGCCGGAGCGAATCCTCCACCACCCGGAGATCGGCGAGGAAGTCGGCGGCCTTCGCGTAGGGTGTGCTGGAATTGACGGCGCGGCGGGCGGCGGGCACCCCCACCAGCTTCTCGAAGGTGGCGGCGAGCCGCGCGTAGACGCCGATCAGTGCCCGGCGATAGGGCTCGTCGCGCCGTTGGGCGCTGGTGTCGGCGGAGGCCTCGGCGAGCGCCACCAGTTCCGCGGTCTGCGACACCAGCACCCCCGACATCGACAGCTCCCGGCCGAGGCGATGGATCTCGTCGAGATAGTGCTCGAGCGCCACTTCCGCATGGCGGCGCAGCGCCGTCTCCAGCGTCGCGGCGGTGACGTTGGGGTTGCCGTCGCGGTCACCGCCGATCCAGTTGCCCATGCGGAAGAACGGCGCCACCGGCTGGCCGGTGAGCGCTTCGAGATCGGCGTAGAGGCGGGGGATCTGCGCCAGGAAGGTGCTGCGGTAGTAGCCGAGAACGTTCTCGATCTCGTCCTCGACCGTCAGCTTGACGAAGCGCAGGACGCGCGTCTGCCAGAGCTGGGCGACGCGTGCCTTGATCTGGGCCTCGTTGGCGGCGCGGTCGCGCCGGTTCACCAGGCGGTCGCGTTCGGCGAGAAGCGTCGCGATGGCGCGTTCCGCGTCGAGGATCGACTGGCGCTGCACCTCGGTCGGGTGGGCGGTGAGCACCGGCGACACCCAGGCGCGTTGCAGCGCCCGGGTGACCGCGGCGCCGTCGATCCCGGCCGCTTCGAACCGATCGAAGGCCTTGAGGAGGGAGCCGTCGCGGTGTTCGTCGCGGGCGTGATGGACCGCCCGACGGCGCAGGTGGTGGCAATCCTCGGCGAGATTGGCGAGGTGGGAGAAAATAGGTGAAGGCGCGGATCACCGACACCGTCTCCGAGGGTCCGAGGCGCTTCAGCAGTGCATCGAGGTTGCGGCCGGCTTCGGCGTCGGCGTCGCGCTCGAAGGCGACGGACAGGCGGCGGATCGCCTCGACCACCTCGAAGGCGGCCTCGCCGTCCTGCTCGCGCACGATGTCGCCGAGGATCTGGCCGAGGAGGCGGATGTCGTCGAAGAGCGGACGGTCTTTCTCGGGACCGTCGGTCGGCAATTCGAAAGTGGCATTCATCGTCGTCGGTCCTCTCGGGAAGGGCTCGTCACGGACGATCGACCGCCGGATCTCTCGGGAAGACGGGCGGTCGGTGGTGGTTGGGGGGGGGCGGCCCCCCGGGTGACTACGTAGGACCTTAGCATGGCCGCCGTCGACCTCCAGCCGCGGACCGATGCGGAGCGCCCATTTCTTCGGCGGTGCGGCAGCGGCGACGCACCCTCTGGCCGGACACCCCCGACATCGTCTAAAGCTGGCGGCCCAGCGCCAACGGAGCTCGCCCATGTCGTCCTTTCTGCCGTCGTCCCGCTCGCAGGTCGCCCCCTTCATCGCCATGGAGGTGCTGTCGGCGGCGGTGGAGCGCGAGCGCGCCGGTCATCGGGTGGTCCACATGGAGGTCGGCCAGCCCGGCGCCTCGGCGCCGAAACCGGTGCTCGATGCGGCGCGCCGGGCGCTGGAGGGCCGGCTCGGCTACACCGAAGCGCTCGGCATCCGGCCGCTGCGCGAAGCGATCGCCGCTCACTACGCCACGACCTACGGCATCGACATTCCCTCCGACCGGGTGGCGGTCACTGCCGGGTCGTCGGGGGCCTTCACGCTCGCCTTCCTCGCGGCCTTCGATGTCGGCGCCCGCATCGCCATGCCGACGCCGGGCTATCCCGCCTATCGCAACCTCTTGGCGGCGCTCGGCCTCGAGGCGGTGGAGATCGAATGCGGCCGTGACACCCGCTGGGCGCTGACCCCGGAGATGATCCGCCGGGCGCACGCCGAAAAGCCGCTGCACGGCGTGCTGGTGGCGAGCCCGGCCAATCCGACGGGGACGATGTACACGCCGCAAGCCCTCGAGGCGCTGGTCCGGACCTGCGACGAACTCGGCCTGTGGTTCATTTCCGACGAGATCTACCACGGCCTCGTCTACGACGGCGTCCAGTCGACGGCGCTCGCCACCTCGGATCGAGCGATCGTCATCAACTCCTTCTCCAAGTACTATTGCATGACCGGTTGGCGCATCGGCTGGATGATCATGCCGGAGCAGTTGGTGAAGCCGATCGACCGGCTGGCGCAGAACCTGACGCTCTCCAACAACGAGATCTCGCAGCGCGCCGCCATCGCCGCCTTCGCGCCCGAAGCCACGCTCGAGCTCGACCGGGTGAAGGCCGGTTACGCGGCGAACCGCGCCTACCTTCTCGACCACCTGCCGCGTCTCGGCTTCGAGGATCTCTTCCCCGTCGACGGCGCCTTCTACGCCTATGCCTCGATCGCCCGCTTCTCCAACGACAGCCTCGACTTCGTGAAGCGCATGTTGAACGAGGCCGGCGTCGCCGCGACCCCGGGCCCGGACTTCGACGCTGCCCGCGGCAACCGCTACGTCCGCTTCTCGTTCGCCGGCACGCCGGCCGACATGGAGGAGGCGGTAGCGCGGCTGGGCGGCTGGTTGAGGTGAGGGAAGGCGAGCCGGACGGACGAATGCCGACCCGGCTCGACCGCGAATCTCAGCTCGTCACGGTCTCCTCGATCGTCACCGAGACGGGGAAATGATCGGAAAAGCCGTCGAGATCGACGTATTCGGCCGGGTCACCCTTCGGCAGACCGAAGCGGACGGGACCTTCGTTCTTCGATTTGGCGACCATCTCGGGAAAGGCTTCGATGCGTGTCGTCGCTTCGAGAACCCGCAACGACGATCGGCCGAGCAGGAATGCCCGCGACACCAGCAGTTGATCGAACGAGTTTCCGTCTCCCTTGAAGTAGAGCGACCCGTAGAGCGTGCGAGCCTTACCCGAAAGGTCGATCACCGCCTGCCGCAGGATATTCCAGGTGAGGTTGTAGAAGCGGGCCGAAGTGGCGTTCTCCACGTCGTCGCGTTCCCGCGTCGCTCGAGCATGGATGGTCAGCGACGGATCGTGCGGATCGTCGTTGAAGTCGCCCATGGCGATCACCGGGATGTCTTCGCCGCGTTCTTCGCGGATGCGCTCGTGCCAGTAGCCGAGGGTTTCACCGGCGGTCATGCGGAATCCGGCGCTTTCGTTCGCGGCACCGCCGGAGCGCGACGGCCAGTGGTTGCACAGGGCGACGAAGTCGTTGCCGGCCTTCGTCGTGAAGGTCGCCTGCGTGATGTCGCGCGTTCCCGTGCGCCGCATCACCCAGTGGGAGAAGACCTTGTCGGGGTCGACGTCGAGACGATCGCGATCGAAGAGGAAGGCCGTGTCGATGCCGCGATGGTCCTTGGTCGAATCGAAATGGACGACGTCGTAGCGCCGTTCCGGAAGCGCCGCGTTCAGGGCGGCGGAAAGGGCATCCAGGCAATAGCGGTTCTCGACCTCGCAGACGCCGAGAAGGTCGGGTCCGGCGCCGCCGTTCATCCGCGTGATGATGTGGCGCAACTGCCCGATCTTCCGGGCGAAGAGATCGGGACTCCAGCCCTTCAGATCGCCGGCGACCTCCTTGGCGATCCACGGTTCTCGCTCCGGGTAGTTCTCCGGCGCGAAGAGGTTCTCGAGATTCCAGAAAGCGATGAAGTAAGTCGACATGAGACGGTCCTCCCCGTATCCCTTTCAGGCTGCCATCTCCGAATGTCGCAATCAACGACTGTGTCGACGACGGGGCGTTCATGCTCGGCAGGCATCCGCCGGACAGGTCTTTCGGCCATCTGAAAACGACGAAGGCCGGGATCGCTCCCGGCCTTCGCCTCGTTCACATCTCGTGTGAAGACCTCACAGGAAGCCCTTCTTGGACCACCAGCCCTTCTTCTTCGGCTGATCGGGCGGAAGCTCGGTCGAGATCGGGGCCGGCTTGGCCGCCGGCTCTTCGACGTCGGGGGCCTCTTCAGGGGCCGGAGCCTCCTCGGCGACCGCAGCCGGAGCTTCCTCGGCGGCCGGGGGCGTTTCGGCGGCGGGAGCTTCCTCGACGGCCGGAGCGGGTGCTTCGGCGGCCGGTTCGGCAGCGGCTTCCGCGGCGGCGGCCTCGGCAGCGGCGGCCTCTTCGGCAGCCTTGGCCTTGGCGGTCTTGCGCGGCGCCCGGGTGCGCTTCGGCTTCGCCGCCTTGGCGGCCTCTTCCTCGGCCTTCACCTCGGCCTCGAGCGTCTCGCGGTCGACCACGACGACGTCGGGGATCTCCTCGGCGACGGTCTCGGCCGCACCGATCTCGGCAGCAGCCTCCTCGGCCTCGCCTTCGACCTCGTCGGCCTCGCCCTCGACGCCGCCGGCCTCGGAGCCGGCCTCGCCGGTTTCGCCACGATTGCGACGACCGCCGCGACGGCCGCGCCGGCGCTTCTTGCGGGGCTGGTCACCGTTGGCGGGAGCGCCGGCTTCGGTCGCTTCGACCTCGCCTTCGGCCTCGTCGCCCTCGGCGCCGTCCTCGAACTCGCCCTCGGCGGCTTCCGCAGCGTCGGACGGGCCACCTTCCGACGCCCCTTCGCCACGGCCACGACCGCGGCGGCGACGACGACGGCGGCGGCGATTGTTGTCGCCTTCGCCACCACGGTCGGCCTCGGCGCGCTCGCGACGCGGCGCCTCGGCTTCCTCTTCGATCTCCTCTTCGAAGACCTCTTCCTCGGGCTCTTCGATCGCCACCGGCGTCACCGGCGCTTCCGGCCGCTCGCGCGGCACCACCGGATCGCCCTTCTCGACGATGTAGAGGTGACCGGCCTGACTGGCGTGATCGTCGGCGAGCACGGTGATGTCGAGGCCGAAGCGGCGCTCGAGATCGGCGAGATGGCCGCGCTTGTTGTTGAGGATGTAGAGAGCGACCGCGGTGCGGGTGCGCACGATCAGGTCGTGGGTGACGCCCTTGAGCATCGCCTCCTCGAGGCCGCGCAGGACGTGCAGCGCCACCGACTCGGTCGAGCGCACCATGCCGGTGCCGCCGCAGTGCGGGCACACCACCATCGAGCTCTCGAGCACGCCGGTGCGGATGCGCTGGCGGCTCATCTCCATCAGACCGAAATGCGAGATCCGCCCGACCTGGATGCGCGCCCGGTCGTTCTTCAGGCAGTCCTTGAGCTTGCGCTCGACCGCCCGGTTGTTGCGGTTCTCCTCCATGTCGATGAAGTCGATGACGATCAGGCCGGCGAGGTCGCGCAGGCGGAGCTGGCGGGAAACCTCTTCCGCCGCTTCGAGGTTGGTGGCGAGTGCCGTGTCCTCGATGTTGTGCTCACGCGTCGACTTGCCGGAGTTGACGTCGATGGAGACGAGCGCCTCGGTCTGGTTGATGACGATGTAGCCGCCCGAGCGCAGGGTGACCTGCGGCGAGAACATCGCGTCGAGCTGGCTCTCCACCGCGAAGCGAGTGAAGACCGGCGTCGGCTCGCGGTAGTTCTGGACGTTCTTGGCATGGCTCGGCATGAGCATGCGCATGAAGTCCTTGGCCTCGCGATAGCCCTCTTCGCCGGCGACCAGGACTTCGTCGATGTCCTTGTTGTAGAGGTCGCGGATCGAGCGCTTGATCAGCGAGCCCTCCTCGTAGACCAGCTTCGGCGCGGAGGACTTCAGCGTCAGCTCGCGCACGTTCTCCCACAGGCGCAGGAGATATTCGAAGTCGCGCTTGATCTCGGCCTTGGTGCGGGCGGCGCCGGCGGTGCGGACGATGACGCCCATACCTTCGGGGACCTCGAGCTCCTGGGCGATGGTCTTCAGGCGCTTGCGGTCGGTCGGCTGGGTGATCTTGCGGGAGATGCCGCCGCCGCGCGCGGTGTTGGGCATCAGCACCGAGTAGCGGCCGGCGAGCGACAGGTAGGTCGTCAGAGCGGCGCCCTTGTTGCCGCGCTCCTCCTTGACCACCTGCACGAGCAGCACCTGACGGCGCTTGATCACTTCCTGGATCTTGTACTGGCGGCGCAGCTTGGGCTGGGCGCGGCGCTCGGGAAGCTCCTCGAGCGCGTCTTCGGAGCCGACGCTCTCGACGGTCTCTTCGCCGTTGTCGCCGTTCTCGGCGGCGTCTTCGCCTTCGGCGACCTCGTCGCCTCCGGCCTCGGCCGCCTTGGCCTTGGGCTTGCGACGCGACCGGCTCTCCTCGCGGTCGGCCTCCGAGTGCATCCGCGCCTCTTCCTCGAGCAGGGCGAGGCGGTCGGCGGTCGGGATCTGATAGTAGTCGGGGTGGATCTCGGAGAAGGCGAGGAAGCCGTGGCGGTTGCCGCCGTAGTCGACGAACGCCGCCTGCAGCGACGGTTCGACCCGGGTCACCTTGGCGAGATAGATGTTACCCCTGAGCTGCTTCTTGGCGGCGGACTCGAAGTCGAATTCCTCGACGCGGCTGCCGCGCACCACCACCACCCGGGTTTCCTCCGGGTGGGTGGCGTCGATGAGCATCTTGTTGGCCATGAGGCATGAACTCCACGACCCGCGACCGCGTCCGCGTCCCGAGGAGGACGGCGGAGGGCGGGCGAGTCGGATCTGACGGAAGATGGAAAGTTGAAGGGACGGTCGAGACGGCCGCCGACGAAGTGGAGACGGCACGCGGCGAAACCGAGCGGTGGATCACCGCGATCGCTTCGGCCCTGGTCGTCTTCGTATTCGGCATGGCCGTGGTATCGACCCGTCGGTTCCAGGGACCGGACGAGGCGAAACACCTCACCGGTCGAGTTGCGGTCCGTAGGCCCGACCGCACGTGACAACGGCGATCGGCGACGGCACCCTCGGGGCACGCCCCGCTTGTGAGAGTTCCGCTCGCGCCGACGAACCTCGCGCCGGCACCGACCGGTACCCAGGAGCCTCTTCCTCGCCGGTTCGCGGAGGCATGAACGATCCCGGATCCGTCACATCCGAAGGCGGAGGCCTTCGGCTGTGGTCCCCACACGGGAGGAATTCACCGTGGCTCGGAGGAACGCGGGCTCGAGGTACGAACCGGACGACGTCGCGGGCGCGGGACTGGACCACCGGATCGTTCGCCGCTTCCGCGATCTCCGTCGGGCGATACGCGGGCCGACGACGGATTCGGGAGGAGAACGAATTCCTTGGCGACATACTTACGGTTCGCGGTCCGGCAATGCAAGCCGCCCGCCGGCCGGTCAGGGCGATCGTATGACGGATCGGCAGGGTCGGATGACGTCGCAGCGTCAACGAGGAGTTAACTCCGTCTTCGCCATGGTCTATCACCGATGCCGGGGGGGACGAGAGCGACGGACGGACGATGAACGGCGAGACGGCGCGGCCGAGCGCGAAGACACCGACCCGTGACGGCCGACCCGGCCGGTCGCTCACTCTGGCCGCCGCGGCGTTCTGCCTCCTGATCGCGGCGGTGGCGCCGGCCGCGACGGCGCCGGCCGAATCTCTCGATCGGATCGGCGATCTCCTGAGCTCGGGTCTGCGCGGTGCGGCACCCGCATCCGAACCGGCCACCGTGCGCCCCGCGGCGCAGGGGGCACCGGACGCCGCCGCGGCGGACGATCGCGTGCTTAGTCTCTCCGGTTGGTCGATCGGCGGCGACGACAGCCGCACGGTGGTCACCGTCGATCTTTCGCATCCGGCGCCGGCGCGCGTCTTCACGCTGCTCACGCCGACCCGCGTGGTCGTCGATCTACCGGCCGCCCGATTCGACGACGCCTCCGGCGGCGCCCGCGTCGGCCGCGGCCTCGTCGCGGCGTGGCGCTTCGGGGCGCTCACCGCCCATCGCTCGCGTCTCGTCCTCGACACCCGCGCCACCGTCCGCGTCACGCGGGCCGAATTCGATTCCGCCGCTCCGGCCGGCAAGACGCGGCTGGTCGTCGAGATGGTCGGCGCGAGCCGTGACGAGATGCGCCGGGCCGGTGCGATCGACGTCGGCGCGGCACCCGCCGCGGCGCAGGCCGCTTCGCCGCAGCGTTCGGAAGGAGGCTCCGCGCCGGTCGCCGCCCGCCCGGTCGTGGTGATCGATGCCGGCCACGGCGGCGGCGATGCCGGCACCGTCTCGCCGGCGACCGGCATGCCGGAGAAGACCGTGGTACTGGAGATGTCGAAGACGCTGGTGCGTCGGCTGCGCGAGACGGGCCGCTACGAGGTGGTGGCGACGCGCGAGGACGACGTCTTCCTCGGTCTCGGCGAACGGGTGCGGATCGCCCGGGCGCGCCACGCGGATCTCTTCCTGTCGATCCACGCCGACGCCGAATACGATCATTCGGTCCGCGGAGCGACGATCTACACCGTCGCCGAGACCGCCTCCGACGAGAAGGCGGCGGCGCTCGCGGCCAAGGAGAACCAGTCCGATTCCATCGCCGGCCACGTCG
Organism: uncultured Alphaproteobacteria bacterium; assembly: GCA_937892955.1. GTDB lineage: Bacteria > Pseudomonadota > Alphaproteobacteria > Rhizobiales > Ancalomicrobiaceae > CALBKH01. The sequence continues at coordinate 96,602 of CALBKH010000005.1, forward strand.
TCGAGGAGGCGGAGCCCGAGGTCGCCGACATCCTCGCCGATCTGACGCTGCGCGAGACCCGCCACCTCAGCCATCGCTTCGCCCGCGATCTCCTCGACGAATATCGCCGTCACGGCCGGCTGGTGAAGTCGCAGCCGCACCGCCAGGCCGGCCTCAAGGTGCTGCGCGCCCACGATATTCCGTCGGCGCTGGTCGAACTCGGCTTTCTCTCCAACAAGGAGGACGAGGCGCTCCTGACCTCGCCGGAATGGCGCGAGAAGACCGCCGCTTCGCTCATTTCCGCCATCGACCGCTACTTCGTCGGGCGCAACGCGCTCGCCGGGCCGGCGAAGGATGGGGGCGGGCGCGCCCCAGCTTCGCCATAAACTTGAAAAACAAAGGCGAGACGCCTAAACCTCGCCGGTGCTTCGCCGTTTCCCTCGGGTGACGGGCGAGGCGCTCCTTCGCTGGCGGGCGGAGGGCGGCGGGAGATCCGGAGGATCCGCCCGCGAGAGGCGGCACGACGATCGCGGTGGAACGACGGAGCTCCGGCGGGTGGAACCCGACCGGGGCGGCAGCGTGCGCCATCGAGACGGCGTCGTCGGACAATTTCGCGCGGGACTGCTCCGGGCGACATCGAAGAGTGCCCGCGGGCTCCGTCTGCGACGGACCGGCGACAGCCAGGGAAGATCGGGCGGCATGTTCCTGTTGCGGTTCATCGGCTATCTGTTCGGCATCGGAACGGTCGGCCTGCTCGTGGTCGCCGCCGGCGCCTGGATCGCCTACAACCACGTCGCCGCCGATCTTCCCGACTACACGGCGCTGAAGAACTACGAGCCGCCGGTGATGAGCCGCGTACACGCCGCCGACGGCGAGCTGGTGGCCGAATACGCCCACGAGCGTCGCCTGTTCCTGCCGAGCCAGGCGATCCCGCAACTCCTCAAGAACGCCTTCCTCTCGGCGGAAGACAAGAATTTCTACGAGCACACCGGCATCGACCCCGAAGGTGTGGCCCGCGCCGCGATCGTGTTCGTCCAGAACAAGCTCGCCGGCAAGCGTCCGCAGGGCGCGTCGACCATCACCCAGCAGGTCGCCAAGAACTTCCTCCTCACCAACGAACAGTCGTTCGAGCGCAAGATGAAGGAGGCGATCCTCGCCATCCGCATCGAGTCGACCTATTCGAAGGAGGAAATTCTCGAGCTCTACATGAACCAGATCTACATGGGCATCGGCGCCTACGGGGTGGCGGCGGCTTCGCTGCTCTACTTCGACAAGTCGGTGCACGAGCTGACGATCGCGGAAGCGGCCTACCTCGCGGCGCTGCCCAAGGGCCCGAACAACTACCATCCGTTCCGCCACACCGACCGCGCCATCGAGCGGCGCAACTGGGTGATCGGACAGATGGCCGTGAACGGCTTCATCACTCAGGAACAGGCGGAGAAGGCCAAGGGAGATCCGCTCAAGGTGGTGCAGCGTCCGACCGGTCCGCACATCTTCGGCGCCGACTATTTCGCCGAAGAAGTGCGCCGCCAGCTCATCGAACGTTACGGCGAGAAGGGGCTCTACGAAGGCGGCCTGTCGGTGCGCACCTCGCTCGATCCGCGGCTGCAACTGGTCGCCCGCAAGGCGCTGACCAAGGGTCTGATGAGCTTCGACATGAACGCCGGCTGGCGCGGTCCGGTGGCGAAGATCGCCCTCGAGGGCGATTGGGGCCCGGCGCTCGCCGAGCAGAAGGGGCTCGCCGACGTGCCCGAATGGCGTCTCGCCGTGGTGCTCTCGGCCGGCGACCAGGAAGCGCAGATCGGGCTCCAGCCGGCGCGGCTGGTCACCGGCGGCGTCTCCACCGAACGCGAGCGCGGCATCATCCCCCTCGATCAGATGAAGTGGGCGACGCGTCTCGCCGAGGGCGGCAAGCGGAACGGGATCGGCAAGGGCGCGGCCTCGGTGCTGGCGCCGGGCGACGTCGTCTACGTCGAGAAGGTGACGGGCGGCCCCGGCGACCGGCCGATCTGGCGCCTCAGGCAGGTGCCGGAGGTCTCCGGCGCGCTGGTGGCGATGGATCCGCACACCGGACGCGTCCTGGCGGTGACCGGCGGCTTCTCCTTCGCCGAGAGCGAGTTCAACCGCGCCACCCAGGCGTGGCGCCAGCCCGGCTCGTCGTTCAAGCCCTTCGTCTACGCCGCCGCCCTCGACAACGGCTATACGCCGTCGTCGTTGGTGCTCGACGGACCGATCGAGATCCAGCCGGGTCCCGGCCAGCCGGTCTGGCGGCCGGAGAACTATTCCCAGAAGTTCTACGGTCCCTCGACCCTGCGCGTCGGCATCGAGCAGTCGCGCAACACCATGACGGTGCGGCTGGCCAAGGACATGGGCATGCCGCTGGTGGTCGAATACGCCAAGCGCTTCGGCATCTACGACGAACTCGGTGCCTATCTGCCGATGTCGCTCGGCGCCGGCGAGACGACGGTGCTGCGCCTCACCTCCGCCTATGCGACCATCGCCAACGGCGGCCGCAAGGTCACCGCTTCGTTCATCGATCGCATCCAGGATCGCTACGGCAAGACCGTGTTCAAGCACGACAAGCGCGTCTGCGAGGGCTGCGATGCGCCGAAGTGGGCGAATCAGGAGGAGCCGGCGCTGGTCGACGAGCGCGAGCAGGTGCTCGATCCGATGACCGCCTACCAGATCACCTCGATCATGGAAGGCGTCGTGCTGCGCGGCACCGCCACGATTCTCTCCGACCTGAAGCGGCCGATCGCCGGCAAGACCGGAACCACCAACGACGAGAAGGACGTCTGGTTCGTCGGCTTCACTCCCGACCTCGTGACCGGCGTCTACATCGGCTACGACAAACCGCGCGGTCTCGGCCGCGGCCAGTCGGGCGGTCACACCGCCGCGCCGGTGGTGCGCGACTTCTTCGCCGAGGCGCTGAAGGACACCCCGGCGGTGCCGTTCCGTGTGCCTCCGGGGATCCGCCTGATCGCCGTCAATCGCGCCACCGGTATGCGCGCCTCGCCCGGCGACGGCGCCACCATCATGGAAGCCTTCAAGCCCGGCACCGCGCCGCCCGACACCTACTCGGTCATCGGCTACGACGCCGAGCAGTTCGACAAGGCCCGCAAGGTCACCCCCGAGCAGGAACGCGGGTTGCAGCAGGGCGGGTTGTACTGACACGACGAACACGAGTTCGCCCAGGGCCGGGAGCGCGAGTTCCCGGCCCTTCGCGTACGCTTGGTCCGGCCCGCATCCCGGCGCCGGTGCGCGTCGGCCCGCGGCGTTGACGGGTGTGGCGGAGACACGGCGAAGAAGTCACCGGAAAGCCTGGATTCCGTCGTGAAATTGCACTCGTGCACGGCGACTCTCGCCTGCGCTCCCCCGCTTCGGGGGTGCCGACGCGAAAGGCGACTGCGATGTGGATCGATCGGCGTAGGGTCCTTTGGACGGCGGCCACGGTCGCGACCGTGGGGGCGATGCGGCCGATGGCGACGTTCGCCGCCGGCGATCCGATCGAAGAGGTGGTCGCCGGGCTCGAGAAACGTCTCGGCGCGCGCATCGGCGTCGCGGTGATCGACGACCATGGTGGCCGCGCCTGGAACCACCGCGCCGCCGAGCGCTTCGCTTTCTGCTCGACCTTCAAGGCCTACGCCGCCGCCGCGCTGCTCGCCCGCGTCGATCGCGGCGAGGAGAGGCTCGACCGCCGCATCGTCTTCGCCGCGTCCGATCTGGTGACCTATTCGCCGACGACCGAGAAGCGGGTCGGCGAGCCGGGCATGACGCTCGCCGAGATCGCCGAGGCCGCCGTCACGCTCTCCGACAACACCGCCGCCAACCTGATCCTCGACGCGATCGGCGGACCGCAGGGCCTCACCACCTTCCTGCGTTCGCTCGGCGACGACGTCGGCCGGCTCGATCGCCGGGAGACCCAGCTCAACGAAGCGAAGCCGGGCGACCCGCGCGACACGACCACGCCGTCGGCTGCCGCTCATACGCTGCACGAACTGGTCGTCGGCCGGGTGCTGACACCGGCGAGCCGGGAGCAGCTCACCGCGTGGCTCGTCGGCGACCGCGTCGGCGATGCGCTGCTGCGCGCCGGGCTACCCAAGAATTGGACGATCGCCGACAAGACCGGCGCCGGCGGCAACGGTGCCCGCGGCATCGTCGCCGTCGCCTGGCCGCCGGGGAGAAAGCCGGTGACGATCGCCATCTACATCGCCGAGACCGCCGCGGCGATGGCCGACCGCAACGCCGCCATCGCCGCGATCGGCGCCGCCATAGCCCGCTCGCTCGGGTGAGATCGCCGAGCCACCGGTACTCTGCAATCATACGCGTTGACGTTCGATATCGATCTCTGATCGAGTCCTCGCGAAGTTTCTGTCGGGGATCTGCTCTTGTTTCGACCTTTCGTGACGTCGCTTTCGATCAGCGGGCAGGCCAGTTCGTGACCAGACGCGAACGCCTGTTGGACCGAATGCGGGCGAACCCGAAAGCGGATTGGCGCATCGAGGACGTGGAGACTCTCTGTCGTCGGGTCGGGCTCACGTTGTCGTCACCTTCGTGTGGCAGTCACTACATGGTGACTAGGTCATGGACTCGAACCGCATCCAGAGCCGGGTCGCAGCGAGGAGCACGGCTGCGAGGTAGTTCGCCGCGAGTTTCTCGTAGCGGGTGGCCACACGCCGGAAGTGCTTTAATTTACAGAAGAACCGCTCGACGAGGTTGCGCTTTCGGTAGAGTTCGCGGTCGACGGATCGCTGCACGCGGCGATCCGAACAGGTCGGGATGTGCGCGGTCCCGCCGAGCGCGGCGACCAGTTCGAGGATGGCTCTGGCGTCGTATCCACGGTCGGCGACGACATCGCCTGCTCTTCGGCCATCGAAGAGGAGGGGAACGGCGGCTTTGTCGGAGGCTTGGCCGGGAGACGGAACGATGCGCACAGGGAGCCCGCGCGAGTCCACCAAGGCGTTGATCTTGGTGCTCAATCCTCCACGAGAACGGCCGATGGCGTGATCCGGGTCCCCCTTTTTCCTCCGGCAGCATGCTGATGGGCTCGGATGATCGAACTGTCGACGAATTCGAGCGATCCGGGCGATCGGGCCGCCAGAGCCTCGAACACGCCGATCCAGATCCCCGCTTTGGCTCATCGGTTGAAGCGGTTGTAGACCGTCGTGTAGGGGCCGTAACGTTCCGGAAGATCGCGCCACGGCACGCCGGTCCGCAACACGAAGAAGATGCCGTTCAGCACCTTCCGGTCATCCAATCGCGGACGACCGTTCTTCTTGCCCTCGGCTCCAGGAAGCAGGGGAGTGACGATCGCCCATTCCTCGTCCGTCAGATCGAAGCGCGCCATCGAACGCCTCCTTTCGGAAGCCTCGAATCAGCCCTCGCAACGCAAGACAAGAGGTTCGGGTACAGAACCTAGCACCGCGCCATGTGGGCCCGCCAACCGCCGAGCGCGGTGATCTCCTCGGCGCCGACGACCGCGTGGGATTCGCACAGGAAGGCGGAGACCTCCGAGCCGTCGGCGAGGCGGACCTTGCCGATGCCGAGCGGCGCCGGGATCGCCGCGACGAAGGCCCCGGCGGCGGCCGGCGGCAGGCCCCAGACCTCGATCTCCAGCCCCGGCCCGACGAAGCCCGGATCGCGGATCACGCCGGGTTTCGGAGGTACCGTGTCGGGCAGGACGAACATGCGGTAGTCGGGCGCGGTTCGCGTCGCCTCCAGGAGCACGCCGCCGGGGGCGGTCAGCTGCGGATTGAGCGGCATGCCTGAGAGATGCGCCCCGACCACGCCGATCGGGATCAGCCCCTCGGCGGCGGGTGCGAGGGGTGCGCCCGGCAGTGTACCGTGGCGGTCGACGCCGGGACCGGCGCCGAGGGCGCGATGCAGCCGATCGCCGAGGACGGCGAGGGCGTCGTCGGTGAAGGCCGGGCCGATCAGCGTGACGCCGGCCGGGATGCCGTCGGGGCGGAAGCCGGCCGGCACGGCGATGGCGGCGCAGTCGAGCAGGTTCACGAAGTTGGTGTAGCGGCCCAGCGTCGAGTTGAGGGCGATCGGATCGGCTCGCATCGCCTCGACGGTGTAGATGGTCGCCGCGGTCGGCAGCAGCAGCAGGTCGACCTTGGCCCACTCGACGAGCGTCCGTTGGCGCAGCGCCTCCAGCCGATACTGGCCGCGGAAGGCGTCGACGGCCGAATGGTTCGTCGCCCCGGCGATGATCTTCTCCACCGTCGGATCCATCTCGGCGGCGTGGCCGGCGTGGAAATCGGCGACCGCGGCGAGGCGCTCGGCGATCCACGGGCCGCCGTAGAGGAGATCGGCGCTCTCGCGGAAGGGGGCGTAGTCGATGCCGACCGGCGTCCCTCCGAGGGCGGAGAGCCGCGTGACCGCCGCGTCGTAGAGCGCCGCCGTTTCGTGATCGCCGAAGAACTCGCGTTCGGCACCGGTGAGGATGCCGAAGCGGAAGCCGGTCAGTGGCAGCGCGCGATGCTCCACCGGGCGCGAGTAGGGATCGCGCGGATCGTGGCCCCGCATCACCGCCAGCACCGCGGCGACGTCGCCGGCGGTGGCGGCGAAGACGGTGATGCAGTCGAGGCTGCGGCAGGCCGGCACGAGGCCGGTCGAGGAGACGAGGCCGCGGGTCGGCTTGACCCCGATGAGATTGTTGAAGGCGGCCGGCACCCGCCCCGAGCCGGCGGTGTCGGTGCCGAGCGCGAAGGCGACGAGTCCGCTCGCCACCGCAACCGCCGATCCCGATGACGACCCACCCGAGATGTAGGCCGGATCGAACACCGAGCGTGGCGCGCCGAAGGGCGAGCGGGTGCCGTTGAGGCCGGTGGCGAACTGATCGAGGTTGGTCTTGCCGACGACGATCGCTCCGGCCGCCTTCAGCTTGGCCACCACCGCGGCGTCCGCCGTCGGTTCATAGGCGAAAGCGGGGCAGGCTGCGGTCGTCGGCAGGCCGGTGACGTCGATGTTGTCCTTGATGGCGCAGGGGATGCCCCACAGCGGCCGGGTCGGGTCCGGCGTCGAGCCGAGGGCGCGAGCGGCGGCACGCAACGCCTCGTCGGGGACGCAGGAGATCCACACGGCCGGGTCGCTCCCCGCATCGATGCGGGCGATCACCGCCTCGATCACGTCGAGCGGCGTGAAGGCGCCGGAGCGATAGCCCTCGGCGAGGGTGGTGAGATCGAGGACGCGGGGAAGGGTCATGGGGGTGGGCCTGACGAGGAGAGGGTCGGGGATCAGCGGCGGGGTCTGCGGCTTTCGAGGTCGCTGCGCAATTCGGCGAGGAAGGGAATGCCGGCGTACTGGTCTTCCTGGACGAGATCCCAGGCGACGCCGGTCGGGTCGGGAAAGGCGGTGCGGGTCTCGATCAGTTCGGTCGGCGTGGCGATCCAGTCGAGCGGCTGGTCGTGAGCGAGCATGACGATGCGCTCGTCGTCGACCACCTGGAGGTCGTGCACGGTGGTGACGATCGGCGCACGATCGGGGACGAGGCCGAGTTCGCGGAAGATCCCGAGCTCGAGATCGGCGAAACCGCCGCCTTTGCCGGTGCGCCCGCCGGCGCGGGTCACCGCCACGCAGCCGACGACGATGAAATCCATCGGTTTCATCTCGCGGAAGTCGACCGGCCGGCCGACCTCGACGAAGATCTCCGACCGCGCCGCGTCGGAAAATGTGATGCCGCGACGGGCGAGATCGTCCGGATCGAGTTCGACGAAGGGAAACGGCTTCACCAGTTCGGGAACCGGCGCGTAGAGCAGCTTGCCGGCTTCGAGCGCCATGCGGCGGATCGGGATCTGCGCCGGATCGGGGTTCGATTTGACGATGTCGGCGTTCTTCCAGGCGGGCAGCGTCGTCAGTTGGCGCGCCGCCGCCTCGGCACCGAAGTAGTTCGGAATGCGGCTCCACGGGTCGTCGACCCCTGCGCCGGAGGCTTCCAATGCCGCCCACACCGACCGGCGCAGCGCGTCCTTGGTCTCGTTGCGGCCCTTCCAGCGTTCGATTCCGTCCGCCATGCGGTCTTCTCCCGGGATCACTCGTCGACGATCGAGACGTGGGCGGCGACGACCTTCCAGCCGTCGGGAAACCGCGCCCAGGTCTGCATCTGGCGGCCGACCTTGTCCGGCGCCGAGGCGCGGCGGAACAGGGTGGCGGCGGTGGCGGCATCGCGGCCGAAAGTGGTGATCACCGTGCGGTCGAGGTCGCGAGCGAGATCGAAGGGCGGGTAGGCGGCGCGGAACGCCGCGAGTTCCTCCGGCCCGTGCTGCATGTCGGCGATGCCGTAGCGCACCACGCGGGCGTCCTGCCAGAACATGCGGCCGAGTTCGGCCGCGTCGTTGGTGACGAAGGCCGCCTCGTAGGCCTCGAAGACGGCGGTGACCTCGGCCAGCACCTCGGGGATGTTCACCTCCATGGTCAGGCCCCCTTCACCGCGGCGACCGCCGCTTCCAGCGCCGCGAAGGGCGTCGCCCAACCGACGATGCCACCCTGCGCCACGATCATCTCGATCGCCGCCGCTTTGAACTCGGGGAAGTAGCTCTCGGTCGCGTCGGTGATCAGCAGCCCGTCGTAGCCGCGATCGTTGGCCTCGCGCATGGTGGTCTGGACGCAGACCTCGGTCGTCACCCCGGCGAAGATCAGGTGGGTGATGCCGCGGAGCCTGAGCACGTCGCCGAGCGCCGTGGCGTAGAACGCCCCCTTGCCGGGCTTGTCGATCTCGATTTCGGTCGCGCGCGGCGCGAGCTCGGCGACGATGGCGTTGCCCGGCTCACCGCGAACCAGAATGCGGCCCATCGGCCCCTCGTCGCCGATGCGCAAGGTCGGCGCGCCGCGCGTCCGCTTCGCCTCCGGGCAGTCGCACAGGGTGGCGTCGTGGCTCTCGCGGGTGTGGACGATGGTCCAGCCCTGGTCCCTCGCGAGGGCAATCAGCTTCGCCACCGTCGGCACGATGGCGGTGAGCCGCGACACGTCGTTGCCGAGCGTTTCGCCGAAGCCGCCGGGCTCGACGAAGTCGCGCTGCATGTCGATGACGACGAGAGCGGTCTTCTCGGGTGGGAACGAATAGGCGAAGGGGCGGGCTTCGACGGTGATCATTCAGTGGCCTCCCGCCATGGCATGGCCGATCGCGTTGCGGTCGGTGGCGCCGATCGGCGCCTGGAGGGTGATGCGGCCGCCCGACATCACCGCGACCCTGTCGGCGAGTTCGAGGATCTCGTCGAGATCCTCCGACACCAGCAGTACCGCGGCGCCGCGGTTCCTCTGCTCGAGAATCTGGCTGCGGATCTCCGAAACGGAGGCGAAGTCGAGGCCGAAACACGGGTTGGCGACGATCAGCACGTCGACGTCGCCGGAGAGTTCGCGGGCGAGCACGGCGCGCTGGACGTTGCCGCCCGAGAGGTTCTCCATCGGCTCCTCGGTCGACGGCGTCTTGACCCGGTAGCGGTCGATCAACTCGCGCGCCTTGGCCCGCATCGGCCCCGGCGACAGCCACCAGCCGAGCGAGGTGATCGGCGGCTTGTCGAAGGTGCGGAGCGCGATGTTCTCGGCGACCGTCATCCGCGGTACGGCGGAATTCCTCAGAGGTTCCTCCTGGAGGGAGAAGACCTTGAGCTTGTCCATCTGGTCGCGCACCGGCTCGAAGCCCTGGCCGTGGACGAGGATGCGGCCGTCGTCGAGATCGCGCTGGCCGGAGAGCACCTCGACCAGCTCCGACTGGCCGTTGCCCGACACCCCGGCGATGCCGACGATCTCGCCGGCGTGGACCTTGAGATCGACCGAGGTGACGGCCGGCAGGCCGTCGTCGTCGCTGGCGTAGACGGCGGTGAGATCGAGCACCACGGGGGAGGGGCCGTGTTCGAGGCGGGCGGCGCGTTCGCGGATCTCGGTGTCGCCGATCATCAGCCGCGCCATGTCGTCGGTGGTCATCTCGCCGACGAGACCACCGCCGACATAGCGGCCGCGCCTGAGGATCGAGACCTCGTCGGCGTAGGCGGTCACCTCCCGGAACTTGTGGGTGATCATCAGGATGGTGAGTTCGCCGCGGGTCGTCATGCCCTTGAGGAGGCCGAGCATCTCGTCCGCCTCGTCGGGGGTGAGCACCGAGGTCGGCTCGTCGAGGACGACGAAGCGGCGATCGAGATAGAGCTGCTTGAGGATCTCCAGCTTCTGCTTTTCGCCGGCCGAGAGGTTGTCGACCGGCGTGGTCAACGGCACGCGGAAGGGCATCCGCGCCATGAATTCCTCGAGCGCCGCGATCTCGCGTTTCCAGTCGACGATCGCCGGGCAATCGGGGCGAGAGACGACGAGGTTCTCGGCGGCGGTCAGCGACGGCACCAGCGTGAAGTGCTGGTAGACCATGCCGAGCTTGGCGTCGGAGGCCTCGCGCGGATTGCGGATCGCCGCCTCGTGGCCGTCGACGAGCATCTCGCCGCGGGTCGGCTGGTAGAAGCCCATCATGCACTTGACCAGCGTCGACTTGCCGGCGCCGTTCTCGCCGAGAAGCGCGTGCAGCGTCCCCGGTCTGACCCGGATCGACACGTCCTCGAGCGCCGTGAGCGACCCGAAGATCTTGGTCATGCCGACCGTCTCGACGCCGATCGCGCGGCCCCCCGCTTCGCTCATGCGATCGCCTCCAGGAGCTGCTTGGAGGTCGCCACCGCCCCGAAGACGCCGCCCTGCATCTTGATCATGTCGATCGCCGCGAGGTGGTTCTCGTATTTGGTGGCGCCGCAGCAGTCTTCGAGCAGCAGGCACTCGAAGCCGCGGTCGTTGGCCTCACGCATGGTGGTGTGGACGCAGACGTCGGTGGTGATGCCGGTCAGAACGATGTTGCGGATACCTAGGAGCCTGAGGATCAGCTCGAGGTCGGTGGCGCAGAACGAGCCCTTGCCGGGCTTGTCGATGATCGGCTCGCCAGGGAGCGGCGCCAGTTCCGGGATGATCTCCCAGCCGGGTTCGCCGCGCACCAGAATCATGCCGCAGGGGCCGGGATCGCCGATGCCGGCACCGATCCGTTGCGACCGCCAGCGCTTGTTGGCCGGCAGGTCGGAGAGATCGGGACGATGACCCTCGCGGGTGTGGATGACGTGGTAGCCCTTGGCGCGGAAGGCGGTGAGGACCGAGGCGATCGGCTCGATCGGCGCCCGGGTGAGGCTCAGGTCGTAGCCCATGGTGTCGACGTAGCCGCCCTTGCCGCAGAAGTCGGTCTGCATGTCGATGACGATGAGCGCGGTGTTGTCGGGACGGAGGTCGCCGTCGAAGGGCCAGGGGTAGGGATCGGCGGGGAGCGTCGGCATGGGCGGGATCCTCACTTGGTGATCGACAATTCGCCCGGCGCACCCTCGAGCGACCGCTTCGACGACGACGAGGCGATCAGGATGGCGAGCGTCAGGATGTGCGGGGCGGCATTGAAGAAGTGGTAGCCCTGGGAGATGCCGACCGACTGCAACGCCGGGCCGAGCGCTCCGGCGGCGCCGAACAAGAGCGCCGCGGCGACGCACATCAGCGGGTTCCAGCGCGAGAAGATGACCAGCGCCACCGCCATCAGGCCCTGGCCGGACGAGAGACCCTCGTTCCACGAGCCGGGGTAGTAGAGTGACAGGAAGGCGCCGCCGACCCCGGCGAGGAAGCCGCCGATGGTGGTCGCCACGAAGCGCACCAGATCGACCGAGACGCCCATCGCCTTTGCGGTGGCGGCGCTGTCGCCGGTCATCCGCACGATCAGGCCGAAGCGGGTGTTGGCGAGCGCCCACCACATGACGACGGCCAGCGCCAACCCGATGAAGAACAGCGGATTGATCTGCAACGCCACCTTCAATTGCGGATCGGAGGTGAGGAAGCCGAAATCGATCGCCTGGAGGCGCGGCGCCGTCGGCTGGATGAAGCCCTTGCCGAAGAAGAACGCGAGGCCGCTGCCGAACAGCATCAGGGCGATGCCGATGGCGATGTCGGAGACCTTCGGCAACCGGCAGAAGAAGCCGTGCGCCATGCCGAAGACCGAGCCGGCGAGACCGGCGGCGAGGACGCCGACCCAGGGATTGCCGGAAAGATAGGAGACCGCATAGGCGCTCATCGCGCCGAAGACGAGCGTGCCCTCGAGGCCGAGATTGATGCGGCCGGATTTCTCGGTCAGCGTCTCGCCGAGGCTGACGAACAGGAACGGCGTGGAGACGCGCACCGCGCCCGCGAACATCGCCACCGCGACGGTGGTCAGCGCATCGCTCATCGACGGCCCTCCGGCTCGAGGAACGGGATGCGGCCGTAGGCCGTCTCGGAGAGGAGGATGGTGAGGAAGATCAGCCCCTGCAGCACCTGCACCGTCGCGTCCGGCAGCCCCATGCGCCGCTGGATCAGCCCGCCGGCGGCCGCCAGTCCGCCGAAGAGGACGGCGACCGGTGGGATGGCGATCGGATTGTGACGGGCGAGGAACGACACCAGGATGCCGGTGAAGCCGTAACCGGCGACCAGCGAGGCGTTGGCCTTGCCGAGGATGGCGGCGACTTCGAAGAACCCGGCGATGCCGGCCGAGGCACCGGCGAGCGCGCAGGCGGCGACCATCAGCTTGCCGACCGGCAACCCTTGCGCCCGAGCGGCGCGGACGTTGCCGCCGGTGACCCGGGCGGCGAAGCCGAAGGTGGTGCGGGTCATCAGGACATGGGCGGCGATCGCCAGCACGACGCCGAAGGCGAGACCCCAGTGGACCTCGAGCCCGGGGATGACGCCGATCATGTTCTCCGAGCCGATCGGCGTGGTCGACGGCTTGTTCGGGTCGGCGGGCGAGCGTAGCGCCCCTTCGACGAAGAAATTGAGGATCGCCACGGCGATGTAGAACATCAACAGCGACGAGATCGTCTCGTTGACGGCGCGGGCGTGGCGCAATGCCCCGACGAAGCCGATCCAGGCCGCTCCGGCCGCTGCCGCCGCGACGAACATGATTGGCAGGATGACTCAGGCCGGCGCCGCGCCGAGGAAGGGCAGGGCGGCGACCGCCGCCGCGAAGCCGCCGATCACCAGCGCCCCTTCGCCGCCGATGATCATCAGCCCGAGCCGCGCCGGCAGCGCCACGGCGAGCGCGGTGAAGATCAGCGGCGCGGTGCGGGTGAGGGTGTTCTGCCAGGAGAAGGCGGTGCCGAAGCCGCCGCGCCACAACAGTTCGAAGAAGGTCTGTGGCGACTTGCCGAGCCCGAGGAGGAAGATCGAGAACAACGCCACGGCGACGGTGACCGCGCCCACCGGAACCAGGATCGCCTCGATGGTGGCGAGGATCACCCGCCGTCGCGCGGACGGATCTGCGTCGGGGAGCGCGTTCGGAACGTCGGCGGCTACGGTCAAGGGCGGATCTCCCTGGCGGAGGAACGAGACGGCGATGCGATCGGGCGATGCGGACGCGGGAGTGCCGGCTCGGCGACCCCACGACCCGCGGCGTCGCGACGGCTCGTGAGGAGCCGGCGTTCGTCGGCGGCGCGTCTGCCCCCTCTTCCTTCTCCCCTCGCGGGAGAAGGTGCCCCGAAGGGGCGGATGAGGGGGCGCCGCGAAGCGGCAACTCGGCGGTGGTGGCGGACTCCGGGATCTGCGGCGGCGCCCAGACCCCTCATCCGGCCTTCGGCCACCTTCTCCCGCAAGGGGAGAAGGGGCTCCCCGTGGCGACCGACTTTGCCGGCCCATCCCCGCCATCCGGGTGACGAGACCGCCGGGCGATCACGCCGAGGTCGATCGTCGGGTCCGCTGCGACGGAGGCGTCACGGCGGGGCCCAGGCGATCCTCCCCGATCAGGTGATCGAGCCGATGACGCCCTCGACGAGGTAGTTGGTCGTCTCCAGGAAGACGTCGTAGTTGTCGACGACCTTGCCGGCCGGCACGACGACGTTGCCCTTGTTGTCCTTCAGCTCGCCGCTCACGTAGGGCTTGTTGGCCACGAGATCGGCGATCGCGGCGGTGGCGGCGTTGCGCGCCGCCTCGGTCGCGCCGGCGCCGAAGGCGGTGTTCTGGACGTAGTCCTTGTCGTAACCGCCGCGCTCGAAGTTCGGCAGCTTGTCGCCCTTGGTGAGGAGACCGGCGAAGTTCTTGTAGATCGTGGCCCACTTGTACTCGGCGCCGGTGATGAAGCCCTTGGGGGCGAGCGCCGCCTGGCTGGCGTTGTGGCCGCAACTCATGATGCCGCGCTTCTCGGCGGTCTCGACCACGACCTTGGGGCTGTCGACATGGCAGGTCAGCACGTCGCAACCCGCATCGGCGAGCGCGTTGGCGGCCTCCGCCTCGCGGACGGGCAGCGCCCAGTCGCCGGTGAAGATCACCTGGACGGTCGCCTTGGGGTTCGCCTTCTTGGCGCCCAGGGTGAAGGCGTTGATGTTCTGCAACACCGAGGAGATCGGCTTGGCGGCGATGAAGCCGAGCTTGCCGGTCTTCGACGACAGGCCGGCGGCGATGCCGTCGACGTAGTGCGCCTGATGCAGATAGGCGTAGTAGGACCCGGCGTTGCCGGGGTGCTTGTCCTTCTGCCACAGGCCGATGGCGTGGCGGAATTCGACATCCGGGAACTTCTTGGCCATCTCGACCATGTGCGGGTCGAAGTAGCCGAAGGAGGTGGCGAAGATCAGCTTGGCGCCGTCGAGCTTGATCATCGATTCCATGGTCTTCTGGACCGCGACCGTCTCCGGCACGTTCTCCTCTTCGACCACGGTGACGCCCGGCACCTTCTTCAGCTCCACCGCCGCCACCGCATGCGCCTGATTCCAGCCGAAATCGTCACGCGGACCGACGTAGATGATGCCGATCGTCAGCCCCGCCGCGGCGGCGCCCTCGATGCCGAGCACCGGCGCGGTGAGAAGGCCGGCGGCCGCCGACTTCAGAATGGTACGACGGGAGAGCAGGATCTTGGACATGCGAGGCCCTTTCGGTTCCGGTCGGCGGCGATTGTATGCAATGCCGACTTCTCGCCTCAGAGACTGGCAATCGCTGTGCCAATCGAAATGCGTCGATGCCGCATGATAGACGTAGTCCATATAAAACAATCGAATGTATGGAGGAACTGACAAACAGGTTCCGTTCTAGGCGGTCCGCCTCATGGGGGCACTGTCGCGACGAAGCCTGCCGATCGATCACCGTCTTCGATCAATATGCGCAAAAAATAATCATCATATACAATCTGAGCAGGGCGCGGGTTCGGCTCCGGCGTGCCGCGGTCGAACCAACCTCGTCGTCGGCGCCGCGGTTTCCCGCCACCGTCACGGGACAGGGTCGGCACGGATGGACGCTGCGCGCGAACGGTGGTTTCGTTCTTGCTTGGTAGTGCGTCGCGGGCGAGAGACTCGCGGCGATCGGAGTGATCATGGTCGAGACGAGCGGAATCGGTGGACGGCTTTCCGGAGAGCCATGGCCGCGGCCTCGCCGCAGGACGCGGCCGGAGGGCAAGACGCACGCCGAGCGCCTGCGCCTCGAACTCGCCGACGAGATCGCCCGCGGTCGTCTGGAGCCGGGAAGTGCGCTCGACGAGACGAGCCTCGCCGAACGCTTCGGCGTGTCGCGCACTCCGGTGCGTGAGGCGCTGCGCGAACTCACCGCCGCCGGACTGGTCGAGCACCGGCCGCATCGCGGCGCGGTCGTCGCGATGATCGACGCCCGCCGCCTCGACGAGATGTTCGTGGTGATGGCCGAACTCGAGGCCCTGTGCGCCGGGTTGGCGGCGACGTCGATGACCGCCGCAGAGCGCGCCGAACTCGACGCCATGCACGCGGAAGCCGCCGAACTGGTGCGGCTCGGCGATCTCGCCGCTTATCGCGAGGCCAACGACCGGTTCCACGAGTTCATCTACGCCGCGAGCCACAATCCGTTCCTCGAGGAGACGGTGCTCGGGGTGCGCCGGCGGGTGTTGGCGTTCCGCCGCGCCCAGTTCCACGGGCTCGGACGACTGGCGGTGAGCCACGCCGAACACGAGCGCGTGGTGCGCGCCCTGCAACGCGGCGACCGCGAGGCCGCCGCGCGCGAGATGCGAGCTCATCTGACCTCGTCGGGCCGGTCGTTCAACGAACTGCACGACGGCGGCACCTGAACCCCGCCGCCGACCGGTCAGTCCACCCGGCGCAGGAAGGCGTCGAAATAGGCGGCCAACTCGTCGTGGGCGTCGAGAGGCAGGACGTGGGCGACGTACTGGTCCGGCCGCACCACCAAGATGCAGCCGCGCTCCCGATCGATCCCGCGCAGGTCGAAGATGTCGCCGCGTTTCGCATCGGCGCAGAACATCTTCTCGTAGTCCTGCAGTCCGAGACGGCCCTTCGTCGGCAGGAGCAGCTCCGGCATCGCCTCGAGGCGCAGATCGCGGTGTCCCTGCTGGAAGACGGCGCGGACGTCGATCACCGCATCGATGTTCGCGCCCTTCGCCGTGTGGCGGCGCAGCGGCGAGGTCGGCGAGGTGGCGAGGTGGTCGCACAACTCGCGGATCGGCGAGCCCGCATTGCTCGGATCCTCGCGGCCGGCGAAGGCGAAGAGGCGCCAGCGGGCGTCGGCCTCGAAGGCCGAGATCAGTTCCATCGGCTTGGCGTCGGCCAGCCGGACGACCGGGGCCGAATGGAACCGGGTGCCGATCTCGAAGCCGGTCGCGAGGTGCTGGTGGCCGCCGTGGCCGGTGAGGAGCGAGGGAGCGTAGCGCGTCGCCACACCCGCGGTGTAGCGCCCGTGGGCGACGAAATAGCGTTGGATCTCCGCCGGTTCGACGCCGTCGGGATTGGTCTCCGACTTCACCGGGGCGCTGAGCATCGCCGCCCATTCGCGGTCGAAGTCGATGAGGTTCTGGGCGATCTCCCGGCGTTCGGCCGTGTAGGTGTGGAGGAACTCCGGCCCGCAGCGTCCGGCGAAGACGGCGGCGAGCTTCCAGCCGAGATTGAACGTGTCCTGCATCGAGACGTTCATGCCCTGGCCGGCCTTCGGGCTGTGAGTGTGGCAGGCGTCGCCGGCGATGAACACCCGCGGCGGACGCTGCGCCACCTGATCATCCGGCACGTCGTCGAACTTGTCGGTGATCCGCTGGCCGATCTCGTAGACCGACCACCACGCCACCTGCTTCACCTCGAGCGTGTAGGGCCGCAGGATGCGCTGTGCCGCGGCGATGATGTGATCGACGGTGATGGCGCGGGCGGCGACGCGCTCGTTCTCGGCGAGCTTGTCCATCTCGACGTAGATGCGGACGAGATGGCCACCCTCGCGCGGAATGAGCACGATGCTGCCCTCCGTCGCCGAGCGGATCAGCGATTTCAGGCGGATGTCGGGGAAGTCGGTGACGGCCAGCACGTCCATCACGCCCCAGGCCTGATTGGCGCTGTCGCCCTGCAGCACCCGGCCGAGGGACTGGCGCACGACGCTGCGGGCGCCGTCGCAGCCGACGACGTAACGGGCGCGGACCGTTTCGGTTCGCCCTTCGTATCCCGGGTCGAGCCGCTCAAGGGTGACGGTCACCGGATGGGCGGCGAGATCGGCGGAGAGCGACGGGTCGATCTTCAGATCGACGAGGCGGCGGGAATAGTGCGGCTCGAGCCGGTTCGGCGAATTGCGCATGATGTCGAGGTAGAAGTCGTGCACCCGCGCCTGATTGAGGATGACGTGCGGGTAGGGCGACAGCCCGTCCTCGACGTCCTGGACGCGGCCCTGGCGGACGATCCGGCCGAGATCGTCGTCGGCCGACTTCCAGAAAGTCGTCTCGTTGACCCAGTAGGCCTCGCGCTCGACCCGCTCGCGAAAGCCGAAGGCCTCGAACATCTCCATGGTGCGGCAGGCGATGCCGTCGGCCTTGCCGTGGGTGAGCGGGCCGGCGGTCTGCTCGACGATGGCGGTGCGGATCTCGGGGAACGCCGCGAGCTGCGCCGCCAGCGTCAGGCCGGCGGGTCCGGTGCCGACGATCAGCACGTCGACCTCCTCGGGAAGGACGTCGGTGTTCGCGCCGGCGTTCGGCGAAGCCGGTGCGACGTCGGGATCACCCACCCGGAATCCATCGAGATGAAACTGCATGATGCCCCTCCCTCGTCCCGTCGTCGCGGGCTCGTTCGTCGTCCGCCGGCGCGCCTCGGGCGCCCCGACGTCGGCCTTCGCTTCCCGTCGCGATCGTTCCGCCGATATCGTAGAAGAACCGGAGCACGCCGCGACGGCGTCGATAGTTCGTATACTAATCATATCCGCACTCGTCAATCTACGTACGGCGGATTTTCGAGGCATCGGGGTGAGCCATGTCCGACATGAACGACAAGCCGGGGCATCTGGCGCGCCGCTTCCAACAGATCGCGGTGGCGGTCTTCCACGCCGAAGTCGGCGCCGTCGGCTCGGATCTGACGCCGGTGCAATATGCGGCCCTGGCGGAGGTGGCGGGCCATCCGGGCATGGATCAGGCGACGCTCGCCGGCCGCATCGCCCTCGACCGGGCGACGATCACCGGGGTGGTCGACCGGCTCGAGAAGAAGGGCTACCTCGGCCGCGAGGTGAAGGACGAGGATCGCCGGGCCCGGGTGTTGCGCATCACCGACGAAGGGCGACGCGTCCTCGACACGATCGAGCCGGCGGTCGATGCGGCGCAGAAGGCGATGCTCGCCGGGCTGAACGCCGCCGAGGCGGCGGAGTTCATGCGGCTGCTCGCCAAGGCGATCGCCGCGGCCAACGATCTCAGTCGAGCGCCGCTGCGCGGTGCGACGTCGGAGGAAAGGGCGGAGTGATCTGGCCGCTCGGAGCTCGTCCGTGCCACGGCCTTTGCCGTCCCTGCCGGATTGTCATTTGAAATTCCATTTCCTCGATCGATTAAATCGCTGTTCATTTCCGGACCGTATCCTCGCGTCATGGATGTGAACTGGCGCAACAGCGAAGACCCGTTGGGCAAGATTCGTCTCGAGATCGCAAAGTCTCGAGGCGGCGGGTGCGGGCACCTCTTGAAGCCGCTGGCGGAACTGCACGCCGCCGGTCGCGGGCGCACGGGCCACTACGACGCCGCGCTCTACACCGAGACGGTGATCCATCTGCTCGGGCCGGCGACGTTGTTCGAACGCATGGCCTTCGCCGATACGGTCGCCGACATCGGCGGTCTGCCGTCCGGGGTTCTCGGTGCGCTTCTGCACGACGTCTATCTGGTGTCGCGCCCGATCATCGAGCGCGCCCGCCTCAGCGACGACGAGCTGATGACCGTCATCGCCAAGGATCCGAGCGAATCGACTCTGCTGGTCATCGCCCAGCGGGCGGGGACGGGGATCCCGGTCACCGATCAGTTGGTCGAACTCGGCACCCTCAAGGTCCATCTGACGCTCGCCGCCAACGACGAGGCGAAGCTGTCGATCACCACCTTCGACTTCTTCTCCAACATGACCACGGCGCAGAACGACATGGATCTGGCGCTGGCCAAGCGCTCCGATCTGCCGGTGTCGATCGCCAAGGCGCTCTATCAGCGCGTCTCCGAACGCGCCGCGCGGCGGGTCGAGGAGATGATGATCCGCGACGGCAATCGCGGTCGCCGCTTCCTCGCTCTCAGCCGCTGAAGCGGCCGGATCGGCGGCGGGCTCAAAGGACCGCCATCATGCCGCCGTCGACGTAGATGATCTGGCCGCTGATATAGTCGGAGGCCGGGGCGGCGAGGAAGACGACGGTTCCCACCACGTCCTCCGGCTTTCCCCAGCGCCCCGCGGGCGTGCGCCGCCTGACCCAGCCGTCGAATTCCGGATCGTTCATCAGCGCCGTGTTCATCTCGGTGGCGATGTAGCCTGGGCCGACGGCGTTGATCGTCAGGCCCTTACCCGCCCATTCCGCCGTCATCGACCGGGTCAGCATCTTGATACCGCCCTTCGCCGCCGTGTAGGGGGCGACGGTCGCGCGAGCGAGTTCGCTGGTCAGCGAGCCGATGTTGACGATCTTGCCGTGACCGCGCGCCACCATCCGCCGTGCCGCCTCGCGGCCCACGACGAAGGCCGAGGTCAGGTTCACCTCGATCACCCGGCGCCAGTCTGCGGTGTCGAGGTCGAGCAGCGGCTTGCGGAACTGGATGCCGGCATTGTTGACCAGGATGTCGACCGCGACGCCGCGCGCATCGAGCGCGGCGAAGGCGGCCTTCACCGCCGCCTCGTCGGTGACGTCGAACGGCGCCTCGTGGACGGTGTGACCGCTCGCCCGGAGATCGCGGGCGGTTGCGGCGACCCCCTCGGCGGTGCTGCCGTTGATCACCACCGCCGCACCGGCTTCCGCCAAGCCTTCCGCGAAGCTGCGGCCGAGGCCGCGGGTCGATCCGGTGACGAGCGCGGTGCGGCCGCCGAGGTCGAAGGCTCGAGCGATCATCTGGGTCATCCTCGCAGTTCGGAGCGCCGGACGCGCAGGTCGGAACGTTCGTAGACGGCCGGCAGCAGTTCGGTGCACAGGCCGACGCCCTCCATCGGCAGGACGCGGCCGTTCTCGATCTTCGGCATCTCGGTGACCAGTTCGCGGTACCAGCCGGTGTAGAAAGCGCGCACCGATTCCTGGATCAGCGTGTTCGGCGTCGCGAGCGAGGAATGGACGGCGGCGACGTAGCCGACCGGGCCGGTGCAGTCGTGCGGCGCATAGGGCCGATGCCAGGTCTCCGCCAGGGACGCGATCTTGCGCCCCTCGGTGAGGCCGCCGGTCCAGGCGAGATCGGTCATCACCACCTGGATGGCGTCCTGTTCCAGCATGTCCTTGTAGGGCCAGCGCGACCCCAGCGTCTCGCTGGCGCAGACCCAGACGTCGGTCGCCGCCGAATATTCGGCGAGCGCCGCCGGCGAGTTCATGCGGATCGGGTCCTCGTACCAGGTGGGTGCGTAGTCCTCGAGGACGCGAGCGATCTTCTTCGCCGTCGGCAGGTTCCACAGGCAGTGGAACTCGACCATGATCTCGATCCGATCGCCGACCGCCTTGCGGATCTTCTCGAACGGCTCGACCGCCTTCTTCATCTGCTCGGCGGTGATGTAGAGGCCGTTGTTCTCGATCGCCGCCGGGTCGAAGGGCCAGATCTTCATGGCCGGAATGCCCTGCTCGAGCAGGCTTTCGGCGAGCGCCCCGGCGTCGGTCATGAAGGCCTTCAGATCCTCGTAGGGGCCGTCGGTGCGATCGAGGTTCCAGGTGTCGACCGGTTTGATCTTGTGGGAGCGGACGTAGCCGTAGCCGGCGCAGGTGTTGTAGACGCGCACGCCGTCGTGGCAGAGGCCGCCGAGCATCTGATGCACCGGCTGGCCGCAGACCTTGCCGAAGAGGTCCCACAGCGCGATGTCGATCGCCGACGCGGCCCGATATTCGGCGCCGGTCGAGGACTGGGCGAGCGGCAGGTTGACCATGTCGCGCGCGATCGCTTCGATGTGCAGCGGATTTCGACCGAGCAGGCGCAGGCTCAGCGTGTCGTGGATGTGGGCCTCGACCGCGCCGGCGCCGTAGAAGGTCTCGCCGAGGCCGATCACGCCGGCGTCGGTGTGGATGTGGACCCAGAGAAGGTTGGCGAACTCGTCGAGGCGCAGCGTCTCGATCCTGGTGATCTTCATCGGGCTCTCCTCCCGCCGAGGGACTTCGCCTCGGCTCTCCCTGGTCGTTCAGCCGTCGGTCTCGTCGCGCACCGGCGCGAGGCCGGGGCGGACGACGTTGACCAGCGAACACCCGTCGAGACGACGGACGACGTTGTCGGCGATGACGGCGCGGCGGCGGGCGACGGTGCCTTCGGTCCATCCCGACATGTGCGGGGTCATCACGATGTTCGAAAGCTCGTGGAACGGCAGGTTCGAGGGATGCGGCGCCGGCTCGGCGGCGCTCGGATAGCGCCACCAGGTGTCGATCACCGCACCGCCGATACGCTTCTCGCGCAACGCCTCGTAGAGCGCCCGCTCGTCGATGGTGGCGCCGCGGCCGACGTTGAAGATCACCGCATGCGGCCGCATCGCCGCGAAGGCGGCGGCGTCGACCATGCCCGCGGTCTCCCGCGTCGCCGGCACCGACACGACGAAGAAGTCGGCGGCGCTCCAGAACGCGTCGAGGCGATCGAGAGTGAAGGCGAGATCGATCTCGTCGCCGGTCGCGACGCTGCTGCGGTTGGCGACGACGACCTCCATGTCGAAGACCTTGGCGCGCCGCGCGATCGCCTTGCCGATGTGGCCGTAGCCGAGGAGACCGATGGTCTTGCCGGCCATCTCCGGGTGGAGGCGGGCCGGCGCGCCCGACTGGAACGACCAGACGCCGCGGCGCAGGTCCGCGTCCGCGGTGGCGAGCGGCACGTGGCGGGCGAGGAGGGCGGCGAAGACGTATTCGGCGATCGCCTGTTCGTGGCCGAAGCAGTTGCAGACGGCGGCCTCCGCCGGCAATGCCGCGAGGTCGACGGCGTCGTATCCGGCGCCCGGAACGTGGAAGAGCGAGAGCCGCTCGGGCCGCGGCAGGCTCGCGTCGAACTTCACCCCGACGATCACGTCCGCCTCGGCATAGGCGCGGATGTCGTCCGGATCGGTCAACGCGTCGGGCAGGACGCGGATCTCGGCCGGCCGATCGAGCAGCGCGGCGAAGCCGGGCGCGAAGGACGAGGCGTTCTCGCCGTGGAAGACGATCTTCGGCTGCATGGGCGGGCTCGTCTCCTTCAGGCCCCGAGCAGGGGTTCGATCGAACAATCGAGGAGGCGCGGATCGAGCCCGGTCTCCATGACGTCGAACATGCGGTCGACGTAGTCGACGAGAGCGTCGGAAGCGGCGCCCGCCTTCTCCGCGTCGCGCTTGGCGATCGCCGCGAGCAGCGCGAGGTGGACGTCGACGGTCTCGCCGAGATCGGTGTGATCCGGCATGAAGCGGTGATGGATGTAGCCGATGCGGCGGAAGATCGTGTGGAGCGGCCTGAGCGTGTGTTCGAGGAAAGGCTCGCCGGCCGCCGCCAGGATCAGCGCGTCGATGCGCCGGTCGAGGACGTTGAAATCGTCGAGACCGATGGTGTCGCGCTTGTCGCGCAGCAGCCGCTCGATGTGCAGCATCTGATTGCGATGCGACAGGCTCGCCCGCTCGGCGGCGAGCTTCACCACGAAGCGTTCGATGTCGCGGCGGAGGCGCAGCAGCAGCCGTTCGCGGGCGAGGTCGATGGGCGCGATCTGCAGGCCGTGGCGCGGGCGGATGATGATCAGCGTGTCGGCGGCGAGCCGGTTCACGGCATTGTGTACCGGGGTGCGGCCGAGGCCGGTCAGGTCCTGGAGCTCCTGAAGGTTGAGCGAACGCCCCGGCTTCAGCTCACAGGTGACCAGCTTCTCTTCGATGCGCTGATGCGCCAACTCGAAGAAATTGACGCGATTGCGCCGTCGCGGCGCCGCGTCGTCCGCCGTCGGAACCAGTTCCACGACCGTCGAACCCGCAGGCATGCCCGGCCTCCCTCGTCTCGGCCCTCGTGACGGGACCGTTCGACGACGCATAAGACATGTTGTGATATATTACAAGATATGGCATCGAGGCGGTATCGAACGGGAACGGCCGAGATCCGGAATGCCGGTGGAGCCGTCGCCGAGGACCGAGGTCGGGAGGAGAGCCCATGCGCGCCGTCGTCGTTCACGCCCCCAAGGACCTGAGGCTCGAAGAGTTTCCCGATCCGGCCCCGGGGCGGGGCGAGGTCCGGGTGAAGATCGGCGCCGGCGGCATCTGCGGCTCGGACCTGCACTACTACCACGACGGCGGTTTCGGCACGGTGCGCATCCGCCAGCCGATGGCGCTCGGCCACGAGATCGCCGGTGAGGTCGTCGCGCTCGGCGAGGGCGTCTCCCATCTCGCCATCGGCACCCGCGTCGCGGTCAATCCGAGCAAGCCCTGCGGCACCTGCGTCCACTGTCGCGAGGGTCGGCGCAACCAGTGCCTCGACATGCGCTTCATGGGCTCGGCCATGCGCTTTCCCCATGTCCAGGGCGGCTTCCGCGAATATGTGACGGTCGACGACTTCCGCGCCGTTCCCGTCTCCGACCGGACGACGCTCGCCGAAGCGGCGATGGCCGAGCCGCTGTCGGTGTGCCTCCACGCCGCGGCGCAGGCCGGCGCGCTCTTCGGCAAGCGCGTGCTGGTGACCGGCACCGGGCCGATCGGCGCGCTGATGGTGCTGGTGGCGAAGACCGCCGGCGCGGCCGAACTGGTGGCGACCGACGTCGCCGACAGGCCGCTCGAGGTGGCGCGCCGGCTCGGCGCCGATCACGCCATCAACGTCGCCACCGACGCCGGGGCGCTCGAGCCCTGGCGTGCCGGCAAAGGCGTCTTCGACGTGGTGTTCGAGGCTTCCGCCAATCAGTCGGCGGTGCGCTCGGCGCTCGACATGCTCAGGCCCGGCGGCATCCTGGTGCAACTCGGTGTCGGCGGCGACATGAGCCTGCCGATC
Source organism: uncultured Alphaproteobacteria bacterium (assembly GCA_937892955.1). Taxonomy (GTDB): domain Bacteria; phylum Pseudomonadota; class Alphaproteobacteria; order Rhizobiales; family Ancalomicrobiaceae; genus CALBKH01. The sequence goes on from CALBKH010000005.1 coordinate 120,917, forward strand.
AACGTCATCGTCGCCAAGGAGCTGCAGATCCGCGGCACCTTCCGCTTCGATCCCGAATTCGAACTGGCCGTCCGCCTGATGGGCGAGGGCAAGATCGACGTCACCCCGGTGATCAGCGCCTCGATGCCCTTCCAGGCGGCGGTCGACGCCTTCGAACTGGCGAGCGATCGCTCGCGCGCCATGAAGGTACAGCTGACGTTCTGAAGGCAGGGCGATCGCGCGTCGCGGCGTCGACTTCGATCGAGGCAGGGGGAATGCCGCGGGCGTCCCTTCTCCCCTTGCGGGAGAAGGTGGCCGAAGGCCGGATGAGGGGTCCGGGCCTCTCCTCGCACGCAGGAGTCCGTCGCCGTTCCCCGATGCCGCTGACGCGGCACCCCCTCATCCGCCCCTGCGGGGCACCTTCTCCCGCGAGGGGAGAAGGAAGAGCGGCCTCCGACGAGCCCGAGACCACCGAACAGACGTCGCGTTGTCGCCCCGCTTCCGAACGCCCGGCGCGATCCGGTCCCTATCCCGCCGCGCCGCGCCCCGGCCAGGGCAGCACGGCGCGGCGGTCGACGGAGAGGGGCACCACACCGGTTTCGGCCGAGGTGGTGTCGTCGATCCAGTTGCACGCCGCGACCTGACGCTTGCGCGCCTCCATCCGGGCGTGACGCTCGGCGACGAGATCGGCGCGTTCGTCGAGCGGCGCCTGCGCCAGCGGTTCGAGCCGGCCGGTGAGGAACGCCTCGCGGTCGAGAACATCGATCCGCCGTTCCCCGAGCCTGACCCACAACAGGTCCCCGGTCACCAGCGCGCCGATGCCGCCACCCTCGTAGGCCTCCGGCGTCACGTGGCCGATGCAGGCGCCCTTGGTCACGCCCGAATAGCGGCCGTCGGTCATCAGGATAGAAGTTCGCTCCAGCGTCCCCTGGTGACGCAGGTAGGTGGAGGGCGCGAACATCTCCGGCATGCCGAAGGCCTTCGGTCCCTGACCGGCGATGACGAAGGCGAAGGCCAGCGTGCCCTTGACCACCATGGCGGCGAGATCGTCGCCCGGATCGCCGCCGTTGATCGCCCTGAGACGATCGGTCAGCGCCGGCGGCAGATCCATCGTCCCGCACAGGGTCTTCACCAGATCGGTCGAGCGCAGCTCGCCGTTGCACACCGTCTCGTTCTCGTAATGGCGGACGAGGAAGACGCGGCCGTCGAAGCGGGCGACCTGCTCGCTCGACATGCCCGCGACCTTGAGGATGCAGGTGGAGAAGAAATTGCCGGCGAGGACGTCGGTGCCGGAGCGGGCGCGGATCGGCCTGGTGCGGATCACCGAGCGTTCCTCGGGCAGCTTCGGCGACACCGCCACCGGCAGCGCCGCGACGCGCTCGCGCCAGGTCCTGCCGGTCACCGTCGGCGCGTCGAGATCCATCGGCACGCCGAGATCGTCGAGTACCTTGTAGATGCTGTCGATGCCGTGGTGGAACCCCGCCGCCGCCTGCTCGGCCAGCACGAAGGTGTCGCGACCCTCGGTCAGCGAATGGGCGAAGACGTCGGGAACCGAGTGGGCGTCTGCGATACGGGCGTAGTCGAAGAGCGTGACGTCGAAGCCGGCGTGGCGCATGACGCAGGGCATGTGCAGCATCAGGTTCGACGACGAACCGGTGGCGCCGTGGATGCGCACGGCATTGGCGTAGTTCGCCGCGAGGATGTCGCAGAGCGCCAGCTCCGGCTTGTTGATCATGCGGAAGAGCGTGTCGACGCTCGACGAGACGAGGTCGAGCCCCGGCTCCTCCATCAGCAGTTCGGCGCCGCGCGGCACCAGTCCGAGGGCGGAGACCAGGGTGCGCGACGAGTTGCCGGTGCCGTTGAAGGCGCAGATGCCGCCCTTCTCGTCGCAGGTGGCCATCGCCAGTTCGTTCAGGATCGCGTCGGCCTCGCCGCGCGAAACGATGCCGTGGCCGACGGCGCGTTCGAGCTGGCCGAGGAAGGCCTCGTCCGACGAGCACTGCAGGATGTAGCGGCAGTTCTCCTCGATGTCGGCGGCGAGCTGAGCGTCGCCGATCGCCCGCGCCTCGTCCTGGATCGCGGCGAGCTTGGCGCGGGTCGCGGGCGGGATGCGTCCGCCCTTCAACACGTGCGAGGGGACGAACACCGCCCACACCGGTGCGGTGCCGCGCTCCGGTTCGCGCCGCGCCCGATCGGCGGCGGCGAGGCCGGAGAGGATGCCGGTCGGGGTCTTGTCGCAGCCGGAGAGCACGTAGGCCGCGTGATAGGAATGGCCCTCGAAGTTGATGTTCACCGCCATGGCGGTGTGGTTGCGGCTGGCGAGCGAATAGCTCTGGCCGATGTTCGACTGGGCGGTGCCGTCGCAGATCACCGGGATGCCGAAGGTGAAGGGCACGCCGCCGTTCTGCCAGACGCGGGCGGCGGCGCGCAGCATGTGCTCGTGGTCGAGAAGATGGGCCGGATGATCTGCCGAGCCCTGGATGATGCAGATGCGCGGCCGGTTCGCCGCGAGGCGCGCCACGATCTCGGCGAGCCCGTAGTCGCCGAGGCCGGTGAAATCGCGGTCGCCGGCGAGCAGCGCGTCGGCGCGGCGCAGGAGCGCCCTGACCGTGATCGGCTCGTTGGAGAGGCCCTGGATGCAGTGTCGATAGGGATTGGCGGTCTCGGCGACGACGAGATCGGCGAATTCGGAATTGAGAACCTCGGCTCGTCGATCGGTCATGCGCATGGCTCCTGAAAACGCGAGAGGCCGTCGTATCGAAAAGTGGGATGTCGATGTCGCAGGGACCCCGCACCCGAGTGGGATCGGTGATTCCTTCGTCCGCGTCAGAAGACCTTTCCGGGATTGAGCAGGTTCTTCGGATCGAACGCCGCCTTGAGACGGCGCATCGCCTCGATCTCCAGGGCCGAGCGGGTGAGCCCCAGCCATTCCATCTTGGAAGTGCCGATGCCGTGCTCGGCCGAGACCGTTCCCCCGTACTCGCCGACGAGGCCGTAGACGATGTCGCAGATTTCGTGCTTCGGCTGTTCGGCGGCGCTGCGGTCACGCGCCACGATGTGCAGGTTGCCGTCGCCGACGTGGCCGTAGAAGAGCGCCGCGACATCGGGGATCGCGGCCCGCAACGCGGCGCGGCAGGCGGTGACGAAGGCGTCCATCCGGCCGATCGGCAGGCCGATGTCGAAGGGCACATGGGCGCCGAAGGTCCGGGGGAATTCGGAGACGGCGTCGCGGACGTCCCAGAACGATTTCAGGTCGCCGATCGAGCGGGCGACGACGGCATCGACGAGGAGCCCGTCCTCTGCCGTCGCCTCGAGGAAGGCGTCGAACTTGGCGCCGTCGTGGTCCTCGTCGGTGCCCTGGACTTCGATGAGCACATAGAACGGATGGCCCGCGGAAAGCGGCATCCGTAGGCCCGGCGTGGTGGCGATCAGCTCCCAGTAGTCGGCCCACATCACCTCGAAGGCGGAGAGCATGGCACCGAGCTCCCGCCGCGCCCGCGACAGGAGATCGACGACCGCCGCGAAACTCTCGACGGCGCAGACGGCGGCCGAGGTGAAGACCGGCAGAGGCGCGAGCCTCAGCACCGCCCGGGTGACGATGCCGAGCGTGCCCTCCGAGCCGATGAAGGCCTGTTTGACGTCGTACCCGGCGTTGTTCTTGATCATCCGGTTGAGGCTGGTGATCACCGTGCCGTCGGCGAGCACCACTTCGAGACCGAGCACCAGATTGCGCGTCATGCCGTAGCGGATCACCCGGTTGCCGCCGGCGTTGGTGGCGATGTTGCCGCCGATGGTGCAGGAGCCGCGGGCGCCGAGATCGAGCGGCATGTAGAGGCCGTGCTCGGCCGCCGCGGTCTGGACGGCCTCGAGCGGCGTGCCGGCGCGGACGGTGACGGTCGCTCCGGCGACGTCGATCTCCTCGATGCCGGTCAACCGTTCGAGCGACAGAGCGACAGCCCCGGCGATCGGCCGCGCCCCGCCGCACAGCCCGGTCATCCCGCCCTGCGGCACCACCGGTAGGTCGTGATGGTGGCAGATGCGCAGCGCCTCGGCGACGTCCGCGGTGGTGGCGGGGCGGAGGAGAGCGAGGGGACGGACGATCGAAAGTCCGCTCCAGTCGGTGAGGTACTTCTCCGGGATCGCTTCGCCGGGCGCGAAGGCGCGCGCGTCGAACGCTGCGGCCAGAGCGGCGATCGCAGCTTCGGGCGAGGTGGGTGAGGGGGGCGTCATGCGGACCCGCCCGCCGCCGGGAGATGGGCGCATTCGGGGACCGGCGTCGTCACCTTGCCCTCGTCGAAGAAGCGGCGAAGGTTCTCGACCGTCAGATCGCCCATGGCGCGGCGGGTCTCCACCGTGGCGCTGCCGACGTGGGGCAGGAGGACGACGTTGTCGAGCGGGAAGAGTTCCGCCGGCACGTTCGGCTCGTTGGCGAAAACGTCGAGGCCGGCGGCGCCGAGGCGGCCGTCGAGGAGTGCGGCGACCAGTTCCTTCTCGTCGACGACGCTGCCTCGGGCGACGTTGATCAGTGTCCCCTCGGGTCCGAGGGCCTCGATCACGGCGCGGCCGATCAGCTTGTTCGTCGAGGCGCCGCCGGGGGTGATGACGACGAGGAAGTCGACGTCGCCTGCCATCGCGACGAGGTCGGCGTAGTGGCGCCAGGGGACGTCGGTCCGTCGATTGCGGGTGTGATAGGCGATGTCGCAGTCGAAGGCGGCGGCGAGCTTGCGGGCGATGGTCTCGCCGATGCGGCCGAGGCCGACGATGCCGACCTTCTTGCCCTCGATCGACTGCGTCAGCGCCGCCGCGCCGAAGCCGGACCATTTGCCGGCCCTCACATAGGCATCGTCGCGGACGATGCGCCGCGACACCGCGAGCATGAGCGCGATGGCGGTGTTGGCGACGTCGGCGTTGAGGACGTTCGGCGTGTGGGTGACGGCGATGCCGCGCGCCGCCGCCGCCTTGGCGTCGATGGCGTCGTAGCCGACGCCGAAGCACGAGATGACCTTCAGGTTCGGCAGGCGCGCCATGATCTCCGGCTTCAGCCCGTCGTGACCGTTGGTGGCGACCGCCTCGATCGCCGCGCCGTTCGCGGCGAGATAGGCCTCCCAGTCCGCCAGCTCGGCACCCTTGTCCACCACGAAGGCGTCTTCGAGGGCGGCGAGGACCCGCGGCGTGGTTCTTCCGACGAGCAACAGACGAGGCTTCATGGGAGGGATCTTCCTTCCTCGGATCGGTCGGTGGGTGGCGCGGCCGCCGGAGATGTCGAAGACGCCGGCGGTCGCGAACCGGTCGTCTCAGTCGTCTGCGCGGACCCGCTGGCGCTGCGCGCCGAGGTTCTCGATGCCGAGTTCGATGACGTCGCCGGCCTTCAGGTAGACCGGCGTCGGCTTGATGCCCATGCCGACGCCGGGCGGCGTACCGGTCGAGATCACGTCGCCGGGGTGGAGGGTGAAGAGGGTCGACAGGTGGGCGATGATCCGGGCGACGGTGAAGACCATCGTCTTCGTGCTGCCGGTCTGACGGCGTCGGCCGTTGACGTCGAGCCACATCGCGAGATTCTGCGGATCGGCGATCTCGTCGCGGGTGACCAGCCACGGGCCGGTCGGGCCGAAGGTGTCGCAGGACTTGCCCTTGGTCCACTGGCCGGAGAGCGCCGTCTGATAGGTGCGTTCGGAGACGTCGTTGATGACGCAGTAGCCGGCGACGTGGGAGAGCGCGTCGGCCTCCGAGACGTATTTCGCCTTCTTGCCGATCACCACCCCGAGTTCGACCTCCCAGTCGGTGGTGGTCGAGCCACGCGGCATCACCACGTCGTCGTTCGGGCCGACGACCGCCGAGGTCGCCTTCATGAACAGCACCGGATGGGCCGGCAGCGGCAGGTTCGATTCGGCGGCGTGGTCGGCGTAGTTGAGACCGATGCACATGAACTTGCCGATCGAGCCGACGCAGGCGCCGAGGCGCGGCGTCCCGGCGACCGCCGGCAGCGACGCCGGGTCGAGCGCGGCGAGGCGGGCGAGGCCCTCGTCGAGAAGAACGTCGCCGGCGATGTCGGCGACATGGGCGGAGAGGTCGCGCAGCGTGCCCGAGGCGTCGATCAGGCCGGGCTTCTCTTCCCCCGGGTTGCCGTAGCGGACGAGTTTCATGTCGGTTGCCTTTCGAAGATCTCGGATGTCGGCCTCGGATCGGCCGGTTCGGGTCAGTGGTTGTCGCGCGGCATGTGGCGTGCGGCGATGTCGCGGTAGCAGTCCGAGCCCCGCAGCGTCATGCCGCGGGAGAAGGGCTCGACCCGCTCGCGGAAGATCTCCTGCCATGGCGACTGGGAGGCGGGAACGGGGAAGCCGCCACGGGCCGCGAGCGCCTCGCGGCGCCGCGCGATCTCGTCGTCCGGAACGAGCATGTCGACGACGCCCTTCTTCAGGTCGATGCGGACCCGATCGCCGGTCGTGAGAAGCGCCAGACCGCCGCCGTCCGCCGCTTCCGGCGAGGCGTTGAGGATCGACGGCGAGCCGGAGGTTCCCGACTGCCGGCCGTCGCCGACACAGGCGAGCATGGTGATGCCCTTCTCGATGAGGTAGGACGGCGGCCGCATGTTGACGACCTCGGCGCCGCCCGGATAGCCGATCGGCCCGGCGCCGCGCATGACCAGGATGCAGGTCTCGTCGATGGCGAGGCTCGGGTCGTCGATGCGGGCGTGGAAGTCCTCCGGCCCTTCGAAGACCACGGCGCGGCCTTCGAAGGCGTCCGGGTCGGCGGGATTCTCGAGATAGCGGGCGCGGAACTCGTCGGAGACCACCGACATCTTCATGATGGCGCTGTCGAAGAGATTGCCCTTGAGATTGACGAACCCGGCCTTCGTCTTCATCGGCGTGGCGAAGGGGCGGATCACCTCGGTGTTGCGGATCGTCGCGCCTGCGCAGTTCTCGCCGATCGTCCGGCCGTTGGCGGTGAGCGCGTCGGGATGGGGCAGGCGCCCGGCGCGGATCAACTCGCCGACCACCGCCGGCACGCCGCCGGCCCGGTGATAGTCTTCGCCGAGGTATTCGCCTGCCGGCTGGAGATTGACCAGCAGCGGCACGTCGCCGCCGATCCGCTGCCAGTCGTCGTTGTCGAGCGCGACGCCGGCGAGACGGGCGACGCCGTTGAGGTGGATCGGCGCATTGGTCGAGCCGCCGATCGCCGAGTTGACGACGATGGCGTTCTCGAAGGCCTCGCGGGTCATGATGCGCGAGGGTTTCAGATCCTCGTGCACCATGTCGACGATGCGCTTGCCCGTCGCATAGGCCATCTGGCCGCGCTCGCGATAGGCGGCGGGGATGGCGGCCGAACCCGGCAACTGCATGCCCAGCGCCTCGGCGAGCGAGTTCATCGTCGTGGCGGTACCCATGGTCGAGCAGTAGCCGACCGACGTCGTCGACGAGGCGACGAGGTCGAGGAAGCCGGCGTCGTCGATCTCGCCGGCGGCGTGGAGCTCGCGCGCCTTCCACACGATGGTGCCCGATCCCGTCCGCTTGCCGTCGTACCAGCCGTTCAGCATCGGGCCGACGGAGAAGGCGATCGCCGGAATGTCGACGGTCGCCGCGGCCATCAGCAGGGCGGGGGTGGTCTTGTCGCAGCCGATGTTGAGGACGACGCCGTCGATCGGATAGCCGAACAGGCTCTCCACCAACGACAGATAGGCGAGGTTGCGATCGAGCATCGCCGTCGGCCGCTTGCCGGTCTCCTGGATCGGATGGACCGGGATCTCCAGCGGCACGCCGCCGGCGGCGATGATGCCGTCGCGCAACCGCTTGGTCAGCTCGATGTGGTGGCGGTTGCAGGGGGAGAGATCGGAGCCGGTCTGGGCGATGCCGATGATCGGGTTGCCGCCCTGCAACTCCTCGCGGGTCAGGCCGTAGTTGAGATAGCGCTCGAGGTAGAGCGCCGTCATCTCCCGGTCGTGGGGATTGTCGAACCACTGCCGCGAACGCAGCTTCGCCGGATCTTTCTTCTGGGTCATGACAGTCGACCTTCGGATGGGGAGTGGACCACGGGTGATGCCGGCGACGTCAGCCGGACCAGCCGCCGTCGATGATGCAGGCCTGGCCGGTGGTGAAGGCGCTCTCGTCGGAGGCGAGGTAGACGGCGAGCGCGGCGATCTCCTCGGCGCGGCCGATGCGGCCCATCGGCTGGCGAGCGACGAAAGCCTTCATCGCCGCCTCGTAGTCACCGGTGGCGCGCAGGCGGTCGTGCAGCGACGGGCTCTCGACCGTACCGGGGCAGATGGCGTTGCAGCGTACGCCGGTGGTGACGAAGTCGCGAGCGATCGACTTGGTCAAGCCGATCACCGCCGCCTTGGTGGTGCCGTAGATGAAGCGGTTGGGCGCGCCGACGATCGAGGACGCCACCGACGACATGTTGACGATCGAGCCGACGCCGCGTTCGACCATGCCGGGCAGCGCCGCGCGGATGGTGCGCAGCATCGAACGGACGTTGAGATCGAAGCCGAAGTCCCACTCCTCGTCGGTGCAGTCGAGGATGGTGCCGGCGTGGACGAAGCCGGCACAGTTGAAGAGCACGTCGGGGGTGGCACGCGCCACGCCCTCCTTCACCGACGCGTCGGAGCGCGCATCGAGCACGAAGGTCTCGATACCGGGATGGCCGAGCCCGGCGAGTTCGGCGAGCGTCTTGTCGTTGATGTCGGTGGCGAAGACCTTCGCCCCTTCCTCCGCCATGGCGATCACGGTGGCCCGGCCGATCCCCTGACCGGCCGCGGTGGCGAGAACCCGCTTGCCTTCGAGCCTCGGTTTCGTACCCATGATCTCTTCCCCTTCGCCGATGGCGTTCGTCTGTCGAATTATCTCGTGCGCGCCGCGTCGGCCGACCGTCTCGATCGCGATCGACGTCGGCCGGCCCGCTCACACGGTTCGCGGCCGGTCGTCCTCGATGTGGATGCGGATGATCTCCGCGAAACTCTCTTCCGCCGTGAACCCGAGCGACCGAGCGGCCACCGGATCGAAATCGCGCGGCCAGCCGCCGACGATGCGGGCGATGCGTTCGTCGGGCACGCGGCGGATCAGCTTCACCGCCGCCTCGCCGGCGACGGCGCGTAGCGCCTCGATCTGTTCGGCGACGGTGCAGGACACCCCCGGCATGGCGAGGCTGCGCCGCCCGGCGAGGCGGGCCGTGTCGAGCGTCGCGGCGTGGGTGAGGAAACGGGCGGCCGAGCGCGGCGAGGCGTGCCAGTGGCGCACCGTGTCGGCGACCGGCAGGATCGCCTCCTGTCCGTTCAGCGGCTCGCGGATGATGCCGGAGAAGAAGGACGAAGCGGCGAGGTTCGGCTTGCCCGGGCGCACGCAGATGGTCGGCAGGCGGATCGAGATTCCGTCGACGAATCCCTTTCGCGAATAGTCGGCGAGAAGCAGTTCGGTCATCGCCTTCTGGGCGCCGTAGGAGGTTTGCGGCGCGGTGAGGAAGTCGTCGCCGATCTTCTCCGGGAACGGCGGGCCGTAGACCGCGATCGACGAGGCGAAGACGACGCGCGGCACATAGGCGCCGCCGCTCGCGAGGTGTTCGGCGCGGAGCGCCTCGAAGAGGTGCCAGGAGCCGCGGGCGTTGACGTCCCATCCCTTGTCGAAATTCGCCTCCGCGTCGCCGGAGACGATCGCCGCCAGATGGAAGACGACGTCGGGCCGCAGCACCGCGAGGCGGGTCGCCTCCGCCGGATCGGCGATGGTCCCGGTGAGGGCGCGGACGGGGATGGGGGCCTCCATGCCCGTCGCTTCGACGAGGTCGTGGAGCACGAGTTCGCCGATCGGCCGGCCGATCCCCTCGGCGGCGAGGCGCCCGGCGAGCTTGCGGCCGATCATGCCGGCGCCGCCGAGTACGAGAACCCGGATCGTGTCGTTCCCCGTCATCGGCCGATTCCGTTCAGTTCGAGGAGTTCGAGATAGATGCCGGAATGGTCCTCGTCGGCGCCGTCGAGGTCGCGGACGAAACGTTCGAAGCGGGCCCGCATCTGTTCGGTCAGCGGCAACGTCAGGCCGCAGGCGCTCGCCGCCTCGAGGGCGTTGACGATGTCCTTCAACTGGTTGATCGACCGGCCGCCGGGCACGAAATTGCCGGTGGTCATGCGCTCGCCGTGCTGTTGGAGAACGATCGAATCGGCGAAACCGCCCTTGAGGGCGAGCCGCACCGCCGCCGGATCGCCGCCGCCCTTCTCGACCAGCAGCATCGCCTCGGCGACGACGCCGATGGTCACCGCGACGATCGCCTGATTGGCGAGCTTGGCGAGCTGGCCGGCGCCGTGCGGGCCGACCCGCACCGGCCGCCCCATCGCCGCGAGGACCGGTCGCACCGTCTCGATCACCGCCGCATCTCCGCCGGCCATGATGGCGAGGCTCGCCGCTTCCGCGCCCTTCGTCCCGCCGGAGACCGGGGCGTCGACATGGCCGATGCCCATCGCCGCCAGCCGAGCCGCGTGGTCGCGGGCCTCGGTGGGCTTCACCGAGCTCATGTCGACGACGACGGCACCCGCGCGCATCGCCGCGGCGACACCCTGGGCGAAGAGGAGGTCGTCGACCGAGGCGCCGTTGGACAACATGGTGACCACCACGTCGGCGTCGGCGACAGCGTCGGTCGGCGTGGCGGCGACGGTGACGCCGAAAGCGCGCAACGGCTCGGCTTTCTCGGCGCTGCGGTTCCAGGCCGTCACCGGGAAGCCTGCCTTCGCCAGATTGGCGGCCATCGGCGCGCCCATCAGGCCGGTTCCGAGAAAGGCGACGTGCGGTCGGGTCATGGTCGGGTCACCGATCAGAGGGAGGCCGTGATGCCGCCGTCGACATGGAGGACGTGGCCGTTGACGAAGGAGGAGCCGGATCCGACGAGGAAGACCGCCGCGGCGACCAGTTCCTCGACCTCGCCCCAGCGCCCCGCAGGGGTACGCTTCTCCAGCCAGGCGGTGAAGTCCGGATCTTCCACGAGGGCGCGGTTGAGCGGCGTCTTGAAGTAGCCGGGCGCGATGGCGTTGACCTGGATGCCGTATTTCGCCCAGTCGGTCGCCATGCCGCGCGTCAGGTTGCGGATCGCGCCTTTGGTGGCGGTGTAGGGGGCGATGCCGGGACGCGCCAATTCGCTCTGCACCGAGGCGATGTTGACGATCTTGCCGGCGCGCCGCGGGATCATCCGCCGCGCCACCGCCTTGCCGACCAGGAAGGCGCTGGTGACGTTGGTGCGCAGCAGCAGATCCCATTTGTCGTCGGGATAGTCCTCGAGCGGCGTCCGGTATTGCATGCCGGCGTTGTTGATCAGGATGTCGATCGGGGTCTCCGCCTCGATCCGCTCGATCGCCTCGTTCACCGCCGTGGCGTCGGTGACGTCGAAGGCGGCGACGCTCACCTCGGCGCCGTCCTCGCGCAGGCTCGCCGCGGCGGCCTCGAGGCGCTCGCGGTCGCGGCCGTTGACGACGACGCGGGCGCCGTGGGCCGCCAGGCCGCGCGCCAGGGTGAAGCCGATCCCCATGCTCGAGCCGGTCACCAGTGCGGTGCGGCCGCTCAGATCGAAATATCCGGAGATGGTCATCCGCCACTCACTCCAAGCATCGGGTCAGGCGGGGATCTTCTGGCGGCGCAGGTCTTCGCGCAGCGTCTGGAGATGGCTCTCCAGGGCGCGGCAGCAGGCCTTGGCGTCACGGGTGATGGCCGCCTGCAGGATCGCCTCGTGCTCGGGCAGCGTCTCCTCGCGGAAACCGGCCGAATCGAGGGTCAGCACCACCTGCTGGCGAAAACGCTCGTAGATGTTGCGATGGGTCTGGCGCAGCGTCTCGGACGGGCAGGCCGACAGGAGCGTGTCGTGGAACTCCCAGTCCACCCGGGTCCACATGCCGATGTACTGGGTCAGATCGCTCGTCGCCCGCATCTTGGTCTCGAGGTGGGCGAGTTTGTAGTGGGCGGCGTTCAGCCGCGCTTCCCATTCGATGTCCCCGAACTCGATCGCCTGCCGAGCGCCTTCGCACTCCAACAGGATGCGCAACTGCATCAGTTCGGTCAGCCGCCGCTCGGAGGCACGCGGCACGTGGAACCCGCGCTGCTCCTCCTGTTCGAGCAGATGTTCGTGGGACAGGCGCAGGAACACCTCGCGCATGGCGCTGGCCGAGATGCCGAATTCGTCCTTGTGGAGATCGGGTCGCAGCTTCTGGCCGCCTGCGAATCCGCCGGCCATCAGACGCCGTTTGATGATCCGGTAAGCGGACGACGGCGTCATGTCGTTCTCGTCGATCATCGAAATCCTCCATGCGCCGCGCCTGCCCGTCGGCCGCTCGACCCGGGTACGATACAAGCAGCTTTCGAGAAGTCCAACGAATTTTAAAATTCATCGGAATTTAAAAGTTCGGCTTGTTTGCGGAAAAATTGGACGTTAAGGTCCCGGCTGCTGCGGAAAGGTCGCGGCAGGGAGAAAACGCCACGGCGCGACAAGAATCCGGCGCCGGCCAATCAGGAGGAAAGAGCCCATGAAACTGAAGAAGTCGCTTCTCGCGATGACGGCCGCAGTTGCCATGGCCGCCACGGGCGCCTTCGCCGCCGACGCCACGACCACGCTGCGCATCCAGACGCACTACGGACCGGAGACGATCTCGGGCAAGAACGCCGCGATGTTCGTCGACGACGTCCAGACGATGTCGGGCGGCGCCATCAAGATCGAGATGTTCTATTCGTCGTCGGTGGTGAAGTCGGTCGAAACCTTCGACGCGGCGGCGAGCGGCATCCTCGACTGCGACATGACCGGCGGCGCCTATCAGACCGGCAAGAACCCGGCTTTCCAGTTCGTCGGCGACATCATGGGCGGTTACGACACGCCCTATCAGCAGCTCAGCTGGCTGCTCCTCGGCGGCGGCAAGGACGTCGCCCAGAAGCTCTACAACAAGTACGACATGCAGCTCATCGGCTGGTGGGTCGTCGGCCAGGAATCGCTCGCCTCGACCAAGCCGATCGCCGGCATCGCCGACCTCAAGGGCTGGAAGTTCCGTTCGCCCCCGGGCATGGAGACCAAGATCTTCGAGAAGCTCGGTTCCAAGCCGGTGGTGATGGACTTCACCGAGGTGTTCACCGCGCTGCAGACCGGCATCATCGACGGCGCCGACGCCTCGATCCTGGCCAACAACATGGCGATGGGCCTCTACGACATCGCCAAGCACGCCAACTATCCGGGCTTCCATTCGATGCCGTCCGACCACCTCGCCTGCAACAAGGCGAAGTGGGAGGGCATGCCGGCGGCTCAGCGCCGCATCATGGAAGTCGCCATGGAGAAGCTGGCGCTGCGTCAGGCGATGGCGGGTGACAAGGCCAACAACGAGGCCGCCGCCAAGCTCAAGGCGAAGGGTGTGACCATCTCCGACTGGAGCGCCGCCGATCGCCAGGCCTTCCACAAGGCGGCGCAGGCCTCCTGGGACGAGTTCGCCACCACGCCGGAAGCGAAGGCCCTCGTCGCCAGCCACAAGTCGTACCTCGACGGACTCGGCCTCCTGGTCAAGTGAGCCGATCGCGGCGGGTCGGTCACCGGCCCGCCGCTCCTCTCTCTCGTCGCGCCCTGTCGGGGAGACCTCCATGGTCGAGCACGAACGGACCGGTCCGGTCGATCTCGTCACGTGGTCGGTGAGCCGGATCTCGATGATCCTGCCCGCCGTCATCGTGGTGGTGATGACCATCGAAGTGGTGATGCGCTACATCTTCGCCAGCCCGACGCTGTGGGCCAACGAGATGTCCCTGTGGATCGCCGGTGCGGTCTATCTGCTCGCCGGCCTCTATTCGATGCAGCAGCGCAGCCACATCCGCATCACGCTGTTGCGTGACATGGCGCCGTTGTGGCTCCGGCGCACCTTCGACGTCGTCTCGACGCTGTTGCTGCTGATCTTCGTCTTCTCGGTGGTGTGGGGCGGCTTCGGCGAAGCCTGGGCCAAGATGATGCGTTGGGAGACCTTCGGCACCGCCTGGGACCCGCCGCTGCCGGCCACCATCAAGCCGCTCATCCTGATCGTGGTGACGCTCACCGCCATTCAGGCGGTCTCCAATCTGATCGCCGATTGGGGCCGAACCGCCGCCGAACACTCCATCCTCGACGAGGTCGACATCGACGTCGAGGCGATCCGCCGTTCGGAGGCGGAGATCGACGCGAAACGCGAAGCCGAGCATGCGGCCGAGCGCGCCGCCGAGCACGCCGCGCAACAGAGATCCGCCGCGGGCTGATCCGCGGCGACGTTTCGCCCTCATTTCACCCGCGACGAAACGAGAGACCGGCGCCTTTCGGGCTTCCGAGCCGGCGGAGACACGGGACGGACACTCATGGACATCGGTACGATCTCGCTCGTGGTGATGCTCGGCATGCTGATGCTGCTGGCGATCGGCATGCCGCTCGGCTTCGCCTCCGGCTTCCTCGCCGTGGTGGTGATGGTGATGAAGTTCGGGCCGAACCTGCTCTACGGCCATTTCGGCACCGGGCCGCTCAACATCCTGGCGCAGCGGATGTACGGCCTCGCCACCGATTACGTGTTGATCTCGGTCCCGCTCTTCATCCTCATGGCGACGCTGCTCGAACGATCGTCGATCGCCCGCGACATGTACGACAGCCTGCTCCTCTGGCTGAGCCGGACCCGCGGCGGCATCGCCATCGTCACCTCGATCATGGCCATCGTCATGGCCGCCATGTCGGGCATCATCGGCGGCGAGGTGGTTCTCCTCGGACTGATCGCGCTGCCGCAGATGCTGCGCCTCGGCTACGATCAGAACATGGCGGTCGGCACCATCTGCGCCTCCGGCTCGCTCGGGACGATGATCCCGCCGTCGATCGTGCTGATCATGTACGGACTGATCACCGACACCTCGATCGACGCGCTGTTCCGCGGCGCCTTCGTGCCCGGCTTCATCCTCGGCGGCCTCTACATCGCCTACATCGTCATTCGCACCAAGCTGAACCCGTCGCTGGCGCCGCTGCCCGAACCCGACGAGGACGAGTTGCCGGCGGCCGAGAAGCGGCTCGCCTTCGTCACCTTCCTGCTGTGGCTGGGTGCGGTGGCCGGCGCTCTCGGTCTCTCCCACGCGGCGATGATCGAGACGCAGAACCACTTCGGCCTTCTCAAACCGGACGACTACAAGCCCTACGGCTTCGATCGGATCGCGATCTTCGCGGCGCTGTTCGCCGCCGGCCTCGTCCTGCCGCGGCTCGTCTTCGGCCGGAAGAACATCCACGACACCTGGAAGATGACCCGCGGCCTCGTCGCCCCGATGATCGTCGTCCTCATCGTGCTCGGCTCGATCTACGGCGGCGTCACCGGGATCACCGAAGCCGCCGGCATGGGCTGCGTCGCCGTGCTGATCCTCATCGCCATCCGCGGCGAACTCACCTTCACGCTGGTGAAGGAAGCGCTGATGCGCACCTTCCGCTCCACCGGCACGATCATCTGGGTGACCTTCGGCGCCACCGCGCTGGCCGGCGCCTACACCATCGCCGGCGGGCCGACCTATGTCGCCAACCTGATCGTCGGGGCCGAGATGCCGACGCTCATGATCCTCGCGGTGATGATGGTGATCTTCCTCTTCCTCGGCGCCTTCATGGATTGGGTCGGCATCGTGCTGCTGGTCATGCCGGTGTTCCTGCCGATCGTGCTGAAGCTGCCGGTCGAGGAGATCGGCGTCTTCTCGCCGCTGGTCGACGCCCGCAGCTTCGTGCCGGTGTGGTTCGGTATCCTGTTCTGCGTCAACATGCAGGTGTCGTTCCTGTCACCGCCCTTCGGCCCGGCGGCCTTCTATCTGAAGTCGGTCGCTCCGCCGCAGATCAGTCTGCAGGACATCTTCCGCGGCTTCATGCCGTTCATGGCGATCCAGCTGCTGGTGCTGATGCTCGTGTTCTTCTTCCCCGAACTGACCATGTTCTTCCGGTCCTGAGGACGGCGCGACGATGGACCCGAGGCGTGCGGCGGAGCGAGTAGGATCGGACCGAATCGGTATACCATTTCTCCTCTGCGAGGGACGGACGGTGCGGTTCGAGACGATTCGGGAGATCGCGGCATGAGGGATTTCATCCGGCTCGACGATGCCGACAACGTCGTCACGGTGACGCGGGCGCTGGAGATCGGCGCGGCCGTCGAAGGAACGGCGGCGTCGGTCGCCATCCCGCGCGGGCACAAGATCGCCACCGTCGACATCCCGGCCGGCGCGCCGGTGCGCAAATACGCCCAGATCATCGGCTTCGCCGCGACGGACATCCGCGCCGGCGAGCACGTCCACACCCACAATCTCGAGTTCCGCCACGTCGATGCGGGCTACGAGTTCTCGACCGACCTCCGGCGGCCGGTGATGGTGGCGGAGGCCGATCGCGACACCTTCATGGGCTACCGGCGCGCCGACGGCCGGGTCGGGACACGCAACTTCATCGCCGTACTCACCTCGGTGAACTGCTCGGCGACGGCGGCCCGCGCCATCGCCTCGGCCTTCGGGCCGGAGGAGATGGCGCGCTACCCCAACGTCGACGGCGTCGTCGCCTTCGTCCACGGCACCGGCTGCGGCATGGCCTCGTCGGGCGAGGGCTTCGACGCGTTGCAGCGGGTGATGTGGGGCTATGCCCGCCATCCCAACGTCGCCGGCGTGCTGATGGTCGGGCTCGGCTGCGAGACCAACCAGATCGACTGGCTCCTCGACGCCTACGGGGTCGAGCGGGGGCCGTTGTTCCAGACGATGAACATCCAGGAGGTCGCCGGCCTGCGGCGCACCATCGAACGCGGTATCGAGAAGGTGCGCGAGATTTTGCCGATCGCCGACCGGGCGCGGCGCACGCCCTGTCCGGCCTCCGAACTGATGGTCGGGCTGCAATGCGGCGGGTCGGATGCCTGGTCGGGCATCACCGCCAACCCGGCGCTGGGTCGCGCCTGCGATCTCCTGGTGGCGCAGGGCGGCACCGGGGTGCTCGCCGAGACGCCGGAGATCTACGGCGCCGAACATCTCCTGACCCGTCGCGCCGTCGACCGGCCGACCGGCGAGAAGCTCGTCGCGCTGATCCGCTGGTGGGAGGACTATACCGCCCGCAACCGCGGTTCGATGGACAACAATCCGAGCCCCGGCAACAAGAAGGGCGGCCTGACGACCATCCTCGAGAAGTCTCTCGGGGCGGCGATGAAGGGCGGCACGACGCCGCTCGCCGGCGTCTATCGCTACGCCGAACCGGTGACGGCGCGCGGCTTCACCTTCATGGATTCGCCGGGCTACGACCCGGTCTCGGCCACCGGCCAGATCGCCTCGGGGTGCAATCTCATCGCCTTCACCACCGGGCGCGGCTCGGCCTTCGGCTCGAAGCCGGCGCCCTGTATCAAGATCGCCACCAACACCGACATGTATCGGCGGATGAGCGACGACATGGACGTCGACGCCGGCGCGATGCTCTCCGCCGGGATCGGGCTCGAAGAGAAGGGCAGGGAGATCTACGATCTCATGCTCCGAGTCGCGTCGGGCGAGAAATCCAAGTCCGAGGCCGAAGGCCTCGGTGACCTCGAATTCGTGCCCTGGCAGATCGGCGCGACGATGTGAGCCGGCGCTCGGGCGTCGGAAAGCGGAGAAAAGCACATGACCAGACCCACGATCGGCTTCATCGGGCTCGGCCTGATGGGATCGGCCATGGTCCAACGACTCCTCGATCGCGACTACGCGGTGACGGTGCTCGGTCACCGTGACAGATCGGGCGTCGAGGCGGCGCGCGCGCGCGGCGCGCGCGAGGCGAAGACGGCGCGCGACCTCGCCGCGGCGAGCGACGTCGTCATGCTGTGCATGGGCACCTCCGCACAGGTCGAGAGCCGCATGTACGGCGACGACGGTGTCATCGCCGGATTGAGGCCGGGCGCCGTCGCCATCGATTTCGGTACGTCCCTGCCGGCCTCGACCCGGGCGATCGGCGCCGCGGTGGCCGCGGTCGGAGCGACCTACATGGACGCACCGCTCGGCCGCACCCCGTCGCACGGCCGCGAGGGCAAGCTCAACATCATGTGCGCCGGCGACGAGGCGACCTTCGCCCGCATCCGCCCGATCCTCGACGATCTTGGCGAGAACGTCTTCCACCTCGGCACCCTCGGTTCGGGCCACACCATCAAGCTGATCAACAACTTCTTCGCCATGACCACGGCCTCCGCCATGTCGGAGGTCTTCGTCATGGCCGACGCCACCGGCATCCCGCGGCAGAAGATCTACGACGTGATGTCGGCCGGTCCGCTCCATTCCGGCATGATGGACCTGGTCAAGGCCTATGCGATCGACGGCGACGCCGACAAGCTCGCCTTCGCGCTCGAGAACGCCCGCAAGGACGTCGGCTACTACATCCGTATGGCCGAGGACTCGGGCTCGGCGACGGTCATGTCGGGCGCCGCCAAGCTGCTGCTCGATCTGGCGGTGGCCGGTGGCCACGGCAAGGACAACGTGCCGCGACTGGTCGATTTCGTCTCGACCCTGATTCGGCGGGACGCCTAGGAACGCCTGGGGACGACCGGAAGGCGGAGCGGACGAGAACGATGGCCGGGACGACCGCACGCCCCAACGAAGATCGCCCGATGCTCGCCATCGCGCTGATGCTGTTGACCTATCTCGGCTTCTCCTGTGTCGATGCCGCCGGGAAGTCCCTGGTTCTCGCGGGCATTCCGGCGTTCCAGGCGGCGTTCTTCCGCTACTTCGGCCATTCGGTGATCGCGCTCGCGCTGATTGCCCGCCAGGGCGGCTCCGTCGCGCGCTTCGGCACCACCCACAAACGGCTGGTGCTGACCCGCGGCTTCATCCTCATGTTTTCGACGGTCATCAACTTCTTCGCGCTGCGCTATCTGCCGTTGACGCTGACCGCGACCATCCTCTTCTCCGCGCCGATCATCATCGCCGCGCTGTCGGGGCCGGTGCTCGGCGAGCGGGTCGGGATCTGGCGGTGGAGCGCCATTGTCGCCGGCTTCGTCGGCATCGTCGTCGCGCTGCGCCCCTTCGACGCCAGCTTCCACTGGGCGATGCTGCTGTCCTTCACCAACGCCGTCATCTTCGCCGTCTACTCGCTGATGACCCGCAAGCTCGCCGGCAGCGTCTCGACCGACACCATGCAGCTCTACGCCGGGCTGATCGGCACCGTCGTCCTCGCCCCGGTCGCAGCCTGGGTGTGGGTGACCCCGGGTTCGCTCGTGGAATGGGTGTTGCTGCTCGGCATGGGCGTCTTCGGCTGGGCCAGCCACGAGACGCTCACCCGCGCCTACGGCTACGCCGAAGCCGGGGCGCTGACGCCCTACACCTATATCTACCTCCTCTACATGGGCTTCTGGGGCTGGTTCCTCTTCGACACCGTTCCCGATCGGTGGACGATGGCCGGCGCGGCGATCATCATCGCCTCCGGTCTGGTGATCTGGATGCGCGAGCGTCGGCTGAACCGCTCGACGCGACCGTAGGAGCGGACCGATCGGTGACGCCGAGCGGCGAGGAGCCGCACGACGTCGCGTGAGGCTGCGCCGTCGATCCCGACTCGTGCCGCGTCGCGCGCGCGAAGGCTCCCTCGATGTCGGAAGCCCGTTTGCGATCGGGACATGCGGACGAGCCCGGCGCCCCTTGCCGTATCGCGAAATATTTCAAGGACGGAAGGTTATTGCGATTCCATTGTGCAGCTGCGAGAAGGCTTGCTCACAAAAGCAGCGTGACATTCCGACAGTCGAGGCTCAGCATCCGGAATGCCCCGGACAGATCTTTCGGCACGAAAATTGCCGAAGAAGAGGGAGATCTGGAAGGAGATGACGCATGGGCATTTCCACCATCGCCGTAAACGGCGAGGGCGGTGATCGTCGCGCCGATGAAAAGCCTTCGACATCGCCGGTATCGGAAGTACGCGGCAAGGTCAGCGCGGAGATGGCGCTGTTCGGGATCTACGAGATCTCGAAGATCCTGACGACTCCGGCGCGCCTCGAGGTGGCCCTGTCGAACGTCGTCAACGTCCTGACTTCGTTCCTCAGGATGCGGCGCGGGATGATCGTCGTTCTCGACGATCCCGGCGAGATCGAGATCGTCGCGACCGCCGGCTGGACCCGGCAGGGGGGCGGTCGCGCCATCGACTGCCTGCCGCGCGGCGTGATCGATCGCATCGTCGCCACCGCGACGCCGCTGGTCGTCCACGACGTGGCGACCGATCCGCTCTTCGCCGAAGCCGAGGCGGCGATGGCGGAGGGGAGCGGCGCTCGCGTGTCCTTCCTCGGCGTCCCGATCAAGGTGGCCGACAAGGTGGTCGGCACGCTGTCGATCGATCGCATCTGGGACGGCCAGACCCTCTTCCGCATCGACGACGACCTTCGCTTCCTGTCGATGGTGGCGAGCCTCGCTGGGCAGACGGTGCGTCTCCACCGCATCCTCGCCGCCGATCGCCAGCGCCTGCTCGACGAGCGCGGCGCCTTCGAGAAGGCGCTCGGCAACGAACTGGCCCAGCGGACCCGGTCGCCGGCCCCGAAGGTCGACGGCATCGTCGGCGACAGCGCCCCGGTGAAGCGGGTTCTCGCCACCATCGCCGTCGTCGCCAAGTCGAACTCGACGGTGCTGTTGCGCGGCGAGAGCGGCACCGGCAAGGAGCTCTTCGCCCGCGCCATCCACGATCTCTCCCCGCGCAAGCACAAGCCCTTCGTCAAGCTCAACTGCGCGGCGCTGCCCGAGAGCGTGCTGGAGAGCGAACTCTTCGGCCACGAGAAGGGCTCCTTCACCGGCGCCGTGGCCACCCGCGCCGGCCGCTTCGAGATGGCACACGGCGGTACGCTGCTGCTCGACGAGATCGGCGAGATCTCACCCGCCTTCCAGGCCAAGCTGCTGCGCGTCCTCCAGGAGGGCGAGTTCGAGCGGGTCGGCGGCAACAAGACGTTGAAGGTCGACGTTCGCCTCGTCTGCGCCACCAACAAGAACCTCGAGGAGGCGGTCGCCAAGGGGGAGTTCCGCGCCGATCTCTACTATCGCATCAACGTCGTGCCGGTGTTCCTGCCGCCGTTGCGCGAACGCCCCGGCGACATCCCGCAACTCGCCCGCGCCTTCGTCGAGCGCTTCAACGCCGAGAACGGCCGCCATCTGGCGATCGCCACCTCGGGGATGGAGATGCTCAAGCGCTGCTACTTCCCGGGCAACGTGCGCGAGCTTGAGAACTGCGTCCGCCGCACCGCGACGCTCGCTCACGGCGAACAGATCGTCGCGGCGGACTTCGCCTGTCACAGCGGCAACTGCCTCTCCGCGCTCCTGTGGAAGAGCGCGCCGAAGCCGCCCGCCACTCCCGACCCGATCGATGTGCTCGCTTCCGGTGCGGTCGCCGTGGCGCCGACCCCCGACTGGGGCGTCCCCCCGGCGGTCGCGGCGTCCGCTCCGGTCGCGGCCCCTTCCGCCGGCGGCAGCGAGATCCCGGCGGGCTTGTGCGAACACGCCGCCGATCCCGCCTGTCCGGCCCTCGGCGGCCGCCAATCGGAGCGCGACCGTCTGGTCGACGCCATGGAGCGCTCCGGCTGGGTGCAGGCCAAGGCCGCCCGTCTGCTCGGGCTGACCCCCCGACAGATCGGCTACGCCCTGAAGAAGCACGACATCGAATTGAAGAGGTTCTGATCGCCGACGTTCCTCCTGTCGACGACCCTGGGGCGGCCCGGAGAACTCCGGGCCGTCTCTCTTTTTCACCGACCTTGGAGATCGGCCGCCGGACGTTGTCGGACATTCGACACCGATGTCGGTCCGGCCTGTGTCGGAATTCGCTCAGTCTGAAGAAAACTTCGATAAAACAGAGGCATGAAGCGCTGGCATGCCCCTTGCGAACTCTCTCTCGAACCATACCGAGGGGAGTGGTCGCATGAACCAGCCGATGATCTCGCTCGACAGCCTGCTCCAGCCGATCGACGTCGACGCGCTCGAGAAGACCGCCGCGTCGGGCGGTTGTTCGTCGTCGTCCTGCGGCTCGTCGGCCAAGCCCGACGACATGGATGCCGCCACCTGGGAGAAGATCAAGGATCATCCCTGCTATTCGGAAGAGGCGCACCACTATTTCGCCCGCATGCACGTCGCCGTGGCGCCGGCCTGCAACATCCAGTGCAACTACTGCAACAGGAAGTATGACTGCGCCAACGAGAGCCGCCCCGGCGTCGTCTCCGAGAAGCTGACCCCCGATCAGGCGATGCGCAAGGTCGTCACCGTGGCCAACGAGGTGCCGCAGCTGTCGGTGCTCGGTATCGCCGGCCCGGGTGACGCCTGCTACGATTGGAAGAAGACCAAGGCGACCTTCGAGGCGATCTCGAAGGAGATCCCCGACATCAAGCTCTGCATCTCGACCAACGGTCTGGCGCTGCCCGATCACGTCGACGAACTCGCCGAGATGAACGTCGATCACGTCACGATCACCATCAACATGGTCGATCCCGAGATCGGCGCGAAGATCTATCCCTGGATCTATTACAACAAGCGTCGCTACGAGGGCATCGAGGCGGCGCGCATCCTGCACGAGCGCCAGATGCTCGGGCTGGAGATGCTCACCGCCCGCGGTATCCTCACCAAGATCAACTCGGTGCTGATCCCCGGCGTCAACGACGAGCACCTGCTCGAAGTCAACAAGTGGGTGAAGGAGCGCGGCGCCTTCCTCCACAACGTCATGCCGCTGATCTCCGATCCGGCGCACGGCACCCATTACGGCCTCACCGGCCAGCGCGGGCCGACGGCGATGGAGCTGAAGGCTCTCCAGGACGAACTCGAGGGCGGCGCCAAGCTGATGCGCCACTGCCGCCAGTGCCGCGCCGACGCCGTCGGCCTCCTCGGAGAGGACCGCGGCCAGGAGTTCACCCTCGATCAGTTGCCCGAGACCGTCACCTACGACGCCTCCAAGCGCGAGGCCTATCGCGAGATCGTGGCCAAGGAGCGCGGCGATCACGTCGAGGCCAAGCAGGCGGCGGTGGCGGCGGTCAAGGACGTCGCGGCGGAAGCCAAGCTCCTCGTCGCGGTGGCGACCAAGGGCGGCGGCCGCATCAACGAACACTTCGGCCACGCCAAGGAGTTCCAGGTCTACGAAGCCGGTCCGAAGGGCATCACCTTCGTCGGTCACCGCAAGGTCGAGACCCAGTACTGCGAGGGCGGCTGGGGCGAGGACGCGACGCTCGACAGCGTGATCCGGGCGCTGGAAGGCGTCGAGGTGGTGCTCTGCGCCAAGATCGGCGACTGCCCCAAGGGCATGCTGACGGCCGCCGGCATCCGCGCCACCGATGCTTACGGCTTCGACTACATCGAGACGGCGATCGGCGCGCTCTATGCCGCCGAATACGGCGTCGAGCCGATCACCGCGGTCGCCTGACCGCCCGCCTTTTCCGGGGCGGGGCCGGATCGGCCCGTCCCGGAGCTTCGTGGGTGTCGACGGAAGTTGGGCCGTCGTTCGCTCGCGTCAGGTCCGGGGATCCCTCCGGACGGCCCCACCCGGCGCTCCGCCGCCGACACGACGTGACGACCACAGGAGAAGACTTCCATGGCCTTCAAGATCATCGCCTCCCAGTGCACCAGCTGCGGCGCCTGCGAGTTCGAGTGCCCCTCCGCCGCCATCAAGATGAAGGGCGAAACCTACATCATCGACCCGGCCAAGTGCACCGAATGCGACGGCATGGACACCCAGCAGTGCGCCGCCGTCTGCCCGGTGCCCAAGACCTGCATCAAGGCCTGAGCCGTCGCGACCACCGGCGAGAGGGGACGCCGCATGGCCGGATCCGAGAGCGAGCGCACCGAACCCGTGGCCCAGCCGGTCGTCGAAGACGAGACGGTCGATTGGCTGGGCAATCCGGTCTCCTGCCGGGACTGTGCCCACGAGGAGAACCGCCGGGCGGGGATGTGCGATCTCGGCCGGACCTGCGTGAATGATCGCCGCGGCAAGCGCATCGACCGCTTCTTTGCGGCCAATCCGCTGCAGGCCGATCGCTACCTCGGGCATCCCTATTTCGAGGTGCGGACGCTGGCGGCGAAATACGCCAGCCTCTTCCGCCTGACGCCGCTGATCGACGACCCCGAGCCGGACGTCCGCGCCATGGTGGCGCTGAGACTGCCCAAGACCCGGGTGCGGCGTTTCGTCGGCGATCCCGACCGTCGCGTGCGGATGACCATCGCGCGCCGGCTCGACGGGGACGATCTCGTGCCGCTCCTCGCCGATCCCGACTACGGCGTCCGCCTCGCCGCGGCGCGCAAGGCGCCGCCGGCGCTGCTCGTCCGCGTCATCCACGACGCGGACGCCGACATCCGCCGCGAGGCGGCGCGACGCATCGACGACAATCTGCTGACCGCGATGGTCGCCGACGTCGATCCGACGGTCCGCCTGATCGTCGCCGAACGGATGCGGCCGGAGCACCTGAAACTCTTGGCCGACGACGAGGATCTCAGAGTGCGCTTCACCGTGGTGGAGCGCGCGCCGCTCGAGGAGCTTCCCCGCTTTCTCGACGATCCGGAAGACGTGGTGCGCGAGAGCGCGCGCCAGAGGCTCGAACCGCAGGGGGACGTGTGATGGGGCTCGGACGCGAGGAAGAAGTCGAGGTCCGCAGACCGCCGGTGTTCAAGCCGGGCGAGCGGGTGCGGGCCAAGCGCATGGTCAAGAACGACGGCACCTATCCACGCAAGGAGATCGGCGAGCCGCTCGTCCAGAAGGGCGACATGGGTTACGTGCGCGACATCGGCACCTTCCTGCAGATGTTCTGGATCTACGCGGTCGAGTGGCCGGAGCGCGGCACCATCGTCGGCATGCGCGGCAAGGAACTGATCAGCCTCGACAATCCGCAAACGGCGCCGGACGGCGACGCCGAGGCGGCGGTCGCCGCCGCGTGAGGCGACGTCGTGCGTCCCGTTCGGGGTGCCGAAAGCGAATTTTCCGGCCCCGAGCCGGGGGAAGCGGCCGGGCCCACGCCGGTCGCGGGACGAGAGGGAAGCCCACGCATGAAGGTCATGATCCGCAACACCCCCAAGGGCCTTTCGGCCTATCTGCCGAAGAAGGATCTCGAGGAGCCGATCGTCGAGATGGAGAAGGAGAGCATGTGGGGCGGCTCGGTGAAGATGAAGAACGGCTGGGTGCTGATCCTGCCGGCGATGCCCGCCGACACCCGCCTGCCGGTGACCGTCAACGCCCGCAAGGTCGGCGACGACGAGTGATCGGGGGTGGCCCGCCTGCCGGGAAACGCGTGACCTCGACCGGAACGCCGCCCTCTCCGCCGTCATCGCCGGGTTCGACCCGGCGACCCATCGGCGGCGCGACGCGGGGAAAGGCAGATGGGTCCCCGGGTCGAGCCCGGGGATGACGGGTGGGGAAGGTCGGAGCAACACTCTCGGCGTTCCGCGAGGCGCATCCGGGAGACCCTCCCTTCTCCCCTTGCGGGAGAAGGTGGCCGAAGGCCGGATGAGGGGGCTGGGCCTTTCCTCCGGTACGACGCCGATGGTCGGTCGATGCGCACTGCCGTGCGCACCCCTCGTCCGCCCCTGACGGGGCACCTTCTCCCGCGAGGGGAGAAGGGGAAAGCCGGGGGTCAGTTCGAGGTCCCGCCGCCGGTCTCCGCGGGGAGAAGGCCCGAGGTCGGACGAGACGATCGATGGATGAACCCGCGGCTCGGCCGCCGGATGATGGAAGATCGAGGCCGCGAGACACGCGCCGTCGACGAGGAGTGAGAGATGACCATGACCGCCACCCGTACCGACCCGATCGCGCTCACCGGCGCGGCGGCCGCGGCGAAGCTCGCGGACGTCCGCGCCGCCCTCCTCGCCGATCGCCTCGCACCGTTCCTGGGGCCAGATCTCCTGACCGCCGACGGCGCGGCGTCGCCTGTTCCCGCGACCCCGGAGGCGATCGCCGCGGCGCTGAACGCCAGGGCGCCCGCCCCCTCGCGCATCCGCAACTCGATGTGGTCGGTCGCCCAGTTCATCGAGCAGCGCCGCCACCGTAAGACGCTCACCGGCTGGATGGCGGAGGTCTTCTCCGCGCCGGTCACGCCGCCGCGCCTGATGAACTTCCTCGCCGGACTGCCGCTCTCGTTGGTCGTCGACACCTGGTACGACGGTGCCTTCCGCGCCGCCCTGACGGCCGCCGGACGCGACGACTATGTCGAGATCCAGGGCGTGACGCGGGCCGGCGAGAGCCGCGACATCTGGGTCAAGGCCTACGACCCCTCGGGCGTGGAAGTGCTCCCCGAGGTCGCGCGATCGGCGCGGACGGTGCTCTACAAGCCCCACGGCGGCATCACCCCGGCGAAGAACTTTCTCGTCGCCGACTCGGATTACGTCGAGGTTCTGACCGAGATCGACATCCAGTCGCCGATCCCCGAGGAGGTGAAGAGCCGGCGCGCCGATCGTGGCTTCCTCTTCGTCGGCTGTCGCTTCCACGACCAGATGCTGAGGATCTACGCCAAGCAGATCACCAAGCGCTCCGCCGGCGGCCACGTGGCGATCGCCGACCTCGCGACGGCGACGAAGAACGAAGTCCGCTTCTACGCCGACATGGGCGTCACGGTGCTCGACATGCCGCTGACCGAGGCGAGCGCGATCCTGGTGGGCTGACGGAGCAGCCCGGCCGCCATCGCGTGCAGACGTCGCCACCCTGCACGAGGCGTGCGGGGGTGCGCGACGTCGTGTGCGAGGGCTCTCGCGGTCCGGCGACCTATCGGCCGATGACCCCGCAGGCCATGCGGGCTCCGCCGCCGCCGAGCGCCGCGGGCTGATCCGAGTAGTTGTCGCCGCCGGCATGGATCATCAGCGAGCGTCCGGCGAGATGGTCCATCGTGAGGCGCGGAGCCGAGACGCTCGCTTTCGAAACACCGTCGGCGCCGACCGAAAGGTAGGGGAGGTCGCCGAGGTGGCCGTGACCATCGGGACCTTCGTGCTTGCCGGTCTTGTCCGGGTCGTAGTGTCCGCCGGCAGCCAGCGCCGCGACCATCTGGCCGTCTTTGTTCGCCGCCGGCGCGCAGGTCGGGTTCTCGTGCATGTGGAAACCATGCATACCGGGAGCGAGCCCGGCGAGATCGGCGGTGAAGACGACGCCGACCGCTGGGGCCTGCGCTGCACGTGCGCGGATCGTACCGAGGTCCTTGCCGTCGCCCGCGGGCGTCGCGGCGAAGATCCGGGTCACGATCTCCGCCGGTTCCGCCGCACCGGCGGAGACCGCCGCGCAAGCCGTGGTGAGAGCGAGGACGGAGAGAAACGTCGTAGCGTGGCGCAGCGTCGTCATGGGGCCTCCAGGAGGGCGAGCGTTTCGATGATCCGCCCTTTCAGAAGAACTAAATTGATCGAAGCCTTCGATGCAACGTTCAGATATTCACGTGTGCTCGAGGCGATCGTCACCGGGAGCGTTGGAGGAAGGCGCGGTGAAACCGGCCGGAGCGGCTCGCCCACGGGGCCGCGGCGGTTCGGCGAAGGCGTCGCCGTGCTCAGACGACGGAAGAGACGCCGAACCAGGGCCGAACGGGACGGATCGCGTTGGCCGTCGACCGAAGATGCGAAGGCGACGGTGTCATCGGCCGCGAAGCGGACCTGGACTGCCGCCGCCATGAGAGCCGTGAGGACCGCGCCGTGAAAACCTTCCATTCGCCCCGCCACGCCGGTCACACCGGCCAACTCGAACTGACCGCCGGCCGGCTGCTCGCGGGCTTCGAATGTCCCGAACGCGCCGAGATCGTTCGCGCCCGCGTCGCCGAGGTCGGGCTCGGGCCGATCCTCGAGCCGGGCGAGGCGAACCTCGACGTCGCCCGCCGCGTCCACCGTCCCGACTATGTCGACTTCCTGCGCGACGCGTGGCGGCTGTGGACCGAGGCCGGCCACGGCGGATCGGCGTTGCCCTTCGTCTGGCCGACGCCGGGCCTGCGCGACGACCTCCGCCCCGAGAAGATCACGCGCTCCTCGGCTACTATTCCTTCGACGCGGGATCCGCCTTCGTCGCCGGGACCTGGGACGCGATCGAGTCCTCCTACGCCTGCGCACTCGCCGCGGCCGACACGTTGGCGGCGGGCGACCGGGCGGCGTTCTCGCTGGCGCGTCCGCCCGGTCATCACGCCGGTGTCCGCGCCGCCGGCGGCTACTGCTACATCAACAACGCCGCCTGCGCCGCGCAGCACCTCCTCGATCGCGGGGCGAAACGCGTCGCCGTCCTCGACGTCGACTTCCACCACGGCAACGGCACCCAGGAGATCTTCTGGCGACGCTCCGACGTCGTGGTCGTCAACCTGCACGGCGATCCGGCGACCGAATACCCCTATTTCCTCGGTGCGGCCGACGAGGTCGGCGACGGCGAGGGGAGGGGCTTCAACCTCAACCTGCCGATGCCCGCGGGTTCCGACTGGTCGGTCTGGAGCGCGGCGCTCGAGCAGGGCTGCCGGCGCATCGGCGAGACCGGCGCCGAGGCGCTCGTCGTCTCGCTCGGCGTCGACACCTACGAGGGCGACCCGATCAGCCACTTCCGCCTGAAGACCGCCGACTATCCGGCGATCGGCGCGCACATCGCCCGCCTCGGCCTGCCGACCGTCTTCGTGCTCGAGGGCGGCTACGCGGTGGCGGCGATCGGTGACAACGTCGTCGGCGTGCTGACCGGCTTCGAAGGCGCGTGACGAAACACCCGCGCCCGCATCGTGCGGGCCGGGTGGTCAAGTCGGGCGGGTCGGCCGCCCCTCAGGCGTCGACGGGCAGCGGCTTGCCGGCGTCGTGGGCGGCGATCCACTTCTCCAGTTCGCGCACGTGGCCCTCCTCCTCCTCGACGAACTCCTTGGCGAGAACTCGGATCTCGGGATCGTCGGTGGTGGCGAGCACGTGGGCGTAGAAGGCGAGGCCCGCCTTTTCCGCCTCCAGTGCGATGTGCAGCGCCTCGTCGCGGGCGATGAACGGATCGGCGGCCCAGATGGCGGCGCGTTCGGGGCTCTCGCCCTGCGGCCAGTGGAAGTCCTGCGGTCCCATCTCCGGGATCTCGCGGAAGCCGGCCCGCGCCTTGGCGTCGCCCATGTGCAGCGCCGAATAGTCGGAGAGCCGGCGGAAGAGCTTCGCCACCTGGGCGTTGCCGTAGGTCGCCATACTGTCGGCGAGCTCGCCGAAGCGCAACATCGCCTCCTCCTCGAGCTTGATGGCATAGGCGAGGAATTCCTCGACGTTCTTCATCTCTCGTCTCCACTCGATGTGGCGGCGGGCGGGGCGGACCCCGCCCGTCGGGGGAGGATCACTCGGCGCCGCCGGGCTCGTCGCCGGCGAACTTCACCAGGATGTCCTGGTCGCGGACGATGGTCTGACAAGCGAGCCGGTACTTCGGCATGATGTCGTCGGTCTCGGCCTTGGCGATCTCGGCGGAGGTGATCTTGCCGAGCGACTTCAACATGCTCTTCTCCTTGTCGGTGAGCATCGAGCCCATGGTCTTGCCGGTGAGCGTGACGATCTCGCACAGGCACGAGCCGCATTCGCCGTCGCGGCACTCGAACGGGATCGGGATCTTGTTCTTCTCGGCGACCGACAGGATCGTGCCGCGATCGCCGGCGATGGCGTAGACGGTCACGTCCTTGTGGAGGAGTGGGGAGGAAAAGGTGACATTGGCCATGCGCGTGGCTCCACTTGCGGGGTGAGGACCGGCGAGAACCCCATGGACGAAGGCGCACCCCGGGGGCGGCCCGCGCCCCGAGACGGGGTTCGCGTCACCCCCTTCGAGCAAGCCCCGCGCCAAGGCGCCGGGAGCTCCGATTTCCCCGGTTTTTCCAGGACGGAACGAGTGCGCGCGCCTCGCGCGGGCGGGCGCGAGGGGAGGGGTGTCGCGAATTTGTCGGGGTCGCGACAGGACCTGTCGGGATGGGGAGGTCCGGCCGTGTCGGACGCGACCCCGACAGCGCTTGTCGCGAAATGTCGGGGTCGCGACAGGGCCGGTCCGAGCCCTCCGAATTATGTGAGAACACAGCATCATGTTGTTTTCATTGACATAAAAAATTTAGCGCCGGCTCCTTCGGCAGTTGGCACGAAGCTTGAAATCTCTTGGCTGCGAAGGCGGCGGAAGCTGCCGGACGGATGAACGACACCGGACGGTGTCCGACCAGTTTCCACGAAACCGCGTTTCCTCGAAGGGGTTCGAAACATGGCCAAGCTTCGGCAGATCGCCTTCTACGGCAAGGGTGGCATCGGCAAGTCCACCACCTCCCAGAACACGCTCGCCGCTCTCGTCGAGATGGGTCAGAAGATCCTCATCGTCGGCTGCGATCCCAAGGCGGACTCGACCCGCCTGATCCTGAACACCAAGCTCCAGGACACCGTTCTTCATCTCGCGGCGGAAGCCGGCTCGGTCGAGGACCTCGAAATCGAGGACGTCATGAAGATCGGCTACAAGGGCATCAAGTGCACCGAGTCCGGTGGCCCGGAGCCGGGCGTCGGCTGCGCCGGCCGCGGCGTCATCACCGCCATCAACTTCCTGGAAGAGAACGGCGCCTACGACGACGTGGACTACGTGTCCTACGACGTGCTCGGCGACGTCGTCTGCGGCGGCTTCGCCATGCCGATCCGCGAGAACAAGGC
>CALBKH010000006.1 GCA_937892955.1 uncultured Alphaproteobacteria bacterium
GTGAATCACGTCAGTAGACGGTCGTCGAGGGCTATCCGCGCACAGGTCTCATCACACGTGGATCTGCTGACCGAGCTCGACCACGCGGCCCGACGGTATGCGATAGAAGTCGGTCGCGTCGGAGGCCTCGCGGGCGAGACGGACGAAGAGGCGATCCTGCCACGCCGGCATGTCGGAGCGGGTCGAGGTCTTGAACGACCGCCGGCCGACGAAGAAGGTCGTCTTCATGATGTCGTACCTGAACCCCTCCTTGCGCAGCAGCATCAGCGCCAGCGGGATGTCGGGCGTCTCGGCGTAGCCGAAGGTCACCAGCACCAGCGTGAAGTCGTCGCTCAGCGGACGGATCTGCAGCCGCTCCTCGTCGGAGACGTAAGGGGTTCTGGCGGTGCGGACGTTGAGGACGAGATTGTGCCGGTGGAGCACCTGATTGTGTTTCAGATTGTGGAGCGCGGCTGTCGGCGCGGTCTCCGGGTCGAGGGTGAGGAAGACCGCCGTGCCCTCGGGCCGGAACGGATGGCTACGGCCGATCATGCGGACGAAATCGGTGAGCGGCACGCTCTCGCGACGGATCCGGTCGATGACGATGGCGCTGCCGCGCGACCAGGTCCACATCACCACCATCATCGTCGCCGCCAGACCGATCGGGAGCCAACCGCCGTCGACGAACTTGGTGAGATTGGCGACGAGGAAGACCGCCTCGATGGCGATGAACGGCAGGACGAGGGCGAGCGAGCCCAACCACGGCCAGTTCCAGACGTGGCGCAGCATGAAGAAGGCGAGCGCCGAGGTGGCGATCATCGAGCCGGTGACGGCGATGCCGTAGGCGGAAGCGAGGTCGGAGGAGGTGCGGAAGGTCACCACCAGCAGCACCACGCCGAAGAACAGCATGCGGTTGATACGCGGCATGTAGATCTGGCCGCGCTGGGTCTCGGAGGTGTGGCGCACCTCGAAACGCGGCAAGAGACCGAGGCGGATCGCCTGCCGGGTGAGAGAATATGCGCCGGAGATCACCGCCTGGGAGGCGATCACCGTGGCCAGCGTGGCCAGCACCACCATAGGCACCAGCGCCCAGGCCGGCATCATCAGGAACAGCGGATTGTCGATCGCCTGCGGGTTGGCGAGCAGGAAGGCGCCCTGTCCGAGATAGTGGACGGTGAGCGCCGGGAAGACGACGACGAGCCAGGCGAAGCGGATCGGCCGGCGACCGAAATGGCCCATGTCGGCGTAGAGCGCCTCGGCGCCGGTGACCGCCAGGAAGACCGAGCCGAGGACGATCAAGGCGAGGCCGCGGGCATCGGCGAGGAAGCGCAGGGCGAAGCGCGGATCGAGGGCATGGAGCACGCCGGGATCGTCGGCGAGGTGGACGATGCCGCTCACCGCCAGCACGACGAACCACACCGCGGTGATCGGCCCGAACCACGCCGCGACCGAGGCGGTGCCGCTCGCCTGCACCGAAAAGAGGACGGCGAGGACGAGGACCGTCACCGGGATCACCCAGGGGGTGACCGCCGGGGTCGCCACCTCGAGGCCCTCGACGGCCGACAGCACCGAGATCGCCGGGGTGATGATGGCGTCGCCGAAGAACATCGCCGCACCGGCGGCGGCGAGAGCGAAGACGAAGGGGGTGCGCCGGCCCATGGCGCCTTCGACGAGGGCGAGGAGCGACAGGGTGCCGCCCTCGCCGCGGTTGTCGGCGCGCAGCAGGAAGAGGACGTATTTGAGGGTGACGACGACGATCAGCGCCCAGATCAGCAGCGACACGACGCCGAGCACCTCGGGACGGTCGAAGCCGCCACCGTGGAGATGGCGCAGGGATTCGCGCAACGCATAGAGCGGCGAGGTGCCGATGTCGCCGTAGACGACGCCGATCGAGCCGAGGGTGAGGGCGAAGAAGCGACTCTGCTCCTGCGGTGCGGAGGGGTCGGCCGACGCCTGCGGCGCGGTGTCGCCCGTGGTCGGCTCTCGCATCCCACATGCCTCCGACCCGAGCGCCGGCCCGACGCCGGACGGCCCCGTCTTCCCGCGCATCGCTCATTGGTCGCGTGCGTCGAAGCGGCCTTCGAGCCGCGCCTCGTCTACGCGCACTTCGCCCGTCCCGAAAGTCGCACGAATGCGGATCGTGGTCCATCCAAGCTCGCAACCGAGACCGGCTCGGTCGGCCACATCTCCACCACGATCGGGGGCGAAGTGGACAGGCATCGCGGGAGGGCCTATCGCCGACGGATCCGATCCGCCCATCGATTCGGAGTGGAAGCACGATGAGAAGAACGACGGTGGCAGGCCTCGCGGCGAGCGCGATCACGGCGGGGCTGGTCGCAGCCTGTTCCGGTCCGACCGGCGACGGATTCCGCGCCGGGCCTTCCACCCGCGCCTTTCAGGCGACCGGCGACACCTTCCTCCAGATCACCGCCCAGGGCGCCGGGCCGATCTCGGCGGCGACGCCGTTCTCGTCGAAGGCGATCCTCGCCCAGATGCCGGGCTATACCACCGGCAACGTCACCATCGGGCTCGAGAACACCACCACCGACGCGACGGTGCTGTTCAAGGAGGCCTACGGCGGACGCATCCAGGTGCTGCACATCCTCGGCTCGGGCGGGCGCATCCAGCAGATCCACGGCGTCACCCACCATGTCGTCGGCCCGGCCGGCGAGCGACCGGGCATGAGCCTCGCCGAGACCGGCACCGATCCGTCGTCGTGCCGCATCGGCACCAACCTGTGGCTCGGCATGGCGATCTGCCGATCACGCGGCGCCGCCAACGTGACGCTGACCTTCTCGTTCCAGGGCGAAGCGGCGATGACCTCGAGCCTGCCGCCGCGCGACGTCCTCGCCAACGGCATGCTCCAGAGGATCATCTGGACTCCGCCGTCGTGACGGTGGCAAGACACGGCGGAACATCTCGGCGCGCCGTCCGGCGGTGGGCCGAGGCCGCGGAGCGCCGCCGATGACCCCTTCCCCCTTCAAAGACCCGACCGCCGGTCTCGCCCATGTCTCGGTCGATGCGGCCGGCGATCTTCCCGCCACTCCGCCGAGCGTCGCACCGCAGGTCGCTGCGGCGCGCGACGTGTCGATCGAGGATCTCGCGGCGAAGATCCGCGCCGGCGACCGCTCGACGCTCGCCCGCGCCATCACCCTCGTCGAATCGAAGAAGCCGGAGCATCAGGCCAAGGCGCGGGCGCTGGTTCAGGCGCTGTTGCCGGCGACCGGTGGAGCGCTGCGCGTCGGCATCACCGGCGTGCCCGGGGTGGGCAAGTCCACCACCATCGATCAGCTGGGCGCCAATCTCACTGCGGCGGGGCACAAGGTGGCGGTTCTCGCCGTCGATCCGTCGTCGACACGGACCGGCGGCTCGATCCTCGGCGACAAGACGCGCATGGCGCGGCTCGCGGTCGATCGCAACGCCTTCATCCGCCCCTCGCCGTCGTCGGGCACGCTCGGCGGCGTCGCCGCCAAGACGCGCGAGACGATGCTGCTCTGCGAGGCCGCCGGCTTCGACGTCATCCTGGTCGAGACCGTCGGCGTCGGCCAATCGGAGACCACCGTCGCCGGCATGGTCGACTTCTTCCTGGTGCTGATGCTGCCCGGCGCCGGCGACGAGCTGCAGGGCATCAAGAAGGGCGTGCTCGAGATCGCCGACATGATCGCCGTCAACAAGTCGGACGGCGACAACGCGGTACGCGCTCGGGCGGCGGCGTCCGAATATCGCGCGGCGCTCAACATCCTGACGGCGAAATCGTCGAGCTGGACACCGCCGGTGGTGCTGATCTCCGGCCTCGCCAACCAGGGCCTCGACGAGATGTGGCGGCAGGTCGAGACCCATCGCGAGAAACTCGGCGCCACCGGCGAATTCGCCGAGCGGCGGCGGGTGCAGCAGGTGGCGTGGATGTGGTCGATGCTGGAGGAGCGGCTGATGCAGGCGCTGCGCCACGACCCGCGCGTCGCCGATCGCCTCGCGACCCTCGAGAGCGGGGTGCGCGACGGCACGGTTTCGGCCTCGCTGGCGGTCGACGAGATCGCCGGGGCGCTGGGGATCTGACGACCGGGAGGCCGCGATGGTTCGGTACTCGACCGCATCCGGCCGCCCGTCCCGCCCGCGCCTGCTCCTCACCGGTTTCGGCCCTTTCCCGGGCGCGCCGCGCAATCCGACGGCGGAGGTGGTGGCGCGGCTCGCCGAACGCGGCGTCGGCGACCGGCTCGGCGTCGACATCGTGCCGCACGTCTTTTCGACCACCTGGAGCGCACTCGACGATCTCGCCGGACTTCTCGCCGAGGCGCGGCCGGACATCGTCCTCCATCTCGGGCTGAAACGACGAGCGAGGTCGATCGCGGTGGAGACCTTCGGCCGCAATCGCGTGTCGATGGCGGCGGTCGACGCCGAGGGACGGCGGCCGCGAGGGTCGGTGCTCGACGGCGATGCGCCGCCACGGCTCGCCTCGACCCTGCCGGTCCGACGGATCGCCATACGCATCGCCGGGCTCGGGTTGCCGGTCGAGGTCTCGACCGACGCCGGGCGCTATCTCTGCAACGGGCTGCTG
This sequence comes from uncultured Alphaproteobacteria bacterium, assembly GCA_937892955.1. Classification (GTDB taxonomy): domain Bacteria; phylum Pseudomonadota; class Alphaproteobacteria; order Rhizobiales; family Ancalomicrobiaceae; genus CALBKH01. Next base: position 4,535 of record CALBKH010000006.1, read on the forward strand.
TGGCGGTCGCTGCGGCTTTCCGGCGAACGCCCGACCGGGTTCCTGCACCTGCCGCCGACGCGCGAGACCACCGTGGTGGCGCAGGGCGTCTTCACCCTCGACGCGTTGACACGGGCGACCGCGGCGGCGATCAGCATCGCCGCGGGTCGCGGCGCGCTGCAACCATGACCGCGAGTTTTCCTCGCCTCGTGCCACCGCACCGGGCATGATCGGGCCTCGATCCTCCGAGAACCCGACCCATGCCCTCTCGCCGCACCTTTCTCGTCTCGTCCCTCGCCTTCGCCGTGATCCCGCCTGCGGCAGCGGCGGTCGTCGGGGCGGACCTCGAACCGGCGAACGGCGACCGCACGGAGGCGTTCCGGGCGGGGCTCGCCAAGGCGGTGGCGGAGAAGCGACCCTTCGTGCTGGCGCCGGGGGTCTATCGGATCGGCGCGATCGAGATTCCCGACGGGGCGCAGATCCACGGCACCGCCGGGATGACGACGCTGATCGCGGCGTGCGACGGATCCTTCATGACGGCGCGCAACGCCAAGCGCATCGTGCTCTCCGGCCTCGCTTTCGACGGCCAGAACCGCAAGGGCGACCCGACTGCGGCGATCCTCGTCCTCACCGACGTCGCCGATCTGCGTCTCGTCGATTGCGTCGTCGGCCGCGGCAGCGGGATGGGCGTGTATCTGGAGCGTTGCGGCGGGCGGATCGAGAAATGCACGATCGCCTCGATCGGCAGCTACGGCATTCTCGCCCGCGACAGCCGCGCCCTGACCATCGCCGACAACACCGTCGCGGACTGCGGCGAGGGCGGCATCCTGGTGCATCGTGGTGCGCCCGGCGAAGACGGTAGCGTGGTGCGTGGCAACCGCGTCGAGCGCATCCGCGCCACGTCGGGCGGCACCGGCCAGGTCGGCAACGGCATCAACATCCATCGCGCCCACGACGTCGCCATCGTCGACAACCGCATCACCGACTGCGCCTTTTCGGGCATCCGGGTGAACTCCGGCTCGAACGCCCGCATCATCGGCAACGAGATCCAGCGGTCGGGCGAAACGGCGCTCTACGTCGAATTCGAGTTCCAGGGCGCGGTGATCGCCAACAACCTGATCGACGGCGCCGCCAACGGCATCTCGGTGGTCAACTTCAACGACGGCGGGCGGCTGGCCACCGTCACCGGCAACGTCGTGCGCAACCTGCGACCGTCGCCGGCGACGGATCCGAACTTCCCCTCCTTCGGCCTCGCGGTCGAGGCCGACACCACCGTCACCGGCAACGTCGTCGAGGAGGGGGCGCAGATCGGCATGCTGGTCGGCTGGGGCGAATACCTGCGCAACGTCACCATCACCGGCAATGTCGTGCGCAAGGTCGGTGTGGGTATCGCCGTCACCGTCCAGGAGCGCGCCGGAACCACGGTGATCGCCTCGAACATCTTCCAGGCGACGGAGAAGGGCGCGATCGTCGGCTATCACCACACGCGACCGGTGACCGGCGACCTCGTCGCCGCCGACCGAGGAATCCCGGCGCATCTCCGGATCGAGGGAAATCGCGCGTCTCGCTGAAATGCCCAGGAAACATAGAATTAATTTTTACTGCAGATATTGCCCATGTCGGTTTTACGACGATTTTACGAGGCGAAGGGTAATGTGACCCGGTCGGAGTGGCGGCTCCTGCATCGGTAACCGATCGGACAGACGACATGGATCTCCGGATACAATCGCCAATTGCAACATTTCGTCGGATCAAGTCTCGATTGACCGACATCTTCGAGGACCGTTCGGGCAACATCGCGATCATCGCGGCACTCGGGGCCATTCCATTCGTTCTGGCGATCGGCATCGCGATCGACTACTCGCGCGCCTCCTCGGCGAAGTCCGATCTACAGGAAGCGGTCGATGCCGCGGTCCTCGCCGGTGCCCGCGACGGAACCTCGAGTTGGACGACCGTCGCGGCGAAGATGCTGTCGTCCTCGGTCAAGACCAAGGACTTCACCGTCGCCAGCTCGAGCTTCACCACCGATGCTTCGGGCAACTACGTCGGCACCGCCGCCGGATCGATCAAGACGACTTTCGCGAGCGTCGTTTCGGTGCAGTCCATTTCGATCGGCGCCACCGCGACGGTCGCGGTCAAGGCGGCGAGCGACAAGGCCTGCATCCTGCTGCTGAACACGTCGGCGTCGCCCGGCCTGCTGCTCAACAGCGGCGCCATCATCAACGCGCCGAACTGTCAGGTCCACATCAAGTCGACCGGCAACCCGGCGGCCACCTTCAATGCATCGACGACGTTGTCGACGAAGAAGATCTGCCTCGCCGGAACCAACGTGCTCGACAACGGCGGTACGCACCCCAACCTGACGAAGGGATGCACGACCGTCTCCGATCCCTTCGCGGGGACGCTACCGACGCCGTCGTCGTCGACCTGCACCTATTCGAACTACAACGTCAACAGTTCGACCACGCTGTCGCCCGGCGTCTATTGCGGCTGGACGAACTTCAACGGTTCGCCGACGGTGACACTGTCGGCCGGCGTCTACGTCATCAAAGGCGGTGGCTGGAACTTCTCCTGAACGCTGACCGGGACCGGCGTCACCTTCTACTTCCCCGACACGTCCTACATCCAGTTCAACGGCACCTCGAAGCTCAACCTGACGGCGCCGACCAGCGGCACCTATTCCGGTCTGCTGATGTACGAGGCGAGCGGGCTGTCGCAGAGCAGCTTCACCATGAACGCCACCGCCGGCGCCAACCTGACGGGGCTCATCTACCTGCCGAAACGCGGCCTGACGCTCAACAGCGGCGCCAGCGTCACCTCCAACAATCTCACCATGGTGCTCGACACGCTGATCGTGAACCAGGTGAACTGGACCCTCGACAGCGCCGACAAGTCGATCCCCGTCTCGGGCTCCTCCAGCGCGGCGGCCGGCGTCTATCTCAAGAAGTGACGCCGTCGGCGCCGCGACCGCGGCTCAGGCGGAAAGACCGTCCGCCCAGCCCGCCGCGGCGCGCAGGCCGCCGACGACCACGCCGTTCCAGTCGCGGATCGACGGCCCGAGGAACCGATCGAAGATCGGGTCGTCGCGGCGACGGAGGAGCCGGATCACGACTTCCGCCGTCACCACTTCCGCCGCCCGCGCGGCGCCGTCGTCGCATTTGACGGCGACGCCGAGACCGAGCGCGGGGATCGCCGCGCAGAACACCCCCTCGGCGCCGGTCTTGACGTAGACGTCGCCGCCGCAGGCCTCGATGAAGTCGGTGCAGAAGCGGCCGGTTCCGGCGATCATGAAGGGCTCGGCGATCGCCGCCGCGATCAGGCGCTTCGCCGCCGCGGCGCGGGTCGGAGAAAGCCCCTCCCCCGTCGCCAGACGGGCGAAGCCGCGCGCCATCGCCGAGACCGGGATCGCCCAGGTGGGGATCGAGCAGCCGTCCTGGCCACGCGGCGCGTGGGCGACGTCGGCGCCGGTGACGTCGGCGATCGCGGCGGCGATCTCGCGCTGAACCGGATGTTCGGGCGCGCCGTAATCGGTCGGATCGAGGCCCGCGTGAACGGCGAAACAGACGAAGCCGGCGTGTTTGCCCGAGCAGTTGTTGTGGAGACGAGTCGGCCGCAGGCCGCCGCGATGCAACTGGCCGCGGTCGTCTTCACGGCCCGGCCACTGGGCGCCGCAGACCAGACAGGTCTCGTCGCGGCCGGCCTTGGCCAACATGGCGCGGGCGCCGGCGACATGGACGGCCTCGCCGTTGTGGGAGGCGGTGGCGAGCGCCAGTTCCGCCTGTGAGAAGTCGTAGGCGTCGGCCGCCCCCGACTCCACCAGCGGCAGGGCCTGGATCACCTTGATCGCCGAACGGGGAAAGACCGGCCGCTCGACGTCGCCGAGGGAGAGGAGCAGGCGCCCGCACGCATCTGCGACGGCGACGGCGCCGCGATGGCGGCTCTCCACCGCACCTCCGCGCAGGACTTCGACCAGTAGGGGTTCGGCGTTCAAGGATACCTCCCGAGATGTTTCGCGGTCGTCGACGTATGTTATCCGACGGATCGAGACGTCATTCCGATCACATGGTAAAATATTCAACAACTAAAATATTTCCGGGAGGACGATCCATGATTTCCAAGGATGACATCCTCGACATGTGCGAACTCGACAGGGACGAGATCGAGGCGATCGCGGAGCACGAACACATCCCGGATGTCGCCGCTGCCGCCCTCGGTGACTATCTCGTTCATCAGGTCCACGGTGCAGAGACCGTGCGCGACATGATCATCGACGATATTCGTTCGGCGATCGATCGCAACGACGGGGCTCATGCGTCGACGCTCTACATGGCGCTTCGGCATTTCCTGACCGAGCATCCTTGTGCCTGAGATCTCGGTGGCGGTCCATCGCGCCGCAACGGCTCGCACACCGAAAACACGCCGACACCGATCGATTTCGAGCCGAAGCGGCCGCCCCACCGGGCGCGTTCGGCGACGAGCGGGGCATGCCGAACATTCGGGCGCTCATGGCCCGAAGAACCGGCAGCGCGGGGCGGACGCCCCGGCCCAGAACCTTGGTCCGAGACGCACCGCAACAGATCGCCGCATGGACCCCGCCGGCTCCCGCCGGTAGGGACAGCGTCGAGGGCCGGCCGATCGCCATCGACCGGCCGGTCGAATGCCGTTCGCCGAGGGACTCGGTCCTTCGTTTCAATCGATTGAAGGGCCACCTCCCGTGCCGCGCATCAAGAAGATTCTCGTCGCCAACCGTTCCGAGATCGCCATCCGGGTGTTCCGCGCCGCCAACGAGTTGGGGCTGGCGACGGTGGCGGTGTTCGCCGAGGAAGACAAGCTGGCGCTGCACCGCTTCAAGGCGGACGAGGCCTATCAGATCGGCAAGGGGATGGGACCGATCGAGGCCTATCTGTCGGTCGACGAGATCCTGCGCGTGGCGAAGCTCTCCGGTGCGGATGCGATCCATCCGGGCTACGGTTTCCTGTCGGAGAGCCCGGAATTCGCCGAAGCCTGCGCCGAAGCCGGCATCACCTTCATCGGTCCGTCGCCGGAGACGATGCGGCGGCTCGGCAACAAGGTGGCGGCGCGCAACCTCGCCATCTCCTGCGGCGTGCCGGTGATGCCGGCGACCGATCCGCTGCCCGACGACATGGCCGCGGTGAAGAGGCTCGCAGCGGCGATCGGCTATCCGGTGATGCTCAAGGCGTCGTGGGGCGGCGGCGGGCGCGGCATGCGGGTCATCCGCGACGAGGCGCAGTTGATGCGCGACGTCGTCGCGGCGAAGCGCGAGGCCAAGGCCGCCTTCGGCAAGGACGAGGTCTATCTGGAGAAGCTGGTGGAGCGCGCCCGTCACGTCGAGGTGCAGATCCTCGGCGACACCGAGGGCCGAGTCGTCCACCTGTTCGAGCGCGACTGCACGGTACAGCGGCGGCACCAGAAGGTGGTGGAGCGGGCGCCGGCCCCCTACCTCGACGAGGCGCGGCGGGCGGAACTGTGCGGCCACGCCGTGAAGATCGCGCGAGCCACGAACTACGTCGCCGCCGGCACGGTCGAGTTCCTGATGGATGCCGATACGGGCGCCTTCTACTTCATCGAAGTGAACCCGCGCATCCAGGTCGAGCACACCGTCACCGAGCAGGTGACCGGCATCGACATCGTCAAGGCGCAGATCCACCTGACCGAGGGCGCGGCGATCGGCTCGCCGGAGAGCGGCGTGCCGGCGCAAGGCGAGATCCGGCTCAACGGCCACGCTCTGCAATGCCGCATCACCACCGAGGATCCGGAGAACAACTTCGTTCCCGACTACGGCCGCATCACCGCCTATCGCGGCGCCATGGGCTTCGGCATCCGGCTCGACGGCGGCACCGCCTATTCCGGCGCGGTGATCACCCGCTGGTACGACCCGATGCTGGAGAAGGTGACCGCCTGGGCACCGACACCGACGGAAGCCATCCGGCGGATGGACCGAGCGCTGCGCGAATTCCGCATCCGTGGCGTGGCGACGAACCTGACCTTCCTCGAGAACGTCATCGGCCACCCCGATTTCCAGGACGCGAGCTACACCACGCGCTTCATCGACGAGACACCGGAGCTGTTCCGCGGGCAGAAGCGCAAGGACCGGGCGACCAAGCTCCTCACCTTCATCGCCGACGTCACCGTCAACGGCCATCCGGAGGTGCGCGGTCGCGCCGTGCCGCCGCCGGACGCGCCGAAGCCGGTGGTGCCGAAGTTCGCCGGACCGATCCTGCCGGGCACCAAGCAGATCCTCGACGAGAAGGGCCCGAAGGGTCTGGCGTCGTGGATGCTGGCGCAGCAACGGGTGCTGATCACCGACACGACCATGCGCGACGGCCACCAGTCGCTGCTCGCCACCCGCATGCGCACCCACGACATCGTCCGCATCGCCGACGCCTACGCCAAGGGTCTGCCGGACCTGTTCTCCCTCGAATGCTGGGGCGGCGCGACCTTCGACGTCGCCATGCGCTTCCTCACCGAGGATCCGTGGGAGCGCCTCGCGCTCGTCCGCGAGAAGGCGCCGAACATCCTGTTGCAGATGCTGCTGCGCGGCGCGAACGGCGTCGGTTACGCCAACTACCCCGACAACGTGGTGAAGTTCTTCGTGCGCGAAGCGGCTCGAGGAGGCGTCGACGTCTTCCGCATCTTCGATGCGCTCAACTGGATGGAGAACATCCGTCCGGCGATCGATGCGGTGGCGAGCGAGAACAAGGTGGCCGAGGCCGCCGTCTGCTACACCGGCGACATCCTCGATCCCGACCGGTCGAAGTACTCGCTGAAGTACTACGTCGATCTGGCCAAGGAGATGGAGAAGGCCGGCGCCCACGTGCTCGGCGTCAAGGACATGGCGGGGTTGTTGAAGCCCGCCGCCGCCAAGGCGCTGTTCGCGGCGCTGCGCCAGGAGATCGCCATCCCGATCCACTTCCACACCCACGACACCTCGGGCATTTCGGCGGCGAGCGTGCTGGCGGCGGTCGATGCCGGGGTGGACGCGGTCGACGGGGCGGTGGACGCCTTCTCCGGCCTCACCTCGCAGCCCTGCCTCGGGTCGATCGTCTCGGCGCTGAAGGGGACGGAGCGGGATTCGGGGCTCGATCCGGCGGTGATCCGCAAGCTGTCGTTCTATTGGGAGGCGGTGCGCACCCAATATCGCGCCTTCGAGAGCGACCTCAGGTCGGGCGCTTCGGAGGTCTATCTCCACGAGATGCCGGGCGGGCAGTTCACCAACCTCAAGGAACAGGCGCGAGCGCTCGGCCTCGAGGCGAAGTGGCACGAGGTCGCCCAGGCCTATTCGGACGTCAACCGGATGTTCGGCGACATCGTCAAGGTGACGCCGACCTCCAAGGTGGTCGGCGACATGGCTCTGGCCATGGTGGCGGCCGGCCTCACGGCGGCCGAGGTCGAGGATCCGGGAAAGGACGTCGCGTTCCCGGAATCCGTCGTCCAGCTCTTCCGCGGCGATCTCGGTCAGCCGCCGGGCGGCTGGCCGAAGGCGTTGCAGACGAAGATCCTCAAGGGCCAGGCGGCCTATACCGAACGGCCGGGGTCGCTGATGGCGCCGGCCGAGCTCGAGAGCGTCCGCGCCGATGCGGCCAAGAAGACCGGGCGCGAACCGGAGGAGATCGGCGACACCGACCTCGCCAGCTTCGTCATGTACCCCAAGGTCACCGCCGACTTCTTCCGCATGCAGGACCTCTACGGGCCGACCTCGGCGCTGCCCACCCCCACCTACTTCTACGGGCTCCAGCCCGGCGACGAGGTGATGGTGGAGATCGAGAAGGGCAAGACGCTGGTGATCCTCGCCCAGGCGATCGGCGAGACCGACGACGGCGGCATGGTCAAGGTATTCTTCGAGCTCAACGGCCAGCCGCGCATCGTCAAGGTGCCGAACCGCTCGGCCGCCGCCAAGGTCGTCGCCCGCCGCAAGGGCGAGGAGGGCAACGAAAACCACGTCGCCGCGCCGATGCCGGGCGTGGTCTCCACCGTGGTGGTCCGGGCCGGCCAGGAGGTCCGAGCCGGCGACGTGCTCTTGTCGATCGAGGCGATGAAGATGGAGACGGCGCTGCACGCCGAGCGCGACGGCACCATCGCCGAGGTGCTGGTGGCGACCGGTACGCCGATCGACGCCAAGGACCTGCTCGTCGTCTACGGCTGAGGCGACGACCGATCCGACGACGCGTGACGCGGAAACCGCGCGTCACGCCGCCGCCGACGGTGACGGAGCTTGCCACACTTTCGCCATCCCGCAGCCACATTCACGAGCCTCCCTTGACGCAGATGAGTTGCTCGACACGGCCGGCACGGTCCGTGGCGGGACCGCGGTCGGGGGGCACGCGGGCAGCTCGCCAAGGGAGCCGACCGTCCTGCGGTCGATCGTTCCGCCGACCGGTGGAGGTGCGTCGCCGGGACTCGGGTCATCCGCGAAGAAAGCACGAGGACACCATGATCCGCCGCCCCCATTGGCTTCCGTCTCTCATCTTCGCCGCCGCGATCGTCGCCGGCGCGCCCGCCGCTTCGGCGATGGATACGGCGGCCAAGAAGACCGAAATTCCGGCGCTCAAGACGCAGGCGCAGACTCAGGCGAACGGGCGGCTCCGGGTGGTGGTCGAGCTGAAGGTCGGCCCGCGGGCGTCACGGCGCGTGATCAACGGCATACAGCGCAGCGTCGTGGCCGGCGCCCTGGGAACCGCGGCATGGCGCCAGCGCGGCGACGGCACCGAGGTGCACGCCGTGCCGGAGATGACGGCCGCGCCGCTGTTCGTCGCCGACGTCACCCCGGCCGAGATCGACAAGCTGGCGGCCAATCCGCGGGTCAAGCGGATCGTCCCGGAGGCGACCTGGACGCCGAAGCCGAAGAAGGCCCGTCCGGCGGCGAAATGATCGGCGGCGCAGGGATCGGCGGAGGAATGACCGGGGTGCATCGAACGGTGCTTACCTCGAACGATTCCCTCTTTCCCAAAACGTGATCCTGCTCCAGTCTGCGGCAAACCCTCCCGACACCCCCGGGGCGGCGGCCGTCGACGTGCGCGCCGCGCCCGCCCGAGAAGGAAGCCTCGCATGAGCAACACGGTCGTCGTCGCCGGCGTCGGCATGACGCGCTTCTTCAAGCCGAGCGAGTCGCCGCGCTACACCGAACTCGGCGCCGACGCGGTGCGCATGGCGCTCGCCGACGCCCATCTCGACTACGCCGCGGTGCAACAGGCCTATGTCGGCTACGTCTACGGCGACAGTACCTGCGGCCAGCGCGCCCTCTACGGCGTCGGGATGAGCGGCATCCCGATCGTCAACGTCAACAACAACTGCTCGACCGGCTCGACGGCGCTGTGGCTCGCCCGTAACGCCATCCGCGCCGGTCAGGCGGAGTGCGTCCTCGCCCTCGGCTTCGAGCAGATGCAACCCGGCGCCCTGGTCGAGCACTGGCAGGATCGCCCCGGCCCGCTCGACGAGTTCGTCCGCGCCGCGACCGAGGCGGCCTTCGACCCCGGTGCGCCGATGGCGCCGATGATGTTCGGCGGCGCCGGCATCGAGCACCAGAAGCGCTGGGGCACCAAGGACGAGACCTTCGCGATGATCCGCGCCAAGGCCTCGCGCCACGCCGTGCACAACGAGCGCGCCATCTTCCGCAAGGAGGTCTCGGTCGACGACGTCATGGCCTCGCCGCACGTGACCAAACTCCTCACCCGGCTGCAGTGCTGTCCGCCGACCTGCGGCGCGGCGGCGGCGATCCTGTGCACGCCGGAGTTCGCCCGTCGCCACGGCATCGACGCCCGCGTCACCATCGCCGCCCAGGCGATGACCACCGACATGCCCTCGACCTTCGAGGCGCACGATCTGATGCGGGTGGTCGGCTACGACATGACCGCGGCGGCGGCGCGAGCCGTCTACGCGGAGGCCGGTATCGGCCCCGACGATGTCGACGTCGCCGAGATGCACGACTGCTTCACCGCCAACGAGCTGATCTCCTACGAAGGCCTCGGCTTCTGCCCGGAGGGCGGGGCGGAGAAGTTCATCGTCGACGGCGACAACAGCTACGGCGGCAAGGTCGTCACCAATCCCTCCGGCGGGCTCCTCTCCAAGGGCCACCCGCTCGGCGCCACCGGCCTCGCCCAGTGTTTCGAGCTGACCGGGCAGTTGCGCGGCCAGATGGGCCCGCGGCAGGTCGAGGGTGCGCGGGTGGCGCTGCAACACAACCTCGGCCTCGGCGGCGCCTGTGTCGTGACGCTCTATCGGGCGGGATGAGGTCGCCATGCGCAAGCTCGAGGGCAAGGTCGCCTATGTCACCGGTTCGGGGCGCGGTATCGGCCGCGCCGTGGCGCTGAAGCTCGCCCAGGAGGGTGCGCGGCTGGTCGTCAACGATCTCGACGCGGAGCCGGCCGAGGCGATCGTCGCCGAGATCCGGGCGATGGGCGGCGAGGCGGTGGCGGTCGTCGGATCGGTGACCGAGGAGGGCTTCGCCGAGCGCTTCGTCGCGAGCGGCCTCGAGGCCTTCGGCGAGATCGACATCCTCGTCAACAACGCCGGCTATACCTGGGACGCGCTGATCGGAAAGATGAGCGACGCCCAGTTCGACGCGATGCTCGACGTCCATCTCAAGGCGCCGTTCCGCATTCTGCGCGCCGCCGCCGAGCCGATCCGCATCCGCGCCGGAAGGGAAGCGGCCGAGGGACGCGAGGTGTTCCGCAAGGTGGTGAACATCTCGTCCGTCGCGGGCACCGGCGGCAACGTCGGGCAGGCCAACTATTCCTCGGCCAAGTCCGGCGTCATCGGCCTCACCAAGTCGCTGGCGAAGGAGTGGGGCCGCTTCAAGGTCAACGTCAACTGCGTCGCCTTCGGGCTGATCGAGACGCGTCTCACGCAAGTTTCCGACGAGAAGAAGACCATCACGGTCGAGGGCCACGAGGTGGGCGTCGGCATGCCGGGCAAGGTCGTCGACATGATCCGCGGAATGATCCCGCTCGGCCGCGCCGGCACACCGGAAGAGGCGGCGGACGGCGTCTATCTCTTCTGCGCACCGGAATCGAATTACGTCAGCGGTCAGGTGCTGATCGTCGGCGGCGGCATGTCGCTCTGATCCAATCGAGAACAGCGGCCGGATCGCACGCATCCCGCCGCGGGAGGAAATCATGGTCGATCGTCCGATGTGGTGGAGCGAGGAACTGTCGATCCTCGAGGACAGCCTGACGAAGTTCTTCGAGGCCGAATATCTGCCGCACGAGGCGGAGTGGGAGAAGGCGCACATCGTGCCGCGGGCCTTCTGGGAGAAGGCGGGCGAGGCCGGCATCCTCGGCATCTCGCTGCCGGAGGACCACGGCGGCATGGGCGGCACCATCCACCACGACGCGGTGCTGTTCGATGTGCTCGGCAAGCTCGGCATCACCGGCTTCGGCGTCCACGTCCACCTGATCGCCGCCCACTACGTGCTCGCCTACGGCAACGAGGAGCAGAAGGCGCGCTGGCTGCCGAAGCTGGCGAGCGGTGAACTGATCGGCGCCATCGCCATGACCGAGCCGGGCACCGGCTCCGACCTCAAGGCGGTGAAGACACGGGCGGTGCGCGACGGCGACGACTATCGCCTCACCGGCTCGAAGATCTTCATCTCCAACGGCATCAACGCCAATTTCCTGATGACCGTCACCAAGACCGGCGGCGAGGGCTCGAAGGGCGTGTCGCTGCTCTGCGTCGAGACGGACGGCCTCGACGGTTTCCGCCGTGGCCGCAACCTCGACAAACTCGGTCAGAAGGCGCAGGACACCGCCGAGCTGTTCTTCGACGAGGCGCGCGTGCCGGTCGCCAACCTGCTCGGCTCAGACGAGGGGCGCGGCTTCTATCAGCTGATGGAGCAGTTGCCCTACGAGCGGCTGATGCTGGCGATCGGTGCGGTCGGCTTCATCGACCGGGCGGTCGATCTGGCCCGGGTCTACACCAAGGAGCGCACCGCCTTCGGCCAGCCGATCGCCGCCTTCCAGAACACCGCCTTCAAGCTCGCCGAATGCGCAACGGAAGCGCGGATCGGCCGGGTGTTCGTCGAGGATTGCGTGGCGAAATACGCCGCCGGCCGGCTCGACGTGCCGACGGTGTCGATGGCCAAGTGGTGGACCACCGAGAAGCAGTGCGAGATCGTCGACACCTGCCTGCAGATGTTCGGCGGCTACGGCTACATGATGGAATATCCGATCACCCGCCTCCACGCCGACAGCCGCGTGCAGAAGATCTACGGCGGGACGAACGAGATCATGAAGGAGCTGATCGCGCGGAGCCTGTGAGGGGACGAGGCCGTTCGCCCCGGGCGACCCCTTCTCCCCTTGCGGGAGAAGGTGGCCGAAGGCCGGATGAGGGGTATGAGCCTCTCGGCCGGTTCGGAGCCCGCCGCAACGCTCGGATGCCGCTTCGTGGCGCCCCCTCATCCGCCCCTTCGGGGCACCTTCTCCCGCGAGGGGAGAAGGGTGGAGCGAGCGGCGCGGCGCCCACGCCATCGCTCCACCGTCATCCCCGGCCGAGCGGAGCGAGGGGAAGGGGATCCAGCGGCCGTGCGCCGATCACGTCGGATGCTTTCCTCCGTGGACTCTTCGATGGATCCCCTTCCCTCGCCCTTTCGGCTCGCCGGGATGACGGTGGAGGGGGATGTCGACGACAGCGACGGGAGCCGGAGCCCCTCGACCGCGCCTTTCGCCGATTGCGCCGACGCCCGAAACCGGCGACCGTATCCGCCTCGCCCCATCGCCCCCGGAGCCCCCGATGATCCTGACCGAAGAGCAGACCCAGATCCGCGACATGGCCCGCGACTTCGCCACCCGGCGGTTGAAACCGCACGGAGCGCTGTGGGACCGCGAGCACAAGTATCCGGCCAAGGCGATCGCGGCGATGGGCGAGACCGGGTTCTTCGGCATGCTGCTGCCCGAAGAGTGGGGCGGCTCGAACGCCGGCCAACTCGCCTATGCGGTGGCGCTCGAGGAGATCGCGGCGGGTAACGGCGCGGTGTCGACGATCATGAGCGTGCACAATTCGGTCGGGTGCATGCCGATCCTGAAGTTCGGCAGCGAGGCGCAAAAGGCGCGGTTCCTGCCGAAGATGGCATCGGGGACATGGATCGGCGGCTTCGCCCTGACCGAGCCGCAGGCCGGTTCCGACGCCTCGGCGCTGAAGACCCGGGCGCGGCGCGACGGCGACGACTGGATCCTCGACGGCACCAAGCAGTTCATCACCTCGGGGTCGACCGCCAAGGTGGTGATCGTCTTCGCCGTCACCGATGCGGCGGCGGGCAAGCGCGGCATCACCGCCTTCATCGTACCGACCGATACGCCCGGCTACGTCGTCGGCACGGTCGAGAGGAAGCTCGGCCAGCACGCCTCCGACACCTGCCAGATCCACTTCGAGGGAATGCGGCTCTCCGACGACCTGCGCCTCGGGCGCGAGGGCGAGGGCTACAAGATCGCACTCTCCAACCTCGAGGGCGGGCGCATCGGCATCGCGGCGCAGTCGGTGGGCATGGCGCGGGCGGCCTTCGAGGCGGCGCGCGACTACGCGCAAGAGCGCGAGAGCTTCGGCAAGAAGATCGTCGAGCATCAGGCCGTCGCCTTCCGGCTCGCCGACATGGCGACGCAGATCGAGGTGGCGCGGCAGATGGTGCATCACGCCGCCGCCCTGCGCGAGGCGGGGCTGCCGTGCCTGACGGAAGCGTCGATGGCCAAGCTCTTCGCTTCCGAGATGGCGGAACGCGTGTGCTCCGACGCCATCCAGATCCACGGCGGCTACGGCTATCTCGCCGACTATCCCGTCGAACGGATCTATCGCGACGTGCGCGTCTGCCAGATCTACGAGGGCGCCAGCGACATCCAGCGGCTGGTCATCGCCCGAGCGGTGGCCGGCGCCGGCGGGTGAGGACCGCCCGTTCACGATCGAACGGGGGGTGCGATTTATTGCTATTGACAATCACTCGCAAAAACTCTTTCTGGTGGGATCGCCCAACCACCGGAAAGAGATCATGTCTCGATCGCGTCTCCTCGCCCCCCTCGCCCTCTGTGCCACCGTCCTCGCCATGCCGGCCGCGGCCGAAGAAGTGAACGTCTACACGACGCGCGAGCCGGGCCTGTTCGCTCCGCTCGCCGCCGCCTTCACCGCCGAGACAGGCATCAAGGTCAACACCGTCTTCGTCAAGGACGGGCTCGCCGAGCGCGTCGCGACGGAAGGTGCGGCCTCTCCGGCGGACGTGCTGATGACCGTCGACGTCGGCAATCTGGTCGAACTGGTGAACAAGGGCGTCACCAAGCCGATGAAGTCGGCGGCGGTCGAGGCGGCGGTGCCGGCGAACCTGCGCAGCCCCGACGGGGCGTGGACGGCGTTGTCGTTGCGCGCCCGCCTGGTGTGGGTCGACAAGGCGGCCGCTCCGGCGGCGATCACCTACGAGGAACTCGCCGACCCGAAGTGGAAGGGCAAGATCTGCATCCGCTCGGGTCAGCATCCCTACAACACCGCCCTGATCGCGGCGATGATCGCCCGGGCGGGCGAGGCGAAGACCGAGGCGTGGCTCGCCGGCCTCAAGGCCAATCTCGCCAAGAAGCCCGGCGGCGGCGACCGCGACGTCGCCCGCGACATCCTCGGCGGGCTCTGCACCCTCGGCGTCGGCAATTCCTATTACGTCGGGCTGATGCGCTCGGGCGCCGGCGGACCGGACCAGAAGACCTGGGGCGACGGTGTCGCCGTGGTGCTGCCGACCTTCGCCGACGGCGGCACTCACGTGAACGCCACCGGCGCCGCGCTCGCCAAGAACGCCCCCAACGAGGCGGCGGCGCGCAAGCTCATCGAGTATCTGGTCTCGCCGGCCGGCCAGAAGATCTACGCCGAACAGAACTTCGAGTACCCGGTCGACGCGTCGGCCTCGGTCACCGCGACCATCGCGGCGCTGGGAACGCTGAAGCCGGACACGGTGCCGCTCGCCGAGATCGCCCGACATCGCAAGGCGACGAGCCTGCTCGTCGACAAGGTGCGGTTCGACCAGTAATCTCGAGAACGATACTCGTTCGCATCGGCGCATCCGTCGCGCCGATGCCTCGCCCGAGAAGGGTCGATGTTGCGCCGTTCGATCTCCGCCTTCGCCGTTCCCGACGGCTTCGCCCTCGCGGGCCTCGCGGCGGCGTTGGTCGTGGTGGCGCCGATTCTGGCGTTGGCGGCGATCGCAACGCGGGGCAGCGGTGATCTCTGGCTCCATCTCTTCACCACGGTCGTTCCCGCCGCGACGGTGGAGACGACACTTCTCGCCGCCGGGGTGGGGATCTTCGTGATCGTGGTCGGAACCGCCACTGCCTGGCTGGTGGCGGCCTACGATTTTCCCGGCCGGCGGCTGCTCGAAGTGGCGCTGCTGCTCCCCCTCGCCTTCCCGGCCTATGTGCTCGCCTACTCCTGGCTCGATCTCCTGCATCCGATCGGCCCGGTGCAGTCGACACTGCGCGCGTTGCTCGGTTACGCGAAGCCGGCCGACTTTCGTCTGCCCGATCCGCGTTCGCTGCCCGGCGCGGTGATGATCTTCGGGTTGGCGCTCTACCCTTACGTCTACGTCGCGGTGCGCACCGTGTTCCTGTCCCAGATGACGCGGCTCACCGAGGCGGCGCGGATGCTCGGGGCGGACGGTCGCTCGGTGTTCTTCCGCGTCGCACTGCCGCTCGCCCGACCGGCGATCGCGGCGGGGGCGGCGCTGGCGATCATGGAAACGCTCAACGACGTCGGCGCGGCGGAATTCCTGTCGATCAACACCCTGACCGCGGCGGTCTATTCGACCTGGGTCAATCGCTCCGATCTCGCTGGCGCGGCGCAGATCGCCCTCGCCATGTTGGCCTTCGTCCTGACGCTGCTGCTCGTCGAGCGGCTGGCGCGAGGAAACCGGGGCTATGCGGTGATCGGCCGGGCGAGCCGGCCGATGACGCCGCGGCGGATCGGCGGGGCGGCCGGGATCGGGCTCTTCCTCCTCGGCTTCCTGCCGGCCTTCCTCGGCTTCGTCGCTCCCGCCCTTCATCTCGCCCGGCAGGCGGCGAACCGGCTCGCCTTCGCCGGCGTGCCGATGGAGATCGTCGTGGAGATCGGCAACACGCTGCTCGTCGCCGGGCTCGCCACGGTGATCGCGGTCGGGACGGCGCTGGCGGTCGTCGCCGGGCGGCGGCTCCATGCAGGGTCACGACTTCACGGAGCGGTGCTCCGCGTGTCGAGCCTCGGCTATGCGGTGCCCGGCACCGTGCTCGCCATCGGCCTCCTCGCGGTCCTCGGCGGGCTCGACGGGTTGGTCCGCGACGCGGCCGTCGCCCTGGGTCTCGCGCCGACGGGACTCGTCTTCTCGGCCTCGATCGGCGCGGTGGTGCTCGCCTATGTGGTGCGCTTCTTCCGCCTCGCCGCCTCGAAGATCGAGACCGGGCTCGAGCGGATCTCGCCGTCGCTCGACCAGTCGGCGCGGACACTGGGGCGAACGCCTTTCGGCGTGTTGCGCGGGGTGCTGCTGCCGCTGACGACGCCGACGCTCGCCGGGGCGGCGCTGCTCGTCTTCGTCGACTGCATGAAGGAGTTGCCGGCGACGCTGCTCCTCAGGCCGCTCAACTTCGAAACCCTCGCCACCCACCTCTACGGTGAGGCGGCGCGCGGCACCTACGAGAACGGCGGGCTCGCGGCCCTTCTGATCGTCGCCTTCGGCCTGCTGCCGATCGTCCTCCTCACCGGGCTCGGTCGCCGCGCGCCCACCGGCGGCCAGCCTCAGGGAGAGCCCGCGTGAGAGCTCCGGATCCGATGCCCGCCCTCACCTTCTCCGGTATCCGCCACGACTATCGCGGCAAGCGTGCCCTCGACGGCGTCGATCTCGAGGTTCGCGCGAACGAGATCGTGGCCCTGCTCGGGCCGTCGGGTTGCGGCAAGACGACGCTTCTGCGGATCGCCGCCGGGCTCGAACGGCCGACCGGCGGGCGCGTGACGGTCGCGGGCCGGATCCTCGCCGACGCCGGCGTCTTCGTGCCGCCCGAGCAGCGCGGTATCGGCCTGATGTTCCAGGACTATGCGCTCTTCCCGCATCTCGACGTCGCCGCCAATGTCGCCTTCGGTCTGGGGCGCAGACCGGGTCCGCTGGCCGGCGCGATCGTCACCGATCTCCTCGATCGCGTCGGGCTCGCCGATCGGGCCCGGGCCTATCCGCACATGCTGTCGGGCGGCGAGCAGCAACGGGTGGCGCTGGCGCGCGCCATGGCGCCGCGCCCGTCGGTCCTGCTGATGGACGAGCCCTTCTCCAATCTCGATCAGAGGCTGCGGCGCGGGATGCGCACCCAGCTCCTCGGTCTCCTGCGGGTCACCGGCGCGGCGGCGATGATGGTCACCCACGATCCCGACGACGCCATGGCGGTCGCCGATCGGATCGCGTTGATGCGGGCCGGACGGCTGGTGCAGGTCGGCACGCCGGAGGAGATCTTCCGAAACCCGGTCGATCTCTTCGCGGCCAAATTCTTCACCGACCTCGAAGAGATTCCGGCCGAGGTGCGGGAGGGACGGGCGGAGACGCCGCTCGGACCCTTCGCGGCCGGCGGGGTGCGCGACGGGGCGGCGCTCGTCTGCATCCGCCGCGACGCGTTCGTCCTCGAGACGGAGCAAGCCGAGTTCGCGGCACGGGTGGTCACCACCCGGTTCCTCGGCGAGCATCGCTCGGTCGGCCTCGCCATCGACGGGATGGAGCGACCGATCGAAGCGATCGTCGATGCGCGCCGCGCGGTCGCCTGCGGCGATCGGGTCGGCGTGTCGCTCGACCGTTCGGAAGTCTTCGTCTTCCCGACCTGATCGCGCCGGTCACGCCGATCGGCGAGCCATTCCGCGAGACGACGGGCGTCTCGGGGCGCCCTCGCTTCTTCGAGGAAGAAGCGAGGGAAGGAGGCGATTGCGAGCGGTGGAGCCGCCCGCCTCGGTTCAAGCGGCATTCGGCCGACCGCTGCGCGGCGCCGAATTCGACTCGTCGAAGAAGCCTTTGTTCGGACAGGACTTCTTCGACGAACGGAATACGCAGTTCGGATGTGTTCATCCGAGCTGCGTATCACAACCCGGCTTTCGCCGCCTCGTATTCGGCCTTCAGCCGCGCCGCCAGCTCGGCGACGGTGGGGACGTCGTCGATCGAGCCGACGCCCTGACCGGCGGACCAGATGTCCTTCCAGGCCTTGGCCTCGCCCTCCATGTCCATCTTGCCGTGGGCCGGCAGGTTGTCCGGGTCGTGGCCGGCGGCGACGATCGAGGGGCGCAGGAAGTTGGCGTTCACGCCGCTGATCGCCGAGGTGTAGAAGATGTCGGCGGCCTTGGAGCCGACGATCATGTCCTTGAAGCCGGCGCTCGCCCGGCTCTCCTGCGTGGCGATGAAACGGGTGCCCATGTAGGCGAGGTCGGCGCCCATGGCGCGAGCGGCGAGCACGTGGGCGCCGGTGGAGATGGCCCCGGCGGCGAGGATGGTGCCGGAGAAGACCTGACGGATCTCCGAGATCAGGGCGAAGGGGCTCATGGTGCCGGCGTGACCGCCGGCGCCGGCCGACACCGCGATGATGCCGTCGACCCCGGCTTCCGCCGCCTTCTCGGCGTGGCGGCGGTTGATGACGTCGTGGAAGACGAGGCCGCCGTAGGAATGGACCGCGTCGACCACGTCCTTGACCGCGCCGAGCGAGGTGATGACCAGCGGCACCTTCTTGGCCACCGTCACCTGGAGGTCGGGCATCAGCCGCTTGTTGGAACCGTGGACGATGAGATTGACGCCGTAGGGCGCATCGCTCGGCGCGAGGCGGCCGGCGATCTCGTCGAGCCAGTCGGCGTAGCCCTCGGTCGAGCGCTGGTTCAGTGCCGGGAAGGTGCCGACGAGGCCGGCCTTGCACGAGGCGACGACGAGATCGGGGCCGGAGACGATGAACATCGGCGACACGATCACCGGCAGGGAGAGGCGACCGGCGAAGAGAGCGGGCACGGGCATGGGGCATCCTTCTGATCTGGCCGGCACGCGGCGCGTTCGGCGCCGGCGGAACGGGTGAGCGGCGATCGGCCGCGGGTCCCCATCTTCCCCTATTCCGCGCCGGAAGCAATTCTCTCGTATACGTCAATTTTGATACGTCGACTGCTGTTCGCTCTCCGACCACGCGTCACCGCCGTGCGCGTGCCGCATGGCCAAGCGCGCCGAGGACGCTATGCTCGCCGGCGAACCGTCCGCAGAAGGCACCGTCCGGGAGAATTCACCCCATGTCGTCCGATCCGATCGTCGTCGTCTCCGCCGCCCGCACGCCGATGGGCGGCTTCCAGGGCGATTTCGCATCCAAAGCCGCGCCCGAGCTCGGCGCGGTGGCGATCCGCGAGGCGGTGGCGCGGGCCGGGCTCACCGGTGACGACGTCGACGAGGCCTTCGTCGGTTGCGTGCTGCCGGCCGGCGTCGGTCAGGCGCCGGCGCGTCAGGCGGTGCTCGGCGCCGGGCTGCCGATCTCGGTGCCCTGCACCACCGTCGGCAAGGTCTGCGGCTCGGGCATGAAGGCGGCGATGCTCGCCCACGACACCATCCTCGCCGGCAACGCGGCGATCGCGGTGGCCGGCGGCATGGAGAGCATGTCGAACGCCCCCTATCTCCTCGACAAGGCACGCGGCGGCTATCGGCTCGGCCACGGCCGGGTGATCGACCACATGTTCTTCGACGGGCTCGAGGACGCCTACGCCAAGGGTCGGCTGATGGGCACCTTCGCCGAGGACACGGCGGCGCATTTCCAGTTCACCCGCGACATGCAGGACGACTACGCGCTCGCCTCGCTCGACCGCGCGCTGAAGGCGATCGGCTCCGGCGCCTTCGCCGGCGAGGTCGTTTCGGTGACGACGAAGGCCGGCGAGATCGCGATCGACGAGCAGCCGGGCAAGGCGAAGCGCGACAAGATCCGGGCGCTCAAGCCCGCCTTCCGCGACGGCGGCACGGTGACGGCGGCGAATTCCTCGTCGATCTCCGACGGCGCGGCGGCGCTGGTACTGATGCGGATGTCGGAAGCCGAGACGCGCGGGATGACGCCGCTGGCGGTGATCAAGGGCCATGCGGGACATGCCCAGGAGCCGGCGTGGTTCACCACCGCCCCGGTCGGGGCGATGCAGAAGCTGCTCGCGCGGATCGGCTGGACGACGAAAGACGTCGATCTCTGGGAGATCAACGAGGCCTTCGCGGTGGTGGCGCTCGCCGCCATGCACGAGATGGATCTGCCGCACGACGCGGTCAACGTTCACGGTGGCGCCTGCGCGCTCGGTCATCCGATCGGCGCCTCGGGGGCGCGGATCATCGTGACGCTGCTGGCTGCTCTGAAGACCCACGGGTTGAAGCGCGGCGTCGCATCCTTGTGCATCGGTGGCGGCGAAGCCACCGCCATGGCGTTCGAACTGGTGTGAGGATTTTCGGCTGAAGGCCGGCACCTTCTCCCGCGAGGGGAGAAGGGTTCCGCGCCTGCGGCGCAGGCGAACACGAGACGACAACGAGAAGAGGAAACTTCCATGCAGGTACAGGGACAGGCGGCGATCGTCACCGGTGGCGGATCGGGACTCGGCGAGGCGACGGCGCGGGCGCTGGCCGCGGCGGGCGCCCGGGTCACGGTTCTCGACTTCAATCTCGAAGCGGCCGAAGCGGTGGCGAAGGACATCGGCGGGTTCGCCGTGAAGTGCGACGTCGCCTCGGCCGAGAGCGCCGAAGTGGCGGTCGAACTCGCGGCGGCGGCGCACGGGGCGGCGCGCATCCTGGTCAACTGCGCCGGCATCGCGCCGGGCGGTCGCGTCGTCGGGCGCAACGGACCGCTGCCCCTCGACGATTTCCGCCGCGGCGTCGAGGTCAATCTCGTCGGCACCTTCAACCTGCTGCGGCTGGTGGCCGCCGGCGCCTCGACGCTCGAGCCCGACGCCGACGGCGAGCGCGGCGTGGTGATCAACACCGCTTCGGTCGCCGCCTTCGACGGCCAGATCGGCCAAGCTTCCTATGCCGCCTCCAAGGCCGGCGTGGTCGGCATGACCCTGCCGATCGCCCGTGAACTCGCCCAGTTCGGCATCCGCGTGAACACCATCGCGCCGGGCATCTTCGAGACGGCGATGCTGCGCGGTCTGCCGCAGGCGGTGCAGGACAGCCTCGGCGCTTCGGTGCCCTTCCCCTCGCGCCTCGGCCGGCCGGAGGAATACGCCAAGCTGGTGATGGCGATCATCGACAACGCCATGCTCAACGGCGAGGTCATTCGCCTCGACGGCGCGCTGCGCATGGCACCGAAGTGAGGTGAAACGCCGGGGCGACGACGTCGACCGCGACGATCCGCCCCGGCATCGCCCTTGAACGGGCACGAGGGAATGCCGATGTCAGGCGCGACCCGCGCCGCGATGCTCGCGGCCGACCGCGTTCCTCACGAGGACATCCCATGCCCGTTCACGTCGTCTGCCCCGGCTGCGGGGCCGTCAACCGCCTGCCGGACGACAAGCTCGCCGGCCAGTTCCACGCCGCTCACTGCCCGTCGTGCAAGTCGGCGCTGTTCCCGGGCAAGCCGATCGAGGTCGACGGCTCCGGTCTCGCCCGTCAGATCGAGCGCTCCGACCTGCCGCTGCTGGTCGACTTCTGGGCGCCGTGGTGCGGCCCGTGCCGGATGATGGCGCCGAGCTTCGCCGAAGCCGCGGCCGCGCTCGAGCCGCGGGTGCGGGCGTTGAAGCTCGACACCGAGGCCGACCAGGCAGCGGGCGCCCGCCACGGCATCCGCTCGATCCCGACCCTCGCCCTCTTCGTCGGCGGGCGCGAAGTGGCGCGGCAGCCCGGCGCCATGTCGACGCCGCAGATCCTGCGCTGGGTCGAGAGCCACCTCGGCTGAGCCGGTCGACGGTTTCGTCGGATCAGGCCGCCCCGCCCTCCGCCCGCCACGGCGTGAACCAGCCGAGGCCGGCCTCCGTACCGGCGGCCGGTCGGTATTCGCAGCCGACGAAACCGGTATAGCCGAGGCGGTCGAGCTCGGCGAAGATCCGGGCGTCGTTCAACTCGCCGGTCCCGGGCTCGTGGCGTTCCGGCACCGCGGCGATCTGGACGTGGCCGACGATCGGCAGGAAGCTGCGCAGCGCCGTGACGACGTCGCCGGCGAGGATCTGGCGATGGTAGACGTCGAACTGCAGTTTGAGGTTCGGCCGGGCGAGCGTCGCGATCAGATCGGCGGCGAAGTCGAAGTCGTCGAGGAAATAGCCCGGCATGTCGCGGCGATTGATCGGCTCGATCAACACGTCGACGCCATCCGCGGCCAGACGGTCGGCGACGGCGGTGACCGAGCGCGTATAGGCGGCGACGTGATCGGGGTTCGAGCGGTCGCCGATTCCGGCCATCAGATGTATGCGACACACGTTCGTGACGCGCATCCAGGGGCGTGCGTGGTCGACGCCGGCGAGGACGTCGGCGAAGCGATCGGGGCGACAGGCGAGACCGCGTTCGCCCGCCGCCCAGTCGCCCGGCGGCAGGTTGAACAGCGCCTGGGTGAGGCCGTGGCGTTCGAGTTCGGCGGCGATCGCCTCGGGGGCGACCTCGTAGGGGAAGAGGTACTCGACCGCCGTGAACCCGGCCGCCGCGGCGCGGGCGAAGCGCTCGAGGAACGGCACTTCGGTGAACATCATCGTCAGGTTGGCGGCGAAGCGGGGCATGAGACGGCCTCGAGGGAAGGGATCGGCGCGCCGTGATCGGCGTGGCGGCGGACACTCGCCCGCCCGAGATATCCCGTATCCGCATCCGCCCTGTCCAGAGCGGCGGGGCGTCGCGCTCGACGACGAGCGGACGACCGACGGGCGTCGGAGAAGGGCGACCCTGCTCTCGGTCCGCGGTCGCGGTACACGGTCCGGTGCGGCTCGGGCGGCCTTCAGCCTCGAAAAACGGGGGCGGCAGGACCGGCGCCCGGTCGGCAAAGATCGCCGGCGGAGGGGGAACATTCTGCCCCCCGGTACCGCGCGGTTCGCGGACGCCCCCGCCAACGCGCTGATATCGATACCGGAATTCTCTCTGTTTCCATGGCATTTCGCTTGCTTCGCGGACCGTGGGGCGCTCGTGCCCCGGTCGAACCGTGCTCGCAGGTCGCCGTGACTTCCATCTCGTCCCTCACCTCCCTCTCGTCCTATACGGCGACGCAGATCGCGGGGCTGAGCACGACCGACATCACGGACCTTTCGACCAGCGCCATCCAGTCGCTGTCGACCACCCAGGTCGAGGCGCTGACCTCGACCCAGATCGCCGCGCTGGTTCCCACCCAGATCGTATTCTCCGCGGTCCAGCTCAGCGTCTTCAGCGAGATCCAGCTCTCGGCGTTGGAGCCGGAGGACATCGCGGTCCTGACGACGACGCAGTTGCGCGGGTTGACGGCGACCGATTTCGCCGAGCTGAGCGCGGAGCAATTCGCCGCGCTCACTTCGACGCAGCTCGGGTCGCTCAACTCGATCCAGTTGCGCGGCCTGACGACGACCGAGGTCGCCGCGCTCACCGCCACCCAGATCTCGGGGATCGGCTCCACCCAGATCGCCGCCCTCACTTCGACGCAGATCGGGGCGCTGACCACCACCGGCATCGGCGCGCTCAGCGCCATCCAGGTCGCCGGGCTCGGCCGCGTCGCGGTGTCGGTGCTGACGAGCGAGCAACTCGCCGCCTTCGCCGACACCCAGATCGCCGGGCTGACCACCACCGCGGTCAAGGGGCTCTCCACCGAGCAGATCGGCGCGCTCACCGCGACCCAGTTCGGTGGACTGACGGCGAACCAGATCGGCGCGCTGACGACGACCCAGGTCGCCGCCTTCACCACCGACGAGATCACCGCGCTCACCGCGACGCAGATCCTCGGCCTCACCTCGGCCGACGTCGGTGCTCTGAGCGCCACCCAGATCGCCGCCTTCTCGACCGAGCAGATCGCCGCTTTCGGCACCACCCAGATCAAGGGCCTGAGCGCGACCCAGATCGACGGGCTCTCCGCCACCCAATTCGAAGCGCTCTCCGCATCCCAGTTCGCGGCGCTGACCTCGCCGCAGATCGCCGGCTTCGGCACGGAAGATCTGGCGGCGATGACCATCGACGAGTTCCGCGCCCTGACCTCGACGGCGCTCGCCGGGCTCTCCGCGTCGCAGCTCGCCGGCCTCGGCGTCGACAAGATCGCGGCGCTCGGCACCACCCAGATCAGCGGCCTCACCCGCGCCAATCTCGTCGCGCTCACCGAGACGCAGTTCGCCGCGCTGTCGTCGACCCAGATCGGTGCGCTCACCACCACCCAGTTCTCGGGCCTGTCGAACGCCGAGATCGCGGCCCTGACCGCCGAGCAGGTCGCCGGCCTCTCGTCGTTCCACATCGCGGCGCTGACCACCCTCCAGGTCGAAGCGCTGACCGCCACGGCGCTGCAGGCGCTGACCACCCTGCAGGTACGCGGCTTCCAGACCACCGATCTGGCACTGCTCGCCACCGAGCAGGTGCGGGCGCTGACCGAGACTCAGATCGCGACCCTCAGCACCACCCAGATCCGCTCGCTGACCACGTCCCAGATCGCCGGGCTCACCGACACGCAGTTCGCCGGCCTCACCTCGAGCCAGCTGTCGCTGCTGACGGTGAACCAGATCCAGGCGCTGACCACCGGCGAGCTCGCCGCGCTCGTCGATACGCGGCTGGCGGCACTGACCTCCACCGAGGTCGGCGCCCTCACCGCCACCCAGTTCGCCGCACTCACGACGGCACAGATCGCGGCCCTCTCCACCACCCAGATCGGTGGGCTCGACCGCTCCGACATGGCGGCGCTGTCGGCGGAGCAACTCGGCGCCCTCACCTCGACCCAGATCGGCTCGATCACCATCACCGGTCTCACCGGCCTGTCGACCACCGACATCGCCGGGCTCGGGGTCGAGCAGATCGCCGGGTTGAACGCCAACCAGATGGTGTCGCTCTCCTCGACCCAGGCGACGGCGCTGACCACCACGCAGCTGGCGTCGATGACGACGACCCAGATCCGCGGCCTGTCGGCGAGCGCCGTCGCGGTGCTGACCGACACCCAGATCGACGCGCTGTCGACGACCCAGATCGCCGCCATCTCGGCGCGACAGGTGGTCGGACTGACCGCCGATCTCCTCTCCGGGTTCGACACCACCCAGCTCGGCGCGCTGACCTCGACGGCGCTCACCGGGCTCTCCGCCGCGCAACTGGACCAACTGACGACGACCCGGTTCGCGACCTTGTCGACGACCCAGTTCCTCGGCTTCACCTCGACCCAGATCGCCACGCTCGACGCCGATCACGTCGCGGCGCTGACCAGCGAACAGGTGGGCGCGCTCACCTCGACGCAACTTTCCGGTCTGCGCTCGACCCAGATGGCGGCAATGGCCTCGACCCAGATCGCCGCGCTGAGCGTCACCCAGATGGCGGCGCTGCCGAGCCTCGCCGTCTCCGGCATCACCGAGACGCAGATCCGTGACCTCGACCTCGCCCATCTCGCCGCGTTGAGCGGAACGGCGATGGCGGCGCTGACGTCCACGGCGGTCGGCGCGCTGTCGGCGACGCAACTGGCGGCGCTCACCACCACCCAGTTCGTCTCGCTCGACGGCGGCGATCTCAAGGCCCTCGGCGCCGACGCCTTCGCGGCGCTCTCGACCACGCTGATCGCGTCGCTCGGCTCCGGCCCGATCCGCGGCCTGACGGCGGAGCAGTTCGACGCACTCTCGGCCGAACAGATCGCCGCCCTCACCTCGACGGCGATCTCCGGGCTCAACGCCACGCAGATCGGCGCGCTGTCGTCCGACACCCTCGCCGCCCTCACCACGACCCAGCTGCGCGGCCTCACCACCACCCAGATCGGCCAGCTCTCCGAGGGTCAGATCTCGACGCTGAGCGTCACCCAGGTCGCCGGCCTCGCCTCCACCCAGATCGCCGGCCTCGGCTCGACGGCGCTGTCGGCGCTCGGCACAGAGGCGATCGCCGCTCTGTCGCAGGCGCAGATCTCGGCGCTGCGCGCCACCGCACTGATCGGTCTCGCCGAGACCCGCATCCAAGCGCTGACCACCACCCAGATCGACGCGCTGACCACCACCCAGCTCGGCGTCCTGACCGGCGACGAGGTGACGGCGCTGACCGCGACACAGATCGCCGCGCTGTCGACGCCGCAGCTCGGCGCCCTCTCGTCGACCGCGATCGGCGCCCTCTCCTCGACCCAGCTCGCCGCTCTCACCACCACGCGCATCGCCTCGCTCACCGCGACGCAGATGCAGGGGATGAGCGCCGAACAGATCTCGGACCTCTCCTCGACCGCCTTCGCGGCGCTGACCGCCACCGAGATCGGCGGCCTCACCGCCACCGTCCTCTCCGAACTGCCGGCGACGCTGATCGAGGCGATGTCGACGACGCAGCTCCGCGGCATGTCGGCGGCTCAGGTCGCGGCGCTGACCGGCGAGCAGATCGACGTACTCGACGCGCCCCGCCTCTCGTCGCTCGCCGCCGGCCAGATCCGCGGCCTGACGGCGGACGAGGTGAGCGGGCTGACGACGACCCAGGCGGCGGCTCTCACCTCGTCGCAGATCGGCTGGCTGAGCACCTCGGCGATCGCCGGCCTGAGCGAAACGCAGATCGCGAGCCTCTCCACCACCCAGATCGCCGGTCTGAACACCACTCAGTTGACATCGCTGGCGACGACGGCGATCGCGGCGATGACCGAGGCGGAACTCGCGGCGCTCACCACCACGCAGCTCCGGGCGCTGACCAGTTCCGCCATCGGCGCGCTCGACGCCACGCAGATCGCGGCGTTGACCGACACGCAGCTCGCGGCGCTGACGCCGACCCAGATGAAGGGCTTCGGCGAGGACGTCCTCACGACCCTCACCGGCACGCGTCTCGGCGTGCTGACCGCCACCGAGATCGGTGGTCTCTCGTCCACCCAGATGGCCTGGTTGACCGAGACCCAGATCGCCTCGCTCACCACCACGCAGGCGCGCGGCCTGTCGGCGGTGGCGCTCGCCGCCCTCGGCTCGACCCAGGTGGCGGCGCTGACCACCACCCAACTCGCGGCGCTGACCACCACCCAGATCGGCGGGTTGCGCTCGACCACCGTCGCGGCGCTGACCACCGAGCAGATCGGCGCGCTCGCCACGTCGCAGATCGCCGCTCTGTCGATCGCCGGCGTCGCCGGCCTCACCGCCGAACAGGTCGCGGCGCTCGGTGCGACGGCGGTGGCGGCGCTGACGGCGACCGAACTCGGGGCGATGACCACCACGGCGCTGGCCGGGCTCGACGCCACCGACATCGCCTCGCTCTCCACCCGCCAGCTGCGCGGTCTGACCAGCACGTCGATCGGCTCGCTCGAGGTCACGCGGTTCTCCGCGCTCGACACGAGCCAACTCGCGGCGCTGACCACGACGCAGGTGACCGGGCTCACCGCCGAGCAGCTCGCCTCGCTCGACGCGACGCGTTTCGCCGCGCTCACCGCGACGGAGGTCGGGGCGCTCACCACGACGCAGCTCGACGACCTCTCGGCCGAAGCGATCACCGGCCTCTCCACCACCCAGGCCAAGGGACTGAACGCCACCCAGGTGGCCTCGCTCTCCACCGCCCAGGTGGCGGCGATGGAGGCGGAGGATCTCTCGACGCTGACCACCACGGCGATCGCCGGGCTCGGCGCCGATCAGGTGGAAGCCTTGTCGGCGACCCAGCTCGCGGCGCTCTCCAACGGGCAACTGGCGGCGCTGACAACCACGGCGATCGGCGGGCTCGCCTCGGCGCAGCTCGCGTCGATGAGCACCACCCAGATCCGCGCCCTGACCGCCACCCAGGTGGCGGCACTGGCCGAGGATCAGGTCTCGGCGCTGACCACCACGCAGCTCGCATCGCTGACCGCGACCGAACTCAGGGCGCTGAACTCGACCCAGGCGACCGCGCTCGGGACGACCGGGCTCGGTGCGCTCGACACCCGCCAGATCGCCACCCTGACGTCGACCGCCGCCTCGGGGCTGACCGCGACGCAGATCGCCGCCCTCGACACCGCCTCGTTCACGGCGTTCTCCGCCACGGCCGTTTCCGGCTTCGGTACGGCGCAGATCGCCGGCCTGACGACGACCCGGCTCGCCGAACTCACCACCACCCAGGTCGGCGGCCTGACCGCCACCCAGGTCGCCGCGATCACGACCTCGCAGATCGAGGCGCTCACCACCCGTCAGGTGTCGAGCCTGACCGCGACCCAGCTCTCCGGTCTGACCGCCGATCAGATCTCGGCGCTGAGCGTGACCCAGCTCGGCGCGCTCACCACCACGCAGATGGCGGCGCTCACCACCACGGCGCTCGCCGGGTTGACCGCCGTCGAGCTGGTGTCGTTGGCCGCCACCCAGCTGCGCGCGCTCACCGCGACCCAGCTCGGGTCCTTCGCCGACACCCAGATCGCCGCCCTCGACGTCGCCCAGCTCGCGTCGCTGACCACCACCGGTCTCGCCGGGCTCGGCGCGTCGCAGGTGGCGGCCTTCACTTCGACGCAGTTCGCCGCGCTCGCCGCCGACCAGATCGCGGCGATCTCGACCACCGGCCTCGCCGGTCTCGCCCCGACCCGGATGGCGGAACTGACCTCGACCCAGCTCGCGGCGCTGACCACCACCCAGATCGCCGGCCTCGTCGACACCCAGATCGCCGGCCTCGACGCGGCGCAGATGGCGGCACTGACGACGACGCAGGCCGCCGCCCTGTCGGTGACCGGTCTCGACGGCCTGACCGCGGCTCAGGCCCAGGCGCTGACCACCACCGAACTGAGGGCCTTGTCCGCCACCCAGATCGGCTCGCTCAGCGAGACCCAGCTCGCGGCACTCTCCGCCGGGCAGGTGGCGTCGCTCACCACCACGGCGTTGCGCGGCCTCGATGCGACCGGGGTCGGCGCTCTCACCGCCACTCAGATCGCCTCGCTCGACACCGGTCAGCTGGCGGCGCTCACCGCGGCGGCCTTCGCCGGGCTGACCCAGACCGGCATCGCGGCGCTGACCACCGAACAGTTGCGCTCGATCCCGGCGACCGAGATCGGCGGCCTCGCCTCGACCCAGGCGGCGGCGTTGACCACCGAGCAGATCGCCGGGCTGACCACCACCCAGGTGGCGGCGCTGTCGGCGACCGCCCTCGACGGCCTGAGCGCGTCCCAGCTCGAAGCCCTCTCCGCCACGCAGGTGGCGACGATCGGCTCCGCCCAGCTCGGCTCGCTCGACACCACCCAGGTCGCGGCGCTGTCGACCGACCAGATCGCGGCGCTGACCACCACGGCGCTCGCCGGCCTGAGCGCGACGCAAGTGGGTGACCTGTCGCTCGCCCAGCTCGCCCGGCTCACCGGCACGCAGATCGCCGCTCTCACCGCCACCGCGGCGAGCGGCTTCACCGAGACCGAACTCGCGGCACTCACCACAGCCCAGCTCACGGCGCTCACCGCCACCGAGATCGGCGGCCTCACCACCGGCCAGATCGGCGCGCTCTCGGCGACGCAGATCTCGGCGCTGTCGACCACCCAGTTGAAGGGCCTGACCCCGACCGGGATCGCGGCGCTCGGCGCGACCCAGGTGGCGGCGCTCACCACCACCCAGCTCGCCGGGCTCTCCTCCACCCAGGTGCGCAGCCTGACCTCGGCGCAGACCGCGGTGCTCGACGCGCCCCGCCTCGCCGCGCTCACGACCACCCAGATCGCCGCGATCTCCGCCGCCGGCATCGACGGGCTGACCACCACGGCGATCGGTTCGCTTTCGACGACGCAAGCCGCGGCACTCGCCTCGAGCCAGATCGCGGCGCTCGACGCCACGGCGCTGGCGGCGCTCACCACCACCCAGATCGGGGTGCTGACCACCACCGGCATCAAAGGCCTGACCGAGACGCAGGTTTCCGAACTGGCGCTCGATCAATTGGCGGCGCTGGCCACCA
This sequence comes from uncultured Alphaproteobacteria bacterium, assembly GCA_937892955.1. Lineage (GTDB taxonomy): Bacteria > Pseudomonadota > Alphaproteobacteria > Rhizobiales > Ancalomicrobiaceae > CALBKH01. The sequence continues at coordinate 34,416 of CALBKH010000006.1, forward strand.
CCCAGATCGCAGCGTTGACGACCAGCGCCGTGCGCGGCCTGACCGCGATCGAGCTCGCGGCGCTGACCTCCACCCAGCTCGGCGCCCTGGCGACGACCGAGGTCGCGGCGCTCACCGCCGGTCAGGTCGAGGCGCTCGGCACCGCGCAGCTCGGACGCCTCACCACCACGCAGATCTCGGCGCTGTCGACGACCGGCATCGCCGGCCTGACGACGACGCAGATCGCGTCGCTCGCCACCTCGCAGGTGGCGGCGCTGACCACCACCGAGCTGCGGGCGCTCACCGAGACGCAGATCGCCGCCTTCTCGACCGGCCAGATCGATCGCCTCGCCGCGACCCAGATCGCCGGGCTCGACGGCACCCAGCTCGCGGCACTGACCGAGAGCCAGTTCGACGAATTCTCCACCACCCAGGTCGCCGCCATCTCGGCGTCGGCGATCGGGGCGTTGACGACGACGCAGGTCGCCGGCCTCGCCGATACCCAGCTCGCCGCGTTGACCGCTGCCGAGATGGCCGGGCTCGCCGACACCCAGGTGGCGGCGCTGGCGGCGACGCAGATCGCCTCGCTCTCGACCACCCAGATCCGTGGCCTCGGCGCCGACGGCATCGAGGCCTTCTCGACGAGCCAGATCGCCGCGCTGTCCACCACGCAGCTCGCCGCCCTGGTCTCGACCCAGCTCGCGGCGCTGGCCGACACCCAGGTCGCGGCGCTCGGGTCGGCCGGCATCGCCGCCTTGTCGACGAGCCAGCTCGCGGCTCTCTCGACCACCGGGATCGAGGCGCTGACCACGGCGGAGATCGAGGCGCTCTCGACCACCCGCATCACCGGCCTCACCGCGACGCAACTCGGGGCGCTGGCGACCGCCCAAGTGGCGGCACTGACGACGACCCAGCTCGGGGCGCTGACCACCACCCAGATCGGCGGTCTCGGCGAGACCCAGGTGGCGGGGCTCTCGGCGACGCAGCTTTCGGCCTTCTCGACGACCCAGCTCGCCGCTCTCGACGGCGAGGGCGTTCGCGGCCTGACGTCCACGGCGATCGCGGCGATGACCACGTCGCAGCTCGGGGCGCTGTCGGCGACGGCGATCGCCGGGCTCACCACCACGCAGATCCGGGCGCTCACCGAGACCGGCATCGCCTCGCTCTCGACCACCCAGATCCGCTCACTGACCGCCACCGAGGCGGGGGCGCTGACCGCGACCCAACTCGCCGCCCTCGGCACCCGTCAGATCTCGGCGCTCGCCACCGCGGCGGTCGGCGGCCTGACCTCGACCGGTCTCGCCGATCTGACGACGACGCAACTCGGGGCGATGACCACCACCCAGCTGGCGGCGATCTCGACCACGGCGATCGCCGGGCTCGGCCTCGACGATCTGGCGGTGCTCACCACCCGCCAGCTCGCCGCCTTCGGCTCGGAACAGATCGGCGCGCTGACGACGACCCAGATCGCCGGCCTCGACACGACGCGGCTCGCAGCGCTCACCTCGACCGAGATCGCCGGCCTGACCTCGACCCAGGTCGCGACCCTCGATGCCACCCAGCTCGCCGGGTTGGCGACGACCCAGATCGCGGCGCTGTCGACGACGGCATTGCACGGTCTCGACGCCACCGATCTCGCCGGTCTCTCGGCGGCGCAGTTCGCGGCGTTGACGGCGGGCCAGGTCGGCGGCCTCGCCACCACGCAGATCGCCGCCCTCTCCGAGACCCGCCTCGGCGAGCTGACCACCACGCAGATCGGCGGCCTGACTTCGACCGAGATCGGCGCGCTCTCCGAGACCCAGATCGGCGCCCTCGGCACCCGCCAGATCGCGGCGCTGACCACCACGGCGCTGCAGGGCCTCACCGCGAGCCGGATCGACGACCTCACCACGACGCAACTCGCGGCGCTCACCACCACCCAGATCGCCGGTATCGGCACAGACGCGGTCATCGGCCTCACCGCGACCGAGCTGGCGGCGCTCACCACCACGCAGCTGCGGGCGCTGACCTCGACACGTATCGGCGCACTCACCACGACGCAGATCGCCTCGCTCACGACGAACCGCATCGCCGATCTGACGACGACCCAACTCGCCGGGCTGGTCGACACCCAGGTCGCCGCGCTCTCGGCCCCGCAGCTCGCGGCGCTGACCACGACGGCGGTCGCGGCGCTGTCGGCGACCGGCCTCGAGGGGTTGAGCGTCACCCAATACGCGGCGCTCACCGACGCCCAGGCGACGGCGTTGACGGCGGATCAGATCGGTGCGCTCGCCTCGACGACGATCGCCGGTCTTTCGGCGACCGAACTCGCGGCGCTCACCTCCACCCAGTTCACGGCGCTGACGGGGACGCAGCTCGGCGCATTGACCACGACGCAGATCGCCGGGTTCGACACGACGCGCCTCGGTCAGCTGTCGGCGACCGCGATCGCAGGCCTCGCCTCGACCCAGGTGGCGGCACTGACGACGACGCAGCTCGCGGCGCTCTCGACCACCCAGGTCGCCGCGCTCTCCGCGGCGGGCGCTTCCGGGTTGACCGCCGATCAGGTGGCGGCGCTCAGCGACGAACAGGTCGCGGCGCTGACCGCGACCGAACTGTCCGGCCTCACCGCGACCGGCGTCGCCGGGCTTTCGACCTGGGATCTGGCGGCGCTGAGCGAAGACCAGTTCGCGGCGCTCTCTGCCTCCGGCATCACCGGCCTCACCGCCACCCAGATCGCCTCGCTCGGCACCACGCGTATCGCCGAACTGAGCGAGACGGCGCTCTCCGGCCTCTCGGCGACGCAGATCGCCTCGCTGACCGATCGCCAGTTCGGCGCGCTGACCTCGACGATGATCGGATCGCTGTCGACCGCGGCGGTCGCCGGGCTCACGCCGACCCAGATCGATCTTTTGACCGCCACCCAGATCGCCGGCCTCTCGTCGGCCCAGATCGGCGCGATCTCGCTCACCGGCATCGCCGAACTCGAGGGCGACGACATCGCGGCGATGACTCTCGAGCAGCTGACCGGCCTCGTCCGTATGCAGCTCAGGGCGCTGACCTCGACCCAGCTCGCCGCCTTCACGTCGACGCAGCTCGCGGCGATGACCTCGACGCAGATCTCGAGCCTCACCTCGACCGAGATCAACCAGCTGAGCCTCGCCCAGTTCGCGGCGCTGAGCTCGGCACAGGTCGCGGCGCTGTCGCCGATCCAGCTCGACCTCCTCGACGCCACCCACATGGCGGCGCTCTCCGCCGTCCAGCTCTCAGGTCTGACGACCACGACCATCTCGGCACTGCCGACGTCCTTCGTAGTGGAGCTGTCGACGAACCAGATCGAGGCGCTGAACGCCACGCAAATTGACGCCTTCACCACGACTCAGATAGCCAGCATGACGGCCGAGCAGATCGACGCGATGGTGACGGCGATCTCGTGATCGCGATGATTTCTCTTCTGTTTCGGCCCTGACGCGAGATCCGACGGATGGTTCGGATCTCCGACCCGTCATCTCGGGCGGCGCGACGTCGCCCCGACGACCACGGACGAGGGCGCCATGTCGAACGAAACCGCCTCCCCGACCGGCCCGAGCGGCGGACGCGGCTTCGGCGTGATGGAACTCATCCGCGCCGCCGAGACGCTGAAACGCAGCGGCCAGACCGCCGCGGTTTCGGCTCTCTACGGCTCGTGGATCGAGGCCAACCCGGACGATCCGCTGCTGCACGCGGTGCTCTTCAACTATTCGGTGGTGCTGTCCGACGACGGCGATCTCGTGCGCGCCCGCGATTGCCTGGAGCGGGCGATCGCCCGGGCGCCGGATTTCATGCCGGCGCAGATCAACCTCGGCCGGATCCTCGAGCGCCAGGGAGCGATCGGCGATGCGGTGACGCGGTGGTCGCAGGTGGTGGCGGCGCTTGCCCCGGTCAACGGCACGACCATCGCCCACAAGACGACGGCGCTCAATCAGATCGCCCGCACCCTCGAGGCGGCCGGCCGCGACGAGGCGGCCGAGGAGATGTTGCGCCAGAGTCTCGACATCGATCCGCGCCAGCGCGAGGTCGCCCAGCACTTCACGGCGCTGCGCCAGCGCACCTGCGAATGGCCGGTGATCCAACCGACCGAGCGGGTGAGCCGACGCGATCTGATGCTCGGCCTGTCGCCGCTCTCGGCAGCCGCCTACACCGACGATCCGCTGTTCCAGCTGGCGCTCGCCGCCCATTACAACGCCGTCGACGTCGGTCTGCCGGCGCGCGTGACGACGAGTTGGCCGCGCGCCGCCGTCCGCGACGGGCGCCTGCGCATCGGCTATCTCTCCTCGGACCTGCGCGAACACGCCGTCGGGCATCTGATGGCCGAGGTCTTCGGCCTCCACGATCGCTCGAAGGTCGAGATCTTCGCCTACTACTGCGGGCCGAAGGCCGCCGATCCGCTGCATCTGGCCTATCGCGCCGCCGCAGACCACTGGGTCGACGTCTCGGAGATGGACGACACCACCGCGGCGGACCGCATCGCCGAGGACGGCGTCCACATCCTCGTCGACGTCAACGGCTACACCCGCGAGGGGCGGACGAAGCTCCTGGCGATGCGGCCGGCGCCGATCATCGTCAACTGGCTCGGCTATCCCGGCACCGTGGCGAGCCCCTATCACCACTACATCGTCGCCGACGACTGGATCATCCCGCCCGACCACGAGATCTTCTATTCGGAGAAGGTGTTGCGGCTGCCGTGCTATCAGCCCAACAACCGCGTCCGGGTGATCGCCGAGACGCGCCCGACGCGCGCCGAGGCCGGTCTGCCGGAGGATGCGGTCGTCTACTGCTCGTTCAACGGCACCCACAAGATCACCCGCTTCACCTTCGATCGCTGGCTCGACGTGCTGACACGGGTGCCCGGGTCGGTGCTGTGGCTGCTGACCGGCGCCGACGGCACCAACGATCGGCTGAAAGCCCATGCTGCGGCCCGCGGCATCGCGCCGGAGCGCATCGTCTTCGCCCCGAAGCTCGCCAATCCGCTGCATCTCGCCCGCTATCCGCTCGCCGATCTCTTCCTCGACAACACCCCCTACGGCGCACACACGACCGCCTCGGACGCGCTGTGGATGGGCGTGCCGGTGCTCACCTGGTCGGGGCGCTGCTTCGCCGCCCGGGTCTGCGGCTCGCTGGTGCGCTCCGCCGGCCTGCCCGAACTCGTCGTCGAGACGCCCGAGGCCTATGTCGACAAGGCCGTCGCCCTCGGGCACGACAGGGCCTTCCTCGCTCACCTGCGTCAGCGGCTCGAAGAGGGGCGCGACGGCTGCACGCTCTTCGACATGGCTCTCCTCGTCGAGCGGCTCGAAGGGCTCTACGAGGAGATGTGGGCGGATCTCGCCGCCGGACGGCTGCCGAAACCCGATCTCGCCGACCTCGACGCCTATCTCGACGTCGGCCTCGACTTCGATCACGAGGCGGTCGAAGTCGGCGCCGTCGCCGACTATCGTGGCTGGTGGCGCGATCGCCTCGCCGCGCGCCATCGGCTGCGGCCGCTGCACGCCGACCGCCGTCTCCTCGGCGCCTGAGCCGACCGGCGGACCGCAACGACCGGGAAGAAACTACCGATCCGGCTCTCTCGGGGAAGATCGTGCCGGCCGCGGCGGATCGCCGGCACCGGGACGGCGCGTCGACCGCGAGACTCCGAGGCGGATCGACGGAAACACTTCCCCCGCCGACGCTCTCTTCGCGTATCCGGCCGGTATCCGCTCCGTTTCTGCGCAACCCATCTGTATCGATCGGCCAACGGCTCCTACGGCAGCCGACAGGGTGCCCTTCGACCGCATGTCGCGCAGACAATAGGGATCCTGTCGGGTGAAGCGGAGGCCCCGGTCGCACAGGGTCTGGCGATCCATCCAGCCGATCCGGGCCGCTTGCACCCGGTCCATGCCATCGGGCGCAGCCGCCGGCGACAGCGACCGTCCGGTCCGATCGGCGTGCCACGCCGCGGTGGCTCGTCGTCGTAGGCCCCAAGTCGCGTGGTCCATCCGAAGTTTCGCCGCAGCGGCCGTGGCGCGAATCCTCACCGCGCCATGGCGTCAACGATCCGAACCGTCGCGAAGCCCCTGCGAGTCGGCCTCGGAGCCCGCCGGTATCAGCCGCGACGGAGCGACGGTCAGAACCGCTTCTTGATCTTCAGGCCGACCGACTGGGTCTCCGAGGAAGAGCCGAACGTGTTCCGATACTCGAGGCCGAGCAGATAGCCGTACCAATCGAGGTCGAGACCGGCGCCGAGCATGATCCGGTTCTGGTCGAGGCCGGTCACCGGGACCGTATAGGTGGTGCCGCCGATCAGATCGGCCCAGGAGACCGTGGCGTTCGCCGAGGTCTGCAGGTCGTGTTGGAGCTCGGCGCGGAAATGCGGCGAGATCGACCCGAAGTCGGTCCTGATGTCGATCTTGCCCCGGATACCGAGGTCGACGGAGACGTCGCCGAAGGACTGCGCGCCGTAGCGCAACGCCGTTCCGGTGACCGGCGATGTCTCGGCGAATTCGGCGAGCCGGCCGGAGATCACGTCGAGACGCGCGTAGGGCGACAGGAGCCAGCGGGCGCCTTCGAGCGTCCCGCGATATTCCTCGCCGGCGGTCAGGGAGCCGAAGAACTCCTGACCGCCACGCCGGCCCGTCGCCATGGCGGAGGAACCGGCGAGTGCGCGGGCGGAGGTGTAGTCGATGCGGCCGAAGCCGGCGACGCCGTCGACGAACATCGTCCTGGTGGGCCGGTACGACGCATAGATCGCCGCCGCATACTGATCGGCCACGGTGCGCGAGCCTTCGGTGCCGATGTCGGTCGCGATCCGACCGTAGCCGACGCCGACGCCGACCGTGAGGCGCGGGTCGAAGCGATAGTCGACGCCCGCGGTCACGCCCGAGGTCGAGAAGGTGTTGCCCGTGGTCCGTTGGTTGCTCGACACGTTGCCGATGGTGAGCGCGCCGGCGGTCCAGAAGGAGAAGGCACGATCAACCCGGCCATCGTCGCGGACCGGCGTCCGTCGACGCTCCGCGGACAAGCGATCACCGCGAACGCCGGACCCGTCGGTCATGCGCCCGATGGCGGCGAGGCCGCGCCCTTCCGGATCGATGCCGCGGTTGCGGTCGATCTCGGGATCGGTGCGATCGTAGCCGAGCACGGTGCGATCGTCGGTGGGCGTGTCCGCGATGCTGATGCCGAAGGAATCACCGGCGGGGTTGTCGCCGTGCAGGCTCTCCAGGCGCTGTTGGAAATTGTGGAGCTGAGTGTCGGCGAGTTGGCGGGCCGCCTGGTTCTGGGCGCTGATCAGCCCGGAGACGCTCGCGTCCAGATCCGGTCGAGCCCGCGCCGCGACGGTGACCCGAACGGTCGCCTCCGATGAACGGTCCGAGCCCTTCACCGCCCGATAGGTGAAGCTGTCCACACCGGTGAACCCGACGGTCGGCACATAGGTCACGGCGAGGCCGGACACGGTGGCGGTGCCGTGCGACGGTGCACCGGCCACGGCGACGGCGGTGAAGGGGCCGCCCGCATCGTTGGCCGTCACGTCGATGGTGACCGGGAGCCCTTCCTTGGTCTCGGCGGTGTCGTCCTCGGCGCTGATGGCGGTGAGGACGGTGAGCGAGAAGGAGGCGCGCGCCTGCGAGCGGGCCGCATCCGTCACCGTGACCTCGTAGCCCGTCGCGGCGCTCGTCGCGGTCGGCGTGCCGGAGATCGCACCGGTCGCGGCGGCCAAGGCGAGGCCGGCGGGCAGGCCCGGCGAGACCGAATAGGTGAGCGTGCCGACGCCGCCCGATCCGACCACCGGGACGAAGCTCCCGGCCGCCGTGCCGACACGCAGCGTCTTCGCCGCGACCGCGGTTCGTGCGGCGAGCGTCGAGCGGACCGTCACCGCCACGTCGACGGCGGCGCGCTGGCCGGCGGCGTCGACCACCGAGAGGGTCAACACCGTCGAGCCCGCGGCGGCCGCGGTGACGGTGACGCGATTGGTGCCGGCGACACAGGAACCGAAGGAGACGCCGGCTGCGTCGATCACGCTGCTCGAAGACCGCACCGTGCAGCTGAGCGTCCCCACGCCCCCGCCGATCATCATGTCGAAGCTCACCGTGGTGCCGAGGTTCATGGTCTGCGCCGCGATCGAACCGATCGACGGTCCGGCCACCCAGGTGAAGCGATCGGCGGCTGCGGTGGCCGACGTTCCCACGGGCGTGGTGACGGTGATGTCGACGGTGCCCGTGCCGGCGGGAGCGGTGGCGTCGATGCGCGTGGCGGAGGCGACGGTGAAGGTGGTCGCCGGAGTCGAGCCGAAGCGGACGGCCGTCGCGCCGGTGAAGCCGGAGCCGGTGATGGCGACCGACGTGCCGCCGGACGCCGCTCCGGTCGACGGCGCCACCCCGGAGACGACCGGCCCGGCCGCAGTGCGGGTGACGGTGACCGTGTATGTGGTCGTGGTCGCGCCGTCCTGGGCGGTGACGACGACGGAGACGGTGTTCGTGCCCACGGCGAGCGAGATCGCCCCCGAGG
>CALBKH010000007.1 GCA_937892955.1 uncultured Alphaproteobacteria bacterium
AATCACGTCAGTAGACGGTCGTCGAGGGCTATCCGCGCACAGGTCTCATCATACCTCTGATGCAGATGAGAAATTCGCGTGTCTTCGAAGGCCGGGTGCATCGGCACCTTCGGCCTTCGGTATCAGGCCGTCGCGCGCGACGCCGGCAGCGGCCACAGCACGTTCATCAGCAGCCGGTAGGGCACCAGGAACGCCGCGGCGAAGCCGAGCTTGACCGCGAAATCGGCGAGCGCCCAGCTCATCCAGCGCGGCGCCTCGACCGACAGGAGGCCGAAGAGCGGTGCGGCCTGGGCCGGGAACTCCTCGGTCGCCCCGATGAAGCCGAAGGCCGCGGCGAAGGCGAGAGAGAAGAACACCGTGGTGTCCGTCGCCGAGCCGAGCAGCGAACCGACGAACGGCGCCTTCCACCAGCGCACCGCGCGGCGCAGCTTGTCGAACACCGTGACGTCGAGGAGCTGACCGACGAGGAAGGCCGAGGCCGAGGCGACGGCGATGCGCGGCGTGGCGAAAGCCATCGACAGCACCACCGCCAGGAGGAAGCCGACGTAGATCACCCGCCGCGCCGTGACCACGCCGAAGCGCCGGTTGGTGAGGTCGGTGACCAGGAAGGCCGCCGGATAGGAGAACGCGCCCCAGGTCAGCAGATCGGCGAGATCGAGCCCGCCGATCGTCGCCGTCACCGGGTACTGGACCAGCACGTTGGAGGCGACCACCACCACCACCATGGCGGCGACGGCCGAAACCCAGGCCGAACGCGGAACACCACCCCCGAGGCCCTCGAGGGTGGTGCCGTAGGTCCGATCGGAAAGTTCGGAACCGGTCATACAACCCGTGCCGATCAAGCGGCGACCGCGGTCTGCGTGCGAGCGATCTGACGCTTCAGCAGACGGGCACGCGGGGAGAGTTCGCAGTCGGAAGCCTTCGCCAGGAACGCATCGAGACCACCGCGATGCTCCACCGACCGCAGGGCGGCGGCGGAGATGCGCAGACGCACGTTCTGCTTCAGAGCGTCCGAAATCAGCGTCACGGCGACGAGATTGGGCAGGAAGCGACGGCGGGTCCGGTTGTTGGCGTGGCTGACGTTGTTACCGGTCAGGACCGCCTTGCCGGTCAGTTCGCAGCGCCGAGCCATGGGTTCATATCCTTCTCGAGTGGGGGTCGCGCGAGGGACCCCGGGGTTCCACGTCTCACGAGGTGTGGGAAAAGTCGCCCTCCTATAGTGATCGGGCCGGGGTGCGTCAAGTCGAAGTCGGTCGCGACGATCGCTCCGCCGGGCCGGTCGGCTCGGCGTCTCATACTGGGCTCATGAAATTCGGACTCGTCCGAGTTTCATGAGCGTCAAGGCCTGGCCGGCCGACGCCCGTTCGGGCTTGCCTTCGCCGACGATGTTTCGAAAAAGTCGAAACATCGTCGGCTCGGTATCACTCGCGGCGGCTCCGCGCCTCGAGCAGGTCGGCGAAACGACCGGCGAAAGTGTGGACGTCGCCCGGCCAGCGCGCCGAGAGATAGTTGCCGTCCTCCACCACGAAGGCCGGGCGCGGATCCTCGATCGTGTCGCGCCACAGCCCGAGCGTCTTGCGCAGGAACGACGGCGCGCCCGGCGCCACGTCGCGAAAATCCTCCGGCTTCTCGAGCGCCCGCGTCACCTCGCGTTCGACCGACATGTGGCCGGGCGGCTGGCCCGGTTCCTCCGGGTAGGTACGGTAGTAGTCGGGATCCCAGAAGCGGCCGATGTGGGCGAGGAGGCTCGCCGTACGCTCCTGTTTCCAGGTGAGCGACGTCGTGCGGCGACCGTGGAGCACCGAGAGTCCGTCGGCCCGCCGGCTGCGCGCCGCCAGCAACACCCCGTGGCAGACCGCCGCCACCGGTTTGTCGGCGGCGAAGAACGAAGCGACGAGCCGTTGCAGCACCGGGCTCTCGAGATAGCTGCGCATGCCCCGCGCCCGATGTCCGCCGCCGAGATAGAGCCCGTCGTACTCCTCGACGTAGAGATCGGCCCATCGCATCGGCGCGCGATAGGCCGGATCGCCGATCATCTCGAGATGGGCGCGCCGCGCGTCACGATTGGCCCTGAGCAGGAGGCCGAGGAGTTTCAGGCGTCCGATGAACGGCAACTCGCTCCACGGATCGAGGCCGCGACCGGTGACCATGACCGGATCGGCCTTCGCCGGTCGCCCGCCCGGGGTGGCGAACACCACCGCGTGGCCGCGTGAGACCAGGATCTTCCAGCCGACCGCGACCTCGGACGGGTCGAAATCGAGAGCGGGCAGCGGAACGACGACGCGAGCCATGCGGAGGATCTCCGACGTTGTCCTTCGGGTGGTAGGGCCGGATCGCCGCCTTGGCAAGGCGTCCGGAGGCCGAGGCGGCGTCCGCCCCAGATTCGCCGGGTTCGGCGGCGAGTTTCGCGCTCACCCGGCGCCGGTCGTCCCGCCGGGCCCAGAGCCTCGTGGGAGAGCCCCTTGTCCCCTCGCCTCGCCGTGCCAGCCGCCGCCCTCGCCCTGCTCCTGGCCGTGCCCGCCGTCGCCGACGCCGCCTCGGCCGAGGCCGCCCTGCCGGCGAAGCCGCAGACCCTGCTGCGCTACTCGGTGACGCTGGCCGGCCTACCGGTGGCGCGCGCCCAGATGACCCTGACCACCGTCGCCGATCGCTACACCTCGCAGGTCACCTGGCGCACCTCCGGTCTGGTCGACATCTTCGCCGGCGCCCGTGGCGACGCCACTGCGTCCGGCCAGTTGGGACACGGTCGCCCTCAGCCCTCGACCTACACGCTCGCCTCCGGCGAGGGCCGCAAGGCGGTCAAGGTCATGCTCGCCATGGCGGGCGGCGCCGTGAAGGCCGCCGAAGCCCAGCCGCCGTCGCGCCAGACCCCCGACCTCGTGCCGTTGCAGCCGCGCCACCGCATCGACGTGCTCGATCCGATCAGCGCCGTCCTGATGCCGGCCGACGCCGGCTCCACCGACGGCGGCAAGGTCTGTGACCGCACCCTGCCGATCTACGACGGCTGGACCCGCTACGACATCCGCCTCTCGCCCAAGGCGACGCTTCCCAACAAACGCCCCGGCGTGACCGGGCCGGTCGTCGTCTGCGCCGCCCGCTACGTCCCCGTCGCCGGTCACCGCGCCCAGCACAAGACCACCCGCTTCATGGAAGCCAACGAAGACCTGTCGGTGATGTTCGGCCACCTCGAAAAGGCCGACGTCTGGGTGCCGCTGAAGGTGTCGGTGCGCACCCTGGTCGGCACCGCCGAGGTCGAGGTCGATCAGATCGCCGCCATCGGCGCCGACAAGACCGCCACCGGCCGCTGAGACCGCCGCCGCGCAGCCACCGATCGTCCCATCGCGGCACGCGATGGTGAACGCGACGGTCGCCCCCGCGGCACGGTCGCGCCGCCGGCCGCCCGGATCTCGAGGCGCGACGTCTCCCAACCCCGACATCTCGAGGGAACGAAACGGCAATCGCGCCGGGTCGGTGATTCGTCGCCGCTCTGTTCCCGCTTCGCTCGATGTGTGAACGCCGCATCGCCGAAACCCGCGTCGCGGCCCTCACGATGCCGTCGCCGGCGGAAACGGATCATCTCCCACTCATCGTTCCGTTTCGAAACGATTCGGTTGACGCGCCGGCGGGTTCGACGGCGCGAAGCCCCGGCGCCGCTCCGACATCTCGTGTCCCATGGCAGACGCCCCCCTCGATCTCGAGAGAACGGCGGTGGAACATCTGACACACATGTGATTCGTCGCCGCTTCGTTCCCGCTTCGCTCCGAGAATGAACGTCGCTCGCCGAGAGACGTCGGAGGGGCCGCCGCGGCGCGCTCGTGGTGCCCACCCCGAGCCCGTCCCGTTTCGGCGCGTATTCCTTACCGACGACGGCGGCGGCGACCTCCACCTCCGTTCCGGCGGTCTCCAGATCTACCGGCGACACCCGAGGTCGCCACACGATCTCGAGAGAACGAACCCGGAATTCATCGCGATCAGCGATTCGTCGCCGGTCCGTTCACCTCCCCTTCGCTTCGTTGACGTGTCCATGGAAAGGCAACCGATGATTGCCGCCATCGACGGCGCCGGACCGTGCCCCGTTTCGGCACGAAACCCTTGCCGTCACCGTCGGGGCACAGGGCACAAGAGTCCGTGCGGATTCGAGATTTCGTGGTCGCCCCCGGTTCGACCACCGTATCTCGTCCGTGAACGGAAGCGGAATCCGCGGCGATCAGCGATTCGGACGCGGTTCGTTCGAGACTCGTTCCGGTTGCCGGGGGATTGCCGAGACCGGGCCGGACGACGGCGCCTCGCAGCTTCACGATTTCGAAAGATCGCGCTTTCGCCACGACCCTGTGCTAGAGGTCTGGCCGTTCCGTCCGAAGCCGCCCGGACTCCGCCAGGCTCGATCGTTTGCCGACCCGAGACACCGCTCGCCCTTCCGCCGCCGCGTCGCTGCCCGTCCTGCCGCCGTCGATCCGGGCGCGGACGGTCACGGCCGTGCTCGGGCCGACCAACACCGGCAAGACCCACCTCGCCATCGAGCGCATGCTGGCCCAGCCCTCCGGCCTCATCGGCCTGCCGCTGCGCCTTCTCGCCCGCGAGGTCTACGGCCGTATCGCCGAGCGGGCCGGCAAGTCCGCCGTCGCGCTGATCACCGGCGAAGAGAAGATCATTCCCGACGATCCGCGCTATTGGGTGTCGACCGTCGAAGCCATGCCGCGGCGCACCGACGTCGATTTCGTCGCCATCGACGAGGTCCAGCTCGCCGGCGATCTCGAACGCGGCCACATCTTCACCGATCGCATCCTCAACCTGCGCGGCCGCCACGAGACGTTGCTGCTCGGGGCGCTGACGGCACGCGACCTGCTCGAGAAGCTGCTGCCGGGCATCAACGTCGTCACCCGCCCGCGCATGTCGCAACTCACCTATGCGGGATCGAAGAAGCTGCTGCGGCTTCCCCCTCGCACCGCGGTGGTCGCCTTCTCGGGCGAGGAGGTCTACGGCATCGCCGAACTGATCCGCCGCCAACGCGGCGGCGCGGCGGTGGTGCTCGGCGCGCTCTCGCCCCGCACCCGCAACGCCCAGGTCGAGCTCTTCCAGTCCGGTGACGTCGACATCCTGGTCGCCACCGACGCGGTCGGCATGGGGCTCAACCTCGACGTCGATCACGTCGCCTTCGCCGGGTCGCGCAAATTCGACGGCTACCAGTATCGCAACCTCAACGCCGCCGAACTCGGCCAGATCGCCGGCCGTGCCGGCCGTCACATGCGCGACGGCACCTTCGGCGTCACCGGTCGCGTCGATCCCTTCGCCGACGAACTGGTGGAACAACTGGAGACCCACCGTTTCCAGCCGCTCTCCCGTTTGCAGTGGCGCAACCCGGCGCTCGATTTCTCGTCTCTCGCCGCCCTGCGCCGCACCCTCGACGAGCCGCCGCGCGAAGAAGGCCTCACTCGCGCCCCGCTCGCCGACGACCAGAACGCCCTCGAGCTCGCCGCCCGCGACGAGGACATCGCCCGCTTCGCCCACGGTGCCGAGCGCGTGGCGCTGCTCTGGGACGTCGCCCAGGTCCCCGACTATCGCAAGATCGCCCCGGCCAATCACGCCGATCTCGTCGCCACCCTCTTCCGCTTCCTCGTCGAAAAGGGCACCATCCCCGACGACTGGATCGCCAAGCGGGTGGCGGAGGCGGATCGGACCGACGGCGACATCGACACTTTGTCGGCCCGTATCGCCCATGTTCGCACATGGACCTTCGTCGCCAATCGCCCCGACTGGTTGACGGACCCCGTCCATTGGCGCGACAAGACACGCGCGATCGAGGATCGTCTGTCCGACGCGCTGCACGAGAGCCTGACACGGCGGTTCGTGGATCGGCGGACTTCCGTCCTGATGAGACGTCTGAGAGAGAACGCGATGATCGAAGCGGAGATCACCACCGGCGGCGACGTCAACGTCGAGGGTCACCGGATCGGGCACCTGGCGGGTTTCCGCTTCGTCGCCGACGCCACCGGCGAAGGCGAGGACGCCAAGGCGGTGCGCAACGCCGCGGCCAAGGCGCTGGCGGGCGAGATCGAGGCGCGCGCCGACCGGCTCTCGCGCGCCGGCGACGGCGACATCGTGCTTTCCGCCGACGGGTCCTTACGCTGGCTCGGCGAGGTCGTCGCCAAGCTCGGCCCGGGACAGGACACGCTCCGCCCCGCCGTCCTGGTCATCGCCGACGAACAGCTGACCGGCCCGGCCCGCGACAAGGTCCAGGCCCGCCTCGATCTGTGGATCGCCGCCCAGATCGCCAACCTGCTGAAGCCGCTGGTCGACCTGCGCGACGCCGCCGACATCGAAGGCATCGGCAAGGGTGTCGCCTTCCAGTTGGTCGAAGCCCTCGGTGTGCTCGAGCGCTCGCAGATCGCCGACGAGGTCAAGGCCCTCGACCAGACGATGCGCGCCTCCTTGCGCAAGTACGGCGTCCGCTTCGGCGCCTATCACGTCTTCGTGCCGGCGCTCCTCAAGCCGGCGCCGTCGGCGCTGATCGCCCGCCTGTGGTCGCTCGGCCACGCCGACGTCGACACCCACATGGCCGGCGAGCTCAACCATCTCTCGGCCTCCGGCCGCACCTCGATCCACGTCGACAAGCAGATCCCCAAGCAGCTGTGGCGCATCGCCGGCTTCCGGGTCTGCGGCGAACGCGCCGTGCGCATCGACATCCTCGAGCGCCTCGCCGACATCATCCGCCCGCTCGTCGCCTGGAAGCCGCTCGACCCGAGCGTCACACCGCCGGAAGGCGCGGTGCCCGGCGGCGGCGCCTTCACCGTCACCGTGGCGATGACCTCGCTGCTCGGCTGCTCGGGTGAGGATTTCGCCTCGGTGCTGAAGTCGCTCGGCTACCGCTCGGAGAAGCGCAAGGTGCCGAAGCCGGCGCCCCGCCTCGTCCATCCGGCGGTGACCGTCACCGCCGAAGAGGCTGCCGCCGCCCCCGCACCCGAGATCGTCTCCTCCGAGACCGCCCCCACCGAACCGGCCGAGACGCCGGCGGAAGCCGTGGCCGAGGTCGAGGCCATCGTGCCGAGCGAAGCGGCGCCCGCCACCGAACCGGCGGCCGAAGCCGCGCCGGTGGCCGAAGAGGCATCCGCCGCCGAAGCCGCGCCGGTCGAAGCCGCCCCGATCGAGGCGACCGAGCCGACCGCCGAGCCGACGCCGGCCGAAGACGCGGCGCCCGTCGCCGAAGCCGCCCCGGCCGAAGCCGAAGCGACGAGTGAGCCCGATACGACGGCCGAGACCGGCGAACCGGAACAGATCGAAATCGAGATCTGGCGGCCCGGCCGCTTCGATCGCGGCCATCACGGCCACCGTGGTCATCACGGCCATCGCGGCGAGCGCCGTGAGGGCGGTGAACGCGGTGAGCGCCGTGAAGGTGGCGAACGCCGCGAGGGCGGCGACCGCGGTGACCGCCGCGATCGCGGCGACAACGCCGCCGCCCGTCGAGCCCGCGACGCCGCGGTGCCCGGTCGCGGCGAGGGTGGCCGCCCGCCGCGGACCGGCGAAGGTCCGCGCGGCCGCGACGACCGCCGCTTCTCCGATCGCGGCCCGCGCCGCGACGAGGGTCGCGACCGTCCGCGCTTCGAGGATCGCGGCAAGCGCCCGGAGAAACCGATCGACCCGAATTCGCCCTTCGCCGCCCTGTTGGCGCTGAAGGCCGAGCTCGAATCGAAAGGCAAGGGCGACAAGTCGGAGTGAGACCGAACGCACGAAGCTTCGACGTGTTCGAAACCTCGTGAGGGAAGGCGCGCCCGAAGGGCGTCGGCCGGTCGGGCCGTAACGCTCGTGAAATTCGGCCTCACCGAATTTCACGAGCCGAGTATGACACCCGCCGCGCGCGGCTCGGAAGGCGCACCATGGATGCCGATCGCCAACGTCTCGATCGCTGGCTCTGGCACGCCCGCGTGGTCAAGACCCGCGAGCTCGCCAAGTCGCTGATCGAGGGCGGCCACGTCCGTGTCGACCGCGAACGCGAGACCAAGGCCGGCGCCGCGGTGAAACGCGGCCAGACCCTGACCGTCACCCTGCCGTCCCGGGTCCTGGTGCTGAAGGTCGTCGACTTCGTCGAACGCCGCGGTTCGGCCGAGGTCGCATCGCGCCTCTACGAGGACCTGAGCCCACCCCGCCCACCGCGCGAGCCCCGCCCCGAGACCGTCACCCTCGCCACCCGCGACGCCGGCTCCGGCCGCCCGACCAAGCGCGAGCGCCGCGCCATCGACCGGCTGGTCGCCGAACCCGGCGATTTCTTCGACGAGACGTAGAGCTTTTTGTCGCACCGCGGTGAAAGCGGCGGATCCGCAATCTACCGCCCCGCCTCCACGCTTGCGCAAGTTCGCGCTCTCGGCTAACCGGAACGCCGAGTGTGTGCCGCGCGCCCAATGCCCACCCGGGCGCCGGTCTCCGACGTCCGGGGCGAAAGCCGAGAGGATAGCGACATGACCTACGTGGTCACCGACAACTGCATCAAGTGCAAGTACACCGACTGCGTCGAAGTCTGCCCGGTCGACTGCTTCTACGAAGGCGAGAACATGCTCGTCATCCACCCGGACGAGTGCATCGACTGCGGCGTCTGCGAGCCCGAGTGCCCGGCGGAAGCGATCAAGCCCGACACCGAGAGCGGCCTCGAGGATTGGCTGAAGCTCAACACCGAATACGCCACCAAATGGCCGAACCTCACCTCCAAGCGCGACCACGCCCCGGATGCCAAGGATTTCGACGGCATGACCGGCAAGCTCGCCAAGTTCTTCTCGCCGGAGCCCGGTCAGGGCGACTGACAAGGGAACCGGCCCGGTCAGGGCGACTGACAAGGGAACCGGCCCGGTCAGGGCGACTGATCGCAGGACCCGCCCGGTCGGGGCGACCGGCCTCGACGTGCGATCAGGCATCGCAGCCGCAGCGCGTCGAGACGTCGCGGGATCACCCATGCGGACGGCGCCCACTCGGGCGCCGTCGTCGTTTCACGCCGCTCGGCGGCCTCCGAACGCCCGCATTTTCACCATTGCCATGATTTGTCGCGAAAGAGTCGCGAGATCGCCACGAAGCGGCGGCCCTCGACGCTTCCGCAGACCCGTAATTTGTGGTATGCATTTCTCCGCAGTCGAATTTCCCACCGACTCTCCCAAGCGGAGTTTCCTGATGACCGGCCTGCTCGTCGCAGCTTCTCGGTGCGTGTCGAACCTTCCGTCGACCGAACCCGAGATGAAGCAAACTCTTGCGACGCATCCGGAGCATCGGTGGGAGAGGCCCTTCCGGACCGACTGAACATGTAACCGAGCACGCGTTCGCCGCCCCGGTCCGCCCGGGGTGCACGGGCGTGCCTGTCGCCGCGCCCACCTTCGTGCGGAAGGCGGGAAAGCGACCCACTTTCGAGGCTCCTTCGGGGGCCGGTCGAACAGGAGTATCGGGCGTATGGCCACCACCCCCATCAAGAAGACGTCCCAGACCCGCCATGGCTTCAAGGCGGGCGAGCACATCGTCTACCCGGCCCACGGCGTCGGCCAGATCACCGGTATCGAAGACCAGGAGATCGCCGGCTACAAGCTCGAGCTCTTCGTCATCTCCTTCGAGAAGGACAAGATGACGCTGCGCGTTCCCGTCTCCAAGATCGCCACCGTCGGCATGCGCAAGCTCGCCGAGACCTCCGTCGTCAAGAAGGCGTTGGAGACGGTGAAGGGTCGCGCCCGCATCAAGCGCACCATGTGGTCGCGCCGGGCCCAGGAATACGAAGCCAAGATCAACTCCGGCGACCTCATCTCCATCGCCGAGGTGGTCCGCGACCTCTATCGCGCCGACAGCCAGCCCGAGCAGTCCTACTCCGAGCGTCAGCTCTACGAGGCGGCTCTCGACCGCATGGCGCGTGAAGTCGCCGCCGTCGATCACGTTTCCGAGACCGAGGCGATCCGTCAGATCGAACAGAACCTGATGAAGAACCCGCGCCGCAACGCCAAGGCCGGCGAAGCCGAGGCCGAAACCGCCGGCGACGCCGAGTACGTCGACGACGAGCGCGAAGAAGCGGCGTGAGGCCGGATTCGGCGGATTTCCGCCGATCGTGACGCCGAACGAAATCTCGGGGCCCGGAGCGATCCGGGCCCCGATGCGTTTCGGGACCTCTCGCCGCCACCGCCCCGGATCCTTCTCCGCCATGAACCCGCCATGGTCGCCCGCGACGTTTCGTACATGAGAACGGTTCTCATGCGGTCTCGACCGCACCCGGAATTTCCTCTAAGAGCGTTGATCAGGATTTTCACGTAATCCGATCCATCCCGACGACGGCTTCATCATCCGTCGCCGATCCGAGCGCCGACGGCCTTGAACCGTCGGAAGGAGGCCGAAGATGACGCATCCGACGAGCGATCACCGCCGTCTGGTTCAGGCCGCCATGGCGGCCCCCTATCTCGAACGCGACGAAGAGCGTGAGCTGGCCGTGCGCTGGCATGACGACGGTGACGAGGCGGCGTTGCATCGCCTGACCTCGGCGCACATGCGGCTGGTCATCGCCATGGCCGCCCGCTTCCGTCGCTACGGCCTGCCCCAGGCCGATCTCATTCAGGAAGGCCACGTCGGCCTGCTCGAGGCGGCCCGCCGCTTCGAGCCGGAACGCGAGGTGCGCTTCTCCACCTACGCCTCGTGGTGGATCCGCGCCGCCATTCAGGACTATGTCCTGCGCAACTGGTCGATCGTCCGCGGCGGCACCTCCTCGGCCCAGAAGGCGTTGTTCTTCAACCTGCGCCGCCTGCGCGCCGTGCTCGCCCGCGAACTCGACGGCGCCGCCGAGCCGGAGATCTTCTCCGCCATCGCCGACCGCCTCGGTGTCTCGATCCGCGACGTCGAAGCGATGAGCGCTCGCCTCTCCGGTCCGGACGCCTCCCTCAACGCCCCCATGGTGGAAGGCGAGGACGGCATCGAGCGTCAGGACCTGCTGATGTCGGACGACCCGATCGCCGACGAGACGGTGGGCGACCACATCGACGGCGAACGCCGCCTCGCCTGGCTGCGCGAGGCGCTCGGCGTGCTCAACGAGCGCGAACTGAAGATCGTCGAGGAGCGACGTCTCACCGAGAACGGCGAGACGCTCGAAGCGCTCGGTGCCCGTCTCGGCATCTCCAAGGAACGCGTCCGCCAGATCGAGGCCCGCGCCCTGGAGAAGCTGCAGGCCGCGCTCCTCGCCCGCCAGCCGGACCGCGCCGTCTTCGTCTGATCGGCGCAGCTCCCGCACCGCCCCCACGCCACCGGCACGGAGAGGTCCGACCCGATCGGAACCCTCCGTGACGCCGAGCGCCTGCCGATGCCGGCCGGTCGACCGCCTTCGCATCGGATGCGCGAAGCGGTTCCTCGGGAAAACGATGCGGGCTTCGGCCGTCGCCCGGACCTCGGCGGCTCGGTCGCGTCGCCCCGACCTCATGAGACCTGTGCGCGGATAGCCCTCGACGACCGTCTACTGACGTGATTCA
>CALBKH010000008.1 GCA_937892955.1 uncultured Alphaproteobacteria bacterium
GTGGCAATCTCCTCAGGCGAAACGCTCATCCGTGATTTTCAAAACGGACTCTGAGGGAGCCCTCGGTCATCCCCCGACGTCGCCCGTCTCACGAGATGCGGATCGACCGGCCCGCCGATCGAGGTGGGATCAGTGCATGCTCGTCGGCGCGTGACGTCAGCGATTGGGCAGGAAGCGGGCGATGAGGCCGGGAACGAGACGCGGCAGGCGCCCGGCCGGCGCCGGTCCCGCACCGGCACGATCGCGCACACCGTCGAGGCGGGAGAGCTTGGCGCGGCGGTCGGCCGGCATCGAGGCGAGACGGATCTCCTGCACCACGTCGGCGGAACCGCGGGCGACGAACTTGCGTCCATCGCGCAGCAGCACCACGAAGATTCGCTCGCCGCGACCGTCACCGCCACCGCGGCCGTCGCCGCGACGGGCGCGATCGGTGGCGCGGACGGATTCGGCACGCAGATGGTGCAGCGTGAAGCCGTCGCGTTCGGCCCAGCGCGCGAGGTATTCGCCGACCCGGCCCTCGCCGCTCTCGGCGACGGCGGCGACCGCGCGCTCGAGGAAGACATCCTCGGCGACACCGTCGATCGACATCAGTCGGAGATAGGCGCGACCGGCTTCGGAATAGCGCAGACGCACGTGCTCGGGCTCGAAATCCCCCGAGATCAACTCGAACAACGCCATCGGAAGTGCCCCCTCCTCCCGAACTCGAACGCGCCCGCCACGCGTGTGACGGATGATACCAGAACGCCGAACCCCCGGCGGAAATTCCTCGAAAGGCGGGAAACTATCCACAACTGGTGAACGGGGGGGTCACCCGAGGTGACGGGACGCGACGGGCCGACAGGATCGCGGCGCGAGCCGGCGCGGAAACGACGGAGATCGGCCGCGGGGCACCGGTCGACCGCTCGCGACCGTCGGTGCCCCGCGGTGTGAGACCTCAGCTGAACCAGCCCTTGACGGTGCCCCAGACCGACTTCTTCGGCGGGGCTTCGGCGGGCGCATCGGCGCCCGGCGCGGCCGGCAGCGGTTCGCCGGAGACGACGGCGCCGGCCGGCAGTTCGGCGGCGGCGACGTGCACCTCGGTCACCTGAGCGGCGAAGGCGGTCATCCTGGAGAGCGTGGCCGGACCGGCGAAGCCGTCGACATCGAGACCGTTCTTCTCCTGGAAGGCCATCACCGCCTTCTTGGTGCCCTGACCGAAGACGCCGTCGGCGGAGATGCCGAGGGCTTCCTGGAGCTTCTTCACCGTCGCGCCCTTGGAGCCGACGCCGAGCAGGACGAGCTCGGAGAGGCCCATGGCCATGAAGGTGTCGGGGCCGGCGATGCCGTCGGCGGCGAGGCCGTGGGCCGACTGATACTCCTTCAGCGCCTTCTCGGTGCCGGGACCGAAATCGCCGTCGGCGGTGACGCCGAGCTTGGCCTGGAGGATGCGGACCGGCTCGCCGGCGACGCCCTTGCGCAGATAAGACATGATGTGCTCCTCGACATACGGCGCGGCTTCCACCGCGCGGGGCCCGCGGACGCTGATCGCGCCCGCGTCGATCGTGCGGACGCGGAATGCGCCTCGCGGAATTCCCTGATCGCCCGCCGCCGCCACGACGCCGTCACGCGTCCCGCGCGTCATCCGAAGGGGGCGCGAGAGCCGCGCGCATCTTATCGGATCCGGGCGAGAGGGACAGATGTCCGAGGACGGTTCTCGACAGGAATTCGGCGAGGTGCGGTCGCTCCTCACATTCCGCGTCACGCCGGGTCGAAGCGGTTGGTCTTGGGGAAGCCCGAGGGCGGCAGACGACCGGCGTCGCCGCGATTGCCGAGCCAGTCCTTCAGTTCCTCGAGGCTGCGCACATAGGTGCGGCCGGCCGAGTCGGTCCAGGTCAGGCCGGTAGCGCCGACGAAGCACTTCACCGCGGCGATGCCGCCGTCGCGGTACTTCTGCAGCCGGACACCCGAACCGCGGGTCATCTCCGGCACCTGATCCACGGGGAAGACCAGGAGCTTGCGGTTGTCGCCGATGACCGCGACGTGGGTCGCCCCGTCCGGCACCTCGACGCAGAGGCGGGCCTCGTCGCCGGACGAGACGTTGAGGACCTGCTTGCCCTTGCGGGTCTGGGCCACCACCTCGCGCTCGGCGACGCGGAAGCCCCTGCCCTGCTTGCCGACCACCAGCAGGCGGCGTTCGGGGAAATGGACGAAGACGTCGAGCACGTCCTGGTCCTGATCCATGTCGCATTGCAGGCGGATCGGCTCGCCGTGACCGCGACCGCCGGGGAGGTTCGACGCCTCCAGCGTGTAGAAGCGACCGCCGGTCGAGAACACCAAGAGCTTGTCGATGGTCTCCGCCTTGAAGGCGATGCGCAGCTTGTCACCCTGCTTGAACTCGAGGCGGGAGAGATCGTCGATGTGGCCCTTCAGCGTCCGCACCCAGCCCTTGTCGGAGACGACGACGGTGATCGGCTCGCGCTCGATCATCGCCACCTTGATGTCGGCGTGGTCGTGCTCCGGGGCGTCGGCGAAGGTGGTGCGACGCTTACCGAGCGGCGTCTCGGGGCCGTATTTGGCCGCGACCTTCTTGATCTCGTAGGCGACGACCTTCCACTGCTTCTCGTCCGACGCCAGCAGGCCGCGGATCTGCTCCGCCTCCTTGGTGAGCGCGTCGAACTCCTTGCGGATCTCGAATTCCTCGAGCTTGCGCAGGTTCTTCAGCCGCATGTCCAGGATGGCCTGGGCCTGGACGTCGGTGATCGAGAAACGCTCCATCAGGACGGGCTTGGGCTCGTCCTCGGTGCGGATGATGTGGATGACCTCGTCGAGGTTGAGGTACGCGACGAGCAGGCCGCCGAGGATCTCGAGCCGCTTCTCGATCTGCGCCAAGCGATGCTGCGAGCGGCGGACCAGCACGTCCTTCTGGTGGTCGAGCCACTGGACGAGGACGTCCTTGAGGTTCAACACGCCGGGGATGGTGCCCTTCGACAGCACGTTCATGTTGAGGGAGATGCGGCTCTCGAGCTCGGTGAGCTTGAACAGGCTCTCCATCATCAGATCGGGCGAGACGTTGCGGCTCTTCGGCACCAGGACGATGCGCACATCCTCGGTGGATTCGTCGCGGACGTCCTCGAGCAGCGGCACCTTGCGCTCGTTGATCAGCTCGGCGAGCTTCTCGATGAGGCGGGACTTGGCCACCTGATAGGGGATCTCGGTGACCACCACCTGCCAGGTGCCGCGATCGAGATCCTCCTTGTCCCATCGGGCGCGGACGCGGAAACCGCCGCGGCCGGTGCGATAGCTCTCCAGGATCGACGAACGGCTCTCGACGATGATGCCGCCGGTCGGGAAGTCCGGGCCGGGGACGATCTCGACCAGGTCCTCGACGCTCGTCTCGGGCGCCTCGATCAGCTTCAGCGCCGCTTTGCAGACCTCGTGGGCGTTGTGCGGCGGGATCGAGGTGGCCATGCCGACGGCGATGCCGGAGGAGCCGTTGGCGAGAAGATTGGGGAAGGCGCCGGGGAGTACCACCGGCTCGTCCTCGGAGCCGTCGTAGTTCGGGCGGAAGTCGACGGCGTCCTCGTCGAGGCCCTCGAGAATGAGGACGGCGACGTCGGTGAGGCGGGCCTCGGTGTAGCGCATCGCGGCCGGGTTATCGCCGTCGATGTTGCCGAAGTTGCCCTGACCGTCGACGAGGGGATAGCGCTGGGCGAAGTCCTGGGCGAGGCGCACCATGGCGTCGTAGACCGCCTGATCGCCATGCGGATGGTACTTGCCGATGACGTCGCCGACGACGCGGGCGCACTTCTTGAACGCCGACGAGGGATCGAGCCTGAGTTCGCGCATGGCGTAGAGCAGGCGGCGATGGACCGGCTTCAATCCGTCGCGCACGTCGGGCAGCGCCCGGTGCATGATGGTCGACAGCGCATAGGCGAGGTAGCGCTCCTCGAGCGCCTCGCGCAGATTGACGGGCAGGATCTCGCCGCCCGGCCCCTCGCCATCGTCGCCGTGTCCCGGCGGAATCACTCGCGTTCCCATGATTCGGAATTAGAGAGTTCGGCATTCGCAGACAAGCGAATACCCGTGCGCCCGACGCGCGCGGCCGGCACCATCGTCGAGCGGGTCGCACGAATCACTCGGAAGCGATGCGAAAATGTTGCAGCGCAATATCGACGAACGGGGCATGATGCGCCTTCACGATTCGTCGCATCTGGAATTTCGATATGCATGGTGCGGCCGAGGGGGGGACCTCGTCGATGATCTGGCAGTTCATCTCCGCGATGCCGGCCGTGGCCAAGGCGGTTCTGGCGCTGAGCATCATCGGCACGCTCGGGCTCTTCCTCGGGCGGGTCTCGGTCCGCGGCGCGAGCCTCGGCATCGGCGGCGTGCTCTTCGCCGGCCTCTTCATCGGCGATCTCGCCAATCGCTCGGGATTGAAGCTCGATCACGAGGTGCTCGACTTCGTGCGCGAGTTCGGCCTCATCCTCTTCGTCTACACGATCGGCATCCAGGTCGGGCCGGGCTTCTTCACGGCGCTGAAGAAGTCCGGGCTGAAGCTCAACCTGATCGCGGCGACGATCGTGGTGAGCGGCGCGGCGGTGGCGGCGATGATCCATCTCTTCGCGCATGTGCCGCTCGCCGCCGTGCTCGGCGTGCTGTCGGGCGCGACCACCAACACGCCGTCGCTCGGCGCGGCGCAGCAGGTGCTGGCCGACATGGGGACGGCGCCGGGCGAGATCGGGCTGACCGGTCTCGGCTACGCCGTCGCCTATCCGTTCGGCATCGTCGGCATCCTCCTCACCATGGTCACGGTGCGCGCCGTCTTCCGCATCGATCCGGCCCGGGCGGCGAAGGAGTTCGAGGCCAAGCGCAAGGCCGAGGTGGCGGAGATCGAGACGCTCGACGTCATCTTCACCAATCCCGACCTCGCCGGCCTGGCGCTCGCCAAGTTGCCGGGGATGGAGCGCGGCGACGTCGTCGCTTCGCGGCTGCTGCGTCAGGGCAAGCTGCGCGTGCCCCATGCCACCACCTGGATCGAGATCGGCGACGTGCTGCATCTCGTCGGGCCGCACGAGCGGCTGATGGAGATCGCCGAGGCGATCGGCGTCCTCCACGAGCAGGCGCTGACCACCAGGGGCACCGACATCAGCTGGGAGCGAATCGTCGTCACCTCCGACCACGTGCTCGGCCAGACGATCGCGGCGCTCGGCCTGGAGAGCCGCTTCGACGTCAAGATCTCCCGCGTGGTGCGCGCCGGCGTCGAACTGGTGACGCCACCGGCGCTGAAGCTGCAGTTCGGCGACATCCTCAACGTCGTCGGCCGTCGCGAGGACCTCGAAGAGGTCGCCGGCTTCGTCGGCAATTCGGAACAGCGGCTGAAGGAGTTCGATCCGATCCCGATGTTCATCGGCATCGCGCTGGGCATCGCACTGGGCTCGATCGACCTCTCCTTCGGCGCGTCGAGCGTACCGATCCGCCTCGGGCTCGCCGGCGGGCCGCTGATCGCGGCGATCGCACTGTCGCGCGTCGGCCACGTCGGACCGCTCGTCTGGTTCATGCCGCCGGTCGCCAACCTGGCGCTGCGCGAGCTCGGCATCGTGCTCTTCCTCGCCGTCGTCGGCTTCAAGTCGGGCGCCCATTTCATCGAGACGCTGGCCAACGGCGACGGGATCTCCTGGGTCTTCTGGGGCGCGGTCATCACCCTGGTGCCGTTGATGATCACCGCTTTCGTGGCGCGGATCGTCCTCGGGGTCGACTTCCTCAGCCTGTGCGGCCTGCTCGCCGGGTCGATGACCGACCCGCCGGCACTCGCCTTCGCCAACGCCATGGCGCCGACCTCCGAGGCCCAGTCGCTCGCCTATGCCACCGTCTATCCGTTGGTGATGGGCCTGCGCATCCTGGCGCCGCAGATCCTGGCCCTGCTTCTGATGGCGATGTGACGCGATTTCGTGCCGGCCGCGATCCCGGCCGTGGACCTCTTGTCGAATTCCGGCTTCGGCCCGGCATCGGATCGATTTGGTTTACCGTGGGTTAACGAAGGCGAACGACAGTCGGCGAAGGGTCGTTTGGCGGCAACACGAGTCGCCGCGAGATCCTCCGCTCCTGGTTCGCCGACGGTCGTCTCATGTCCTCGACACCACGCATCACCTCCGGATCCGGAGCCCCACCACCCGAGACCGGCTGTGCCGGCGGCTTCGCGACGGTGGCGAACCGTCTGCAGACGCCGATCTGGGTCTTCGACATCGATCGCTCGCGCGTGGTGATGGCCAATGCCGCGGCGCTGGCGCTGTGGCGGGCCGAGAGCGTCGCGGCGCTCGCCGCACGCGATCTCGGCGCCGACATGTCGACCTCGGTGCGCGACCGGCTGCGCCAGTATCAGGCCGACTTCGAGCGGTCGGACGTCCGCTTTTCGGAGATGTGGACGCTCTATCCGGACGGTGTTCCGACGACGCGGCGCGTCGTCTTCTCCGGCCACCGCCTGCCCGACGGGCGCATGGCGATGCTGTGCGAGGCGCTCGCCGAGATCCACGACACGCCGGAGCGGCTCAGATCGGCCGAAGCGCTGCTGCACACGCCGGTGATGATCTCGCTCTACGACGACGAGGGCACGGCGCTCTACCGCAATCCGGCGGCGCGCGGCGCCGTGGTGCGCGAGGGCGAACCCTTCACCGAACGCTTCGTCGAGAGCCCCGATCGCGACGCCTTCCTGCGACGGCTGGACCGCGAGGGCCACGCCGAGGCGGTCGTGCGGGTCGTCACCCCGGACGGAACCCGCTGGCACGAGGTCGCGGCGCGCGCCTGCTGCGACGCTGTGAGCGGCCGACCGGCACGGCTGGTCAGCGAGACCGACGTCACCGCCCGCAAGATGGCGGAAGACCAGATCCGCTTCCTCGCCCACCACGATCTCCTGACCGGGCTGCCCAATCGGACGCTGCTGCAGATCGAGGTCGAGCGCCGGCTCGCCGCCGCCGAGGCGGCGGGGGAGCGCGTGGCGCTGCTCTTCATCGACCTCGACCGCTTCAAGACGATCAACGATTCGCTCGGCCACCTGCACGGTGATCGGCTCCTCGTCGAGGTGGCGCGGCGGCTCGACCGCTCGGTCCGGCGCGACGATTTCGTCGCGCGTCTCGGCGGCGACGAGTTCCTCGTCTGCCTGTCGCTCGGCCGCAACGGACGGCGCTGCGAGAGCGTGTCGCGACGCATCCTGAACGAACTCGACGCGCCGATCCTGCTCGGCGGTCGCCGGCTCGTCGTCTCCGCCTCGATCGGCATGTGCGCCTTTCCGGAGGACGGTGGCGACCTCGACACCCTGATGCGCCACGCCGATCTCGCCATGTACGCGGCGAAGGATCAGGGGCGCGGCCGCGCCGTGCCCTTCACCGCGGCGCTCAAGGCCGAGGTCGAGGCGCAACTCGAACTCGAGGCGAGCCTGCTGCGCGCTTTCGAGCGCGACGAATTCGAGCTCTTCTATCAGCCCCGGCTGTCGATCGCCGACGGGCGGATCGTCGGGGCGGAGGCGCTGCTGCGCTGGCACCATCCGACCCGCGGCATGATCCTGCCGGGCGCCTTCATCCCGCATGCCGAGAAGACGGGCCTGATCGACCGCATCGGCACCGAGGTCATCCACGACGCGGCGCTGCGCCAGAAGGCCTGGGCCGATGCCGGACACGACATCACCATCTCGGTCAACCTGTCGGCCCGCCAGTTCGGCGATCGGCGCCTGAAGACCAACATCGAGGCGATCGTCGCGGAGACGGGGTGCGATCCGCGGCGCATGCAGATCGAGATCACCGAATCGACGCTGGTCGGCGACGACGAAACCACCGCCGAGATCCTGCGGACGCTGACCGAACTCGGCTTCTCCATCGCCATCGACGATTTCGGCACCGGCTACTCCAACCTCGCCACCATCCAGCACCACCCGATCGACACGCTGAAGATCGACCGCTCGTTCATCGCGACGCTCGAGACGCGGCCGGCACTCGCCGAGCTGATCATCGGCATGTGCCACCTGTTGGGCCTCAGAACCATCGCCGAAGGCGTCGAGACGGAAGAACAGCTGGCCTGGCTCGAGGCGCGCAACTGCCACGAATACCAGGGCTATCTGTTCAGCCCGGCGATCCCGGCCGATGCCTTCGAGGAATTGCTCGAGTTGCAGCGCGAACGGCTCGCCGCGGGCGGCACGGAGGCGATGGAGGGCCGCTCACCGCTGTGGGATCTGATCCCGCTGGTCAAGGATCCCGACGACATCGACTGGGATCGGCCGGAACCGGGCTCGGCCAAGGTGCGCCGGCTCGGCCTGCGCAACGGCTTCGGTCACGCCTTCAAGCCTCGCCGCTGAGGTGCGCGCGGGAGAGCGCCGCGATCAGACCGTCGCGGGTGGCCGGCGGCGTCACGGCGCGCGGCTCCCAGACGTGGCGAGCGAGGAAGTGACCGGAGAGGCGGAAGCCGGCGAGGATCTCCTCGATCGCCGCGCCGCCCCAGGTCGACGGCTCGCCGGCGCTTCGACCGGCGAGAAAGCTCGGCAGGACCAGCAGTTTGGCGGCGTGCGGCGCACCGGCTTCCCGGGACGCGGCGCGGCCGGTGCGCGGGCTCACCCAGGCGAGATCCTCGGTGGCGCCGGTCAGCGCGCAGACGCCGAGATCGAGACCGAAGCCGAGCGCCTCGATCATCGCCAGTTCGAAGCGGACGATGAGTTCACCGGCGAGCCGCGGTTCGCCGAGGTGATCGACGATCGCCACCATCGCCTCGAAGAGTTCGGGATGAGGATCGCGTTCGGGCAACAGCCTCAGGTGCGCGGCGAGCGTCTGGACGCCGTTGAGCGCCACGGCGCTTCCCATCAGTTCGGCGGCGCGGGCGTCGAGCGGCTCGATCGCCCAGGTACCGACATGTTCGTCGAGGCGGGCCCGCCACACCGCCCGCACCCGGTTGCCGACCTGGAGTGCGGCGGTCCAGCGCTTCGATCGGCCGCCCTTGACCACGCCGAGATGGCGGCCGTGGTCGCGGGTCATGAGTTCGACCAAGGCGTCCGCTTCGCCGAGGCGACGACTTCCCAGAACGAGGCCGGTGTCGATCCATTCCATGAGATCGCCCCCGCCGCCGCCTCACCCTTTGGGGAATTCGAGCCCCATCTCGCGGTAGCGCTCGGGGTCGTCGGACCAGTTCTCGCGCACCTTGACGAAGAGGAAGAGGTGGACCGGCTTCTCGGCGATCTCGGCGAGTTCCTTGCGCGCCGCCATGGAGATCGCCTTGATGGTCTCGCCACCCTTGCCGAGAACGATGCCCTTCTGGCTCTCGCGGGCGACGTAGATCGTCTGCTCGATGCGGACGGAGCCGTCCTTCTGGTCCTTCCACAGCTCGGTCTCGACGGTCGACTCGTAGGGCAACTCGTCGTGGAGGCGCAGGAAGCACTTCTCGCGGGTGATCTCGGCGGCGAGCTGGCGCATCGGCAGATCGGAGATCTGATCCTCCGGATAGAGCCAGGGGCCGGGCGGCATCTCGCCGGCGAGATACTTCAGCACGTCGTCGACATGGTCGCCGGTCAGCGCCGAGACCATGAAGGTGCGGTCGAAATCGGCGAGTTCGTTGGTCTTCGCGGTGAGCGCCAACAGCGTGTCGCGGCGGACGAGGTCGACCTTGTTGAGGATGAGGATCTTCTTGCGGCGGACGTCCTTCAGCCGTTCGAAGACGCCGAGCGCCGCCTCGTCGAGGCCCTTCTTGGCGTCGATCAGCACCGCCACGACGTCGGCATCGGCGGCACCGCCCCAGGCGGTCGTCACCATGGCGCGGTCGAGCCGGCGGCGCGGGCGGAAGATGCCGGGGGTGTCGACGAAGATGACCTGCGCGTCGCCTTCGATGCAGACGCCGCGGATCAGCGCCCGGGTGGTCTGGACCTTGTGGGTGACGATCGACACCTTGGTGCCGACGAGCTGGTTCAAGAGCGTCGACTTGCCGGCGTT
Organism: uncultured Alphaproteobacteria bacterium; assembly: GCA_937892955.1. GTDB lineage: Bacteria > Pseudomonadota > Alphaproteobacteria > Rhizobiales > Ancalomicrobiaceae > CALBKH01. Next base: position 9,939 of record CALBKH010000008.1, read on the forward strand.
GGGGGCGCCGATCAGCGCGACGAAGCCAGCGCGCGTCGTCCACGCCGGCTCGGCCGGCACGGGCTTCTTCGGCTTCTTCGGCTTCGCGCCTTCGGCGCGGTCGTCGTCGTCAGACATCGGAGTCCTTCCACAGGCCCTCGCGGACCAGTACGCGGGTGGCGGCGTTCTGTTCGGCCTCGCGCTTGGAGCGGCCGGTGCCGTGGGCGCCCTCCTCGCCGACGAGATCGGCGGCGATGGTGAAGAGCGGATCGTGATCGGGGCCGGTGCGCGAGACCTGGCGATAGGTCGGCGCGGCGAGACCGCGGCCCTGGAGCCATTCCTGCAACGTCGTCTTGGCGTCGCGCAAGGGGCCGCGCGCCGTCATCATCCGCTCGCGCCAATGGCGCTCGACGAAGGCGGAAGCGACCTCGAAGCCGGCGTCGAGATGGATGGCGGCGATCAGCGCCTCGGCGATGTCGCCGAGGATGGCACTCTTGGCGCGCCCACCCGACTGGGCCTCGCCCGAGCCGAGGCGCACCGCCTCGCCGAGTTGCAGCTCGCGCGCCACTTCGGCGCAGGTCTCGCGCTTGACCAGCGCATTGAGGCGGCGGGCGAGTTCGCCCTCGTCGGCTTGCGGGAAGGCGCGATAGACCATGCCGGCGACGGTCAGCGCCAGGACGCGGTCGCCGAGGAACTCGAGCCGCTGGTAGCTCGCGGCGGCATTGCCGACGGCGGAGGTGTGGGTGAGCGCGCGCGCCAGCAGAGTACGATCGGCGAAGCGATGGCCGATGCGCGCCTCGAGGGCGTCGAAAGCGTCGGAGGGCTCGCTCATATCAGGTTCGCCAGTCGACCCCAGCGGATCTCCCAAGGCCAGGTCCAGAAGGCCCAGGGGGTCGCCCCCTCCTGGATCGAGAAGAAGATCACCTGCGCCTTGCCGATCAGGTTCTCCGCCGGCACGTAGCCGACCATGTCGAGATAGCGGCTGTCCTGCGAGTTGTCGCGGTTGTCGCCCATCATGAAATAGTGGCCGGCGGGGACGAGATATTCCTGGGTGTTGTTCTGGAAACCCTCGGCGTCACGCTTGAGGATGGTGTGGGAGACACCGTTCGGCAGTGTCTCCTTGAAGGCTTGCAGACGAGCGCGGGCGCCCCAGCGGTCCTTCTCGACATAGGGCTCGAGCGGCTCGACCTTCACCGGCTCGCCGTTGATGTGGAGGAGGCCGTGCTTCACCTGGATGCGGTCGCCGGGCAGACCGACGACGCGCTTGATGTAATCGGTCTCGTTGTCGCGCGGCAGCTTGAAGACCACCACGTCGCCGCGCTTCGGCTCCGAGCCGAAGATGCGGCCGGAGAACGGCGCCAGCGCATAGGGGAAGGAGTACTTCGAATAGCCGTAGCTGAACTTCGACACGAAGAGATAGTCGCCGACCAGCAGCGTCGACTTCATCGAACCGGAGGGGATGTTGAACGGCTGATAGAAGAAGGTGCGGACGACGAGGGCGAGCAACAGCGCCTGGACGATGACCTTGATGGTCTCGACGAGGCCGCTTTCGCCGTGCTTCGGTTCGGTGGTCTCGCTCATGTCGTCTCGGTTCCTCGGGGCTCGGTGGCGCCGGTGATACTCCCGCGGAGCCCGGCTCGCAACAACGGCGGCACGCGCCTCACCGCGCCGGCCAGTCCGCCGGCCAGGCGGAGATGACGACGAAAGCCTGGGCGAGCGGGTAGTCGTCGGTGATGGTGAGGTCGATGCGGGCGACGAGGCCGGCCGGTGTCAGCTCGGCGAGGCGCCGCTCCGCCCAGCCGGTCAGGACCATGGTCGGCTTGCCGGTCGGCTCGTTGACCACACCGAGATCGCGCCACGCCACCCCCATCGAGATGCCCGAACCGAGCGCCTTGGAACACGCCTCCTTGGCGGCGAAGCGCTTGGCGTAGGAGGCGGCGCGATTGTGCCGGCGATCCGACTTGGCGCGCTCGATCTCGGTGAAGCAGCGCCGGGTGAAGCGTTCGCCGAAACGCTCCAGCGTCTTCTCCACCCGACGGATGTCGATCAGATCGGACCCGATGCCGACGATCATGATCCCCTCCCCGTCGCCTCAGCCCGGCCGCGCGTCGTCCATCAGGCGGCGCATCTCGCGGATCGACGCCTCGAGCCCGACGAAGATCGCCTCGCCGATGAGGAAATGGCCGATGTTGAGCTCGCGCACCTCGTGGATGGCGGCGATGTGGCCGACGCTCTCGTAGGCGAGGCCGTGGCCGGCGTGGATCTCGAGGCCGAGGTCGGCACCGTGGCGGGCGGCGGCGCGCAGGCGCTGCAGCTCGATGCCGGCGAGACGCTCGTCGCCGGCATCGAAGAGATCGCAGTAGCGTCCGGTGTGGAGTTCGACCACCGGGGCGCCGAGGGCCCGGGCGGCGTCGAGTTGAGCCTGATCGGGCTCGATGAAGAGCGAGACGCGGACACCGGCATCGACCAGCTTCGCCACCACCGGCGCGAGATGGGTGTGGCCGCCGACGACGTCGAGGCCGCCCTCGGTGGTGCGTTCGGCGCGGCGCTCCGGCACGATGCAGGCGGCGTGCGGCTTGTGGCGCAACGCGATCGCCAGCATCTCGTCGGTCGCCGCCATCTCGAGGTTGAGCGGCAGATGGATCTCCTCCATCAGCCGGCGGATGTCCTCGTCGCGGATGTGGCGGCGATCCTCGCGCAGATGGGCGGTGATGCCGTCGGCGCCGGCGTGAGCGGCGAGATGGGCGGCGCGCACCGGGTCCGGCCGCTCGCCGCCGCGGGCGTTGCGGATGGTGGCGACGTGATCGATGTTGACGCCGAGGCGGAGCTTGCTGTCGGAGGTGGTCGCCATCGGCGGGAATCCTCGGGAAGACGGGCGCGCGGAAGACCCGAGACATAAGGGCTCGGCGAGACGGGAACAAGACGGGGCGTGCGGATCAGGGGGGCGGCACCGCCCCGCCCTCCCCTGCGCTTCAGATGTTGCGGCTGCCGGGCTTGACCGGGGGGATCGCCGCCAGTTCCGGCGGAAGAGCATCCGCCGGATAGGCCGGGACCTCGTATTCGGCGAGCGCCACCAGCGGCACGCCGCAATCGGCCTTGCCGGCGGAACGGTCGATGAGGCAGGCGACGGCGACCACGTTGGCGCCGATGTCGGTCAGCGCCTTCACCGTCTCACGCGAGGAGAGGCCGGTGGTGACGATGTCCTCGACGATGACGACGCGGGCGCCCTTCGCCAGCTCGAAGCGGCGCAGGCGCATCTCGCCCGCCTCGCGCTCGGTCCACACGGCGGGGACGCCGAGGTGCCGGGCCGTCTCGTAGGCCGGGATGATGCCGCCCATCGCCGGGCCGACCACGGCGTCGAGCGGCTCGAGACCGGCGGCGCGGATCTTCGCGGCCAGCGCCTTGCAGACGATCTCGGTCTTGTCCGGATATTGGAAGACGCGGGCCTTCTGGATGAAGACCGGCGAGCGCAGACCAGACGACAGGATGAAGTGGCCGGTGAGGAGCGCGCCACAGGACTTGAAGACGTCGAGCACTTCGTCGCGGGTCATGGAGGGGCCTCGCCGTGGGAGATGGATCGGCGCAGGGGATCGCGCGGGCGGGGGCGGATGTCAAGGGTGGGTGGCTCGGGCGGGGCGACTGGTTCGTGAGGCTACGCTGGATGGGGGCCGAGTACGAGCCAGCACAATCCCGTTCCCACGAAATGGGGCCAGTTTACAATTCGAGCCAGAGGCAGCAGGCATCGCAAACATCCAGCCCCCCTCCTCCGACGGCCGCACGCTCGAATTGCCTTGCAGAATCGAACCAAGCGTAGCATCCTAACAAAGAATAAACCGAGAACATTTTAGAAAGTATGTGTAAATACAAATGATTGGAGGTTGATTTGACCAAGCTCGGAACGCCTTCAGCAACGGCCTCTCGAGGCGGGGTTGAGGAGGTTGTTGAGCTCACTGCGACGCGTCTCGAGTTATCGCGCGCGCGCATTTTGGCGCGCGCATGGGCGGCAGCGTTTCCCGAAACGAGAAGAACGGATCTTGCTGCGCTTTTCGCGCGCCATGCGATCGAACGTCTTTCTGTGAAGATCGCGCCCAATCATCTTCTGAGCCGTCCAGTTGCAGTGCCCTTCGGTCGCCTCGACACCGCCGCGCAACGCTTGGCCGAGAGCATCGGAGATGAGGCTTCCAGACTGCCGATAATCGAGGCGTTGCATTTCGTGACGAGCCTCTACCCCGTGCTGCTGACTGCGAAAGATCGCAGCGCGCTGGGGGCATTCTATACCCCGCCCGTGCTGTGTTCCCGCCTCTTGGATCAAGCTGGCGAAGCCGGTCTCAGTTGGAACACCGTAAGAATTCTCGATCCTGCGGCGGGAGGAGGGGCTTTCCTCATCCATTCTGCGCTGCGCATGCGCGAAGCGATGGCGGGGGTCGATCCGAATTTCGTGCTGAGCCAGATCGGTTCACGCCTCCTCGGCCTGGAACTCGATCCCCATGCCGCCGGTTTGGCTCAGGCTGCATTGGAAATCGTGCTTGCGGATCTGGCAACGGCCGTGGGTCGTCCGGTCCCACGGATGGTTCGATGCTGCGATACGCTCGACGAAGCTCCGGAAGCGAACTTCGATCTGGTCGTCGGCAACCCCCCCTATGGGCGAGTAACACTCACGGGCGAGCAACGCGGTCGGTATGCGCGTAGCCTCTATGGTCACGCCAACCTCTATGGCGTCTTCACCGATATCGCGCTTCGCTGGGCAAAGCCTGGTGGGCTAGTCGCCTATTTGACGCCTGCGAGCTTCCTGGCCGGGCAATACTACGCGTCGTTGCGCGCCCTTCTCGCCCGCGAAGCGCCTCCTATCGCGATGGATTTCGTCCATGCGCGCCGCGGCGTCTTCGAAGATGTCCTGCAAGAGACGATGCTTGCTGTCTACCGGGTGGGTGGAGACCTGCGTCGCGTTCAAATCCACTATCTGCATGTCGACAGCGAGCGAGAGGCGCGTGTGACGCGCAATGGGATGGTCGGCTTGCCTGCCGGACCGTACTCACCTTGGCTTGCCCCTCGCGAACCGGCGCATGGGCATCTGATCGCCCGCGCCGAAACGATGGCGGCTCGATTGGCGGATTGGGGTTACTCGGTTTCGACAGGTCCGTTGGTCTGGAACCGCTTCAAGACCCAGTTGCGTCCGAAGGCCGGCGGTCGGCGCGTTCATCCTCTGATCTGGGCCGAGGCGGTGACATCAGACGGTCGGTTCGTCTTTAGAGCCCAAAAGAAGAACCACGCACCTTATTTCAAGCTAGAGCCCGGCGACGATTGGCTGCTCGTGGAACAACCCTGTGTGCTCGTTCAGCGAACGACCGCCAAGGAGCAGGCGCGGAGGTTGATCGCAGCCGAAATGCCCGGCTCATTCGTTGTGGAACACGGGGGAGTCGTCGTCGAGAACCATCTCAACATGGTTCGTCCCAATGGGCATCCTAAAGTGTCTGCAGCCGTCGTGGCCGCCCTGCTGAACAGCCGCGTAGTCGACGATCTGTTCAGATGCATGAGTGGCAGCGTTGCCGTCTCAGCTTTCGAACTGTGTTCGCTGCCGCTCCCCGACGTCGAGGCGCTGACATTGCTTGTTCGGCTCGTGCAGCAGGGAGCCAGCCGTGAACGCATCGATGCCGAATGTGCTCGCCTTTACGGTGAGGAATGATAATGGGCTTATTTCCTGCCTATGTTTCAAGAGAGCTCGTCGCAGAACGCTTGCCGCTGATTTTTCCTGAAGGGACGCCCAATCGGAACTATTGCATCCGCGAGTTGGCCGCGAGCACCGTGTTCGTCGCACTCTATATCGGCGCTGTCGAAGGCATGGATCGGTACCTCGGGCCGGTGCATGTCTATCGCATGACCGCCGAGCAGGCGATGAAGGCGGCAAACGATGATCGGGAGAATTATGCCGCCGAGGTCATGAAGCGAAATGGGCACGTTGTCGGCACACGATGGTATGCCGACAACACGCGCGAGCCCATTCGTGACGAAACGTTGCGAGACGGATTGGTCGCCATAGGAGCCATCCTCCGCCGAGAAGACCTCCCGACGACTTCGGGCCTACCCCGCTACGCGCTGAAGACGGACTTCGCCAAATTATTCGACCCGGCGCTCTTCGGAGAGGCACTAGGAGATGCGATTGGGCATTTCCAGAATGTCCATCTGAGCAAGAGTGCATTGGCACGCGTGACGATCATGCGAGCGGGTGCAGCGTCCGGCAGCAGCGGCATGCTCGTCACTTTCCCCAATGGCGAGACGCGACAACTCGCGCCCGGGCCGAGTTCGGTCATTTCTCGGGGTGTCATCGAGGTTTTCGCAAAGCGCTTCCTTCAAATCCCCGCCGTTCTCTGGCTCAGTGAAAGTGGCAATAAAGTCGTCATGCGTGACGACAGGATCGCCACTGCGGTCGGGCTCAAGATCGAGGTCGATAAGAATCTCCCCGATCTCATTCTTGCCGATCTGGGGCCGGCCGATCCTCTTCTTGTCTTCGTCGAAGTCGTGGCGACAGACGGAGCGATCACGTCGCAACGCCAAGATGCAATCTACAAGCTGACGGACGCAGCGGGCTTCGAACGGAAGCAGGTGGCATTTCTGACCGCGTATCACGATCGCCAATCCGCAGGCTTCAAGAAGACGGTCGCACAACTCGCTTGGGGGAGCTTCGCATGGTTCGTTTCCGAACCCGAGCACGTCGTGATCTTGCGCAATAGTGAAAGCACTGGCACTCGGCTATTCGAACTGACGTGATCACAGCGCTCTGAACAAGTTCACCTACGTTCCGGGCACCCCTTCCCACTGATGTCTACCGGACCCCTCCTACTCCGGCCCGCCGCCATGGGCGGCGGGCGTTCGCGGCTCGAAATCGTCCACCGGACGACTTCGCTCGATCTCGCGCTCGGGCGCGAGATCGAACCGCCACTCACCCGTTCACCCGCGTCGCCGAGGCGATGATCGGCTTGGACCGCAGCTGCTGGAGGATGCGGGTGAGGTGCTTGAGGTCCCAGACTTCGAGGTCGATGAGGATCTCGTGGAAGTCGGCGGCCTTGGGGATCATCTTGATGTTGTCGATGTTGCCGTCGTTCTCGGCGATCACCTGAGCGATCTGGGCGAGCGAGCCGGGCTCGTTCACGGACGACAGCGAGATGCGCGCCGGGAAGCGTGACGGCGCGGCCGGGTCGATGTCCCAGCGCACGTCGAGCCAGCGCGACGGCTCGTCGTCGAACTGCTTCAGTGCCGGCGACTGGATCGGGTAGATGGTGATGCCCTCGCCGGGGGTGAGGATGCCGACGATGCGGTCGCCCGGCACCGCCCCGCCCTCGGGAGCGAAGTGCACCGGCAGGTCGCCGGAGAGGCCGCGGATCGGGATCGCGGTGCGATCGTCGGCGCCGCCGTCGGGGACGCGGAACTTCATCACACTCGAGGCGCCGGCTTCGAACCAGCCGTCGCCCGGGGTCGGCTTCGGCGGCTGGCCGCGCTTGTCCTCGAGGTCGGGGTGGACCGCCTTCAACACGCTGTCGGAGGCGATCTCGCCGCGGCCGACGGCGGCGAGCACCTCGTTGACCGAGGAATGGCCGAGGCGATGGATGGCGTCGGCGAGCGCCGGATCGGAGAAGTCGCGACCGGCGCGTTCGAAGGCGCGCTCCAGGATCTGGCGGCCGAGACCGCCGAACTGCTTCCTCACCGCGTCGCGGGTGGCGCGGCGGATGGAGGCGCGCGCCTTGCCGGTCACCGCGATCTGCTCCCAGGCGGCGGGCGGCACCTGCGCCTTGGAGCGGATGATCTCGACCTCGTCGCCGTTCGCCAGTTCGGTCATCACCGGCTTGATGCGGCCGTTGATCTTGGCGCCGACGCAGGTGTTGCCGACGTCGGTGTGGACCGCATAGGCGAAGTCGATCGGGGTGGCGCCGCGCGGCAGGGCGATGATCTTGCCCTTGGGTGTGAAGCAGAAGACCTGATCCTGGAACAGCTCGAGCCGGGTGTTCTCGAGGAACTCCTCGGGCGCGAGGTTGGGATCGTTGAGGCGCTGGATGGTCTCGCGCAGCCAGGCGTAGGCGCCCGAGGCCTCCGAGAGCTTCTGGATGTTGCGGCCGCCGACGGTGCGATCGCCGTCCTTGTAGAGGGCGTGCGCGGCGATGCCGAACTCGGCGAAGCGGTGCATCTCCTCGGTGCGGATCTGCAATTCGACGCGCTGACGCCCGGGGCCGACCACGGTGGTGTGGATCGAGCGGTAATCGTTCTGCTTCGGCGTCGAGATGTAGTCCTTGAACCGTCCCGGCACCATCGACCAGGTGGTGTGGACGATGCCGAGGGCGCGGTAGCAGTTCTCGATCGTGTCGACGACGATGCGAAAGCCGAAGATGTCGGAGAGCTGTTCGAAGGAGAGGCTCTTCCTCTGAACCTTGGTGAAGATCGAATAGGGCTTCTTCTCGCGGCCCTTCACCGTGGCGGCGATACCGTTCGACGACAGCTTTTCGGTCAGCGCCTGTTCGATCGCCGGAATGAGGTTCTTGTTCTCCTCGCGCAGCGCGGTCAGGCGGCCGCAGATCGACTGGTAGGCCTCCGGCTGGAGCGTGCGGAAGGAGAGGTCCTCCAGTTCCTCGCGCATCCACTGCATACCCATGCGCCCGGCGAGCGGCGCATAGATCTCCATCGTCTCCTCGGCGATGCGCAGGCGCTTGTCCTCGCGCATGAACTGGAGGGTGCGCATGTTGTGGAGGCGGTCGGCGAGCTTGACCAGCAGCACCCGCACGTCGGCGGCGACCGCGAGCAACAGGCGGCGGAAGTTCTCCGCCTGCTCGGTCTTCTTGGAGACGAAGTCGAGCTTCTCGAGTTTGGTCAGGCTCTCCACCAGTTCGCCGATCTCGGTGCCGAACTTGGCGTCGATCTCGTCACGGGTGGCGTCGGTGTCCTCGATGGTGTCGTGCAGCAGGGCGACGGCGACGGTGGCGTCGTCGACGCGCATGTCGGTGAGGATCGCCGCGACCTCGAGCGGATGGGAGAAGTAGGGGTCGCCGGAGGCTCGCTTCTGCGGCCCGTGCTTCATCATCCCGTAGACGTAGGCCTTGTCGAGAAGAGCCTCGTCGACGTTCGGATTGTAGCGCCGAACCAGTTCCACGAGTTCGTATTGCCGCATCATCCGGGGATCGGTCCTCCGTCACGCACCCTCGTCGGCCCTGAACGACGCGGGAACTGTCATGGTAGCAGATGGGGCGTGGAAAACCCAAGGCTTCGAACGACTTCCGCACCCCTCCAAAATGCCGACGCCCGCCGAAGCGGGCGCGGAACAGGGTGCGGCGCGACGTCGCTCGTCGCGCGGGACGAGCCCTCGGCTCAGTCCTCTTCTTCCTTGTCCGGCGGCACGAGGCCCTCGAGGCCGCGCAGCAGTTCTTCTTCCGACATGCGGTCGAACTGCATCTCGTCGCCGTCGTCGGAGGCCGAGGCGACCGGCACCATCGGAACGGTCTCCGGCTCGGGCTCGTCGACCTCGACGAACTTCTGCAGCGAGTGGATGAACTCTTCCTGCAGGTCGTCCGGGCTGATGGTCTCGTCGGCGATCTCACGCAGCGCGACGACCGGGTTCTTGTCGTTGTCGCGATCGATGGTGATCGGCGAACCGGACGAGATCATCCGGGCGCGATGGCTCGCCAGAAGCACGAGCTCGAATCGGTTCTCCACCTTGTCGATGCAGTCTTCGACGGTGACGCGGGCCATTCTGTCCAACTCCTCGGGAGATCTTCGAAAGCGGAGACATACGTCGAGACGGGCGGAAAAGCAACGTCGCCCACGTCGCCGCCGCGATCATCGCGGGTCGCGGCCGGCAGGTCTGCAACCTGCCGCCGTGGGAGGCAAAGGTTCGGGCGGGACCTCACCTCGGGACAGTCTCCGGCTTTCACGAATCCGGTACTGCGCGCGAGAAATGCTGGCACTCGGACGCCAACTGCTGTAGGGTGACGTTCGCGTCGGTGGAAAACGAGTTTTTTTTCTCGTCGGGCGAAGAAGCAAGAACAATCGAGCCGTTGACGCGACTACCGGGCCTCGAATGCTTGATTTGAGAAGACTAGGCATCGAGGCATCCGAAGACTCCTGATTGGGAAGATCATAGGAACATGTTCGATCCTCGCGAAAAGATCGCGCTGTTCATCGACGGCGCGAACCTCTACGCCACTTCGAAGGCACTCGGCTTCGACATCGACTACAAGCGGTTATTGACCGAATTCAAGTCGACGAGCTACCTTCTTCGGGCGTTCTACTATACTGCCCTGATCGAAGATCAAGAATATTCTTCGATTCGGCCCCTCATCGACTGGCTCGACTACAACGGCTACAAGGTCGTCACCAAGCCGACGAAGGAATTCTACGACGCTTCCGGGCGTCGGAAGATCAAGGCCAACATGGACATCGAACTGGCGGTCGACGCCATGGAGATGGCCGACCACATCGACCACATGGTGTTGTTCTCCGGCGACGGCGACTATCGGCGCCTGGTCGAGGCGGTGCAGCGCAAGGGCAAGAAGGTCTCCGTCATTTCGACGCTGCAGACCCAGCCGCCGATGATCGCCGACGATCTGCGTCGTCAGGCCGATCATTTCATCGATCTGGCGAACCTGCAGAACCGAATCGGTCGCGACCCGGCCGAGCGCATGGCCCGCATGGCCGAGCGCGAGGCGCAGCGTCGGCAGGTCGAGCGCGACGACGAGGACTACGACGAGGCGTGAGCCTCGCCGCACGATCCGAGCACACGACGCGCGGTCGCCCGAAGGGGAGACCGCGCGAAGTTCGATCCGAGCACACGACGCGCGGTCGCCCGAAGGGGAGACCGCGCGTCGGGCGTTTCAGGGGCCGGGGTATCCGGGACCGGGACGGCGCGGCGGGATCGACGAGCCGGCGCGGGCTCGCCATGATCGCCGGACGCCGAATCCCTCGGCCCGCACCGTCCGTCCGCCGACGAGGTTCCCCATGCCCCCTTCCCGCCCGCCGCTCGATCCCACGCGCGACTGTCCGACCTGTCCGCGCCTCGTCGCCTTCCGCGAGGAATGGCGGGGGAAGGAACCGGGATGGTTCAACGCGCCGGTGCCGAGCTTCCGGGGCGAAGCGCCGCGCCTGCTGGTGGTCGGACTGGCGCCGGGCCTGCGCGGCGCCAACCGCACCGGGCGGCCCTTCACCGGCGACTATGCCGGCGACCTCCTCTACGAGACGCTCGCCGACTACGGTTTCTCGCGCGGCACCTTCCGGGCCGATCCGCAGGACGGGCTCGAGCTCGTCGGGGCGATGATCACCAACGCGGTGCGGTGCGTGCCGCCGGAGAACAAGCCGACGCCTTCCGAGATTCACGCCTGCCGGCCGTACCTCACCGCGACGTTGGCGGCGCATCCCGGGCTCGGCGACGTACTGGCACTCGGGCGGGTGGCGCACGAGACGTTCCTCAGGACCGTCGGCGAGAAGCTCGGCGACCATCCCTTCGCCCACGGCGCGGTGCATCGGCTGAAGAACGGCTTGCGGCTCCACGACAGCTACCATTGCTCGCGTTACAACACGAACACCGGCCGGTTGACGCGCGAGATGTTCCGCGCCGTCTTCGACGGGATCGCCGAGGCGATGGGTCGGACCGGCGCACGGACGAGATGACGGCATTCGTCATGGTTCGCAGGGTTGTGGGACGCGCGCCGACGCGGCATCGTCGTGGCGTCGTTCGCGCCCTCCCCTTTCGGATCCCTCGATGACATCGCTCGCGCTGCGCTTCGCCGTTCTCCTCGCCCTGCCGCTCGTCGCCGCGACCTCCGCGACGGCGAAGGAGAAGCCCTATCGGCGGCTGCCGGCGGAGATCGGCGCGGGCGGACCACCGCCGGCCGAGGTCCTCGAACGGGCGAAAGCGCTCGCGGTGGCGGCCGAAGCGGGCTCGGCCGACGAGGTCTTCGCCTTCATGGCCGACCGGCCGACGATCATCTCCTCGGGTATCACCCTCGGGGTGGCGCGCCGGATCGAGAAGACGGGGCCGTTCACCGACGGCTCGGCGGCGCTCGCCGAGATCGGCGGCAACTACATGGAAGGCGACATGGTCGGCCCGGGCGGGACGCCGGTCGACCAGACGAAGATGCGGGTCGATCAGGCGATGCGAACCATCGGCGAAGTGCTGGCGTCGGCGAAATGGGGGCGTGATCCGCTGGTGCCGCGGGCCTGGTGCACCTCGCGCGGCGCGCGCTGGGACGCCGAGGCGGCGAAGAAGGCCGGTCTCGACGGCGAACGCGGCGTCTTCGTCACCGCGAAGGTGGCGGCGCGGGCGGCGGCCGACGGCGCGGCGAAGGTCGTTGCGACGGTGACGCCGGGCGTTCTCTATCGCTCGTTCCAGGTCGACGAGGAGAACGGCTTTTCCGGCATCGTCCTGCCCGACGGCGCGATCGGCTGGGTTGCGGCGGACAAGGTCGGCGACCCGATGCCCTGGGGCCTGTGTTTCGAGAAGCGTCCGGCGGGCTGGATCCTCACCACCTTCGTCTCGGCGCTGAACTGAGGTGACGACGCCGGTGGTCGATCCCGGTTCGCAGTGTGCAGAGAGCGGAGCGAACTGCACCGGCTGCGTCCGAGGATCTCACGGAGGTCGACGAGGGCGAACGGTGCAATTCGCCTTCGGCTCTCTGCACCCTACCGTCCTGTTCCCTCCGCGATGAACGTCCCGCTCATACCAAAGGCCGAAGGTGCTGACGCACCCGGCCTTCGAACACACGCGAATTTCTCATTTGCGTCAGAGGCATGAGAAATTCGCGTCAAGAATACCATCGGTCATTTCCAATGACCGATGGTATCACTCCCGATACTTCATCAGCCGCGACTTCTCGCGGTTCCACTCGCGCTCTTTCTCGGTTTCGCGCTTGTCGGCGACGTTCTTGCCCTTGGCGAGGGCGAGTTGGACCTTGGCGCGGCCCTTGTCGTTGAAGTGGATGTCGAGCGGCACGATGGTCAGACCCTCGCGCTCGACCGCGCCCATCAGCTTATTGATCTCCTTGCGGTGCAGGAGCAGGCGACGCGGGCGGCGGGTCTCGTGATTGAAGCGATTGGCCTGGAGGTATTCGGGAATATAGGCGTTGTAGAGCACCAGATCCGTGCCGTAGGGCGCGGCATAGGCGTCGGTGATGTTGGCGCGACCACCACGCAACGACTTGATCTCGGTGCCGGTCAGGACGATGCCGGCCTCCCAGGTGTCGATGATGTGGTAGGAGAAGCGCGCTTTACGGTTCTCGGCGGCGAGCCGATGCCCGCCGCCTTTTCCGGCGGACATCGGATCTCACCTCTCAGAGAATGCCGGCGTGCTTGGCCGCCGCTTCGAGTTCGGCGCGGACGCCCTCGGAGGCCTCGACCAGCGGCAGGCGCAGCTCGTTCGCCATCTTGTTCAGACGCGACGCGATGTACTTCGGGCCGGCCGGGTTGGGCTCGAGGAAGAGCGCGCGATGCAGCGGCATCAGGCGATCCTGGTACTCGAGCGCCTTGGCGTAGTCGCCCGCCGCCATCGCCGCCTGGAACTCCGCGCACAGACGCGGCGCGACGTTGGCGGTGACCGAGATGCACCCCACCCCGCCCTGGGCGTTGAAGCCGAGAGCGGTGCCGTCTTCGCCGGAGAGCTGGAGGAACTCCGGACCCGACTTCATGCGCTGCAGCGCCGGACGGGCGAGATTGCCGGTCGCATCCTTCACGCCCTTGATGTTGCGGCCGTCACGGAACATCCGGTCCATGGTCTCCACCGAGATGTCGACCACCGAACGCGGCGGGATGTTGTAGATGATGATCGGGATGCCGATCGCCCCGTCGATCGCCATGAAGTGGCGATAGAGCCCCTCCTGCGAGGGCTTGTTGTAATAGGGCGCGACGACCAGGACCGCATCGGCCCCGGCCTTCTCGGCGTGGGTGGCGAGATCGATCGCTTCGGCCGTGTTGTTGGAGCCGGCGCCGGCGATGACCGGGACCTTGCCCTTGGCGACTTCGATCGTCAATTCCACCACGCGCTTGTGCTCGGCGTGCGACAGGGTCGGGCTCTCGCCGGTGGTGCCGCAGGGCACGACGCCGTTCGAGCCTTCCGCGATCTGCCAGGCGACGAAGTCCTGCAGGGCTTTCTCGTCGACGCGCCCGTTCGAGAACGGCGTGACGAGTGCGGTGATCGAGCCCTTGAACATCGTGGAACCCCTTCGGAGCCTGGAAAAACCGTGTGAAACGGCGCATATTCCCGTCGCGGTCACGATGAAGACCGTGCGCACGAGCGGGCGGCGACAATAGTCCCACGTCCGCGCGACGGCAAGCGGTGCGTGGCTGCCGATCCGGCCGAACGCCGGATCGTAAGGAATTGTTCATCATGGGGGACCTAGGGTCGAGGATCGACCCGGCCCACCTCCCGCAGCCCGAGCGCGCGGAGGCCGTCGCCGTTTCCGATCGACGCGTCGATCGGGGAATGGCGAGAAAGCCGGAGCGCTTCGAGGAGACGGTGATGCTCGCGACGACCCGACGACTGTTCCGCACCCTGGCGCCGGTGGCGACCGTGGTGACGGTCCTCGTCTCGACGATTCCGGCCGCGGCCGGCGATCTCGCCCGCGCCATCGAGATCGCGTCGCGCGGCGACGTGGCCGGTGTCAACGCCATGCGCGACAACCTCGATCGCATCGATCAGAAGATCGTCGACTGGTATCTGATCCGCCTCGGCTCGGGTCTGCCGTCGGCGGCGATCACCCGTTTCGCCATCGCCAATCCGACGTGGCCGGATCCGGAATTCTTCCGCCGCCGCGCCGAACAGGCGCTGGAGAAGGAGAATCCGTCGGCCGACGACGTCATCGGCGCTTTCCAGGGGTCGCGCCCCTATTCCAACCGCGGCCGCATCATGCTCGCCCGTGCCCTGGTCCAGAAGGGCCGCAAGGACGACGCCAAGCAGTGGGTGCGCTACGCCTATCGCGACGACAAGCTCGGATCCGACGAGGCGAGCATCCTCGAGGGCGAGTTCGGCGCGCTGCTCGGCCCGGCCGACTACAAGGCGCGTTTCGATCTCCTGGTGATGAAGGGCCATTCGAGCGAGGCGCAACGCGCCGCCGGCAAGCTCGGCAGCGGCTATCAGACTCTCGCCAAGGCGGCGCAGGCGGTGGAGAAGAAGCAGGGCAACGCCGGCTCGCTCCTCGACGCGGTGCCGGGATCGCTCAAGGACGATCCGATCTATCAGTTCGCGCGCGCCCAGTATGCGCGGCGCGCCGACCGCTGGAAGGAGGCGGCGGACCTGCTGATCCGCGCGCCGAAGGATCCGCGGGCGATGGGCCGACCCGACGAGTGGTGGGAGGAGAAGCGGATCGTCAGCCGCAAGCTCCTCGACATGGGCGACGCCAAGACCGCCTATCGGGTGGTCGCCGGACACACCGGGTCGTCCTCGGCCAATCAGGCGGAGGCCGACTTCCACGCCGGCTGGTATTCGCTGCGCTTCCTCGGCAACGCCTCGACGGCGCTGAAGCACTTCGCCGCGGTGGCCGAGGACAGCTCCAAGCCGGTCAGCCGCGCCCGTGCCTATTATTGGATGGGACGCGCGGCCGAGGCCGGCGGCGGCGGATCGGCCGACGGCTATTATCAGAAGGCGGCGCAGTACGGCTTCACCTTCTACGGCCAGATGGCCCGCGCCAAACTCGGCATGCGCGATCTCGGCATCTCGCGCAACGTCTCGCCGACGGCCTCCGACCGCGCGGCGATGGAACGCGACGATCGTTTCGAGGCGGCGCAACGGATCGGCAAGCTCGGCCGCCGGGATCTCGCCTCGATCTTCTACAGGCACATGGCCGAAACGCTGCCGACCGCCGGGCAGATCGCCGCTGTGATCGAGATGGCGGAGAAGCAGGGCTGGACCCATCTCGCCGTCACCGCCGGCAAAGCGGGCGCTCAGCGCGGCATGGACATGCAGGCGATGGCTTGGCCGATCGGCGTGTCGCCGAAGGTCGACACCTCGGGCCTCGAGACGGCGCTCGCCTTCGCCATCATGCGCCAGGAGAGCGAGTTCAACCAGTCGGTCGTCTCCTCGGCCGGCGCCACGGGCATCTTCCAGGTGATGCCGGACACCGGTCGCGACGCGGCGAAATACCTCAAGATCGCCTACGACCGCAACGCCTGGCGCAACGATCCGGCCTACAACATCCGCCTCGGTTCGGCCTATGTGGCGCGGCTCGTGGACAATTACGACGGCAACTACGTCATGGCGATCGCCGGCTACAACGCCGGTCCCGGACGCATCCGCGATTGGGTGCAGGCCTATGGCGATCCGCGCACCGGTCAGGTCGACATCGTCGACTGGATGGAGCGCATCCCCTTCTCCGAGACGCGCAATTACGTGCAGCGCGTCTTCGAGAACCTGCAGGTCTATCGCTTCCGCCTCGAAGGCCGAAAGCTCGAGATCGCCGAGGACCTGAAACGCGGCATCGGCGCGCGCTCGGCGACGACGACCGGGTCGGTACCGACCCCGCGGCCGAGCGGCATCGGTTCGCTGATCTTCGGCGGCAACTGATACTGGGCTCACGACGTTTCGAACGGGTCGAAACGTCGTGGGTTCGTTAGACCTCGAAGATCCGATCGACGCGAAGGGGCGCCCGGACGCCCCTTTTTCGTGGCTTCGTCCTTCGGAGGCTTGCGCGGTGACGGTGGAACGACGAGGCTCGGCATCGCCCTCGCCGACGGAGTTGCCCCTTGGACGCGCCCTTTCCCCTCGCCCCGCCGCACGGCGTCGCCTTCGGACCCGAAACGATCGACGTGCTCGGAACGGTCTTTCGTCCGTTCCGCTTCTTCTCGGCCGACGGGCTGGTGCTCGCCGGTCGCGACTACGCGGCACTCGGGCCGACGGATCGCCGGCCGGTCGTCTGCCTGCCGGGGCTCACCCGCAATTCGCGCGATTTCGAACCGGTGGCGGCGCGGCTCGTCGGCGGATGGGCCGCGAGCCCGCCACGGCGGGTGGTGACCTTCGAGTTCCGCGGCCGCGGCGCCTCGCAGTACGACGGCGATCCGACGCACTACAACGTCGTCCAGGAACTCGCCGACACGCGCCTCGGTCTCTCCCTCCTCGGCATAGACAAGATCACCGCCTTCGGTACGTCGCGGGGCGGCATCGTCACGATGATCGCCGGCGCCGTGGCCCCGGGCTTGGTCGAAGCGGCGATCATCAACGACATCGGCGCCGAGGTCGATCTCGCCGGCCTGATGCGGATCAAGGGTTACGTCGGCCGGCCCATCCCGGACAGCTTCTCCTGGAACGACGTCGTGGCGGCGATGAAGCTCGCCAACCGGGGCGAGTTCCCCGCGCTCGACGACGCCGGCTGGCAGCGCTTCGCCCGACGCCTCCACCGGGACGTCGGCGGACGACCGGCGCTCGACTACGATCCGCGCCTCGCCGAGACGCTGGAGGCGATCACGCCGGAGACGCCGATGCCCGATCTCTGGCCGGCCTTCGACACGTTGGCGGATGCGCCGGTCATGGTGTTGCGCGGCGCGCTCTCCGACCTCCTGTCGGTGGAGACGGTGGCGAAGATGGCGGAGCGGCACCCCGGGCTCGAGCTGGTCGAGGTGGCCGATCAGGGTCACGCACCGCTGCTCGAAGACGCCGCGACCCTCGATGCGATCGTCGACTTCCTCGATCGCACCGGGGCGTGAGGTCATGCCGACGGGGGGCGGGCGAAACCGCCCGGAGACCGTCCCGGAGGGATGGCGCCGCTCGCGGTGGTCCGACACCGCGAGGCCGGATCGCCCGTCGAGAACGCGAAAGGGCGGCGGATTGCGCCGCCGCCCCTCTTCCGATCTTCATCGCGGGTCCGTCGACGCCTCGATCACCGCCTGAGATCACTGGCTGGACGGCACCTCGCCGGCGTCGACCCGCTTGGAGAAGGCGGTCTCCGCCCCGGTCGCCAGGATCTTGGCCTGAGCGATCCATTCCTCGCGCTCGATGCGGCCCGGGAAAGCCATGAAGGAACCCGCCCATTTGGCGTTCTCCTCAGTCCAGGCGGCGATCTGCGAGAAGTGATAGACGCCGAGACCGGCGAGCTTCTTCTCGTTGGCGGGACCGATGCCGCGGATGCGCTTCAGATCGTCGGCTTTGCCGCCGATCGGCGCGGCGAGCGCCAACGGCCGGGTGCCGACCGCATCGGCGGCGGCGGCGCGCTCGGCATCCTCGGGCGCCACCGTCGGAGTGACCGCCGCCGCGGCCATCTCGGCCGGCAGAGCGTAGGCGGACGTGGCCTCCGGCGCAGACGCCGCTTCCGCCGCGGCTTTCTCGGCGGCGACCTTCTCGGCTTCCGCCTTCGCCGCCGCAGCTTCGGCGGCAGCTTTCTCCGCGGCGGCCTTCTCGGCTTCCGCCTTCGCCGCTGCGGCTTCGGCGTCGGCCTTCGCCGCCTCGTCGTCCGCAGAGGAACTCGGCGACGGCGCCCCGGTCGCCAGCAGTTTCGCCTGACCGATCCAGTCCTCGCGTTCGATGCGGCCCGGGAAGGCCATGAACGAGCCCGCCCAGGTGGCGTTCTCCGGCGTCCAGGCGGCGATCTGGGCGAAGTGGTAGACGCCGAGGCCGTGCAGTTTCTTCTCGTTCTGCGGACCGACGCCCTTGATCAGCGTCAGTTTGTCGGCCTTGCCGGCGAGCGGCGCGGCGATCGCCATGGGCCGGGTGCCGACGGCGTCGGCGGCCGCGGCGCGCTCGGCATCCTCGGGCGCCACCGTCGGCGTGATCGCAGCGGCGGCGACCTCGGCGGGCAGATCGAAAGCGGGAGAAGCCGCGCTCGGTACCGCGGCCGCAGCCGACGCGGCGCCGGTCGAAGCAGCGGCCTTCGCGGCCGCGTCCTTTTCCGCTGCGGCTTTCGCGGCGGCATCGTCCGACGGCGCGGCGGCCGGGGCATCGGTCGCGTCACCGCCCGCCCTCGCTTCGGCGAGCGACGTGGCGAGGCGGGCGCGTTCGCCGGCATCGAGCAGTGTCGGTGCGGCAGGGAGAGCCGGAGCGGCCGGCACGGCACGGCCGTCGCGCAGCCACGGCTTGTCGTCGCTCCAATCGACGCCGCCGCCGGCGCGGCCGCAGGCGAGAAGATGGCCGACCGCCAGACCGAGCAGGCCGGCGAGGAGCAGGAGAAGGAAGGTTTCGATCGTCAGCATCAACATGGCACCGTCCTCCTTCTCAACGCGCGCAACGGCGCCAGCCGACGAAACATCCGACGGCGAAGGCGACGACCATGTAGGGCCACAACTGGGTTGTCAGATAGATCATGACGGCCTCCCCCGCTCACTCGACCTGGAAGTCGATGCGGCGATTCATCTGTTTGCCTTCGGCGGTGTCGTTCGAGGCGACCGGGCGGGTGGCGCCGAATCCGACCGCGGTCAGCCGCTCCGGCTTGATCCCCGCGGCGACGAGGTAGTCGACGACAGCGGCGGCGCGGGCTTCAGACAGCGTCTGATTGGCGGTCGAATCGCCGTCGGAGTCCGTATGACCCTCGACCGTGATATGGGCGCTCATGCAGGCCAGCGACCCGCCGACGAGGGCGTCGAGGACGGCGATCGACCGCTCGTCGAGCTTGGCCTTGCCGGTTTCGAACAAGATCTTGTCGCCGGTCTGGACCTTGGCGAGGAGCGACTGGCAGGTCGCCGAATCGACCTGAACCGGCGGCGGCAACACCGTCGGCGTGGCGGCGGAGAGGGTGAAGCCGCCCGGCAGCAGGCCCTTCAGCTTGTCGAGGATCTGGCGGCCGATGGCCTCGGTGAGGACACCGCCCTTGATCGCGACCGACGTGCCGGAGAGTTCGAAACCGCCGTCGGTGAGGCGGGCGAGGCCGGGCACGACCTTCAGGATCGCATCGCCGAAGCCGCTCGGCGCGCCGGGCACGACTTCGACCTTGTCGGTGACGCCGCCGGCGAAGCGGGCGCGCAACGCCTCGATCACCTTCGACTTGGTCGCCGCGTCGGGCAGATAGCCGTCGATGGTGGCCTTGCCGCCGCCGGTCGCCAGACCGAAGCGATAGGGCGAGGGCACCGGCGCGACGAGTTTGTCGGAGACGACCTTCAGACCCGCCGGAAGGGCGGATTTCAGCGCCTCCTCGAGCCGCCCGTAAGTGGCCCGGTCCTTGGGATCGCCGGAGATCGAATAGCCGGCGGGCGCCACTTCGGTCGCACCCTTCTTCAGATCGGCGAGCTGGCCGACGGCGAAGGCGGCGGCGGCGGCGAAATTGGACGGAGCGCCGCGAGCGACCACGAGCTTGTCCTCGATGGTGGCACTCGGCATCGCCTTCTTCGCCCAGGAGACGAGCGCGGCGCGGCTCTCTTCGGAAGGCACCGAACCAGCGAGGGTGACGCGATCGCCGTCACGCGACGCGGAGAAGAGATAAGGATCGGCGAGCGGCACGACCGTCGCCTTCGAGTCGACGACACGGACGCCGAAGACGCGATCGGCGGACGACATCGCCAGCCGCAGGGCCGCCTCGTCGGGGGCGACGCCGCTCAGCGTCACGTCGCGGCCGTCGATGGCGATCTTGGCCCAGCCGTGGCCCTCGGCCTTCAGCCGCTCGGCCGCTCGTCCCGAAACGTCGTCGGCGATCGGTCCGAAACTCACCAGCCATCCGGCGACGGTGAGGAGCACGGCCGCACCTCCCGTCGGTACGACCCAATCCAACAAGCGCCCCATCGAACCCTCCCTCGACACCGCACGCATCGCGGACCGACCGAACGGCGTCCGGCGGCGACGGCGTGAACTTCACCCGAGGGAAGCTTAACAAAGGAGACGTCCGCGGCAACCGAGGATCGGCGCTCGGAGTACCCCCGAGACGCGATGTCTCGGGAAAATCCCCGCGTCGGAGCATGAAACGGGGAGCGGAGAGGGATCAACCCGGATGGAGGGGCCGGCGCGACGCGATTCGGCGGCGTCATCGCGCGGCAGCGCCGAACAGCTCCGACCGTTCGGCCGGCGGAATCGAAGGGATCCGCCCCGCGGGCGCGAGGACGACGGCGACGTCTCGCGGACGAGACGAAAAAGAAGAAACCCGGCGGTTGCCCGCCGGGTTCCAATCCTACCGATCTCAGACGAGATCAGAAGTTGCGCTGAACGCGCAGGGTGCCCATCCACTGGTCGCCGTTCGACACGCCACGGGCATTGTAGTCGATGGTGCGATAGTCGAGGGCCGCAGCGAGGGTGAGACCCGCAACCGGCTTCCAACGGACGTCGCCGCCGATGACCCACGAGGTGTAGTCGTTGGCCGCGATGGTCGCATCCTCGTAGTCGAAGTAGGACACGCCGAGGTTGGCTTCGACGGCCTTCGAGAAGTTGTGGTTCAGGCCACCGGCGACGAACCAAGCCTTGGAGTTGGTCTCCGTGGCCGAGTCCCAGTTACGCGCAAGAACGCCGAAACCGGTGTTGGTGCTGTTCAGCAGGTAGTCGACCGCACCCTTGGTGTAGGCACCCTGGACGAACATCTTGTCGCCAGCACCGAGCATCGGCAGGTTGACTTCGACGCCAGCGCCGATCACGTAGCCCGTCTTCTCCTGGGCAGTGACGTAGAAGACATCGTTGCGGTTGGCATGGATGGCAGCGCTCAACTGAGCACGGCCCCAGGACTGGGCGATCGCGATGTTGCCGACGAAGTCGGGCATGCGAACGTTGGTGCTACCATCGTAAGCGATGCCGACAATGGCACCAGCCGCGTTACGGGCCGGCACCCAACCCCACGGCAGAGCCGCATCCGCAGTGGTCGGATCTTCGATGCCGAGGGTAGCGGAGATCCCGTTACCGAAGGAGAAGGTGTAGGCCAACAGGTTGACGCGGCGATCCGAGCCGTCCTGCTCGATGTTGCCGATGTTGTAGCCGCCCTGGATGAAGTCGAAGTTCGAGGAGGCGCGACCAGCGGTCAGGCCAGCGAACTGGACGAAGGCGTTACGCATGTTGACCGAAACGGTGCCGGTCTGGCCCGACTGGTTCTGGATCCAGAGCTCGATGAACGAGCGCAGGAGACCCATCTCGGTGTTGGTGCGAGCGTCGAAGGTCAGCTGGGTGCGAACGCGGCTGTTGAGGTAGTTCTCACCGCGGTCATAGCCGAGGCCGACGCCCGGGGCCGCGCCGTTGGTGTCGTGGTCACCGGTGCGGAGTTCGACGCGGACGTAGCCACCGATCTTGAGGCAGGTGTCCGAGCCCGGGATGTAGAAGAAGCCGGCGCCGTAGGCGTCGCAGACCTTGACGTAGTCCGCAGCGGCCGGAGCCTTCTTGGCGAGATCGGCAGCCTGGGCGGTGCCGGCGAGACCGACGACGGCGGCGGCCGCGAGAGCGAGCTTGAAGTTCATGTAGTTCCCCCTGTCTTCAACAGAAACCGGATGAGGCCCTGACCCGGCCCCGTGACGACGGACGATCCTCATGGACACGGCTCCGTCACCGGTCGAGTGGAGAATACAGACGCCGCCGCCGGATTGAAGAGCAATTCGACCCCGCCGGGCTCCACCACGTCGGGTTCCGGACCCCTTGTTGCGCAAAGGACACATGATCGGCGGGGGGAGCGAGGAAAAACCGCGGAATCGCGGTTAACGAGCGGTAAATAGCGAACGAATCTCGGCATTCCGGCATGGTCGGGTGCGGCGTCCGTGGGTCTCGAGATGAAATTCGCCTGGATCCACGTCGCCGAGTCGGCCACTGCGAACGCCGGTTTCGGACGACCGGACCAAGAGCTCCGGACCTCCCGCGAAAGAGAATCACGCTTCGCTGTCAGCCGCGATCATCGTGGGCGATACGGGTTCCGTTCGAAGGCGCGCGCCCCTCGGAAAAGAAAGAGAGGCCCGGCGTCGCCGCCGGGCCTCTCCGATTCTCTCGATCGTCGACGCGATCAGAAGTCGCGACGGATGCGGAGGAAGCCGACGACCGCGTCGCGATCGGCCAGGCCGGAAGCCGCCGAGAAGTCGACGTCCTTGTACTCGACTTCGCCGATGATGCTGAGGCCCGAGACCGGGGTCCAGGTCACGTTGCCGCCGATGTCGAACTGCTTGTAGTCGACGCCGCCGACGGTCGGCTCGTCGTAGGAGGCATAGGACGCGGTGAGCGAGGTGCTCACGGTCTTGGTCCAGCCGTGGGTCAGGCCGGCGGCCACGGCCCAGGCGCGGGTCTGCTGAACGTTGCCGAGACCGTCGACGAAGAAGTCGCCACCGGCGTACCAGTCGGGCGACACGTAGCTGATCGCGCCCTTCGAATAGGCGGCCTGGACGGCGAGCACGTCCGACGCGCCGAGCATCGGCAGGTTGATCTTCACGCCGGCGCCGACGGCATAGCCCATCTTCGAGGCCTGAGCCGGGGCCGGGAACACCGAACGATCCTCGTGGAGAACACCCATGACCTGAGCCGAACCCCAAGACTGGGCGATGTTCACGTTGGCGACGAGGTCGGGAAGCTCGACCCCGCCATAGGGCGAGGTGCCGAAGCTGTTGAACGTCGGCGACAGCGGGTTGGAGTCGACGCTCCAGCGACGGCCGGCACCGTTGCCGGTGGTCGGATCTTCGATCGACGCGGTGGCGGAGATGCCGTTGCCGAAGGAGAAGGTGTAGGCGAGCAGGTTGACGATCGAGTCGGAGTGAGCCGTCTCGAAGATCGAGGACAGGTGGTCACCGGTGTAGAAGTCGAACATCGAGGTGGCGCGACCGGCGGTCAGGCCGGCGAACTGGATGAAGCCCTTCTCCAGGCTGATCTGGCTGGTGCCGTTCAGGCCGTTCGCCCAGGGCTGCGAACCGATGGTCTGCTGGAGCTCGATGTACGAGCGCAGGAGACCCATCTCGGTGTTGGTGCGGGCGTCGAAGTGGATGTTCCAGCGGGTGCCGGTGGAGATGGCGTTCTCGCCACGGCGGGTGCCGTAGCCGAGACCATACGCGGAGCTCTCCTTGTAGGCGCCGTACTGGGCCCACACGTAGCCGCCGATCTTCAGGCAGGTGTCGGAACCCGGGATGTAGAAGAAGCCTTCGCCGTAGGCGTCGCAGACCTTGACGTAGTTCGCGGCGGCCGGGGCCTTCTTGCCGAGATCGGCGGCCTGAGCGGTACCGGCGAGGCCGACCACGGCGGCGGCGGCGAGAGCGAGCTTGAAGTTCATGTTGGGAAACCCCCTGATGTTTCGCTTCCGGACGATGCCCTTCGGCTATCCCACCCGACGTGACGAACAACGAACCATCGGGCGATGTGGCGAGCACCATCGTTGGCTCGAACAGTAATCGCATCGCGGGCATTGGGAAGCGCCAAGCGCCGCCGCCGAGCTCGGACGAGCGGCTTTGAAAGTCCCCTGTTGCACTGTCGTCACAGTTTTTCGGTCGCCGAAATTCGAACTGGACGAATTCGACGCATGTGGTGAGAAAACAGGCGGTTTTCCGCCTCGAAATGCGTCGGCGATCTGCCCCTTCCGAATGGCCGAATCCCCTCTCGAACTCGACAGGCGCGCCTCGGCGTGAAAGGAATCGCGGTCGGGCGGCGGCGACCGTCACCCACCGTCACGGGCAGAGAATACCCGCATGGCGTGTAGCGGAGAGAAGACGAAGGGGAAACGCGATGACGCAGGAGAGAGTCAGGCCGATCCGTCGCGGCGCCGACGGCGGCGTCGAGATCATCGATCAGACCCTGCTTCCGCACGTCTTCGCGATGCGCCGGCTGGAAAGCCTCGAGGATGCGGCGGAGGCGATCGAAGCGATGCGGGTGCGCGGCGCGCCGCTGATCGGCGCGACCGCCGCCTACGGCATGGCGCTGGCCCTGGTCGCCGACGCCTCGGATGCCGGGCTCGACGCCGCCCGGACGCGGCTCGCGCGCACGCGGCCGACGGCGATCAATCTGATCTGGGCACTCGACGAGATGAGGTCCCTGCTGGCGCCGCTCGGCCCCGCCGATCGCCTCGCGGCCGCCTTCACACGAGCCGACGAGATCGCCGAGGAGGACGTGGCGATCTGCGCGGCGATCGGCCGGCACGGGCTCGAGATCTTCCGCGACATCCTCTCCGACAAGCCGGCGGGGGCGCGGCTCAACGTGCTCACCCACTGCAACGCCGGACGCCTCGCCACCGTCGACTGGGGCACGGCGACGGCGCCGATCTACATGGCGCACGAGGCGGGACTGCCGATCCACGTGTGGGTCGACGAGACACGGCCGCGCAATCAGGGCGCCTCGCTCACCGCCTGGGAACTCGCCGAACGCGGCGTGCCGCACACCGTCATCCCCGACAACACCGGCGGCCATCTGATGCAACATGGGCTGGTCGACGTGGTGATCGTCGGCACCGACCGCACCACCGCGAACGGCGACGTCTGCAACAAGATCGGCACCTATCTGAAGGCGCTCGCCGCCCACGACAACGGCGTGCCGTTCTACGTCGCCCTGCCCTCGCCGACCATCGACTTCCGGGTCGGAGACGGCGTCGCCGAGATCCCTATCGAGCAGAGGGGAGCCGAAGAGGTCAGCCACATGGCGGGGATGACCGCCGACGGGCGGGTGGAGACGGTGCGAATCGTCCCGGAGGGGGCGCGGGTGGCGAATTACGCCTTCGACGTCACGCCGGCGCGGCTGGTCACCGGGCTCGTCACCGAACGCGGTGTCGTCGCGGCGAATCGCGACGCTCTCGCCACCGCTTTTCCCGAAGCGGCGCGCGCGGCGGGTCGGATCGGCTGAGCGGCGAGCCGACGCGCCCTGCGTACGGCGCGTTTCATACTGGGCTCATGAAATTCGGACTCGTCCGAGTTTCATGAGCGTCGCGGCCTGGCCGGCCGACGCCCGTTCGGGCTTGCCTTCGCCGACGATGTTTCGAAAAGGTCGAAACGTCGTCGGCTCGGTTTCAGATGTGGCCGCGCCGCGCGCGCGGCGCGGCTCAGAGACGGTTGCGGCGCATCAGGACCTCTTCCCAGGCCAGCGCGTGGCCGACGATGGTGTCGAGGTCGGCGTGAGCCGGATGCCAGTCGAGGTGGGCGTGGATCTTGTCGACGCGGGCGACGATCGCCTCGGCGTCGCCGGCGCGGCGCGGGCCGTAGGTGACGGGCAGCGGCTTGCCACCGACCCGTTCCACCGCCTTCAGCACCTCGAGCACCGAGAAGCCGCGGCCGTAGCCGCAGTTGGCGACGAGGCTGGTCTTCTGCGAACGCAGGTATTCGAGCGCCAGGACATGGGCCTCGGCGAGGTCGGTGACGTGGATGTAGTCGCGCACACCGGTGCCGTCGGGGGTGGCGTAGTCGGTGCCGAAGACCTCGATCGAAGGCCGGCGGCCGAGCAGCGCTTCGCAGGCGACCTTGATCAGGTGGGTGGCGCCCTTGGTCGACTGGCCGGTGCGCCCCTTGGGATCGGCGCCGGCGACGTTGAAGTAGCGCAGCGCCGCATAGCGGAAGTCGTGCGCCGCCGCGGTATCGCGCAGCATGATCTCGGTCATCAGCTTCGACGAGCCGTAGGGCGAGACCGGCAGCAGCGGCACGTCCTCGGGGACGGGAATGATCTCGGGGTTGCCGTAGACCGCGGCGGTCGAGGAGAAGACGAAGTTCTTCACACCGTTGCGGACGGCGGCGGCCATCAGTTCCCGCGATTTGACGGTGTTGTTCCAATAGTACTTCAGCGGGTCGGTGACGCTCTCCGGCACGATGATCGAGCCGGCGAAATGGACGATGGCGTCGATGTCGCCGCGCGTCAGCAGCGTGTCGAGCAGGGTGCGGTCGGCGATGTCGCCACGTACCAGCTCGGCCGCTTCCGGGATCGCCCAATCGAAGCCGGTGGAGAGATCGTCGAGCACCACGACCTTCTCGCCCCGATCGACGAGCGCCCAGACCAGATGGCTGCCGATGTAACCGCAGCCGCCCGTCACCAGTACCGTCATGCTTCCTCTCCACACTTCGCGAATTCGGCGTCGATCCTAGCGGGGAGTGGTGACCGGGCCGTCAACGTGGAAGGCGGCGAGCCCGAAAAAATCGAACCGCCGAGGGCTCCCCCGGCGGTCGCGGATCTTCGGACGTCGTGGATGCGGTGGCGGCGTCCGCGCCGATCGGCGCGGCTCGAGCACGCCGACGCGATCAGCGCAGCTTCAGCATGCCTGTGGCAGGACGGATCGAGCCGGTCGTCTCGACCTGGAAGCGCGACGCGTCGACGCCGGCGCGGGCCGGATCGGCGGAGGCGCGGGCATGATCGATCGGGCGGACGAGCACGGCGGCGCCGAGGACGAGGCCGAGGGCGAGAATGCGGGTGTCGATGGTCCGTCTCATGGGTCGGCGTCCTCGGCTCGAGCAACGGGCGAACGCGCCACGCGGAAAGGGCGACCGGCGGCGGCGGTACTGGGCGGTATCTGGTGGACCGAGGGGAGCGGGAACCCGCCCTCGACGCGTCCGATGTCGCCCGAAGACCGTTTACGAGAGGTTAATCCGAAGGTCGTCCACAGCCCTCGTATCGATTCGTACCACCGCCCCGCCGCGACATGGTTAACGGCGGCGGGTCGGCGCTCCTCCGGACGTGGTGAAACGGCAAGATCCGGGGCGGAAATCGGGCGACGCCGGGGCGTCACCGGGGCCGCCGGTCGGCCTTCCCGGTGGCTCCCACGGCGGACCTCACAGAAGCGCCAGGAGGCGGCAGGGACCACCGGTCGCGCCGGCGATCTTCGGGGCGCCGACGACGATCGTCGCGCCGCGCGCCGGCACCTGCTCGAGGTTGGCGACGCATTCGAGGCCGTAGCGGCCGGAGGGCAGCCAGAAGCGATGCACCGGCAGGTCGGGCGAGGCGCCGGGGTCGAGCGACAGGGTGTCGACGGCGAGCGCCTTCGCGTCGCGCACCTCGGCGAGGACGCGGGCGGCGGCGAGCGAGAAGCCGGGGAAGTGCATGACGCCGCTCGCATCGGCATTGCGGAAGCCCGCGTCGGCGACGCGCGCACCCCAACCGGAGAGCATGGCGACGCAGGCGCCGGGCGGAATCACGCCGTGGGCCGATTCGTGGACGGCGATGTCGGCGAGATCGAGGGCGTGATCGGGATCGCGCGCCGCGCGGGCACGGACGTCGATCACCACGAGCGGCAGGATGAGGTCCTCGTCGGGGATCGAGGCGGCGTCGAGGCCCAGCGGATCGTAGTGGCGCGGGGCGTCGAGATGGGTGCCGATGTGCTCGTCGAGATGCCAGATATGGAGGCGATAGCCGTCGGTCGCGACCTCGGCACGGCGTTCGAGCGCGAGGCCGGGCACGCCGTCCCAGGTCGGGAAGGCGGGGGACAAGGGGTGAGTGAGGTCGACGACGCGCGGCATGGGGATCTCGGTGCCCGTCTGTTCAGAATGCCTTCGGCAGACCCGCCTGCTTCAGAACCGCATTGGCGGTGTGACGGGACTTCACCGAGCGGTCGACGGTGAATGGCCGCGCCGACTTCGGGCTGCGCCAGATCTCGTGATCTCCCCTGCCCTGACGGACCTTCTCGCACCCGCCATCCAACAAGAGCCGAATCAGATCCGGATAGAAATCGGTCATGCGGCACGCGGCGTGACGCGAGCCGATGCATGAGCGACGATCTCGATCAGGATTTCGCCTTGAGGCGGTTCGTCCTCGAGGAGATCGCCGATCATCGTCGGGATCTTGGCGGTCAGGTCTTCGAAAGTACCGGCCTCGGTGGCGAGTCCCACGTCGTCGCTCGTGGCGACCCAGACCTTCGCCTCGCCATCCCAATCGGCCCTCACCAGGATCATGCGTGCCATCGCCGTCGCCCTCTCGTTCTCGCCCTCGATGATGCACGCGAACGCGTCGGATTTCCATGCGCCACTCCCGTCGACGTCCCGGCCCATCTCGGCTAGAGAAGCCCCCATGCTCGTCGTCACCGATCTCACCTTCCGCATCGCCGGCCGCACCCTCCTCGAGGGGGCGTCGGTGGTGATTCCGACCGGGGCCAAGGCCGGGTTCGTCGGCAAGAACGGGACGGGCAAGACCACGCTCTTCAAGATCGTCACCGGCGAATGGGCGGCGGAGAGCGGGTCGATCCAATTGCCCAAGGCGGCGAAGATCGGTCAGGTGGCGCAGGAGGCGCCGGGGTCGGCGATCACGCTCCTCGACTTCGTCCTCGCCGCCGACAAGGAACGCGCGAGCCTTCTCGCCGAAGCAGAGACCGCCACCGACGCGGCGCGCATCGCCGAGATTCACACTCGCCTTGCCGACATCCACGCCCATTCGGCCGAGGCGCGGGCGGCGACCATCCTCTCCGGCCTCGGTTTCGATCACGTGGCGCAGGCGCGGCCGTGTTCGGACTTCTCCGGCGGCTGGCGGATGCGGGTGGCGCTCGCGGCCGTCCTCTTCTCCGAACCGGACCTGCTGCTCCTCGACGAGCCGACCAACTACCTCGACCTCGAAGGGACGTTGTGGCTGCAGGACTACATCCGCCGCTATCCGCACACCGTCGTCGTCATTTCGCATGATCGCGACCTGCTCGACACCGCCGTCGACATGATCGTCCATCTCGATCAGACGAAGCTCGTCGCCTATCGCGGCGGCTATTCCTCCTTCGAGCGGCAGCGCCACGAGAAGATGCTGCTCACCCAGAAGATGCGGGAGAAGCAGGAGGCGCAGCGCGCCCACATGCAGGCCTTCATCGATCGCTTCAAGGCCAAGGCGACCAAGGCGCGGCAGGCGCAGAGCCGCATGAAGGCGCTGGCCAAGCTCCAGCCGATCGCGGCGATCGTGCAGGAGGACTCGCTGCCGATCGCCTTCCCGCAGCCGGTGGCGAAACTGTCGCCGCCGATCCTGGCGCTCGACGACGTCGCCGTCGGTTACGAGCCGGGCAAGCCGATCCTGAGGAAGGTCAGGCTGCGCATCGACGAGGACGATCGCATCGCGCTGCTCGGTTCCAACGGCAACGGCAAGTCGACCTTCGCCAAGCTGATCGCCGAGAAGCTCGAGGCGGCGTCCGGCACGGTGGCGCGGGCGGGCAAACTGTCGATCGCCTATTTTGCCCAGCACCAACTCGACGAGCTCCGGCCCGCCGAGAGCCCGTTCGAGCACGTGGCGCGGCTGATGGTCGACGCGCCGGAGGCGAAGGTGCGCTCGCGCGTCGCCCAGATGGGCCTGCCGACCAGCCGCATGGACACGAAGGCCGCGGACCTCTCGGGCGGCGAGAAGGCGCGGCTGTTGCTCGGCATCGCCACCTTCCACGGCCCCAACCTGATGATTCTCGACGAGCCGACCAACCATCTCGACATCGACAGCCGCGAGGCGCTGGTCCAGGCACTCAACGACTATACCGGCGCGGTGATCGTCATCAGCCACGACCGCCATCTGGTCGAGGCGACCGCCGATCGGCTGCTGGTCGTCGCCGACGGCACGGTGAAGGAGTTCGAGGGCGATCTCGACGACTATCGCCGGCTGGTGATCGAGGGCGGGACGTCCGCGAAGAGCGACAAGCGCGACGACGACGGCGAGGCCGGACGGGTCTCGGCGCTCGACCGGCGGCGCGCGGCTGCGGCGTTGCGTGAACAGCTGGCGCCGCTCAGGAAGAAGATCAAGGACGCCGAGAGCCGAATCGACAAGCTGCAGAAGGAGATCGCCAAGCTCGACGGCGACCTCGCCGATCCCGATCTCTTCACCCACGATTCGGCCAAGGGCACCCGGCTGATGAAGGCGCGCTCGGACGCCGAGAAGGCGCTCGCCGAGACGGAAGAGACGTGGCTCGAGCTCTCCGCCGAGCACGAGGAAGCCGAACGCGCCGCGCTCGACGTCTGATACTGGGCACACGAATTCCGGACTCGTCCGAAATTCGTGTGCGTTGCGGCCCGACCGGCCGACGCGCGTTCGCGCTTGCCTTCGCTCACGATGTTTCGAACGAGTCGAAACGTCGTGAGTTCGGTGGGAGCCGCGAGAGACGCGGCAAGGTGCGGCATCCCGTCCCGCCCACGCGATCGTGAGGGCGAGGCCGTTTGCCCCCGCACGGTCCAGTCGCTATCACCGTCCATATATTCGAAGGCTCGAATATATCTGCCCTGCACTCGATCGACTTGCGGTCGGGTTCGCAGCGGAAGACGATGCGGGCCGATCCCAGGGGACCCTCGACCATGTCCAACACCACTCCCGCCGCCGCCGGCGGCCCGACGCACGCCGGACCGGGCGGGCTCGCTCACCTGCCGCTGCCGCTCTTCGCCGCGCCGATGGGCATCGGCGGCCTCGGTCTCGCCTGGCGCGAGGCCGGTCATGCGCTCGGCGCGCCGAAGATCGTCGGCGAAGGGCTGCTCGGGCTCGCCGCCGCGGTGTGGCTGCTGATCCTGGCGCTGCACGTCGTCCGCGCCATGCGCCATCCGGAGGCGCTCGCCGGCGACCTCAAGCATCCGATCCGCTCGGCCTTCGTCGGCGCGATCACCATCGGCCTGATGATCGTCGCCGGCGGCCTGATCCCCTACGCCCGCGGCCTCGCTTCGGGTGTGTGGATCGTCGCCGTGGTGGTTCATCTGGCGATCGGCATCTGGACGGTGCGCGGTCTCCTCACCGCGCCGCGCGAGGCGGCGACGCTGACGCCGCCGCTCCTCATCCCGATGGTCGGCAACATCCTCGCCCCGGTGATCGGCGCCAAGCTCGGTTATCACGACCTCTCCTGGGGCCTGTTCGGCCTCGGCGCGCTCCTGTGGGTGCTGATCCAGCCGTCGATCATCAACCGCATCGCCACCGGTCCGACCATGCCGGACAAGTTGAAGCCGACGCTGGTGATCCTGCTGGCACCGCCGGCGGTGGGCTCGATCGCGCTCGCCAACCTCAGCGGCGGGTTCGGACCGGGACCTTCGGCGATCTACGGCCTCGCCGCCTTCGTCGCGGCGGTGCTCCTCACCATCACGCCGATCTTCCGGCGCATCCCCTTCGCCATGTCGTGGTGGGGCTACACCTTCCCCTCGGCCGCCTTCTCGGTGGCGACCTCGGCCTTCACGCTCGCCCATCCCTCGGCGGCGATGATCGTGGCGAGCTGGACGGTGTTGGCGCTCGCCAGCGCGATCATCACCTTGGTCGCGATCGCGACTCTCAAGGCGGCGGCCGGCGGACACCTGCTGGTGCCGGAGGGCTGATCGCCCCGTTCGAGCGAGAACCATCGAAAGCCAGAGAGCCGGCCACGAGGCCGGCTCTCGCCGTTTCGGGGCGCGCGGGTTCGGGTCAGTGCCCCATATGGCCGCCCGCCGGAGCAGATCCGGACATCAGGAGGGTCGGATCCATCATGCCGAAGATCATGGCGATGTGGGCGACCACCAGGAAGACACCGACCACCAGCATCACGAAGAGGGCGAGGAGCATGCGCAGCATGTGGTCCACCGGCGACGGCGAGCGCCGAAACGACGATCCTAGAACTGTGCGAGCGGAATGCGAAGACGGGGCGCGATCACGCCCTCTTCACCCAGCGGCCGCGCTCGTCCTGGACCCAGTAGGTGGCGTCGTGGCCGGCGGCCTTGACCGTCTTCCAGTTCGCACGCGCTTCGATCACCGCCTCGTCGTCGTTGCCGTCGAAGACGAAGACGGCGCGGGTGAGGCCGGCGAGATCGGGGGCGACGGCGCGGTCGACGAGGAAGCGGACGGTGAAGGGCGGATCGACCGGGCCGGGCTCGGCCGGGTCGGCGGTGAGTAGGATGGCGAGCTCGCCGGGGTCGGCGTCGCGGCTCGTGCCGTGGGGCAGGAAGCTCTCCTCGGAGAAGGTCCACAGATGGGCGTCGAGCGCGTCACGGCGCTCGATCGAGCCGGTCTGCACCACCGTCTTCCAGCCGCGCTCGACGCATTTCTGCAGGAGCTCGGGCAGCGCCTGCTCGAGGGTGCGGGTCTGGAGGTGGTAGAAGAGGACTTCGGTCATGACGGGGTCCTCGGCATAGCTGCGAGTATCTCATCTTCTCGCGAGACGTTCACATGGTCACGAGTGCGTCCGAAAGACCACCGATGCCCCCCTGTTCGAGCACGAACACGAGGTGGGTCATCCCCGACCGAGGCGAAGCCGAGAGGAAGGGAATCCATCGGCGCCTCGACGTGGCGAAAGGCCGGTGGGTCCCCTTCCCTCGCTCCGCGCGCCGGGGACGACCGAGGAGTGAACGACGAGAGAATCGACCTGCTCCAGCCCTGGACCATGCCCGCTGCCTCCGGTCCCCCTCCCCTGCTCGGGGAGAGGGAAAAGGACTTTCGCGGACCGGCCCTCACTTCGTCTCGTAGTGATCCGCCACCAGACGATCGAGGAGGCGGACGCCCCAGCCCGACGTCCAACCCTTGTTGAGTTCGGTCGCCGGCGAGCCCATCGCCGTGCCGGCGATGTCGAGATGGGCCCAGGGCACGTCGCCGACGAAACGCTTGAGGAACTGCGCCGCGGTGATCGAGCCGGCGTCGCGACCGCCGGTGTTCTTCATGTCGGCCCAGGTGCTGTCGATCAGCTTGTCGTACTCGGGAGCGAGCGGCAGGCGCCACACCGTCTCGCCGGTGGCGAGGCCGGCGGCGGTGATGCGGTTCGCCAGCGTGTCGTCGTTGGCGAAGAGGCCGCCGTTGATCTTGCCGAGGGCGACGAGGATGGCGCCGGTCAGCGTCGCCAGATCGACGATGAAGGCCGGCTTGATCTCCTCCTTGACGTGCCAGAGCACGTCGCAGAGCACGAGACGGCCCTCGGCGTCGGTGTTGATGATCTCGATGGTCTGGCCGGAGAGCGAGGTGACGATGTCGCCCGGGCGCTGGGCGCCGGCGTCGGGCATGTTCTCGACCAGGCCGATGGCACCGACGACGTTGACCTTGGCATGCCGAGCCGCCAGCGCGTGCATCAGGCCGGTGACCACCGCGGCGCCGCCCATGTCGCCCTTCATGTCCTCCATGCCGGCGCCGGGCTTGATCGAGATGCCGCCCGAATCGAAGACCACGCCCTTGCCGACGAAGGCAACCGGGGCCTCGCCCTTCTCGCCGCCGTTCCAGCGCATGAAGACGACGCGCGGCGGGCGCTTCGAGCCCTGGGCGACGCCGAGGAGGGCATTCCAGCCGGCCTTCTTCAGCTCCTTCTCGCCGAGGATCTCGATCTCGACGCCGAGCTTCTCCAGCTTGGCGGCCTTCTTGGCGAATTCCTCGGTGCCGAGCACGTTGGCCGGCTCGCAGATGAGGTCGCGGGTGAGGGTGGCGCCGTCGGCGACCGCTTCACGCGGCGCCCAAGCCTTCTTGGCGGTGGCGGGATTTTCCACCGCGAGGGTGAGCTTCAGCGGCTTCGGCTCGTCCTCGTCCTTCTTCTTCGACTTGTAGGCGTCGAAGCTCCAGCCGCGCAGGCGCACGCCGAGACCGATCTCGGCGGCCTGATCGGCGGTGATCGCGGTGCCGTCGGCGCGTTCGACGAAGAGGGTGGCGTTCGTCGCCTTGACCTCGATGAGCTTGGCGGTGACCGCCCCGCCGAGGCGCGCCCAGTCCTTCTCGGCCAGATCGGCCGGCTTTCCGAGGCCGACGACGATCACCCGATCGAGCTCCGTGCCGGCGGGGGCGACGACGTCGAGGGTGGCGAACTGCTTGCCCTTGAAGGCGGCCTTCTGAACGGCGCGGGCGATCACTCCGCCGGCCTTCGCGTCGAAGGCGGCCGCGGCCGGCGCCAGCGCCAGATCCTCGGCGACGAGGACGACGAGGACACCGGTGTCGGGGGCGGCGAGCTTGGAGAAGGAGACGGCGGGCTGCGGCATCGAGGGGAACTCCGGAGGGACGAAGGGCGTGCGACACGCGGAAGAAGTCGGGGCGAATGTGGAGCGCCGCGACGCGAACGGCAAGCGCCGAGGCGCATCGAGGTCCGTGTCCGCGCGGCATCAACCTTTCGTCAACCATGTTTCTTGGCGATCGATTAGGCATTCCGCGCTTGGATG
Source organism: uncultured Alphaproteobacteria bacterium (assembly GCA_937892955.1). GTDB lineage: Bacteria > Pseudomonadota > Alphaproteobacteria > Rhizobiales > Ancalomicrobiaceae > CALBKH01. The sequence continues at coordinate 44,709 of CALBKH010000008.1, forward strand.
AACGCCAGGGACATGGGATGACACGCGCCGATCGATCCGGCCCGCCGGAGGCCACGATCACGGCGTGATGACGCGCGAACATGGCGTCGACGACGGCGCCCGGCGCGCGTACCCCATGATGGAGGACCACGGAAGAGATATGCGGCTCATCGAGCGTTACATCTTCCGTCGTACGGCAGGCGCGTTCCTGCTCACCCTGATGGCGCTGGCCGGCGTCGTCTGGGTGACCCAGGCGCTGCGCCAGATGAACATCATCACCGCCAAGGGCGCCGCCCTCCTCGTCTTCTTCGAGATCACCGCGCTCGCCCTGCCCTTCCTGGTGATCGTCATCGCGCCCTTCGCGCTGCTCATCGCCGCCGTGCAGACGCTCAACGCCTTCAATGCGGAGAGCGAACTGGTCGTGCTCAACGCTTCGGGCGCGTCGCGCTTCGTCGTGCTGAAACCGCTGCTGGCGCTGGCGGGCGTGACCGCCCTGGTCATGCTCGTCCTCACTTCGTGGGGTTCGCCGACGGCGCTCAGGGCGCTCCGCAACGAACTGACCAAGGTCAACGTCGACCTCGTCGCCAACATCGTCCAGCCCGGACGCTTCGTCGACATCGAGGGCGGCCTCACCTTCCACATCCGCAATCGATCCGGCGACGGCTCGCTCGCCGGTCTCTTCGTCGAGGATCGCCGCGATCCCGATGTCGCCTTCGCCTACATCGCCGAGCGTGCCGCGATCGTCGAGATGTTCGGCAAGACGCTGCTGGTGATGCGCGACGGCGTCATCCACCGGCGCACCAACAAGGACGGCAACCTGTCGCTGGTCGACTTCGAATCCTACGCGTTCGACCTCTCGGGCCTGACGCCGACCAACGTGGCGCCGACCTATCGGCCGTCGGAACGCTCGACGGCGGAACTGTGGCAGGCGTCGAGCGATGCGGGGCAGAACGATCCGCAGGCGCAGCGCGCCGCCGGGCGTCTGCGCGCCGAACTGCACGACCGGTTGTCGCAACCGCTGCTGCCGCTCGCCTTCGCGCTCGTCGCATTCCTGGCGCTGGGCGACGCTCGCACCACCCGTCAGGGGCGCGGCTTCGCCATTCTGACCACCATCGTCGTCTCCGGGGCCTTGCGTGGCGCCCACTTCGCCGCGTCGAGCGCGGCGGCGACCTCGTCGCTCGCCGTCGTCGTGCTCTATGGCGTGCCGGGCGTCGCGATCGTCGCCGGTCTCGCTCTGGTGGCGGGGGACCGTACGCCGTCGCTGCCGGCGCCGGTCGACCGCTTCCTCGATCTCGTCGGCGACGGCGTCGGCTTCCTCGCGCGCCGCATCGGCGATCGCCTCGGCCTCGGCAACGGGGGAGAGACGGCATGATCGGATCGACGCTCGGCCTCTACTTCGGACGGCGGATCCTGATGGCGATCCTTTCGATCTTCGGCATCGCCTTCGCCATCGTCTTCATGTTCGACTTCCTCGACATGATCCGCGCCACCGTCGACCGGCCGAGTTTCCGCTGGGGGATCGCCTTCCAAGCGTCGTTCTTCCGCATCCCGACCTTCTCCGAACAGGTGCTGCCCTTCGCCACGCTGTTCGGGGCGATGACGGCGTTCCTGGCGCTGTCGCGCAAGCTCGAGCTGGTGGTGGCGCGCGCCGCCGGTATCTCGGTGTGGCAGTTCACCGCCCCGGCGCTGGCGGTGGCGGCCGGGCTCGGGCTGTTCGCGACACTCGTCTACAATCCCTTCGCCGCGGCGATGAAGGAGCGCTCCGACCGTATGGTGTCGGAGCTCGCCGGGCCCGAGAAGAAGACGATGCTCGACACCGCGCAGGCGGTGTGGCTGCGCCAGGACGGCGAGGACGGGGAATCGATCATCCGCGCCGGACGCGCCGTCGACCGCGGCCTGCATCTGACCGACGTCGACATCTACGCCTTCGACAAGGTCGGCAAGTTCCGCGAGCGGATCGAGGCGGAGAGCGCCGATTACGACGACGGCCAATGGCGGCTCTCCAAGGCGCGAGTCCATGCCTCGGGGCACGATCCACAGGTCTTCGACGTCTACCGACTGTCGACCCGATTGAAGCGCGAACAGGTCGGCGAGAGCCTCGCCCAGCCCGACACGCTGTCGTTCTGGGCGCTGCCGTCGTTCATCGAGACGGCGCGCAACGCCGGATTGCCGGCCTATCAATTCGAGCTTCAATATCAATTGCTTCTGGCACGACCGCTGCTCCTGGTGGCGATGGTGGCGATCGCGGCGACGGTTTCTCTCCGAGTGTTCCGCTTCGGCAACATCGGGCGGATGATTCTCGGTGGCGTCGCTGCGGGCTTCGTGCTTTATGTCGTCGGAGAGGTCGCGCGGGGTCTCGGGGGCGCGGGAATGGTCCCGCCAGCTCTGGCAGCTTGGTCGCCCGCCGTGGTCGCATCGTCGATGGGTTTCACCATTCTGCTGTATCTGGAGGACGGTTAGACATGCTCCGCGCCGTCCTCGATCGGCACGACCAGAGTTCACCGGGTTCGAACGGCCGCCTCGGCGCGCCGAACGGTGGCGGTCGTCCGTCGACGACCTCCACGAAGAAGCCTCTTTCGTCGAAATTCTCGGTGCTCGGCGCGTTCCGCGGCCGCTCGCTCGCCACCACGGCCCTGGCGCTGATAACGGCGGTGGCCCTCACCGCGCCGGCTCCCGCCGCGACGCAGGAGGTGAAGCCGGCGACGCAGAAGTCGAAGCCGGTGGCGCCGAAGGTGAAGCCGGCGATCCCGGCGGCGGTGAAGCCGCTCGAGACCAAGCCGACCACCCGCGACTCCCACATGGTGGTGGAGGCCGATCAGGTCGTCTACGACAACGACGCCGACACCGTCACGGCGCTCGGCCGGGTGCAGATCTACTACAAGGGCAACACGCTCACGGCGCGCAAGGTGATCTACCGGCGCGCCGCCAAGCGGGTGATCGCGGAAGGCGACGCCCGGCTCGTCGACAAGGACGGCAACGTCCTCACTTCGCCGAAGCTCGACGTCTCCGACGGCTTCGTCGACGGCTTCGTCGAATCCCTGCGCATCGACACCATCGACCGGTCGCGATTCGCCGCGGAGAGCGCGACGCGGTCGGACGGCGACGTCACCGTCTTCGAGAAGGGCGTCTACACCGCCTGCCAGACCTGCGTGAACGAGCCGACCCGGCCGCCGTTCTGGCAGATCAAGGCGGCGAAGATCATCCACAAGCAGAAAGAGAAGACCGTCTACTACGAGGACGCGCGCCTCGAGATGCTGGGTATGCCGATCGCCTGGGTGCCCTACTTCCAGCACCCGGATCCGTCGGAGACCCACAAGACCGGCTTCCTGATGCCGCGGGTGATCAACTCCGCCAAGCTCGGTCTCGGCGTGCAGGTGCCGTTCTTCTGGGCGCCGACCTCGGATTGGGATGCAACCTTCTCGCCGGTGGCGCTGTCGCGCCAGGGCGTGCTGCTCGACCTCGAGGTGCGCCATCGGTTCGAGTCCGGCATGGTGACCGCGCGGGCCCTCGGCATCGACCAGGTCGACCCGAGCGCCTTCAAGTTCACCAGCGGTGATCGCGAGCGCCGCGGCGCGCTCCTGACGACCGGCAAGTTCTCGATCAACGAGAACTGGAGCTGGGGCTGGGACGCGACGCTCGTCTCCGACCGTCGCTTCCTCACCGACTACCACCTCATTCCCTACAGCGCCGATCGCACGATCTCGACCGTGTTCCTCACCGGCCAGGGGCTGAGGAACTATTTCGACGCCCGGCTCTACCGCTTCTCGGTGTTCAACGACGATCTCGCCTACGACAAGTACGGCAACATGCTGCTGTTCGGCTCCGGCAACGATCTGCAGGACAAGCAGCCGGTGGTGCATCCGGTCGTCGACTACGATTTCGTCTCGGAACATCCGGTGGCCGGCGGCGAGGTCTCGGCACACCTCAACCTGACCAGCCTGACGCGCGACAAGACCGACATCGACACCTACGGGCGGGTGCTCGGCATCGCCGGTACGTTCACGCGCGTCTCCGGCATGGTCGGTTGGCGGCGCGAGATCATCGACGATCTCGGTCAGGTCGTGACGCCCTTCGCCTCGCTGCGCGGCGACGTCTTCTTCGACAAGTCGGCGGACCCGACCCTGGTCGGCTTCGTCAACAACGGAACGCTGGCGCGGATCACGCCGACCATCGGCCTCGAATACCGCTTCCCGTTCATCGCGCAGACGAGCTTCGGCGCCCACACGTTCTCGCCGATCGCCCAGTTGGTGATGCGGCCGAACGAGCAGTGGATGGGTAAGTTGCCGAACGAGGACGCACAGAGCGTCGTGTTCGACGACACCACCCTGTTCCGGCCCGACAAGTTCGCCGGCTGGGACCGTTCGGAAGGCGGCACACGCCTCAACGTCGGCGGCCAGTACACGTTCCACGGCCCCGCCGGCGGCTCGCTGTCGGCGCTGTTCGGCAGGTCCTACCTGCTCGCCGGGGCGAACTCCTTCGCCTATCCCGACTACACGACGCTCATGGCGCAGGCGGCGCTGGGACGGCCGGTGCCGCTCACCGCCTACGGATCGGGTCTCGAGACCAACGCCTCCGATTGGGTCGCGCGCGTCTCGCTCGACAGCGCCAACGGCTTCCGCATCGGCGCGCAGACGCGCTTCGACCAATCCGACTTCACGCTCAATCGCGCCGACATCCAGGCGACGGGCACCAGCGGTCCGCTCACCGCCGGCGTCGGCTGGGCCTATCTGAGGACGCCGCGCGAACTCTACGATCTGCTCACCGCCTACGATGCGGCCGGCGTGGCCGGCGCCGCGGCGATCCGCAACGCGCTGAAGGATGCCCGGTCGGAATTGCAGACCCACGCCAATCTGCGTCTGGCGACGAACTGGCGCCTCTACGGCGGTCTGCGTTACGACCTGAAGAGCAAGTTCATCTCGGGCAACAGCGTCGGCATCGGCTACGACAACGACAGCTTCTCGATCTCACTGTCCTACAGCGACGCGACCTACACCGCGGTCGACACCTCGACCCTGCCGGTGACGGTCGGTTCGGTGCACGATCAGACCTTCTATCTGCGCTTCGGCTTCCGCACGCTGGGCGACGGCCAGCTGTCCAACAGTCTGTCGACGACGAACTGAGCGTCGGGACGACGATTCGGCTGCGAAAGCGGCGGCGACCACGATATCGCCATGCCTTCGACGGATACATGAGCGAGAAACGCGTCGATCTCGCCGGATCATCCGAGACGAGCGACGGAAAACGGCCCGATGGCCGGAACGAGAGGAGGGACGAGGGGATCATGCAGAGACCGAACCGGGCAACCGCCTTCGCCACCTTCTTCGCCGGCGCGACGATCGCCCTTCTGGTTTCGGCTGGCGGCGCCCTCGCCCAGACGTCGATCAAGGTGGTGGTGAACGGCGAAGCCATCACCTCCAACGAGATCGCCACCCGGGCGCGCTTCCTGCGCCTCGTCGACCGCTCGACCACCGCCGCCTCGGTCACCCGCGCGGCGATGGAGGAACTGGTCGAGGAGAAGCTGAAGCAGCAGGAGGCCAAGCGCGTCGGCATCTCCGTCTCGCAGGCGCAGGTCGACGGCGCCTTCGCCGGCATCGCGCAGCGCATGAAGGCGACCCCGGCGCAGCTCACCCAGGGTCTCGCGGCGCAGGGCATTTCGGCCGATACGCTGAAGAACCGCATTCGCACCCAGATGATCTGGCAGCAGCTGGTGATGGGGCGCTTCTCGAAGCAGATCGCCGTCACCGACAGTCAGGTCGTCGACGCGCTGTCGAAGAAGGACGGCGGCAAGGCGGTGCAGGACGCCGTGTCCGGCACCACCGCCGAATACAACATCCAGCAGGTGATCTTCGTCGTGCCGGCCAAGGGCGGCGACGCCGCCGGGCGACTGCGCGAGGTCGAAGCGCTGCGCAGCCGGGTGTCGGGATGCTCCGGCCTCGTCGACATCGTCAAGCCGATCAAGGAAGCGCTGGTGAAGAACCTCGGCAAGCGCACCGCCGACGAACTGCCGGAGAACTTCCGCGAAGAGCTCGCCAAGATGGAGGTCGGCAAGCTGTCGAAGCCGAACCGCTCGGCGATCGGCTACGAGATGCTGATCATCTGCGACAAGCGCGAGGTCGCCGGCGACTTCTCGATCCGCTCGAAGGTCGAACAGGACCTGCGCAATCAGGAAGGCGAGGTCTACTCGCGGCGCTACATGAACGACCTCCGGCGCATCGCGGTGATCGAATACAAGAAGTGAGCGAGGTCCCGTCCGTGACCGATGCCCGTGCCCTCCCCTTGGCGCTCACCATGGGCGAGCCCGCCGGCGTCGGCCCCGACGTGACGCTCGCGGCCTGGATGCGCCGGGAGACCGAACGTCTGCCGGCCTTCCACGTGATCGGCGATCCGGCCTTTCTGCGCCGCCGCGCCGCCCTGCTCGGGCTCGATGTTCCCATCCATGTCGTGGCGGCGGACGAGACGATCCCCGCCTTCGCCACCGGGCTGCCGGTGGTCGATCTCGGCCGGACGGTCGTCGGCGAGCCGGGGCGGCCGACGGTCGGCGACGCGGCGGCGGTGATCGCGTCGATCGACGGTGCGGTCGAGGAGGTACGGCTCGGCCTCGCCGCGGCGGTCGTCACCAATCCGATCCACAAACACGCGCTCTACGACGCCGGCTTCACCCATCCCGGACACACCGAATTCCTCGGCGATCTCGCCGGGCGGTTCGCCGTGCCGGCCGACGGCGGGGCGTGGCGGCCGGTGATGATGCTCGCCGGGCCGGATCTGCGCACCGTGCCGATCACCGTCCACGTGTCGCTCGCCCGCGCGACGCGCGACCTCTCGACCGATCTGATCGTCGAGACGGCGCGAATCGTCGATGCCGATCTCAGGCGCCGCTTCGGCCTCGCCGCGCCGCGTCTGGTGGTCGCCGGGCTCAATCCGCACGCCGGAGAAGACGGAGCGATGGGACGCGAGGAGATCGAGGTGATGCGTCCCGCCATCGCGATGCTCCGGGGAGAAGGGATCGACGTGCGCGGGCCGCTGCCGGCCGACACCCTGTTCCATGCACGGGCGCGGGCGAGCTACGACGTGGCGCTGTGCCCGACCCACGATCAGGCGCTGATCCCGGTCAAGACCCTCGCCTTCGACGAGACGGTGAACGTCACGCTCGGTCTGCCCTTCGTCCGCACCTCGCCGGATCACGGCACCGCCTTCGACATCGCCGGCACGGGCAAGGCCCATCCCGGCAGTCTGATCGCGGCGCTGAAGATGGCCGCCACGATGACCGGAGCGGCGTGATGGCGCAGATCGACGACCTGCCGCCGCTGCGCGAGGTGATCGCAGCGCACGGCCTCACAGCGCTGAAGGCGCTCGGCCAGAACTTCCTGCTCGATCTCAACCTCACCGCCCGCATCGCCCGCTCCGGCGGCAAGCTCGACGGCGCGTTGGTGATCGAGGTCGGTCCCGGCCCCGGCGGCCTGACCCGCGCCCTCCTCGCCGAAGGGGCGCGCAAGGTGGTCGCCATCGAGCGCGACCGGCGCTGCCTCGACGCCCTCGCCGAGATCGCGGCGTATTATCCCGGCCGGCTCGAGGTGATCGAGGGCGATGCGCTGGAGGTCGACTTCGCGGCGATCGTCGGGAGGGACGCGGCGGCGCTCGGCGTCGATCCGGCGACCCACAGGGCACGGCTCTGCGCCAACCTGCCCTACAACGTGGCGACGCCGCTGCTGGTCGGCTGGCTGCGCGCCGAGCCGTGGCCGCCGTGGTGGTCGGTGGCGACACTGATGTTCCAACGCGAGGTGGCCGAGCGGATCGTCGCCACGCCGGACGACGACCATTACGGCCGACTGGCGGTGCTCGCCGGCTGGCGGGCGGAGAGCCGCATCCTCTTCGATCTCTCCCCCCAGGCGTTCACGCCGCCGCCGAAGGTCACATCCTCGGTGGTGAAGCTGATCCCCCGCCCCTCCCCGGCCGCGGTCGATCCGGATGTGCTCGAGCGCGTCGTCGCCGCCGCCTTCGGCCAGCGCCGCAAGATGCTGCGGCAATCGCTGAAGAGCCTCGGACCGAAGGGCGTGGCGGCGATCGAGACGGCCGGGCTCCTGCCGACGGCCCGGGCCGAGGAGATCGACGTGGCCGGGTTCGTCAGGCTGGCGAACGTCTTCGCCGCGGGATGAGCGCGGGCGCTCATTCCGCCTTCAGCAGCCCATCGACGAAGTCGACCAGGCCGACGCGGCGCTCGCGCTTCAGGCGCTCGGCCTTGAGGATCGCCCGGACCTCTTCGAAGGCGCGGCCGAGGTCGTCGTTGACGACGATGTATTCGAAGCGGTGCCACTCGGCGATCTCGGTGCGGGCGTTGGCGAGGCGCTTGGCGATGACCTCTTCGGTGTCCTCGGCGCGGCGGTGCAGGCGGCTCGCCAGTTCCTTCATCGACGGCGGCAGGATGAAGACGGTGACGATGTCGTCGGGCAGCTTCTCGACCACCTGAACGGTGCCCTGCCAATCGATGTCGAAGAGCACGTCGCGGCCGGCGGCGAAGGCGGCCTCCACCGGCTCGCGCGGCGTGCCGTAGAAATTGCCGTGGACCTCGGCCCATTCGAGCAGCTCGCCGCGGTCGCGCATCGCGGTGAAGCGGCGCGGGTCGATGAAGTGGTAGTGGACGCCGTCGATCTCGCTCGAGCGCTTGCCGCGGGTGGTCACCGACACCGACAGGGTGATGTCCCTCTCCACCTGCAGGAGCTGGCGCGACAGGGTCGACTTGCCGGCGCCGGAGGGCGAGGCGAGGATCAGCCCGAGGCCGCGGCGGGCCTCGCGCGGCGAGGAGGCTGAGGGCGCATCGGCGGAGGTCGAGGTCATGGGGCGTCGTTCCGAGGCGGGGGCCGGCTCGCCGGCGGCCGAGATCATTCGATGTTCTGGATCTGCTCGCGCAACTGATCGACCACCGCCTTCAGATCGAGGCCGATGGTGGTCAGTTCGCGGTCGTTCGCCTTGGAGCAGAGCGTGTTCACCTCGCGGTTGAACTCCTGGGCGAGGAAGTCGAGGCGACGGCCGACGGCGCCGCCGCCGCTCATCAGCCGGCGCGCCTCGGCGACATGGGCGACGAGGCGATCCAGCTCTTCGCGGATGTCGGCGCGGGTGGCGATCAGCACCGCCTCCTGATGCAGGCGCTGCGGATCGAGGGTCGGCACCTGATCCATCAGCGCCGCCACCTGTTCGGCGAGGCGGGCGCGGATCGCTTGCGGCGTACGCGCCGGGCAAGCCTCGGCCGCCGCGGTCAGGCGTTCGATCTCGTCGATGTGGCCGGTGAGTACTCGACCGACGGCGGCGCCTTCGCTCGCCCGCGCGGCGATCAGGCCGTCGACGGCGGTCGCGAGCCCGGCGAGCAGGGCGGCATCGAGAGCGGCGCGGGTCGCCTCGTCGTCCTCGACCTCGGCGGTCTCGAGCACGCCCTTGATGCCGAGGATGCCGTCGAGGGTCGGCGCGGTGGCGTCGATCTTCTCGGCGATGCGGTTCATCGCCGCGAGGACGGCGGCGAGCACCTCCTCGTTGACGCGCAGCGTGGTGGCGCCGGCCTCGCGCGTGAGCGTCAGCGAGACCTGGACGTTGCCGCGGGCGAGGCGCTCGGCGATGCGGTTGCGGGCCGGGATCTCCAGCCGGTCGAGGCCGGGCGGCAGACGCAGGCGGACGTCGAGACCCTTGCCGTTGACGGAGCGCAGCTCCCAGGTCCAGCGCTGGCCGCAGGCGGAGCCGTCGAGGCGGGAGAAACCGGTCATGCTGTGGAGCGACATGGGCGCGGATCCTCGACGCGGGCGAGCGGGCGCCGGTCGGACCGGCCTCCGCGAGGTTGGCTCGTAACATCGGACATCGGACATCGGAAAGAACCGATGGTATTCCTGACGCGAATTTCTCATGCCGCCGATGCACATGAGAAATTCGCGCGTCTCGAAAGGCCGGGTGCGGCGGCACCTTCGGCCTCCGGCATCAGTTCTGCTTCGACGTCCCCGGCTTCGGCGTGACGTTGCGGGTCGGCGCGACCGGCGGCGGCACCTTGCCCTGTTCGATGGCGCGCCAGCGGGCGACGTTGCGATTGTGCTCGTCGAGCGTCTCGGCGAAGGCGTGGCCTCCGGTGCCGTCGGCGACGAAGAAGAGCTCGTTGGTGCGCGACGGATTGGCCACCGCTTCCATCGCCGCACGACCGGGATTGCAGATCGGACCCGGTGGCAGACCCTGGATGCGATAGGTGTTGTAGGGATTGGGCGAAGCGAGGTCGGCGCGGGTGATGGTGCGCCCCTCGAGCCAGGCCTTGCCGCCGTAGATGCCGTAGAGCACCGTCGGATCGGTCTCGAGCCGCATGCCCTTGCGCAGGCGATTGATGAAGACGGCGGCGACGCGCGGTCGCTCGTCGGCCTTCGAGGTCTCCTTCTCGACGATCGAGGCGAGGATGACGAGGTCGCGCGGGGTGGCCAGCGGCAGGCCGTCGGCGCGGTGCGCCCAGATGTCGGCGAGGCGGCGGTCCTGGGCCTTCTTCATCTGCTCGAGGATCTGCTCGCGGGTGGTGGTGCCGCGCGAGTAGGAATAGGTCTCCGGCAGCAGCGCCCCCTCTTCGGGGATCGCGGCGATCTTGCCGGTGAGGATCGTATCGTCGAGCAGGCGGCGCACGATCTGGTCGCTCGACCAGCCTTCGGGGAAGGTGATGCGATGCTGGACCGAGCGTCCCTCGGTGATGATCTCGAGCGCGTCGCGCATCGAAATGTGCGGCGGGAATTCGTATTCGCCGGCCTTGAGGTGTTCAGCCGCCTTCATCAGGCGGGTGCCGAGGTGGAAGGTGGTGGCATCGGCGACGACGCCGTTCTTCTCGAGGAGATCGGCGATGCCGCTCGGCGAGGCGTTGTTGGGGATCACCACCACCACCGGCGCGGAAAGCGGACCGGCGGCCTCGAAGCGCTGCTTGGCGTAGAGAACGAAGCCGCCGATCGCCACGGCGAGAATGGTGAGGAACGAGAAGACGCCGTTGAGGAAGACGATGGTCGGGTTGCGCGCGGCCTTCGAGCGGGTCTTCGCCGGCGGCGGCGGTACCTCGGCCGGTTCGATCGCGGCACGCGGGCTCTTGGGCACGCTGCGCACCGACTCGGAAGTGGGCTCGGTGGCGGGCGGTACGATCTCGCGGGCCGCGGCCTCGACGGACTTCATGTCCTTCGCCGCATCGAGGGCGACGGGATCGGGCGTGTGGGTCGCGCCTTCGGCCGCTTCCGCCTGGTGATCGGTCTTCTCGGAGGTCATGTCACCTCGGGGCTCGTGGCTACCTGACGTTCGGTCTCGTCGAGATGCGGGACGATCGCGGCGAAAACGCGTCGATCCCGTATCTTCGCCGCGCCGGCGCCTCCTCGAGGGACGCGGCGGCCGACCGAATCTCGCGGGCCCATTAGGACCACCCCGGCGCCCCGGCGCAAGCCGAGGCGCGCGGACGCGACGTCTCATACCGAGTTCACGAAATTCGGACTCGTCCGAATTTCGTGGGTTGCGGCCCGACCGGCCGACGCCCGTTCGGGCTTGCCTTCGCGGATGACGTTCCGAACAGGTCGGAACTTCATCCGCTCGGTATCAGTCGACCTTGCGGAAGATCACCGTGGCGTTGGTGCCGCCGAAGCCGAAGGAGTTGGACAGCGCGACGTCGATCTTCTTCTGTTTGGCCACGTGCGGCACGAGGTCGAGCGCCGTCTCCACCGAGGGATTGTCGAGGTTGATGGTCGGCGGGCAGATCTGGTCGCGGATGGCGAGGATCGAGAAGATCGCCTCGATGGCGCCGGCGGCGCCGAGCAGATGGCCGGTCATCGACTTGGTCGAGGACATCGCCACGTTGGCGGCGTGGTTGCCGAGGATGCGCTCGACCGCGGCGAGTTCGATGCCGTCGGCCATGGTCGAGGTGCCGTGGGCGTTGATGTAGTCGATGTCGGCGGGCGAGATCTCGGCGCGCTTGATGGCGGCGGCCATGCAGCGGTAGGCGCCGTTGCCGTCCTCGCTCGGCGCGGTGATGTGGAAGGCGTCGCCGGACATGCCGTAGCCGATGACCTCGGCGTAGATCTTGGCGCCGCGCGCCTTGGCGTGCTCGTACTCCTCGAGCACCACCACACCGGCGCCCTCGCCCATCAGGAAGCCGTCACGGTCCTTGTCGTAGGGACGCGAGGCGCGAGTCGGCTCGTCGTTGTAGGCGGTGGCAAGCGCCCGGCAGGCGGCGAAGCCGGCGATCGACAGGCGATTGACCGGGCTCTCGGTGCCGCCAGCGACCATCACCTCGGCATCGCCCAGCGCGATGAGACGGGCGGCGTCGCCGATGGCGTGGGTGCCGGTCGAGCAGGCGGTGACCACCGCATGGTTCGGACCCTTGAGGCCGTGCTGGATCGAGACGTAGCCGCCGGCGAGGTTGATCAGGCGGCCGGGGATGAAGAACGGCGAGACGCGACGAGGCCCGCGCTCCTTGAGCGTGATCGAGGCATCGTAGATGCCGCCGATGCCGCCGATGCCGGAGCCGATGAGGACACCGGTCGAGAACTGGTCGTCCTCGCTCTCGGGGTGCCAGTCGGCGTCGTCGAGGGCCTGCGTGGCGGCCGCCATGGCGAAGGTGATGAACTCGTCGACCTTGCGCTGTTCCTTGGGGTCCTGCCACCGGTCGGGATCGTAGGTGCCGTTGGTGCCGTCGCCACGCGGGATGCGCGCCGCGATCTTGCAGGCGAGATCCTCGACTTCGAAGTCGGAGATGCGGACGGCGCCGCTCTTGCCGGCCAGAACGTTCGACCAAGTCGCCTCGACACCGCAGCCGAGCGGCGTGACCATGCCCAGACCCGTGACGACCACCCGACGCATCGCGACCTCACCTCGTCAATGACCATTCGTGACTTCACCGGAAACGGTTCGAGCGCCGCGACACGACGAAGTCCCGAGGGACTCGCCCCCGGTCACTCCGACGCGGCACGGCGCCGCCGTTCCGACATCCCTGCGACGGGCCGACAGATGTCGCCCGACGCGTGCACGCCGGCCACGAGGGCCGGCGCGACATCTTCATGGACCGGTTCGCGCTCGCTTCGCGCGGCTCGGGAGCCGACGCGGGCCGAGCAGCCGAACTCAGGCCGCCACGTTCTTCTCGAGGAACTTGACCGCGTCGCCGACGGTCAGAATCGTCTCGGCGGCATCGTCCGGAATCTCGACGCCGAATTCTTCCTCGAACGCCATGACCAGCTCGACCACGTCCAGCGAGTCGGAGCCGAGGTCGTCGATGAAGCTCGCGTTCTCGGTCACCTTCTCGGCGTCGACGCCGAGGTGCTCGACAACGATCTTCTTCACGCGTTCAGCGATGTCGCTCATGTGCTTATCTTCCCAGAACAGGATAAACCGACCCCGAACCACCGGCATTTCGCCGGCGCCCCGATGTGAACCTCCGGATGGCGCCTCGCGACTTCGCGCTCGACCCCGAGTGCGGTGAGGCACCCCGGAGAGGACCGACCCGGCGCGCGCCGGAGCGATCCTTCGACCCCGCGCGGCGTCCCTCGGGATGAGCCACCACGGGAAAACTTCCCACGTCCTTCTCCGCCCCCCGGCGAAACTCGGGAGAAGGTGTCGCCCGGCTCCCAAAGCCGAACGTCCTCTCCCCGCCCTCTTCGGGCCGGACCGGGTCGTGCTAGCACACTTTCCCGGCCTTGACCAGTGACCGACGGGATGGTGGGAGGCCCACCTCGGCAATCTGCAAGATTGCCGAATTCATCAATCAGATCATAGCCATACCGCCGTTGACGTGAATCGTCTGACCGGTCACGTAGGCGCTTTCGTCGGCGGCGAGGAAGACCACCGCGGCGGCGATCTCGGCCGGCGTGCCGAGGCGGCCGGCCGGCACCGCGCCGAGGATCCCTTCCTTCTGCTTGTCGTTGAGCACATCGGTCATCGGCGTCTCGATGAAGCCGGGCGCGACGCAGTTCACGGTGATGTTGCGGCTCGCCACTTCCTGGGCGAGCGACTTGGTCATGCCGATCATGCCGGCCTTGGTGGCGGCGTAGTTGGCCTGGCCGGCGTTGCCGGTGACGCCGACCACCGAGGTGATGCCGACGATGCGGCCCGAACGGCGCTTCATCATCCCCTTGAGCGCCGATCGGATCAGGCGGAAGCCGGAGGTGAGGTTGACCTCGACCACCTGATCCCACTCCTCGTCCTTCATGCGCATGGAGAGGTTGTCCTTGGTGATGCCGGCGTTGTTGACCAGGATGTCGAGCCTGCCGAACTTCGCCTCGACCGCCGGCACCAGAGCGTCGACGGAGGCGCGGTCGCCGAGATTGGCGACGAACACTTCGGCGCGGTCGCCGAGTTCGGCCTTCAGCTCGTTCAGAACCGCCTCGCGGGTGCCGGAGAGGGCGACGGTGGCGCCGCGGGCATGGAGGGCGCGGGCGATGGCCGCGCCGATGCCGCCGGTGGCGCCGGTGACGAGAGCGACCTTGCCGGTCAGATCGAACATGGGGGACCTCCTGGGTCTCGAAACAGGATCGAAGCGAAGCAGCGGGCGGACCCGCTGTCTTCTTCAGACGAGCGCGGCGACCATCTTCTCGATGTCGTCGGGGGTGTTGACGGCGACGCCCTCGACGCCTTCGACGATGCGCTTGACGAGGCCGGTCAGAACCTTGCCGGAGCCGATCTCGTAGAGGCGGGTGACGCCGTGGCGCTGGAGATAGACGACGCTCTCGCGCCAACGCACCGTGCCGGTGACCTGCTCGACCAGACGCTTGCGGATCTCGTCCGGGTCGGAGATCGCCGAGGCGAGGACGTTGGAGACGACCGGCACGATCGGGCGGTGGATCTCGACCCTCGCCAATGCCTCGGCCATGGCGTCGGCGGCCGGCCGCATCAGGGCGCAATGGAAGGGGGCGGAGACGTTGAGGAGCATCGCGCGCTTGGCGCCGCGGCCCTTGGCGATCTCGACGGCGCGCTCGACCGCCGCCTTGGCGCCGGAGACGACGACCTGACCGTCGGCGTTGTCGTTGGCGGCCTGACAGACATCACCCTGCGCCGCTTCGGCCGCGACTTCCGCCGCGGCGGCGAAATCGAGGCCGAGAAGCGCGGCCATGGCGCCCTCACCGACCGGCACGGCGGCCTGCATGGCGCGGCCGCGGATCTTGAGCAGGCGCGCCGCATCGGCGATCGAGAAGGCGCCCGCCGCGGCGAGCGCCGAATATTCACCGAGCGAATGACCGGCGACGTAGGCGGCCTCGCGCTTCACCCGGACGCCCTTCTCCTCCAGCACCCGCATGGCGGCGAGCGACACGGCCATCAGCGCCGGCTGGGCGTTCTCGGTGAGCGTCAATTCCGCTTCCGGGCCTTCCCACATCAGCGTCGACAGCTTCTGTCCGAGCGCCTCGTCGACCTCGGCGAAGACGCGGGCGGCGGTCGGATAGGCGTCGGCGAGGGCCTTGCCCATGCCGACGGCCTGGGAACCCTGTCCGGGGAAGGTGAACGCGATGGTCATGCGGGTCGCCTCGGTCGTGTTCTTTTCGGGGCGGGCCTCGGCGGCCCGCGGCGGCATTTTCCAGCCCCGGGGTCGGCGAATGAGCCCGATGAGGGGGAGAAGTCAAGGGGCGGGCCGGCTCCGGAGCCCCTCGAGGCCGTTCCCATCCACGAATTGCCGAGACCGTGGCCGCGACACGCCCGTCATCGATCGGCGGTCACAGTCGCGCCACGAGCGCGGTCCAGCCTCACCGTCGGGTCCGATCGCCCCGCCCCCGCCTTTCGCGCGCCCCCCGAAATACGACGAGGTTCCATGGCCGACGACATCCGTCCCCCGTCCGCGACCGATCACCCCACGGCCGCGAGCGACTTCTCGGAGCTGCTCGCACCCTACGACCGGGTGGCTCTGCTCCTGCAGGGCGGTGGCGCGCTCGGCTCCTATCAGGTCGGGGTCTACGAGACGCTGGCCGAAGCGGGGATCGAGCCGACCTGGATCTCGGGCGTGTCGATCGGCGCGATCAACACCGCGCTCATCGCCGGCAACCCGCCGGAGCGGCGGCTCGAGCGGCTCGAAACCTTCTGGAAGAGGATCACCCGCAACGATCAGCTCGGCGGCCTCGGCTCCTTCGACTTCCTGCGGCCGATGATCGACGGCTGGAACGCCTTCGCGGCGATGACGCTCGGCCAACCGGGGTTCTTCAAGCCGCGTCTGCCGAGCCCCTGGCTGATGCCGCGTGGCTCCGACGGGGCGACGAGTTTCTACGAGACGGGGGCGCTGGCCGAGACGCTCGAGGAACTGGTCGACTTCCGGCTGCTCAACGAGGGGCCGATGCGGGTCTCGGTCGGGGCGGTGGCGGTGGAAACCGGCAATCTCGAATGGTTCGACACCCGGCATCCGACGAAGCCGACCCGAATCGGGGTGCGCCACATCATGGCGAGCGGCGCGCTGCCGCCGGCGCTTCCAGCGGTGAAGATCGGCGATCTGCACTACTGGGACGGCGGCATCGTCTCCAACACGCCGCTCGAATATCTGCTCGATCAGGACGGCGATTGTTCGGCGTTGGTCTTCCAGGTCGATCTCTTCCCGGCGCAAGGCGCGATGCCGCAGGACATGAACGAGGTGCTGACCCGCCAGAAGGACATCACCTACTCCAGCCGGACCCGCGCCGGCACCACCCGCTTCGCCCAGACCTTCTGTCTGCGCCAGCAACTGCGCGCGGCGCTCGAGCGGGTTCCCTCGCGCACGGAGGAAGACGAACGGCTGCTCGCCGACCTCAGGGCCCCGGGGGTGGTCGACATCCTCCACCTCATCTATCGCGCCCGCGCCGGGACGCGCGACAGCAAGGACTACGAGTTCTCGGTCCGCTCGGCGCGAGAGCATCGCGCCGCCGGCCGCGCCGACGCCGTCGCCACGCTGAAGCGGCGCGACTGGTTCACGCCGCCGTCGATCGCGGAGGGCGTGAAGACCCATGACATCCACGACCACCGCCACCGATGAGGTGCGCTGCGACGACACGCCCGCAGCCGCCGCTTGCGGGGCGGCGCCGGGCGTGATTGAGAGGCGGTCATGGAACCCACCCTCCTCTCCCTCGTCGCCACCGGTTTCGTCCTCGGCTGGTCGGTCGCCTGGCCGCCCGGGCCGATCAACGCCGAGATCGCCCGTCGCTGCCTCGCCAACGGCTTCTGGTCGGGCTTCGGGGTGCTGTTCGGCGCCTGCGCGGGCGATGCCCTGTGGGCGATCCTGGTGGCGCTCGGGGTCGGCACGCTGTTCACCGGCGAGACGACACGGCTGGTCATGGG
This sequence comes from uncultured Alphaproteobacteria bacterium, assembly GCA_937892955.1. GTDB lineage: Bacteria > Pseudomonadota > Alphaproteobacteria > Rhizobiales > Ancalomicrobiaceae > CALBKH01. The sequence continues at coordinate 61,944 of CALBKH010000008.1, forward strand.
GGTCCTGTCGATCGGATTGCTGATCGCGCTGGCGGTGCTCTTCCTTCTCGGGGCGTGGTCGTCGTGGCGGACCCCGGCCGGCGCTGCACCGGCCGGGCCGAGCCGGTTCGAATCGAACCGCGCCAGCGTCCTCCTCGGCGCGATGATGGCGCTGACCAGCCCCTGGAACGTCGCCTTCTGGCTCGCCGCCATCGGCCGGCCGGAGATGACGGCGCTCGGCATGTCCTCGCTGCTGATCGTCGCGGCGTCCGTGCTCGCCGGCGCCCTGGTCTGGGGCCTCTTGTGGTCGGCCTCGGTGGTGTTCCTCCACCGCCGCTTCGACCAGGGCGGGACACGCGACTGGTGGGGCATCACGGTGAAGGCACTGACCGGCGTCCTGATGCTGTGGTTCGCCTACGGCTCGGCGACGGCGCTCTCAGGAACTCGATGAACCCTGGTAATAGGCCTTCGTGCGATCGTGGAAGCGAAGGTTCTCGGGCCGATACGGCCTCCTTTCATCGGATTGAAGGACGGCTCCGAGTTCGAAGCGGGAAAGGACGACACCGTCCAACGGGGCATCGTGATCGATGCTCCGAATCTTCTTCTTCGCGAAACGGAACTTCCAGGACAGCGTTTCGTCGTGTTGCATGCCCGCAGGCGAGGGGTAGTCTCTCAGGACGGAACGATCGACGAGCAGGGGGTCGGGAATCGACGTCGCTTCACCGACCATCCAGGCGAGAGCGGCGTCCGAAAGACGCGATTCGGGCTCCGGGTAGCCACCGCCGATGTCGGCATGGTTGCCGGCGAACCAGAGCTGGATCAGCGACTCCGGCTCACCGGGGCGGACTTCACGCAGAGTGGTCTCATCCCCCCATTCGACGCGATCGAAATCGGCGCGATGTTCGTCGACAGCGAGAGCATGCCGCGCCCAACCGACCTGCGAATCGAGAGTCTTGTCGTAGAACTGCATGCGGATCGGGTTGATGTGCAGCGTCTTCCACCATGGGTGCCCCGGCAACCCGAATGCGATCTTGAGGTGTGTCGCGAGAAACCAGAGGAGACCGACGACCGCGCCGTAGCACACCAGGCGCAAGAACCAGTGGAAATAGGGTCCGCCGATGACGGCCGCGGCGGCCCACGCGGCAAATGTGGCCGCGACGAGGGCCAGGATCGCAACAATCACCTGTGAAACCCGATTGCCGACGGTCGCCACCGTGTCGAAGACGCCTATGAAATGGGCGTGGACCTCTTCGCTCGACCAGCGCTGGCGGAACCGATCGGCGAGCAGCCGGCGCTGTTCGAGGAACCGTGCGGAGTAGACACGAGACTCCCGCCCCCAAGCGACGTGCTGGTAGACCCGCTCGACCGCTTCGGTCGCCACGCATTCCAGCGCACCGTCGCTTTTGATCAGGGGCCCTCCGCCGGGTGCCCGGGTCGGAACGCCGCAGTATTTCAATACGGTCGCCAAACAACGCACCGTATAGGCGCCGCGACTGAAGCCGAAGAGGAAGATCCTGTCACCGGGCTCGTAGGTCGCAACGATGGCCTTGTAACAATCCTTGATGTTACGGGTGAGTCCTAATCCCGTCGCTTGGCAGACCAGGTTCCAGACCGTCGCCCAAACCGCGCCGAAGAAACCATACATCGGCGGAACCGTCCCGATTCCCGGATCGTAGAAGGCGAACTGTTCGTTCGGGTCGACGGAGGAGTCGGGACCGCACTTCGTCGCGCGATACAATTTGTAGACGTTGGTCCGGTTCTCCTCGAAGCGCTCGCCACTGCGTTGACCGGTGCCGTCCGAGAAGATCACGATGTTCTTCGTCATTTCTCCCTCCGGTTGCCATGACGACATTACACCCTTCGAGAGGCGCGCCAAAGACCACACCGGGACCGAATGTGACGCCCTGCCTCCGTCTCGCCGGTCTTGGGGCCGCGAGATCGAGTTCCCGTGAGTGCTCCGGCAATTCCCCTTGCATCCCGCGTCAAAACCTGTAGAACCCGCCCATTCCGTCGGGCACTCGGCCGGGGGCTGAACGGACGGTCGCGTTCATTTCATGGGGGGAACCCCGGGAATCGATGCGGCAGGATCGGGGTTCCGATCCGTCGTCCCGTGTCTCCGCTCACCGACAGTCATCGTTTTCGGGCTCTTCCTCGGAGGGTCCCGGGAGGCTTGGCGCCGGTGCCCAGCGGTCGACGTTCCACACGGGAGCGTCGGAACCCGAGCGCAGAAAGGTTTCACATGCCGCTCTACGAGCACGTGTTCCTGGCTCGCCAGGACGTGTCGGCGCAGGCCGTCGACACCCTGATCGGCCAGTACAAGACCATCGTCGAAGGCCTCGGTGGCAAGGTCACCAAGGTCGAGAACTGGGGTCTGAAGTCCCTCGCCTACCGGATCAAGAAGAACCGTAAGGCGCACTACGCCCTGATGAACATCGAGGCCCCGGCCGCGGCGATCGCCGAGGTCGAGCGTCAGGAGCGCCTGTCGGAAGACGTGCTGCGCTTCCTCACCATCCGCGTCGACGAGCTCGAGGAAGGCCAGTCGGTCATGCTGCAGAAGCGTGATCGCGACGAGCGCCGCGACGACCGTCGTGGTGGTGAGCGTGGTGACCGTGGCGATCGTGGCCCGCGCCGTGATCGTGGTCCGCGTCGTGAAGACGCCGAGTTCGGTGGCGAGGAGAACGAGTGATGGCCGAAACCTCTCAGGCGGCCCGCCGCCCCTTCTTCCGCCGTCGCAAGACCTGCCCGTTCTCCGGCGCCAACGCGCCGAAGATCGACTACAAGGACGTGAAGCTCTTGCAGCGCTTCATCTCCGAGCGCGGCAAGATCGTTCCGTCCCGCATCACCGCGGTGTCGGCCAAGAAGCAGCGCGAACTCGCCAAGGCGATCAAGCGCGCCCGCTTCCTCGGCCTGCTGCCGTTCGTCATCAAGTGATGTGACGCGACGACCCGCGCGGTCTCACGCGCGGTGACGAGATCGAGGCGGGCGACCAGGCCCGCCTCTCCTCCCCGAGCGATGTGCCGGGGCGTACGGGCGACACGACCGGCCCGCGAGACAACAGGCGTCGGAACGATCGGGTTGGGGCGGGACCGCCTCTAACCGTTCTCGTGAGAGACGGGACAGCTGGGCGACATGACGAGATCCCTCTCGGCCCCTCCTCTGTTGATCGGCCTCGGAGCCGGCTTCGCGACCGCGCTGCTCTTCGCCGCGCTGGTGGGCGGAACCATGCTCGCGCTGCCGCTCTTCCTGCTCGCGCCGCTGCCGCTCGGCATCGCCGCGATCGGCTGGGGGACGATCGCCGGGCTCGTCGCGACGGCGACCGCGGCGGCGACCGTGTGGGTGGGCTTCGGCACCCCGGCGGGCGTGTCGCTCCTCCTGCTCGACGCTCTGCCGACCCTCGCGGCGGCCCATCTCCTCGGACTGGCGCGACAGAGCGATCCCGCCGATCCGGCGTCCCGCGAGTGGTATCCGCTCGGGCGGGCGCTCCTGGCGATCTGCGTCACCGTGGCGGTCGCGACCGTGATCGGCGGCATCTCCATCGGCTTCGATCCGCAGGAGACGGCGAAGCAGGTCTCCACCGCCTATCGTCACATGATGGTGCGCGGCGGCGTCTCGCCGGCGGAGATCCCGGACGCCTCGCTGATCGACCCGATGGTGCGAGGAACGGTCCTGCTGTTCCCGGCCTTCTTCCCGGCGAGCTGGCTCCTGGTGATCGTCTTCGACCTGTGGGCGGCGGTGAAGATCGTCGCCAAGTCGGGGCGCCTCACGCGACCGTTCGACGATGCCGCCGCGGTGGAACTGCCGCCCGCCGCCGGCCTCGCCTTCGCCGCGGCGTTCGCGGCCGCCTTCGCCGAGGGATCGCTCGGGGTCCTCGCCTCGATCGTCGCGGGAACGCTGTTCTCGGCGCATTTCCTCGTCGGCGCCGGCGTGATCCACACGCTCGCCCGGCGGTCGCAGGCGCGGATCATCATCCTCGCCTTCATCTGGGGGCTGGTCCTGCTCTTCACTCTGCCGGCGGCGTTCGTGGCGCTCGTCGGCCTCCTCGAACCCTACGTGGGCCTGCGCCGGCGCAAACCGTCGGCCGGCCCGTTCTGAACATCGACATCCGAACACACCGGAAGGAGCACACACATGGAACTCATCCTCCTCGAGCGCGTCGCCAATCTCGGCCAGATGGGCGAAGTGGTGAAGGTCAAGCCGGGCTACGCCCGCAACTTCCTGCTGCCGCGCGGCAAGGCGCTGCGCGCCACCAAGGCCAACAAGGAGTTCTTCGAGAGCCAGAAGGTGCAGCTCGAAGCCCGCAACCTCGAGCGCAAGGCCGAGGCGGCCGCGGTCGCCGAGAAGCTCGACGGTCAGAGCTTCATCGTCGTCCGTTCGGCCGGCGAGATGGGCCATCTCTACGGCTCGGTGTCGAACCGCGACATCGCCGACCTGATCACCGCCGGCGGCTTCTCGGTCGCCCGCAACCAGGTCGAGCTCAAGGCGCCGATCAAGGCCATCGGCCTGCACACCGTCCTCATCGCCCTCCATCCGGAGGTCGAGGCCAAGGTGACCGTCAACGTCGCCCGTTCGGCCGAAGAAGCCGAGCGTCAGGCGCGCGGCGAAGAGGTCCTGACCCGCGACAACGAGAACCTGTTCGAGCGCGAAGTCGGCCCGATCACCGACGAGGAAGGCTATCACGAGGAGGCGTGAGCCTCTTCGCGACGGAGATCCGGGGCACGAGGCGTCCCGGCGATCCTTCCGGACGATACGACATCACCAGGAGCCGGGCGGCGACGCCCGGCTCTTCGTGTTTCGAAGGCGGGGTGAACGGCGGCACCTGCGGCTCGGCGTGCGTTGCCGACGGTCGGCGGCATCGGCTAGGGTCTCCCGCAAGGAGAGAAACACGGACGATGCGGATCCTGATCATCGAGGACGATCGCGAGGTCGCCAATTACCTGAAGCGGGGCCTCGGGGAATTCGGCGTCGTCGTCGACCATGTCGACAACGGGCTCGACGGGTTGGCGCTCGCCCGCGATCCGGTCTACGACGCGCTCGTCGTCGATCGGATGTTGCCGGGGCTCGACGGGCTCGAAGTGATCCGCCGGCTGCGCGGCGAAGGGGTGGTGACGCCGGTGCTCATCCTCTCCGCCCTCTCCCATGTCGACGAGCGCATCCGCGGGCTGAAGGCCGGAGGCGACGACTATCTGGTCAAGCCCTACGTGCTCGCCGAGTTGCACGCCCGGCTCGACGCCATCGTGCGGCGGCGTCAGGGAGCGCAGCCCCAGACCGTGCTGAAGGTGGGCGATCTCGAGCTCGATCTTGCGACCCGCACGGCCAGACGCGCCGGCCAGCCGCTGGCGCTGCATCCGCGCGAGTTCATGCTGCTCGAATACCTGATGCGCCACGCCGATCAGGTGGTCACCCGCACCATGTTGCTCGAGGCGGTGTGGGACTATCACTTCCACCCGCAGACCAACACGCTCGACGTCCACATCTCCCGGCTGCGGCAGAAGCTCGAAAAGGGATATCCCAAGCCCATGCTCTTCACGGTGCGGGGCGCGGGATATTGTCTGAGAAGTGAAGCGTGACCCGATCCTGACCGCGACCTTCCGGCTGACGGTGCTGACCGCGCCGCTCTATCTCCTGGCGGGTTGGGCGCTCATCGCCTTCGTGTTCTTCTCGACCCAGGCGGCGATGGAGCATCGGGTCGACGTCGGGCTGGTGGCGGAGAGCGAGCGGCTGACGACCGAACTCGCCGGGTCCGACCGCAGCGGCATCCTCCAGGCGGTGCAGAGCCGGATCTTCGCCGAGCGCGGCAGCGCTCGTCTCTACCGAGTGGTCGATGCCGACGGCGGCGAGCTGATCGAGAACTTCTCCATCGTGCGCGGCGCCGTGCCGGCGCCCGGTGGCTATTCCAACATCGTCATGCGGCGCGGGCCGGCCGACGGCGAACACGAGGCGCGGCTCCTCGCGGTGAGCCTGAGGGACCGGTTGACGCTGCAGCTCGGCCGCGACCTCACCGAGGAGGACCAACTGCGGCGCATCATCGGCGAATCCTCGGCGATCGCGGCGGTGGCGATGACCTTCCTGGCGGTGTTGGCCGGGCTCCTCACCAGCCGCGCCGTGGTGCGACGGCTCGCCGGCTTCAACGCCTCCGCCCATCGTATCCTGCACGGCCACATCGACGAGCGCATGCCGATCTCCGGCTCCGGCGACGAGTTCGACCAGCTCGGCGCCAATCTCAACGAGGCGCTCGACCGCATCTCGGAGCTGATGACGGCGACGCGGCAGGTGACCGACAACATCGCCCACGATCTGCGCGGCCCGCTGTCGCGGGTGCGCGGCCGGCTGGAGCTGTTGCAGATCTCGGAGCCGACGCCGGAGGCGCTGGAGACGTCGCTCGCCGAATCGGTGGCCGATCTCGACACGCTGCTGGAGACGCTGGAATCGCTGCTGTCGATCGCGCGGATCGACCACGGCGCGCCGTCGACGCGCGAGCGGGTCGACGTGGCGCACATGCTCGACGATCTCGTCGACTATTTCTCGCCGCTCGCCGAGGACAAGTCGCTCGACCTCGTTCTGGCGACGGACGGCGCACCGGCGGTGGAGGCCGACCGGCATCTCCTCTTCCAGGCGCTCTCCAACGTCGTCGACAATGCCATCCGCTACACGCCGGAAGGCGGGCGGGTGCTCGTCTCGACGCGGCGAGTGGGCGCGGAGGTGGAGATCCGTGTCGCCGACAGCGGACCGGGGATCCCGGCGGCGGAGCGCAAACGGGTACTCGAACGGTTCGTCCGCCTCGACGCCAGCCGCCACCAGCGCGGCACCGGCCTCGGGCTCTCGGTGGTCGATGCGGTGGTGCGCCACCACGGCGGCCGCCTCGACCTCGGCGACAATCGGCCCGGTCTCGTCGTCACCCTCGCCTTCGCCGCTGCACCTGACGATCACGCCGAGGAAACCTGACAACGATTTCATGATATTTGCAGGGCGACGTCAGTCCGACTCCGTATCTTCCCGAGCATCGCCCGATGGAAAATGCCGGAGTTCCCATGACCGCCCTGACCAACTCGCTCGGAGTCCTTCCCTCCCGCCATCGGCGCGCCGTCGACGAGAGCACGTCGCTCCTGCGCCGCCTCCTCGCCTGGGTTTCCGGCGAGCCGCGCAAGGGCGACGACGAGAAGCGCAGCCCGCTCGCCAAGCCCTTCCCCTTCTTCGGCGAATGACGCGACGAAGGGAACCGGTCTCATGCCTTTCGAACCGACGCTCGCGATGGCGATCGATCTGGCGGCCCTCTTGGTCACGCTGACGGCTCTCGTCGGCTACCACGTGTTCCTCGGCTTCAAGGTCCGCCACAACAAGAACTTCACCTTCCAGGCGACGATGACGAAGTCCCGCGCCGCCTGGGTGCGCGCCGTCATGGCGGAGGGCAAGGACGTCCTCGCCGTGCAGACGCTGCGCAACTCGACCATGGCGGCGACCTTCATGGCGTCGACCGCGGTGCTCTTGATCATCGGCGTGCTGACCCTGTCGGCGCAGGGCGAGCGGCTGGAGGCGAGCTGGCACGTCTTGAACCCGATGGGACCGAGCGGCGCGGTGCTGTGGACGGTCAAGACGCTGATCCTGCTGGTCGACCTCTTCGCCGCCTTCCTCTCCTTCACCATGGCGATCCGACAGTTCCACCACGTCGGCTACATGATCAACGTGCCGCTGTCGGGCAAGTATGGCCGCATCCCGCTCGACACGGTGGTCGCCCAGCTGGAGCGTTCCGGCCGCTTCTACTGGTTCGGCATGCGCACCTACTTCCTGCTGGTGCCGCTCGTGCTGTGGCTCTTCGGCCCCTACATGATGCTCGCCGCCACGGCAGTGCTGATCGCCGTCCTCTACCGCCTCGACCACATGCCGCTCGACGAGGAGCGGGTGATGGAGGCGACGGAAAAGGGCGTCGCGCCGCGCTTCGAGGTCGCCGCGGAGTGAGGCGGGGCGGGCGGCTCGCCCGAACCTGCGGCGCCGAGACACGACAGAGCCGAGCGGCGACGCTCGGCTCTCTTCGTTCGCGCCGGACCGCGGCACGGGACCGACTCGGCGTCGATCCGTGACCGGCGCAGCGGTCAAGTCGGATAAACTCGACGGCCGAATCATTCCTGTGGAAGAAGCGGTATGAAAGCCTCGCCGCTTCCGGGGCAGAGCGGGGGTCGTTAAGACTTTCTCAACCTTCGTTCCGCCCCAGCCGACGACCGTACAAGCGCCCCATGAAAGCTCCGATCCGTCGCGTCGAGGACACCGTCCCGGCGCTCGCCCGTATCGCTCCCCACAATGCCGAGGCCGAAAGGCAGCTGCTCGGGGCGATCCTGGTCAACAACGAGACCTATTATCGCGTCTCCGACTTCCTGGAGCCGGGGCACTTCCTGCTGGAGCCGCATCGTGCCATCTACGAGCGCATCGGCCAGCTGATCCGGGCCGGCAAGGTCGCCTCGCCGATCACGTTGAAGACCTTCTTCCCGGCCGAGGCGCAGATCGCCGAGATGAGCGTCACGCAGTATCTGCTGCGCCTCGCCTCCGACGCGACGACCGTCATCAACGCCGAGGACTACGGCCGTGTCATCCAGGAACTCGCCGTCCGCCGGAACCTGATCCGCATCGGCGAGGACATGGTCAACATCGCCTACGACGCGCCGGTCGACATGCCGCCGCGCGCCCAGATCGAGGACGCCGAGCGGCGGCTGTTCGAACTGGCGGAACAGGGGCGCTACGACGGCGGCTTCGTTTCGTTCTCCGACGCGCTGCGCGGCTCGATCGAGATGGCGGCGGCGGCGTTCCAGCGCGCCGGCAAGCTCTCGGGCATCTCCACCGGCATCGCCTCCCTCGACGCCCGCCTCGGTGGGTTGCAGCGCTCCGACCTCGTCATCCTCGCCGGCCGCCCGGCGATGGGTAAGACGTCGCTCGCCACCAACATCGCCTTCAACATCGCCGCCGCCCATCGCGCCGAGGAACAGCCGGACGGCACGATGAAGACGGTCGACGGCGGCGCGGTCGGCTTCTTCTCGCTCGAAATGAGCTCCGAACAGCTCGCCACCCGTATCATCTCCGAACAGGCCGAGATCCCGTCGAACAAGATCCGTCGCGGCGACATCACCGACGCGGAGTTCGAGAAGCTGGTGGGCGCGGCGCAGACCATGCAGTCGATCCCGCTGTGGGTCGATCAGACCGGCGGCATCTCGATCGCCCAGCTGGCGGCGCGCGCCCGCAGGCTCAAGCGCCAGCGCGGCCTCGACGTGCTGATCGTCGACTACCTGCAACTCCTCACCGGGTCGGCGCGCAAGGGCGACAGCCGCGTCCAGGAGATCACCGAGATCACCACCGGCCTGAAGGCGCTGGCGAAGGAGCTGAACGTTCCGATCGTGGCGCTGTCCCAGCTCTCCCGTCAGGTGGAGAACCGCGACGACAAGCGGCCGCAGCTCGCGGACCTGCGCGAATCCGGCTCGATCGAGCAGGACGCCGACGTCGTCATGTTCGTCTATCGCGAGGAGTACTACCTCAAGAACCAGGAGCCGCAGGAGAAGGGCACCGACGTCTGGTTCAAGTGGGAGGAGAAGTTCAACCGGATGCGCGGCATCGCCGAGGTGATCGTCGGCAAGCAGCGCCACGGGCCGACGGGCTCGGTCGAACTGCACTTCGCCGGCGAGTTCACCCGCTTCTCCGACCTCATCCGCGACGATCACCTGCCCGAACGGCGGGAGTGATCGCTGCGGGCGCATTCGAGGGGGATCGCAGCGAAGTGGGAACGGGCGAACGGCGGCCGCGTCGCCGCGACCGCCGCCCTTTCGAGCCGTCCCGCCGCGGGGCGAGAGGCCCCGCCGACGTCGCTCGGCGTCAGTGGACGATGGTGCCCACCACCATGCCGTCGCCGTCGACCAGCACGTAGTTCTGGTTGACATAGGCGTAACGGTAGCCGGCGAGCTTCGGATTGCCCTCGATCTCATAGACCGTGACCGAGCTCGGCAGCGGCTTGCCGATGACGATCGGCTCCTTCACCACCACATTGTCGCGCGGATGCTTCTCGACGTAGGTGCGGACGTAGACCTGATCGTCGGCGGCGATGGTACCGATGGTGGCGCCGCCCACGGCGCCGGCGACGCCGCCGATCACCGCGCCCACCGGACCGCCGATGATGGCTCCGCCCACCGCTCCGGCCGCGGCGCCGCCGAGGGCGCCACCGCCGGACTGGTCGGCCGAGGCCGGCGAGGCGAAGGCGAGGGAGGCGAGGACCGCGACGGCGGTCGTAGTGGCCATGATCTTCATGTCTTCAGATCTCCCGAGGTTGCCGCCCGACCGTCGGGCGGCGTCGGGAAATGAACGCCGCGGCAGCGGAATGGTTCCGCCACCGAGGCCTCGGCCGGCTCAGGAGGTGCGGCGACGCGCGTAGAGCCGGAGCGCCAGCAGCCCGGTCGCGAGATGGAGCGCGCCGACGAACCCGATGATCCCGCCCCAGCCGAGGCCGGTCCAGAACACCCCACCGAGCGAGCCGGCGACGGACGAGCCGAGGTAGTAGGCCAAGAGGTAGAGCGACGAAGCGTGGCCGAGGTCGCCGCGGGCGAGGAGGCCGATCCAGCCGCTGGCCGCGGCATGGGCGGCGAAGAAGCCGGCGGTCAAGAGCGCGATGCCGACGACGATGGCGGCGAGCGAGTCGGGCCAGGTGGCCGCGAGGCCGAGGGCGGAGAGCGCCGTGCCGGCGACGATGACGGGGGCGCGGCCGAAGCGGTCGGCGGCGCGGCCGGCGAGCGGCGAGGCGAGGATGCCGAAGAGATAGACGACGAAGATCGAGCCGACCGCCGCCTGCCCGAGATCGAAGGGCGGGTCGGCGAGGCGGAAGCCGATGTAATTGTAGGTGGTGACGAAGCCGCCCATCGCCAGGAAGCCGATGGCGAAGACCAGCGCCAGCGCCGGGTTCGCCAGATGCCGGCCCCAGGTGGCGAGATGGGCGGAGAGCGGGCGGGTGGGGCGCGGCACGAAATTGTGCGACGGCGGCAGCAGCACCAGGAAGCCGATCGCCGAGGCGAGGCCGAGGCCGCCGATCACCGCCAGCGCCCAACGCCAGTCCGCGACTTCCGCCACGAGGCCGGTGAAGACGCGGCCGGCCATGCCGCCGAGCGCGTTGCCGCCGATGTAGAGGCCCATGGCGGTGCCGAGGCCGGCGGGCTCGATCTCTTCGGCGAGATGGGCCATGGCGACCGCCGGGGCGCCGCCGAGCGCCACGCCCTCGAGCGCCCGGATGATCAGCAGGAGATGCCAGGAGGGCGCGACCGCCGCGGTGAGTTCGAGCACGGCGGCGGCGACCAGAGAGGCGAACATCAGCGTCTTGCGGCCGACCGATTCCGACAGCGCCCCGGCGACGAAGATCGATACGGCGAGGAAGCCGGTGGTCAGCGACAGGGCGAGCGAGCTTGTCGCGGCGCCGACGCCGAAATGTTCGGCGAGGACGGGGAGCAACGGCTGGGTGCAGTAGATCTGCGAGAAAACGGCGTAGCCGGAGAGGAACAGCGCCCAGTTGATCCGCACATAGGCCGGCGTGCCGCGGCGCGTCCAGACGCGTTCGGCCGGCGGGGCGGCGGCGGGCGGGAGGACGGGGGGCGAACCGCGATCGGGCGACATCGGGTCTCGGGCGAAGGTTTCCGGCACGCGGCCGGTCTCGGGATCCTTCCGTCATAGCGCGTCTTCCCGCCGATACCAGTCTCGCCCGCCGCATGGCCGGGTCGCGGCGGCGGCGACCCCTCCACTCGACGGGCTTGACACCGGGGGGCGCTGCCTCTCCCCTGTCCGGACGATGACCGATGCTCCCGTTCCCGTTCCGCCCGCCCGGCTCACCCTCGATCTCGACGCCCTCGTCGCCAATCGGCGGTCGATCGCGGCGCGGGTCGGCGCCGGTGTCGAAGTCGCCGGCGTGGTCAAGGCCGATGCCTACGGCGTCGGACTCGCACCGGTCGCTCGTGCCCTTCTCGCCGACGGTTGCCGCACCTTCTTCGTCGCCCATGTCGGCGAAGGCGTCGAACTTCGCGCCGTGCTCGACGCCGCTCATCACCCGGAAGCGCGGATCTTCGTCCTCAACGGTCTTACCGCCGCCGAGGAATGCGTCTACCCGGCGCATCGCCTCTTCCCCGTCCTCGGCTCGCCGGCGGAAATCGCCGATTGGACGGCCTTTCGCCGCGCATCGCGCACGATGGTCGGGGCGGCGCTGCACGTCGACACCGGCATGAACCGCCACGGCCTGTCGCTCGCCGAAGCCCGCGCCTTCGCCGCCGACGCATCCGCGGTGGAGGCGGCCGGGCTCGTCCTGGTGATGAGCCACCTCGCCTGCGCCGACGAACCGAACCATCCGCTCAACGCCACACAACTCGCCCGCTTCCGCGAGGCCCGGGCGCTCTTCCCCGGGATCGCGGCGTCGCTCGCCAACTCCTCCGGCGTCTTCCTCGGACCCGACTACCACTTCGACCTCGTCCGGCCGGGGATCGCCGTCTACGGCGGGGCGATCGTCTCGGGCGAGGCGACGCCGATGAAGGCCGTGGCGCGGCTCGAGGCGAGGATCCTGCAGATCCGCGACGTTCCGCCCGGCGAGACGGTCGGCTACGGGGCGCGCCAGACGGTGCGGCGGCCGTCGCGGCTCGCCATCCTCTCGGTCGGCTATGCCGACGGCTTCCACCGCGCCGCCTCCTCCGCCGACGGCGCGCCCGGCGCCCACGGCCACCTGCACGGCCGGATGGTGCCGCTCGTCGGGCGCATCTCGATGGACCTGATGGCGGTCGACGTCACCGACGTGCCGGAGGCGAAGCGCGGCGACATGATCGAGCTGATCGGCGAGCACGTCACCGTCCAGGAGGCCGCGGCGCGGATGGGCACCATCGACTACGAGGTGCTGACCAGCCTCGGCCGGCGCTACGCGCGCATCCATCGGGGCGGGTGAGGACGGGCCGGAGCGCCCTCGCGCACGGAATCCCAGGGATCGAAGAACCCCTTGTTCGGAAAGCTCTTTTCGATGAGGGGAACACGGAACTCGGATGAGATCCTCCGAGTTCCGCATCGCCGCGTCAGGCGGCGAGCGCTGCCGGCTCGCCGAGCACATGGGCCGCATAGGCACGGGCGGAGGCGGCGATCTCGTCCTCCGAGAGCCCCCACATCGCGCCCTGCTGCGTGAACAGCGGCAGATAGTCGGCGCGGCAGAAGCGGGCGGTCGCCTGGATCGGCCGCAGCAGCTCGTCGAGAGTCCAGGCGTTCTGTCCGCCGGCGCGATAGGCTTCGGCCTTGCCGCCGGTCGAGACCGCGACGCCGATCGCCTTGCCTTCCAGCGCATCGCCGCCGGGGCCGTAGGCGAAGCCGTAGGCGAGCACGTCGTCGAACCAACGCTTGAGCAGCGGCGGGGTGGCGAACCAGAACATCGGGAACTGGAAGATCACCCGATCATGGGTGCGCAGCAGCGCCTGTTCGGCGGCGACGTCGATCACGCCATCCGGATAGGCGGCATGGAGGTCGTGGACGGTGACGCGGTCGGAATGGGCGGCGAGTGCCGCGGCCCAGGCGGCGTTGACCTTCGAGCGGGCGAGGTCTGGATGGGCGAGGACGACGAGGGTCTTGCCGGACATGGCTGATCGGTCTCCATTCGATATCGGTCGGTGTGTTTGCGTTCGACTTACAATTCGTATGTCGGTAAATATTCGATACCTACCCCTCCGAACGCCGCAAGGAGGGCGGGAAAAGTCAGTCGGTATCATCGGCGTAACCGAGGAAGGCGGCCGTCACCGCCCCTACGATCCCGCGAGGCCACCCCATGACGCTGCATCGTTCGACCGCCTGCGACGCCGGCGACTGCCCGATCCGGGACGTGCTCGACCGGCTCGGCGACCGATGGACGGCGCTGGTCATGAAGGAACTCGAAGGCGGCACGCTGCGCTTCAGCGAAGTCCGGGCGCGGATCCCCGACATTTCCCAACGCATGCTCGCCCAGACGTTGCGGCGGCTCGAACAGGACGGGCTCGTCTCACGCCGCGTCTTCCCGACCATTCCGCCGCGGGTCGACTACACGCTCACCGACCTCGGCATCTCGATGCTGGTGCCGCTCGGCGAGATGATCCGCTGGGCGATCGACAACCACGACGCCGTGCGGGCGGCGCGGGCGGCCTATGTGCCGCCGTCGGCGCAGCCGGCGCTGTGAGGCTCAGCGGAAGGCCGGCTCGCGCGGCGCCACTCGCCCCTCCTCGACGAGGAGGCGGACCGCCGCTTCGAAGCCGCGCCGGGCCGCAGCGGCGAGCGCACCGCCGAGGCTGACACGGCGGACGCCGCATGCCGCCAGATCGGCGACCCGCATCGCCTCGCCCCAGAGCAGCACGTTGACCGGTTTCGGCGCCACCGCCGCAACGATCTCGGCGACGGCGCCGAGGTCGGTGACGCAGGGCGCATAGAGGCAGTCGGCGCCGGCCTCGGCATAGGCGACGAGGCGGGCGATGGTGTCGTCGAGCGCCGCGGTGCCGAGCAGGAGGCCCTCGGCGCGGCCGACGAGGACGACGGCGGGGTCGATGGCGTCGATCGCCCGGCGGGCGGCTGCGATGCGCTCCGCCGCCTCGACGCGATCGAACAGCCGGTCGCCGCGCTGGTCCTCGATCGACAGACCGGCGACGCCGGTCGCCACCGCCGCGGCGACGTTGCGGCCGAGGCCGGCGAGATCGACGGCGTAACCGTCCTCGAAGTCGGCGTTGACCGGCAGATCGGTCGCCGCAACGAGCGCCCGCAAGTGGGCGACGACCTCGTCGAAGCCGACCTCGCCGTCCGCCTTGCCGAGCGACCACGCGAGCCCGGAACTGGTCGTCGCCACCGCCGGAAAGCCCGCCGCCTCGAGCCGCCGCAGGCTGCCGACATCCCAGGGATTGGGCAGGACGAAACAGCCGTCGCGGTGCAGCTCGCGGAACCGCCGGCGCTTCGCCTCGACCGTGACCATCGTCGCTCCTCCATGGAACATATGCAGAACATATTGACCGAATTCGCTTCCCCGTCAAGCCGCTCCGAGCCGGCCGCGGCGCCGGCGGCGATGCTCGTCGGTGGTTCAGACCCGCTCCAGCCGCTGCCACGGCTCGGCCGGCAGGGTCACGGTGATCGTGTCGCCGGGGGCGACCTCACCGCCGGCGACGACGATCGCCATCACCCCGGCCTTGCGGACGAGCGAGCCGTCGGCAGCGCGATCGAGGACGGCGGCGAGCAGACCCTTCCGAAAATTCTCGATCTGGCCACAGGGGTTGCGCAGGCCGGTCAGTTCGACGATCGCCGTCGAACCGATCGCCAGCCGGGCGCCACGCGGCAGGGCGAGAAGATCGAGACCGCCGGTGAGAATGTTCTCGCCGAGATCGCCGGGGGCGAGATCGAAACCCCGCGGTCGCAGCTCGTCGAAGAGCTCGCCCTGAACCAGATGCACCTGGCGCAGATTGGGCGCGGTCGGATCGGCGGCGACGCGCGATCGATGCTTGACCGTGACGCCGCAATGAGCGTCGCCCTCGACGCCGAGGCCGGTCAGCAGGCGGATCGCCGGCGTCACCCGCTTGGAGAAGCGATGGCCGCCGTCGGCCGCCACCGAGATCACCCGCCCCATCGTCATGCCCCTGCCCTCCCCGTCGCGTCGCGCCCTTCGCGCACGAAGGTGACGGCGGCGTGACGGAGGCACACGATTTCCGGGGAAAGCGGGGAATGTCACCCTGTACAAAACAGGAACATCGTGCCAATCTCCGACGATCGAATCCGGATCGGGAATCTCTGGAGACCGCATGGCCAAGCGCACCACCCGTTTCGTCTGCCAGAACTGCGGGTCGGTCACGGCGCGATGGGCCGGGCGTTGCGACGGTTGCGGCGAGTGGAACACCATCGTCGAGGAGGTCGACGGCGGCGCGGGCGGCGTCGGTGGTGCGCCGGCGGGCGTCTCGGTGTCGGCCAAACGCGGGCGCGTGGTGCCATTGGTGGCGCTCTCCGGCGAGGCCAAGGAGGCGCCACGTCTCGCCTCGGGGATCGCCGAACTCGACCGGGTGACCGGCGGCGGCTTCGTCCGCGGCTCGGCGCTGCTGGTCGGCGGCGATCCGGGGATCGGCAAGTCGACGCTGCTCATCCAAGCGGCGGCGGCGATGGCGCAGGCAGGCCACCGCGTCGTCTACGTCTCGGGCGAGGAGGCGATCGGGCAGGTGCGGCTCCGCGCCGAGAGGCTCGGGCTCTCGGCGGCGCCGGTGGCGCTGGCGGCGGAAACTTCGGTCGAAGACATTCTCGCCACGCTCTCGGCCGGGCCGGTACCGGCCTTCGTGGTGATCGATTCGATCCAGACGCTGTGGACGGAGCTGGCCGAATCGGCGCCGGGCACGGTCACCCAGGTCAGAACCGCGGCGCAGGCTCTGATCCGCTGGGCGAAATCGTCGGGCGCCACCGTCGTGCTCGTCGGCCACGTCACCAAGGACGGGCAGATCGCCGGCCCCCGCGTCGTCGAGCACATGGTCGATGCCGTGCTCTATTTCGAGGGCGACGACGCCCAGCGCTTCCGGGTGTTGCGTTCGGTGAAGAACCGGTTCGGCGCGACCGACGAGATCGGCGTCTTCGAGATGACCGGCGCGGGGCTGCGCGAGGTCGCCAACCCGTCGGAGCTGTTCCTCGGCGAACGCGACGGGCGCTCGCCCGGCACCGCCGTCTTCGCCGGCATGGAGGGATCGCGGCCGCTCCTCATCGAGATCCAGGCGCTGGTCGCGCCGACCTCGCTCGGCACGGCGCGGCGCGCCGTGGTCGGCTGGGACGGCAATCGGCTGTCGATGATCCTCGCCGTGCTGGAGGCGCATTGCGGGGTCCGGCTCGGCCAACACGACGTCTATCTCAACGTCGCCGGGGGTTTGCGCATCGCCGAACCGGCGGCGGATCTGGCCGTGGCGGCGGCGCTCGTCTCCTCGCTCGCCGGCGTGGCGCTGTCGGGCGAGAGCGTGTTCTTCGGCGAGATCGGCCTTTCGGGTTCGATCCGGCCGGTGTCGCGGGCCGATGCGCGGCTCAAGGAGGCCGAGCGCCTCGGCTTCCGCTCGGCCATGCTGCCGGCCGGCAATCTCGAGGCGACAGGCGGACGGACACCCCGCGAGGGCGCGAAATCGGTCGGATCGGCGGCGGTTCCCGGCCTCGAGCTGGCCGAGTTGCAGGCCCTCGCCGACCTCGTCGCCCGCATCGCCGCGGGCGCCGGCGGGCTCGTCCATCGGGCGCCGATCGGCGAACGTGAAGGGCGCGGCGGCGAGCGCGAGGGGCGCGGCGGCGGCCGGTCGGAGGGTGAGGGACGAGGGTCGATGCGGGCCTTCGGTCGCTGAGAGCGGCTCGGAAAGCAGGCACGCCGACGCGCTCGTGATCGGGCGTGCGACGCTCCGACGCGAATTCGCACTGGACCGAGGCGATCGGCTCGCGTATCGAAACGACGGGTTCGCGACGCTCGACGATCGCGGCGAAGAGGGTGGAAGGACCGGGCGGGTTCTTCGCCCATGAACCGGGTCCGAAGGGCGGGGCGGCGCCGGCGGACCACGACGAACGAGGCTGGGTTCGGACGATGGACTTCATCACGCTCCTCGACGGCATCGTCATCGTGGTGATGTTGGTGTCGGCGCTGCTCGCCATGTATCGCGGCTTTCTGCGCGAAGTGCTGTCGATCGCCTCCTGGGTGGCGGCGGCCGGGGTCGCCTTCCTCTTCCACAAGCAGCTCCTGCCGACGGTGAAGGCCTATGTGCCGAACGACAACGTCGCGCTCGGCGTCACGGTGATCGGGCTCTTCGTCGTCACCCTGCTGGTGGTCAGCTGGATCACCATGAAGATCTCGGACTTCGTGCTCGATTCTTCTTTCGGTGCGCTCGATCGCTCGGCCGGCTTCCTGTTCGGCGCGGCGCGCGGTCTGTTGTTGATCGTCGTGGCGATGCAGTTCTTCAACTGGTTCGTTCCGGCGCCGCAGCAGCCCAAGTGGGTGTCGGCGGCGAAATCGAAGCCGATCGTCGACTATCTCGGCGAACGGCTGCTCGCGGTGCTGCCCGAGAACGCCGAAGAAGAGCTGCAGAAGTATCTGAAGAAGAAGCGCGGGCCGGAGGACGGCACGCCGCAGGAGCCGGCCGAGCCCGGCAAGCCGCTCGCCCAGCCGCAGAAGAGCACGGACGCCGCGACGCCGCTCTATCGCAACGGCGACAAGCGGCAACTGGAGCAGATGATCGGGACGACGGCGAAGCCGGCGCCCTGAGGACGAGACGACGAGACGGGTGGATCCGGGGCGCTTCCGATCAGGACGGCGTCCCGAGCGTTTTACGGCCACCCTCCACACTCCGCCGACCCTCGACCCGAGACCGGGGGCGGCACGGACGGACAGGAGTAGCGACAGATGCCGGATCGCGATGCGGACGCGTTCTCGCCCGACGAGGCCCACGGGTCTCCCTTCGGCTGCGACGACCATCTCCACGAGGAGTGCGGCGTCTTCGGCGTCTACGGCCATCCGGAGGCGGGGGCGCTCGCCGCTCTCGGCCTGCATGCGCTCCAGCATCGCGGCCAGGAGGCGGCCGGCATCGTCACCTATGACGGCCAGCATTTCCACGTCGAGCGCCACATCGGCCTGGTCGGCGACAATTTCGCCAAGCCGGCGGTGATGGCCCGCCTCAAGGGCAACCGGGCGATCGGCCACACCCGCTATTCGACGACCGGCGGACAGGTGCTGCGCAACGTCCAGCCGCTGTTCGCCGAGTTCCACGGCGGCGGTTTCGCCGTCGCCCACAACGGCAACCTCACCAATGCGCTGACGCTGCAGCGCCAGCTCCAGGTGCGCGGCTCGATCTTCCAGTCGACCTCCGACACCGAGACGGTGCTGCATCTCGTCGCGACCTCGTCGAAGGGGCCGCTGGTCGATCGCTTCGTCGACGCGCTCCGGCAGATCGAGGGCGCCTACGCCTTCGTCGCCCTCTCCGAGAAGAAGATGATCGGCGTGCGCGATCCGCAGGGCGTACGTCCGCTGATCCTCGGCGACGTCGACGGCTATTTCGTGCTGGCGTCGGAGAGCTGCGCCCTCGACATCATCGGCGGCCGGGTGATCCGCGAGATCGAACCGGGCGAGATGGTGGTGATCACCGACGAGGGCATCGAGTCGATCCGTCCCTTCATCAAGACGGCGTCGCGCTTCTGCATCTTCGAATACGTCTACTTCTCCCGCCCCGATTCGGTGTTCTCCGGAACGTCGGTCTATGCGGTGAGGAAGCGCATCGGCCAGGAGCTGGCGCGCGAGGCGCCGGCGGCGGCCGACGTGGTGATCCCGGTGCCGGACTCGGGCACGCCGGCAGCGATGGGCTTCGCCGAAGCGGCGCATCTGCCCTTCGATCTCGGCATCATCCGCAACCACTACGTCGGGCGCACCTTCATCCAGCCGACGGACGCCATCCGCCACATGGGGGTGAAGCTCAAGCACAACCCCAACCGGGCGGTGATCGAGGGCAAGCGGGTGGTGCTGGTCGACGATTCGATCGTGCGCGGCACCACTTCGCAGAAGATCGTGCAGATGGTGCGCGAGGCCGGGGCGAGCGAGGTGCACATGCGCATCGCCTCGCCGCCGACCACCGACCCCTGCTTCTACGGTGTCGACACGCCGGAGAAGGCCAAGCTCATCGCGGCGCGCATGAGCCTCGAGGAACTGGCCGCCTACATCAACGTCGACAGTCTCGCCTTCCTCTCGATCGACGGCCTCTATCGCGCCGTCGGCGAGCCGAAGCGCAACGATCCGTCGCCGCAGTTCTGCGACGCCTGTTTCACCGGGGACTATCCGACGCGGCTCACCGACCGGGCGCTGACCGGCGACGTCCGCACGCTCGACCTCCTGGTCGAGTCGCTGTGATCCGGATCGCCCGCCCCTCCCGCCCTCGCGCCGAACCGACCGGAGTGCACCGTCCATGACCGACAGACCCCTCGACGGACGCATCGCCGTCGTCACCGGCGCCTCGCGCGGCATCGGCTACGTGCTCGCCCGCGAGATCGCCCGGGCCGGAGCGCATGTCGTGGCGCTGGCGCGCACCGTCGGCGGGCTCGAGGAACTCGACGACGAGATCCGCGGCTTCGGCGGCACGGCGACGCTGGTGCCGCTCGACCTCACCGATTTCGACGCCCTCGACCGGCTCGGTGCGGCGCTCTACGAGCGCCACGGCAAGCTCGACATCCTCGTCGGCAACGCCGGCATCCTCGGTCCGATCTCGCCGCTCGGCCACATCGCGCCGAAGGACTGGGACAAGGTGATGGCGGTCAACGTCACCGCCAACTGGCGCCTGATCCGTTCGCTCGATCCGCTGCTGCGCCGCTCCGACGCGGGACGCGCGGTGTTCCTCTCTTCGGGTGCGGCCCATCGCATCCGCGCCTTCTGGGGCCCCTACGCGGTCTCCAAGGCGGCGCTCGAGGCGATGGTCGTCACCTGGGCGCGGGAGAGCGAGATCACCTCGATCAAGGCGAACCTGCTCAACCCCGGACCGCTCAGGACCGCGATGCGGGCGCAGGCGATGCCCGGCGAGGACGCCGAGACGCTCGACCGCCCGGACGTTCTGGTGCCGACCGTGATGCGGCTGATCTCGCCGGCGCTCGAGGACAGCGGCCGGGTGTGGAACCACCCGACCGGCGACTGGCTCGCCTGATCGCACCACGATGTCGCTTCTCGCCCTCGTCCTGCTCGCCCTCGGGCTGTCGATCGACGCCTTCGCCGCCGCGATCGGACGGGGCGTCGTCGCGCCGGAACGGCCGAGCACCGCCCTGGCGATGCGCACCGGGCTCGTCTTCGGCCTCGTCGAAATGTCGGCGCCGATCGTCGGTTGGCTGCTCGGCACCGCCTTCGCCGGTTACGTCGAGGCGATCGACCACTGGATCGCCTTCGTGCTGCTCGTCGGCGTCGGCGGCCACACGGTGTGGGAGGCCTTCGAGGACGACGACGTGGAGGACGCGGCGGAGGCGGAAAAGGGCTCGCCGCTGTTGCTCGTGATCACCGCGGTCGGCACGTCGATCGATTCGATGGTGGTCGGCGTGTCTCTGGCGCTGCTCGAGGTCGACATCCGCGTCGCCGCGCCGATCATCGGCCTCACCACCTTCACCATGGCGTCGATCGGCATGTACGCCGGCAAGGCGATCGGCGACCGCTTCGGCCGGCGTGCCGAGATCGTCGCCGGCGTCGGTCTCGGTCTGCTCGGCTGCGGGATCCTCTACAGCCACACGATGGGGTGACGTCGAGGCGTGTGAGCGGTGGTTCGCGTAGGGTTCCGCCGAGCGCAGCGAGGTGCACCGACCACGACGAACGTCCGCCCGTGCTCGCGGAAGCGCCGCCGGTCCGGTTCGCTTCGCTCAGCGCCGCCCGGACTTGTCGTGATACGGGTTGTCGCCGGCCCTGAGCGACACGCGCAGCGGCACGCCGGCGAGGCCGAAGCGGTCGCGCAGGTCGTTGGTGAGGTAGCGCACGTAGCTCTCCGGCAGCACCTCGGGGCGCGAGCAGAAGACGACGAAGTGCGGCGGCCGGGTCTTGGCCTGGGTGACATAGCGGATCTTGAGGCGCCGTCCCGACACCGCCGGCGGCGGGTGGCGCTCCAGCACGGTCTCCAGCCAGCGGTTCAGCCGCGAGGTCGAGACGCGGGCGTTCCAGGTGCGGTGGGCGTTCTCCACCGCCTTCATCAGCTCGTCGAGCCCGTCGCCCATCAGGCCGGAGATGCGGACGAGCGGCACGCCGCGCACCTGCGGCAGCAGACGATCGCAGGTCTCGCGCATGGCGGCCCAGGCGGCGGATCGGTCCTCGATCAGGTCCCACTTGTTGAGGGCGATGACGAGGGCGCGACCCTCCTTGACCACCAGATCGACGATCTGCAGGTCCTGCTTCTCGAAGGGGATGGTGGCGTCGAGACAGACCACCACCACTTCGGCGAAGCGGACGGCACGGATCGCATCGGCGACCGACAGCTTCTCGAGCTTGTCCTGGACGCGCGATTTGCGACGCAGGCCGGCGGTGTCGAAGAGCTTGACCTTGCGGCCGCGCCATTCCCAGTCGACCGAGATCGAGTCACGGGTGATGCCGGCCTCGGGACCGGTCAGCATGCGGTCCTCGCCGATCAGCGAGTTGATCAGCGTCGACTTGCCGGCGTTGGGGCGGCCGGTGACGGCGACGCGCAGCGGCATCGCCCGGCGTTTCGCCTCGGCCGCGGCTTCGGCCGCTTCCTCGTCCTCCTCCGACACGTCGTCGACGGTGTCGGGCGCGACCGGCACGTTGGCTTCCGCCTCCTCGTCGGCGATCGCGTCGACGTGCGGCATCAGCGCGGCATGGAGATCGGCCATGCCTTCGCCGTGCTCGGCGGAGATGGCGACGGGATCGCCGAAGCCGAGTTCGTAGGCCTCCCAGGCGCCGGCCTCGCCGACGCGCCCCTCGGCCTTGTTGGCGAGAAGGATCACCGGCACGTCGACGCGGCGCAGGAGGTCGGCGAAGGAGCGGTCGATCGGCAGCAGGCCGGTGCGCGCGTCGATGACGAAGAGCACCACGTCGGCGAGGCGGATCGCTTCTTCCGTCTGGGCGCGCATGCGGCCGGACAGGCTCTCGGCGTCGGCCTCTTCGAGACCGGCGGTGTCGACGATGGTGAAGCTCAGGTCGCCGAGCTTCGCCTCGCCGGGTCGGCGGTCACGGGTGACGCCCGGCGTGTCGTCGACCAGCGCCAGCCGCTTGCCGACGAGGCGATTGAAGAGCGTCGACTTGCCGACGTTGGGTCGGCCGACGATGACCACGGTTGCCGGCATGACTCACTCGTAGGCGGTGAGGTTGCCGGAGGCGTCGAGCACCAGGATCTTCCCCGACACCGCGATCGGCTGCACCATCGCCGGCGTGTGGCCGCTCTGGGTCGCGGTGATGCGGCCGGAGGTCGGATCGGCGCCGATCATGCCGCCCTCGTTGGAGACCAGCCACAGCGAGCCGCCGGCGAGCACCGGGCCGGCCCAATGGGTGCGCTTCTTCTTGGTCTTGGTGACGGGCAGATGCGTCGCCCACAGGACCTCGCCGGTCTTGCGATCGAGCGCGGTCAGGTTGTCGTCGAGGTCGACCAGGAAAACGGCGTTGCCGGCGACGGCGGGCGTGTGAGCCGAGCCGAAGGCGACGTCCCACAGGCGGGCGCCGGACTTCAGTTCGATCGCCACGGTGCGGGAGCCGACGCCGGTCGCGTAGACGACGCCGTCGGCGATCACCGGGCTGGCGGCGATGGTGGCGAGGCCCGACACCGCGAAGGTGCGGGAGGCGCGGGCCAGCGTGTCGTTCCACAACACCTTGCCCGACTTCATCTCGAGCGCCACCAGTTCACCGGAGGTGAAGGGCACCACGGCGATGCCGTTCGCGATGGCGGGATTGGCGGAGGACAGCAGGTTGCCGATCTCCGGCGTACCGCGCCACGTCCAGGCCTCGGTGCCGTCGGCGACATTGTGGGCGACGACGGTGCTGGCCTGGGTGACGACGACGACCTTGCCGTCGGAGACGGTCGGGGCGCTGCGCGCCGGTTCGGGGAGCTTGACGTCCCAGACCACCGCGCCGCTGTCGGCGTCGAGCGCCATCAGCTTGCCGTAGGCGGTGCCGGCATAGACGCGCGAGCCGTCGGTGGCGACGCCGCCGGTGGTCGCCGGCTCGTCGATGTCGTTCGGACGCACGCTGACGCGCCAGGCGGTGCCGCCGGCGAGCGACACGGCGGTGACGTGACCCGACGGGCCGAGAACGAAGGCACGGCCACCGGCGGCGACCGGTCCGGCGAAGGCGCGGACGTCGCCGCGCAGCATGCCACCGGTCCCGGTGTCGGCGGCGTGGGTCGACCAGACGCGCGAGGTGCCGCTGCCGTCCAGCGCGACGTGACCGGCGGCGTTGCCGGCCGGACCACCGACGCCACCCCAGGAGGAGACCGCATGCGGTCCGGGGATCACCACCGGCTTGTTCTTGGCCAGTTGGCCGGGGCTGAGATCGGACATCACCGGCTGACGCTCACCCGGCAGCGCCTTCTTCGATTCGCCGAAGGGGTTGATCGCCGAGATGGCGTCCTGGATGTCGTCGGTGGACGAGCAGCCGGCTGCGGGGACGGTCAGAGCCGCGATCAGCGCCAAGCGCAGGAACTTCGACATCACTCGGCCTTTCCAGTGGCAGCGGAACCCCGAACCAGGGCGCTCAGTACGGCGAGGCGATCGACGAGATCGCGCGGCGTCTCGGGATCGGTTTCCGCCGTCTCGATCCACTTGGAGGTGGTGGCGAGGTCGCCCGCCTTCCAGGCGGAAAGAGCCAGGATCTCGCGGGCGGAATGACGGAAGGGCTTGCCGGCGAGGGCGAGCGGCGCGACGCGCGCCTCCACCGCCGCACGCTCCTCCTCGTCGAGGGCGAGGTAGGCGGCGCGGATGCGCGCCACGTCGGCGAAGATCGGCGACGTCTTCTGATCGGCGGCGACCGCGTCGAAGGCCTTGATCGCCCCGGTGGCGTCACCCTTGTCGGCCAGGGTCGCGGCGGCGCGCAACGCGGCGAGCGTCGGATAGCCGCCGGATCCGGTCTCGGCGAGACCGCGGAACGACTCCTCCGCTTCTGCGAGGGCCCCGGTCCGGGCGAGACGCATGGCGGCTGCGAAGGCGTCGCCCTGGGCGCGCGCCTGGATCGTCCGCCAGTATTCGTAGCCGCGCCAGCCGGCGACGACGACGACGATGGCCACCGCCATCGCCAGAACCAGAACCCCGTAGCGATCCCACAGCTTGCGGATCTGCTCGTTTCTCAGTTCCTCGTCGATTTCATTGAAGATGTCGGCCATCGAACTCCGCCCACCGGGCCGGCGCCGCGACCGGGGTCGGGGCGATCGAGATTGATCTCATGTCGAGCGGTTTGAAAGCACGACACCGAACGGCCGGCGAAGCCGCAGCTTGCCGGATGCGCCGCACCATAGCCGTTCCCTGGTCCAGCCGCAAAGGGGCGGTGTCGGGAAAGGCGTCGGCGGCGACGCGGGATGTCCCGCTCTTGGCGACCAATCGGCGCCTTTTTGCGGCAGAGGTGCGTCCCGGTCACAGTCTTGCGATCATCCCAGCGGAGAGACGCCGATCAGCCACAGGTGGACGCGCCAGAGGAAGGCGCCGTAGACGGTCAGACCCGCGACGATCGCGATCACGTCGTTGCGGCCGAAGGGCGGCACCTCGGGACGTCCGGGCTTGCGGCGCGCCAGCGACATGCGGTCGGCGAGCGCCCAGACGGCGAAGGCGGCGAAGAGGGTCACGGCCGGAGCCGAGCCGACGTAGAGGAGATGGCCGACCGCCCACAGGATGGTCGCCGTCAGCATCGGATGGACGACGCGCCCCTTGATCCACCCCGGCAGGTACGTGGCGAAGAGCAGCGGGAAGACCGGCGCGAGGACGAGGAGCGTGGCGTGGCGCATCCCCTTCTCGCTCTCGAACCAGACCGGGGCGCCTTCGGCGCGCGCCCGACCGAACCCCCAGATGATCAACCCGAGGCCGACGGCCGAGACGAGCGTATGGACGCCGCGCCAGCCGTTGTCGCCGAGGCGAGCGACGAAGGCGGCGCGCAGGCTCGGCACCATCGGCACGGTGTGGACGAGGATGAAAAGGGCGAGGCCGAGGACGAGGAACTTCATCGGAGATCTCCGTGGCGCTGATTCTCGCATCCTACGACGGGAGCCGCCGAAGGTCCGTGACGATACGTCCGCCGGGCGGGGATCACACGGAGTGGTCGATCACGACCTCGTGGTCCGAATGCGTCGGCGCGGGGGCCGGACCTTCGTTCCACCCGTCGCCGAAGAGGCTCACGCCACCCCCGGCGCCCGTTCGGGGAGCGGGAAGAGATCGGCGAAGCGGCGCAGGGCGTCGCGATCGCCGGTGATCGCCATGTCGCCGGCGGTGATCGCCGCGTCGAGCGGCAGGCCGGCGTAGACCACCGCCGCCAGGGCGTTCTGGTCGCAGGTCACCACGGCGTCGGGCTTCGTCGCGCGGCCGGGCAGGATCGAGAAGGTGCCGCCGGCGATGCGGGCGGTGAAGCTCTCGACGCCGAAGACGAAATCGATCACCGCATCGAGGTCGCCGGCGCGGTCGGGGTCGAACATGGTGCGGAACGACAGGACCACCGAGGCGATGCTCATCGGCTTGCCGGGGGCGAGCGTCGGCGAGCGCGCCGCCCAGCGGCCGATGCCCTGGATCAGCGGTTCGAGTTCGTAGCCCCACGCGGTCAGTTCGTAGACGGCGGCAGCGGCGGGCGGCGGCAGGCGGCGGCGCGTCAGGATGGCCGCGGCCTCCATCTCCTCCAGCCGTTGGGTGAGGACGTTGGGCGAGATGGCGGGCAACGCCGCCTTGAGATCGGTGAAGCGGCGCGGACCGAGCATGAGTTCGCGGGCGACGAGCAGCGCCCAACGCTCGCCGATCAGATCCAACGCATGGGCGGCGGCGCAACCGTCGTCGTAGCGCCGCCGGTTCGGACGTTCCGCCACACCGGTCTCCTCGATTGACAGGATTTTACTCCTAAAATAGGATCTTCAAATATCGTAATGATACCGACTTCGTTCGGGGGAGGATAGCATGGCGCAGATGATCTTCGTGAACCTGCCGGTCGCCGATCTCGAAGCGTCGAAGGCGTTCTATCTGGCCCTCGGCTACAGTGTCGATCCGCGGTTCAGCGACGACAAGGCGACGTCGATCGTGATCTCCGAGCGCATCGTCGTCATGCTGCTGATCGAGCCGTTCTTCGCCACCTTCTGCACCAAGCCGACGGCGGACGCGCATGCGGTGACCGAAGTGCGCAACTGCCTGTCGATGGAGAGCCGGGAGGCGGTCGACCGTCTGGTCGACGCGGCGGTGACGGCGGGCGGGCGCGAGGATCGCTCGGCGATGGACATGGGCTTCATGTACATGCGCGCCTTCGACGACCTCGACGGCCACGTCTGGGAGATCGCCTGGATGGATCCGGCCTTCGCCGAGAAGGGTGTCACCGACGAGCGGCACGACGACGCCGAGGTGATGGCGAAACTCGAGGCGCGGTGACCCGCCTCCCCCTTTCCTCCCCCTTTCCTCCCCCTTTCCTCCCCCTTCCCTCACCCTTCGCAAGCGACCGGAGACCTCCATGGCCGACTTCGTCCGGATCATCCCCTGCCTGTGGTTCGATCGCGACGCCGAAGCGGCGGCGCGATTCTACGTCTCGGTCTTCGACGGCGAGATGGGCGGCGGCGCCGATTATCCCGAGAGCGACTTTCCGGCGCACGAGGGTCGCGAGGGCACGCCCATGGTGGTGACCTTCCGCATCGGCGGCATCGAATTCACGGCGCTCAACGGCGGGCCGCAATTCACCCATTCGCCGGCGATCTCGTTCCAGATCCATTGCGACGACCAGGACGAGATCGATCGCTACTGGGAGCGCCTCACCGACGGTGGCGATCCGGCGGCGCAGCGCTGCGGTTGGCTGAAGGACCGCTTCGGCGTGTCGTGGCAGGTGGTGCCGCGCGACATGGGCCGCCTGATGGGCGGCGGCGACCCCGAGCGCGCGGCGCGGGTGATGCGGGCGCTGCTGCCGATGACCAAACTCGACCTCGCCACGCTCGAGGCCGCCTGGGCGGGATGAGCGGGCTCGTTCGTTCGATCCGCGCCGGGGCTCGATGCGCCATCCTTCGAGACGCGCCCGCGGCGCTCCTCAGGATGAGGCTCTCGAGGAAATCGTCTCGAAAGCGAGCCCCTCATGGTGAGGAGCGTGGCGAAGCCACGCGTCTCGAACCATCGCCCACGCTCGAACGACACCCGCGGCCGATGTTCCCGGAACCACCGCGCTCGAACGCACGAAGGCCGCGATCCGGAGAGCCGGATCGCGGCCTTCGTGATATTCGACGGCACCCGTCGATCAGCCGAAGCGGCCGGTGATGTAGTCCTGGGTGCGTTCGTCCTTCGGCGCGGTGAAGATGTCCGAGGTCTGGCCGAATTCGATCAGCTTGCCGAGCAGGAAGAAGCCGGTCATGTCGGAGCAGCGCGCCGCCTGCTGCATGTTGTGGGTGACGATGACGATGGTGAACTCGGACTTGAGCTCGTCGATCAGCTCTTCGATGCGCGCGGTCGAGATCGGGTCGAGAGCCGAGGTCGGCTCGTCGAGGAGCACCACTTCCGGCTTCACCGCCACGGTACGGGCGATGCACAGGCGCTGCTGCTGACCGCCGGAGAGACCGACGGCGGAGGAGTGCAGGCGGTCCTTCACCTCGTTCCACAGCGCCGCCTTGGTCAGCGACCATTCGATGCGGTCGTCGAGTTCGGACTTGGAGACCCGCTCGCCGAGCTTGATGCCGAAGGCGATGTTGTCGCGGATCGACATCGGGAAGGGCGTCGGCTTCTGGAACACCATGCCGACCCGCCGCCGCAGCGCCGCCGCCGGCACGTCGGGGGAGAGGATGTCCTCGCCGTCGAGCAGCACTTTTCCCACCGCCTTCTGACCCGGATAGAGGTCGTACATGCGGTTGAGGACGCGCAGCAGGGTCGACTTGCCGCAACCCGACGGGCCGATCATCGCCGTGACCCGCTTCTCCGGGATCTTCATGTCGATGGTGTGCAGCGCCTTGCTGTCGCCATAGAAGAAGTCGAGCGCCTCGATCGAGATCTTGGTCGCCGCTTCACGCCCGTCGTCGATGGCGGCGGCGCGCCGCTGGCGCAGCTGCTCGGACATTTCGGAGAGTTCGATGTTCATTTCGAAGCCTTTCCGCGCGGCGCCAGAACGACGCGAGACAGGATGTTGAGGGCGAGGACACCCACGGTGATCACCAGAGCGCCGGCCCAGGCGAGCGCCACCCATTCGTCGAAGGGGCTTCCGGCGTATTGATAGATGGTCACCGGCAGGCTGGCCATCGGCTTGTCGAGATCGAACGACCAACCGAGGTTGCCGAGCGAGGTGAAGAGCAGCGGTGCGGTCTCACCGGCGGCGCGGGCGACGGCGAGCAGGATGCCGGTGACGATGCCGGCGCGCGCGGCGCGCCACAGCACGTGCACCACCACCGAGTGATGCGAAGCGCCGAGGGCGAAGGCGGCTTCACGCAGCGATCCGGGGACGAGGCGCAGCATGTCCTCGGTGGCGCGCACCACCACCGGCAGGATCAGCACCGCCAATGCCGCCGAACCGGCGATCGCCGAGAAGCCGGCGAAGGGCTTCACCAAGAGCTCGTAGACGAAGAGGCCGATGAGGATCGACGGCGCCGAGAGCAGTACGTCGTTGACGAAGCGCACCGCGTCGGCGAAGCGGCCGCGGCCCACCTCGGCGAGCCAGGTGCCGGCGAGAAGTCCGATCGGCGTGGCGATGGCGAGGCCGATGGCCACCTGGATGAGCGAGCCGACCACCGCGTTGGCGAGGCCGCCGTTGCGGCCGGGCGGCATCGTCGGCTCGGTGAAGACCGACAGGGACAGCGCCGTGGCGCCGCGCCAGACCAGCGTCCACAGGATCCAGGCGAGGAGAACCAGCGCCAGCAGGGCGAGGATCGAGGCGACGATGCGGACGATCCGATCGGTGAGGAGGCGGCGATCGAGCATCTTCACGGCTCAGCCCTCCATACGGTTGCGGACCAGCGCTCGCGCCAGGGCCAGCACCAGGAAGGAGATGACGAAGAGCGAGAAGCCGAGCTCGAGCAGCGCGTGGAGCTTCATCGAGCCGGGGCCGGCCTCGGGGAACTCGTTGGCGATGGTCGAGGCGATCGAGGCGCCGGGCGAATAGAGCGTCGCGGCGATGCGGTTGGCGTTGCCGATGACGAAGGTCACCGCCATGGTCTCGCCCAGCGCGCGGCCGAGGCCGAGCATCACCGCGCCGACCAGCGCGGTGCGGCCGTAGGGGATGGTCACGGCTCGGAACACCTCGTTCATGGTGGCGCCGACGCCGTAGGCCGCCTCCTTCAACACCGGCGGTACCGAGGTGAAGATCTCGACGAACATCGCGGTGATGAAGGGCATGATCATCAGCGCCAGGATCAGGCCGGCGGTGAGGATGCCGGTACCGACGGGGGCGCCGGAAAAGAGCATACCGATCAACGGGATCGGTCCGAAGATCGAGGTGAGGAAGGGCTGGACGGTCGAGGCCATCAGCGGCGAGACGACGAAGAAGCCCCACATGCCGTAGATGATCGAGGGGATGGCGGCGAGCAGCTGGATCGCCGTGCCGATCGGCCGGCGAAACCGCTCCGGCGCCACTTCGGTGAGGAACAGGGCGATGCCGAGCGAGGCCGGGAAGGCCAGCACCATGGCGATCAGCGAGGTGATCAGGGTGCCGTAGAGCATCACCCCGGCCCCGTAGTGCTCGGTGACCGGGTTCCAGTCTGTCGAAAGGAAGAAGCCGAGCCCGAATTCCTTCAGCGCCGGAAAGCCGCCCTTGAACAGCAGCACGACGATCGCGCCGAGGATGACGAGCACCGCCACGGCCGCGGCGTTGAGCGCGAAACGGAAGACGCCGTCACCGACGTCGACGTGCCCGCGTTTCGTCAGCGAGGCGGCGACGGAGGAGACGGTCGGGGCGGTGGAGCTGTCGACGGTCACGAGCGCATGTCCGGTTCTCCGAGCGGCTCACGACCCGATCGCATCGGATCGCCCCACTCGAATTCGTTTGCGGATCAAGGTCTCGTCGTTCGGCTCGTTCCGATCCGGATGGAGCCGACGCGAGAACGACGAGACGCCCCCGCCGGCGTGAGACACGTCGGCGGGGAGCATCGGTTCACGAAGCCGGATCACTTCCAGATGGCGGCGCCGGAAGCGTCCTTGATCTCGACCTTCCAGGCGGCGCGGACGCGGTCCTTCACGGCCTTGGGCAGGGCGATGTAGTGCAGGTCTTCGGCCAGCTTGTCGCCGTTCGAATAGGCCCAGTCGAAGAACTTCATCACCTCACCGGACTGCGCCGCGTCCTTCGGGTCCTTCGGCAGCAGGATGAAGGTCGCCGAGACGATCGGCCAGGCGGTCTCGCCGGCGGTGTCGATCATCGAGGCGTCGAAGTTCTTGGCACTGTCCCAATCCGCGGCGCCGGCGGCGGCCTGGAAGGCCGGGACGGTCGGGGTGACGAACTTGCCGGCCTTGTTCTTCAGCGAGGTGGTGGTGAGCTTGTTGGCCGAGGCGTAGACGTACTCGACGTAGCCGAGCGCGCCCTTGGCGTTCTTGACCATGCCGGCGACGCCGTCGTTGCCCTTGGCGCCGTTGCCGGCGGCCCACTTCACAGAGGTGGCGGCACCGACGCCACCCTTCCAATCGGCGGAAACGGCCGAGAGGTAGGAGGTGAAGACGAAGGTGGTGCCCGAACCGTCCGAACGGTAGACCGGCAGGATGGCGAGGTCGGGGAGCTTCACGCCGGGGTTCAGGTCGGCGATCGCCTTGTCGTTCCACTTGGCGATCTTGCCGAGGTAGATGTCGGCGAGGACCGGGCCGGTGAGCTTGAGCTGGTCGGCCGCGACGCCGTCGAGGTTGACGATGACGACGACCGAGCCGACGACGGTCGGGAACTGCAGCAGCTTGCCGCTCTCGAGCTTGGCCGGCGCCATCGGGGCGTCGGAGGCGCCGAAATCGACGGTTCGGTTGAGGATCTGGGTCTGACCACCGCCCGAGCCGATCGCCTGATAGTTCAGCGCGGAACCGGTCTTGGCCTTGTACTCGGCGCTCCAGGCCGCATAGACGGGCGCCGGGAAGGTGGCGCCGGCACCGGTGAAGTCGCCGGCATGGGCCGGAACGGTGAGGCTGCCGACGAGCGCGACGGCGGCGGCGACGAGGTGGATCTTCGACATGAGGTCCGTCTCCGGGTTGGGGCGCAGCGGTCGGGAACCGGCTCCGCCCGGGGGCTTTCGGGGACGGGTCTATGACGCGTGGATGACAGGCATGTGACAGCGGCGGCGGAGGGTGCCCGAAGGTGGACGCGAGCGCGGCGCCGAGGCGGATGTCAGCCGAGCGCGCGCGCCCACTCCTCGGGGCGAAAGCCGACGAGGATCTCTTCGCCGAAGGTCGCCACCGGACGCTTGATCATCGACGGCTGGGCGACCATCAGGGCGATGGCCTTGGCCTCGTCGAGATCGGCGCGGGCCTCCTCGGGGAGCTTGCGGAAGGTGGTGCCGGCGCGATTGAGGAGCTTCTCCCACCCGACCTTCGCCGCCCACTCGGCCAACCGCTCGGCGGTGACGCCCTCGACCTTGTAGTCGTGGAAGGTGTAGGCGACGCCACGCCCGTCGAGGAAAACGCGGGCCTTCTTCATGGTGTCGCAGGCCTTGATGCCGAAGAGGTGGAGGGTCATGGGGGCTCCGAACTTGTTCCGAAGAATGAAGGCTATCCGGACCCGCCCGCTTTCGCATTGGCGACGAGTTCGATTTCCTGTTATATATCCAGAAACATCCGAGGGGGGAAGTCATGAGCAAAGCCGGTCGACTTGCCGTCCAGAATCACAGGTTACGCCTGAAAGAGCGCGGGGTCGCTCGCTTCGAGGTCCAGGGGCTCGACGGTGATCGCGAGTTGATCCGCCGGTTGGCGCGGCGGTTGGCCGAAGGTGGAGCCGAGGCTCAGCGACTGCGGCGCGAGGTTGAGCGGTCGATCAGCGGGGAGCCGCCGAAGACCGGCGGCATTCTCGCGGCACTGCGGCGCTCGCCGTTGGTCGGCGTCGACCTCGATCCGGAGCGATCCTTCGAGCCGGGGCGTGAGGTCGAGCTGTGACGCGCTGGCTGCTCGATACCAACATCCTCAGCAATCTGGTGAAGCCGGAGCCGTCGGCGGCGCTGGTCGCCTGGATGGCGGAACGGCGCGACGAGGATCTGTTCATTTCCGCCCTGACGATCGCCGAGATCCGGCGCGGCATCCTCGACCTGCCTTCGGGGCGCCGTCGCGATCAACTCGAGGCGTGGTTCGCCGGTCCAGAGGGGCCGCCGGCGCTGTTCGCGGGCCGCATCCTCGCCTTCGACGAGACGGCGGCGCTCGCCTGGGCGCGCCTTATGGCGGAAGGCCGGACGAGCGGTCGCCCGCGCAGCGCCCTCGACACGATCATCGCCGCCACGGCCGAGGCGAACGTGTGTGTGGTGGTGACGGGGAACGAGAAGGATTTCGCGGGGGTGGAGGCGGTGAATCCGATGGGGGTGGGGTGAGGGTGCGGAGTGGCGGCGAAGCGGGGTGGGCGGTCCGAATGCCGAGGGGACATGATGCTTTCGTATTGACATCGTAGATACATCGACCCATCCTCCAGCCATGATCACCGGCCGCACTTCACCCGCCTCGCCTTCCGAATCCCTGCTCACCACCGAGCCGGACCGAGCCCTCACGTCCGAGGTCAAAGGGTCGATCAACCTGCGCATCGAAGCGCAGACGCGGCAGCTCATCGACGATGCTGCCGCTGTTCTCGGCAAGACGCGGACAGAGTTCATGATCGAGAGCGCGCGGCGGCAAGCGATCGACGTGTTGCTCGATCAACGGCTGTTCAGCCTCGCGCCCGACCGGTTCGACGCCTTCGTGCAAGCGCTCGATCTGCCGCCCGCGCCGGGGCCGAAGCTGCGGGCTCTGCTGCGGCGGGTGCCGGCATGGCGGCGATAGGCGACGATCCGGAACGGCCCGAAGGACGTCCGACGCCGCCGGCCCCGCTCGGGGAGGACCACGACCTCTCGAGTTTCGATTGCGGCGAGCCGGCCCTGAACGACTGGCTGAGAGAGCGTGCGCGCAAGAACGAGAGCCGGTTCTCGCGGACCTATATCGTGTGCGACGGCGTGCGTGTCGTCGGCTTCTACAGCCTGTCGGCCGGCTCGGTGGAGCGCGTTGCGGCGCCGGGCAGGCTCAGGCGCAATGCGCCCGACGCGGTTCCGGTCTCGGTGATCGGGCGGCTGGCGGTCGATCTCGCCTGGGCGGGTAAGGGCCTCGGCGCCGATCTCCTCGCGGATGCCCTGCAGCGCATCGCGCAGGCCGCGCAGAGCATCGGCATCGGCGCGGTGCTGGTCCACGCCAAGAGCGACGCGGCGAAACGCTTCTATCTCCGATGTGCGGAATTCATCGAATATCCCGAGGACAGCCGGGTGCTGTTTCTGCCGATCGAGACGGTGGTGGCGGGGATGGAGTGAGGCGGTGGACCGCCTACGGAGCGCCCCGACACGATCATCGCTGGCATATGTGCCCACGCGACTCGAAATACCTACAGGTCTACCTTGACAGACCGCGCCAAACTCGACCGCAGTTTGTGTGCGGAGTCGTCTCCCGCACCGTCCACACTGGTGAAGCCTTCGGGGCAAGATGGAATTTTACTGAGGCCCTCTTTCGAGCGCGCCGCAGGGTTGAGTGGACCAACTCACTGCAAGGCGCCATCGAGAGACGACCATCATGCTGTACTTTCCGAATCTTGAGCGGCCTAAGAGTCCGTTTTGAAAATCACGGATGAGCGTTTCGCCTGAGGAGATTGCCAC
>CALBKH010000009.1 GCA_937892955.1 uncultured Alphaproteobacteria bacterium
TAGTGGTCCAAGCGCAGCGTCCCAAACCTCCGCCTCTGGCGGAGGTCAATGACTTTCAGGCTCGATTCCGGCCCGACCCGGCGTCGGCCGGCCGGGCCGAACATCACTCGCCCTCGGCGAAGAGCGCGGCGAGGCGGGCGCGGTCGATGCCCGGGCAGATCCGCCCCGGCGGTTTCACCGTCGGCGTGTCCTCGCCGGCGACGATGGCGTTGACCACCGCCTCCTCCACCGCTTCGACGGTGCCGAGATGGAGCGGATCGATGCGGTCGCCGTCGAGGGCGACACTTTCGACGAACGCTCCCGGTTGCGCCGTCCCGACCGGCGCGACCGAGAAGGCGAGGAAGATGTCGCCGGAGCTGTTGCCGCCGGGCGTGCCGCCGCGGCCGACGCCGAGCGCCGCCCGCCGAGCGAGGTGGCGCAGCGACAGCGGCGTCAGCGGCGCATCGGTGGCGACGACGACGATGATCGACCCCTGCTCGCGGTCGCGGAAGCTCCCTTCCGGCATCAGCCGGCCGACCGGCTTGCCGAGCACCTGGAACCACGGCCGGATGCCGTGATTGGCCTGGACGAGACAGCCGACCGTCCAGGTCCGCCCGTCGATTTCCACCAGCCGCGACGCCGTGCCGGTGCCGGCCTTGAACTCGTAGGCGATCATGCCGTTGCCGCCGCCGACCGAGCCCTCGGCGACCGGCCCGCCCGCCGCCGCCTCGATCGCCGCGATCGCGTGCTCGGGCGTGACGTGCAGGGCGTTGATGTCGTTGAGCACCCCGTCATAGGTCTCCGCCACCACCGGCATCGCCCAGGCGTCCCCGGCGAAATGGTCGGCATAGGCGTCGATCATCCAGCGTGTCGCGCCGTGATGCGCCGCCCCGATCCCGTGGGTGTTGGTGATCAGCACCGGGCCGATGAACCGGCCGGCGTCGTCGATCCAGTGGGTGCCGGTCATCTCGCCGTTGCCGTTGAGGGCGAAGTGCCCGGCGGCGACCGGTTCCGGCCGACCATGGTCGCGCCGCGGCCGGATCGCCGTGACGCCGGTGCGCATCTTCTTCGCCGGGTCGGTCAGCGTCGTGAAGCCGACGGAGACCCCGGCGACGTCGGTGATGGCGTTGAACGGGCCGGGCCGGCCGGGGAACGGCAGGCCGAGATCGCGGGCGCGTGGGGTCATGCGAACTCCTCGCCGTCGAGCGGTCCGACGGCATCGGGGATGGGACGCGGTCGCCGATCGAACCGCCGCCGCGTTCCTTCCTACACCGGAGCCGGCGCGCTCAGAAGCGGCCTCACCCCTTCTCGAAGCGGGCGATCGCGGCGAGGAACGTGTCGCCGAAGCGCGCGAGCTTGGCGGCGCCGACGCCGTGGATCTCGCCGAGTTCCGCCCGCGTCGTCGGCCGTGCCCGCGCCATCTCGATCAGCGTGCGGTCGGCGAAGACCACATAGGCCGGCGCGTTCAGCTCGTGCGCCAGCGCCGCGCGCTCGGCCTTGAGCAGGGCGAGAAGCTCGCTCTCCCGCGCATCGAGCCCGGCCGCGGTGGTCTTTTCGGCGCGGACGGCCTTCTTCGTCTTCTTCTCGCGCGCCGCCTCGATGACGTCGCTGCGGAAGGTGACCTCGCGCCGCCCCTTCAGCACCTCGACGCCCGCTTGCGTGACGAACCAACGGCCGTGGGTCGAAAGATCGACGTCGGCGAGGCCGAGTGCCAGCAACTGGCGGAAGATCGCCCGCCACTGCGCCTTGGTGAACTCCTTGCCGCATCCGAAGGTCCTGAGGTTCGTGTGGCCGAAGCGGACCATGTTCTCGGTCGTCTCGCCGGTGAGCAGCGACACGAGATGCACCTCGCCGAAGCGCTCGCCGGTCCTGACCATCGCCGAGAGCGCCTTCTGCGCCGCCACCGTGCCGTCGAAGGTCGCCACCCCGTCGAGGCAGATGTCGCAGTTGCCGCAAGGCTCGCTCTCCTCGCCGAAATAGGCGAGCAGCACCTGCCGCCGGCAGCGCGGCGTCTCGGCCAGCGCCACCAGCGACTGCAGCCGCTGCCGCTCCACCCGCTTCTGTTCGTCCGAGGCCTCGCTCTCGTCGATCTGGCGGCGGCGCAACAGGATGTCGTCGGTGCCGTGCAGCGTCAGCGTGTCGGCGGGCAGTCCGTCGCGCCCGGCGCGGCCGATCTCCTGGTAATAGGCCTCGATCGACTTCGGCAGGCTCGCATGGGCGACGAAGCGCACGTCCGGCTTGTCGATGCCCATGCCGAAAGCGATGGTCGCGGTCATCACCACCCCGTCCTCCTGGAGGAAGACGTCCTGGCGTTTCGCCCGCGTCTCCTGGTCGAGTCCGGCGTGATAGGCGAGCGCACGAAACCCCTGCGCGCCGAAGAACTCGGCCAGGTCCTCGGTCTGCTTGCGCGAGGCGCAGTAGACGATGCCGCTCTCGCCGCGGTGGCTCTCGAGGAAGCGGGTGAGCTGGCGCCGCGGGTCGGCCTTGGGCCGCATGGCGAGGCGCAGGTTCGGCCGGTCGAAACCGTGGACGAAGACGGCCGGCGCGGCGTGGAACAGTCCGGCGACGATCTCGTCGCGCGTCGCCGCGTCGGCGGTCGCCGTCAGCGCCACGATCTGCGGCGAGCCGAGCCGCGCCGCGAAGCCGCCGATCTCGCGATATTCCGGGCGGAAATCGTGGCCCCACTGCGAGATGCAGTGCGCCTCGTCGACCGCCAGCGTCGCCACCCGCGCCCGCGCCAGCATCTCCTGGGTGTCGGGGCGCGCCAGCCGCTCCGGTGCGACGTAGAGCAGGCGCAGCCGCCCCGCCTCGAGATCGGCCATGGTCTCGCGGAGCTCGTCCGGCCCGGTCGAGGAGTTGAGCGCCCCGGCGGCGACGCCGTTGGCCCGGAGCTGCGCCACCTGATTGCGCATCAGCGCGATGAGCGGCGAGACGACCACCGTGAGGTCTTCGCGCACGATCGCCGGAAGCTGGTAGCACATCGACTTGCCGGCACCCGTCGGCATCACCGCGAGCACGTCCGAGCCCTCCAGCACCGCGGCGACGATGTCGTCTTGGCCCGGGCGGAAGTCGGGGTAGCCGAAGACCTCGCGCAGCACCGCCCGGGCACGCGCCAGTTCGAGGGTCGCGGCTTTGGCATCACGGGGGAGGGCGGGCACGGCGGGTCTCCTGAGGCTCGACGAGGCGTAGCGGCCGGAGGGGGAGGGCGTCAACCGGCGAGGAAGAGGGGCGTAGGGGGAGATGGTTCGAGGCCACCCGATCGATCATCGCCACGCATCGCTGCCATGAGCGCTATTCGTTTGAAAGGCCGCAGGCCGTCGGCCACTGTGCCGGCGAGGGGAAAGGGCGGACATGACCAGACGCGAGCGGACGATCATCCTGGCGCGCGGCGCCGCGACGCTGCTCGTCGCCATGGGCCTCGGCCGCTTCGCCTTCACCGCGCTCCTGCCCGCCATGCAGACGGCGACCGGCTTCACCGACGCCGACGCCGGTCTGATGGCCTCGCTCAATCTCGCCGGCTACCTCGCCGGCGTCTTTCTCGCCGGGCGGACCTCGGCGGCGATTCGGCCGCTTCTCTTCCGCCTCGCTCTGGTGGTGGCGATCGTCTGCATCGCCGGTATGGGTCTGACCCTCGGCCTGTGGTTCTGGGATCTGCTGCGGCTGGCCGCCGGCATCTCCTCCGGCTTCCTCTTCGTCCTCGGCACCGCCTTCGTCTACGAACGTGGCGCCGCCACCGGGCCGACCGGAACGGCGCTGCACTTCGCCGGCGTCGGCAGCGGCATCGCGCTGACCGGCCTCACCGCCCAGTTCGTGCCCGACTGGCAGGCGGCCTGGATCTTCCTCGGCATCGTCGCGGTGGTCCTCGCCTGGCCGGCGGCCGGCGTGCCGGGCGAGGGGCCGCGCCGTGGGCAGGCCGCTGCGCCCGCCGCGCCGCGCATGCGCTGGACGTCGGCCTTCGCGCTGCTGGTCGTCGCCTATGCGCTGGAAGGCCTCGGCTACATCGTCACCGGCACCTTCCTCGTCGCCATCCTGCACCGCCTGCCCGAGACGGCGCATCTCGCGCCTCTCGCCTGGGTGCTCGCCGGCCTCGCCGGCATTCCCTCTCCGCTGATCTGGACCCGCATCGCCCACCGCTTCGGCGCCTGGGGTTCGCTGACGGCGGCCTATGTCGTGCAGGCGGTCGGCATCTTCGCCGCGCTGACCGGTTCGCCCGCCGCCGCGCTCTTCTCCGCCGTCTCCTACGGCTTCACCTTCATCGGCATCACCGGCGTCTCCGTCGCTCTCGCCGCCCGCCTGCAGCCGGGCGCGACGGCGCGCGCCACCGCCTTCATCACCATCGGTTACGGCATCGGCCAGGTGATCGGCCCCTGGGCCGCCGGTCTGGTGGCGACCGGGTCGTCGGGCTTCGCCCTGCCGCTGATCGGCGCCGGCACGGTGGTCACCGCGTCGGCGCTGCTCTCCGCGGTGGGGCACGTCGTGGCGAAGCGCGCCGACGCGTCGTGACGGACGCATGGCCGATCACGCCGCCTTCGTCACCCGTCGCAGCGTCAGATTGATTCGCCCGCCGCCGGCGAGCAGCGTCGAGGTGCCCGGCAGGATGCGGTCGACGCCGTGGAAGGCGAGGCGCGCCGGACCGGAGAGCACCAAAACGTCGCCCGAGGCGAGCGGGAAGGACCGCGTCGGATCGCCGCGCTCGACCCCGCCGAGACGGAAGCGGCAGGTGTCGCCGAGCGACACCGACAGCAGCGGCGCGGCGAAGTCCTCCTCGTCGCGATCCTGATGCAGTCCCATCTTGGCTTCGGGACCATAGAAGTTGACGAGACAGGCCTCGGGCCGCTGCGGATGGTCGGTCACATCGTCCCAGAGGTCGAGAAGTCGCGCAGGAATCGGCGGCCACGGCCTCCCCGTCACCGGATGGGTCGGTTGATAGCGATAGCCGGCGCGATCCGACACCCAGCCGAGCGGCCCGCAATTCGTCATGCGCACGCTGAACGGTTTGCCGGTCCGCGGCATCACCGGCACGAACAACGGCGCCTCGCGCACCACCTCGCGCAGCTCGGCGACCAGCCTCTCCTGGGTGGAGCGGTCGAGCCGGCCGGAAAGGAGGCGCACGCCGGGCGCGATTTCTGGCATTTCTGGCAATCTTCGGTTCGCAGATCGTGTCGTCGAGTTGCGCTATGAATCGGTCCACATAACGAGAACGAAGAGACTTCGGATGGCACGTCACGGCATCATCGTCTGGAACGAACTCACCACCTCGGATCTCGAACGCGCCAAGGCGTTCTATGCGGCCACCATGGGATGGGCCTACGAGGACATCGTCACTCCGGCGGGACCCTACACCCTGGCGCGCCTGCCCGACCAGCCTCGTCCTGTCGCCGGCCTGATAACCTGGCCGCCCGGCGAAGACGACGCCGACGATTGGTTTCCCTATGCCGGCGTCGACGACATCGAAGCGGCGGTCGCTGCGGCCGAGGCGGCCGGCGGGCACTCCGATCCGATCTTCGAGGTGCCCGGTGTCGGTCGTTTCGCCGTCCTCACCGATCCGAACGGCGCGACGCTCGGACTGATGCAGCGCTTCGCCGACGCCTGAACCGGGGCGTCAGTCGCCGTCGCCACTCCCATCGCCGTCGCCGAAGCCGAGAAGCCCGAAGATCGAGCCGTCTTCGTCGCGGGCGCGCCGTTCCGATTCGGGCGTCGCGCGCTCCCACACCCGCGCCACGTCGAAGAACGCCGGCAGGACCGCCGAGCCGGTGGCGAAGAGGGCGAGGAAGAGGCCGAAGTCCGCCGCGAAGCCGAGCACCGATCCGGGTGCGGCGTCGATGCGCCCGGCAGGATCGATCAGATCGGTCGCGACCACGCCGACGAGGGCCGCCGTCGCGATCACCATCGCCATGAACAGAAGCGACCGCGCCGGCGCCGGCCCGCCGGCTGCGCCACTCGGGGCGCGGAATTTCGAGATCACCGGCTGCGCCA
Organism: uncultured Alphaproteobacteria bacterium; assembly: GCA_937892955.1. Taxonomy (GTDB): domain Bacteria; phylum Pseudomonadota; class Alphaproteobacteria; order Rhizobiales; family Ancalomicrobiaceae; genus CALBKH01. Next base: position 5,956 of record CALBKH010000009.1, read on the forward strand.
TACGTCGAGGTCCTCTCGCCGACTCGGAGCGGTACGGCCGCCGATCCGGTTCCGCGACGATCCTACCGGCACGAGATTACCGCGGAGTTCCCTCCTTGCGGCCCCGATTGCCCCCTCTTATATACCCCGGCGAAGCGCTTTCCGGCCCGCGCGGCGGGACGGGAGCCACCACGAAACACGGTTCAACCGCCGGGTCCCGGAGCGGGGCCCGCAAGGGGGTCGTGAACGGAACGCTCGTCACGAGGTCCGGACGACCTGCCACTCGAGGAGAAGCATCATGGGTAAGGTGATCGGTATCGACCTCGGCACGACCAATTCGTGCGTCGCCGTCATGGACGGCAAGACCGCCAAGGTCATCGAGAACGCCGAGGGCGCGCGCACCACGCCGTCGATCGTCGCCATGACCGACGACGGCGAGCGTCTCGTCGGCGTCGCCGCCAAGCGTCAGGCCGTGACCAATCCGGAGCGCACCTTCTTCGCGGTGAAGCGCCTCATCGGCCGCCGCTACGAAGACCCGATGGTCGAGAAGGACAAGAAGCTCGTCCCCTACAAGATCACCAAGGGCGGCAACGGCGACGCCTGGGTCGAGGCCGACGGCAAGCCCTATTCGCCTTCGCAGATCTCCGCCTTCACCCTCGGCAAGATGAAGGAGACCGCGGAAGCCTATCTCGGCGCGCCGGTCACGCAAGCCGTCATCACCGTTCCCGCCTACTTCAACGACGCCCAGCGTCAGGCGACCAAGGACGCCGGCAAGATCGCCGGTCTGGAAGTCCTGCGCATCATCAACGAGCCGACCGCCGCCGCGCTCGCCTACGGCCTCGACAAGCGCGCCGCCGGCACCATCGCGGTCTACGACCTCGGCGGCGGCACCTTCGACGTGTCGATCCTCGAGATCGGCGACGGCGTCTTCGAGGTGAAGTCGACCAACGGCGACACCTTCCTCGGCGGTGAGGACTTCGACATGCGGCTGGTCGGCTATCTCGCCGACGAGTTCAAGAAGGAGACCGGCATCGATCTGAGGAACGACAAGCTCGCCCTGCAGCGCCTCAAGGAGGCGGCCGAGAAGGCCAAGATCGAGCTGTCGTCGGCCACCCAGACCGAGATCAACCTGCCGTTCATCACCATGGACGCGACCGGTCCGAAACATCTCAACATCAAGCTCACCCGCGCCAAGTTCGAGGCGCTGGTCGACGACCTGATCCAGCGCACCGTCGAGCCCTGCAAGGCGGCTCTGAAGGACGCGGGCCTGTCGGCCGGTCAGATCGACGAGGTGGTGCTGGTCGGCGGCATGACCCGCATGCCCAAGGTCCAGGAGGTGGTGAAGACCTTCTTCGGTCGTGAGCCCCACAAGGGCGTCAACCCGGACGAGGTCGTCGCCATCGGCGCCGCCATCCAGGGCGGCGTGCTCCAGGGCGACGTCAAGGACGTGCTGCTTCTCGACGTGACCCCGCTGTCGCTCGGCATCGAGACCCTCGGCGGCGTCTTCACCCGCCTGATCGACCGCAACACCACGATCCCGACCAAGAAGTCGCAGGTCTTCTCGACGGCGGAAGACGGCCAGACCGCGGTCACCATCCGCGTCTTCCAGGGCGAGCGCGAGATGGCGGCGGACAACAAGATGCTCGGCCAGTTCGATCTGGTCGGCATTCCCCCGGCGCCGCGCGGCGTGCCGCAGATCGAGGTCGCCTTCGACATCGACGCCAACGGCATCGTCAACGTCCACGCCAAGGACAAGGGCACCGGCAAGGAGCAGCAGATCCGCATCCAGGCCTCCGGTGGTCTCTCCGACGCCGACATCGACAAGATGGTCAAGGACGCCGAGAGCCATGCCGCCGAGGACAAGAAGCGGCGTGAGCTGGTCGAGGCCAAGAACCACGCCGAGGGCCTCGCCCATTCGGCCGAGAAGGCGCTCAAGGACTACGGCGACAAGGTCTCGGCCGCCGACAAGTCGGTGATCGAGGCGGCCGTGGCCGACACCCGCAAGGCGATCGAAGGCGAGGACGTCGAGGCGATCAAGGAAGCGGCCAACAAGCTCGCCGAAGCCCAGATGAAGCTCGGTGAGGCGATGTACGCCGCCGGTCAGGCCGACGGCGGCGAAGGTGCCGCAAGCGGCCACGACGCCGGCCACAAGGCCGACCGCGACGACGTCGTCGATGCCGACTTCACCGAGGTGAAGGACGACAAGAAGCACTGATCCGGTGCTTCTCCAGTGATGCGTGCGACCCGGTGTGACCCACACCGGGTCGCACCGCATGAAGGCCCCCGCCCGGACGAGGATCGGACCCGACCATGGCCAAGCGCGACTACTACGAGGTCCTCGGGGTCTCGAAGACCGCCGACGAGAAGGAGCTGAAGAGCGCCTTCCGCAAACTCGCCATGCAGTTCCACCCGGACCGCAATCCCGGCAATGCCGAGGCCGAGGCCAAGTTCAAGGAAATCAACGAGGCCTACGACGTCCTCAAGGACGACCAGAAGCGCGCCGCCTACGACCGCTTCGGCCACGCCGCCTTCGAGAACGGCATGGGCGGTGGTGGCGGCGCCGGCTTCAACGGCGACTTCGCCCAGACCATGTCGGACATCTTCGAGAACTTCTTCGGCGGCGATTTCGGCGGCCGCGGACGGTCCTCGGGTGGTCGCGAGCGCGGTGCCGACCTGCGCTACAACATGGAGATCACCCTCGAGGAGGCCTACACCGGCAAGAAGGTCGAGATCCGCGTCCCGACCACCGTCTCCTGCGAGGCCTGCACCGGCACCGGCGCCGCGCCCGGCACCTCGGCTCAGGCCTGCCGCACCTGCGGTGGCCTCGGCCGCGTCCGCGCCGTCCAGGGCTTCTTCACCATCGAGCGCACCTGCCCGACCTGCCAGGGCCGCGGCCAGGTCATCCCCGATCCCTGCAAGAAGTGCGGCGGTTCCGGCCAGACGGCGACCGAGAAGACCCTCGAAGTGGCGATCCCCGCCGGCATCGAGGAAGGCACCCGCATCCGTGTCGCCGGCGAGGGCGAAGCCGGCGCCCGCGGCGGCCCGTCGGGCGACCTCTACATCTTCATCTCGATCAAGCCGCACGCCTTCTTCCAGCGCGACGGCGCAGACGTCTACTGCCGGGTGCCGATCTCGTTGACGACCGCGGCGCTCGGTGGCCAGTTCGACGTGCCCACCCTGTCGGGCGAGAAGACCAAGGTGAAGGTCCCCGAGGGCACCCAGTCGGGCAAGCAGTTCCGCCTCAGGGCCAAGGGCATGCCGGTGATGCGGACCCACGGCCACGGCGACATGTACATCCAGGTGACGGTCGAGACGCCGCGCAATCTGACCAGGAGGCAGCGCGAGCTGCTCGAGGAGTTCGAGAAGGAATCGAACGGCACCACCCATCCCGAATCCGAGGGCTTCTTCTCCAAGGTGCGGGATTTCTTCGACAATCTGGGAAATTGAAGCCTTTCGACCGTCCCTGCGTGTTGCGGTCGCACCGGGTCCGGAAGGGCCCCGTCTCGGCTCTTGGACATTTGTCCGGCAGACCCGTGACATCGTAATGTCGCCGCCGGCCGACAGGATGCGTCGGCGAACGAACGAGACCCACCGGAGCCGATGATGGGACGCCCCGAGAAGCGCATCGATACCGACGAGTTGCGCCACAAGGTTCTGGACGAGGTCCGCTTTCTCAAGAACTGGCTCGACAAGCCGCTGATGACCGGCGCGGTGGCGCCGTCGAGCCCGGCGCTCGCCAAGCTGATGGCCTCGCACGTCGATCCGGCCGTCCCCGGTCTGGTGGTCGAACTCGGCCCCGGCACCGGCGTCGTCACCCAGGCGCTGGTCGATCGCGGCATCGCCGCCGATCGCATCGCCGCCATCGAATACAACCCCGACTTCTGCAAGCTGCTGCGCAACCGCTTCCCCGGCGTCCACTTCGTCCACGGTGACGCCTACCGCATGCGCCACACGCTCGGCGATCTCGTCACCGGCCGCGACGCGCCGGTGGCCGCCGTGGTGTCGAGCCTGCCGCTCTTCACCAAGCCGCTGCCCGAGCGCGCCCGCCTGCTCGAGGAATGCTTCGACCTGATGCCGCCCGGCGCGCCCTTCATCCAGTTCTCCTATGCGCTGGTGCCGCCGGTCCCCCACGGTGCCGGCCGCTTCGAGATCGAGCGCACCGGCTGGGTGGTGATGAACCTGCCGCCGGCCCGGGTGTGGATCTATCGCCGGCCCTGACGGGACCGGCGACTTGCGGTGCCGCGCCGGCGGGCGTAGATCGACCTCGTGATCGCTCGAGGACCCACGCCATGCCCTTCGTCGCCGCCTCTCCGAAAGATCGTCTGATCCTCGCCCTCGACGTTCCCTCCGTCGCCGAGGCCGAGCGTATCGTCGAGGAGACCCGCGGCGAGGTCGGCGTCTACAAGATCGGCTATCGCCTCGTCTTCGCCGGCGGCCTGGCGCTCGCCGAGAAACTGGTGGCGGCCGGTGAGCGCGTCTTCCTCGACGTCAAGCTCCTCGACATCGACAACACCATCGCCGAGGGGATCGAGTCGATTCTCGCGCTCGGCGTCGACTGGGTGACGCTCCACGCCTACCCGAAGGCGATGCGCGCCGCCGTCGCCGTCCGCGACCGCGCGCCGCAGTGCCGTACCAAGCTCCTCGGCGTCACCGTCCTCACCTCGATGGACGACGGCGATCTCGCCGCCGCGGGCTACGCCGGCAACGTCGCCGATCTCGTTCTCGCACGTGCGAAAGATGCGGTCGCCGCGGGCATGGACGGCATCGTCTGCTCGCCGGCGGAAGCCGCGCGGCTGCGCGCCGCCGTCGGCTCCGATCTGGCGCTGGTGACCCCCGGTGTCCGCCCGAAAGGCGCGGAAGCCGGCGATCAGAAGCGCATCATGACCCCGGGCGACGCCATCCGCGCCGGCTCCGACCTGCTCGTCGTCGGCCGCCCGATCCTCGCCGCCGCCGATCGCCGCAGTGCAGCACGCGCCATCGTCGCCGAGATCGCCGAGGCGACCGCCGGACGCTGATCCGCCCCCGCCCGCGTGCGCCGCTCATACCGGCGAACGGCCGGATTCCGCCTTAATTTGGACGCGGCATCGAGCTTTCAGCGAAACTACATATACGAAGGGCGGGGTATCGCATCTTCTTGCGGGCGGGCAAATTCCGTCCACAGCGACCCGTTCCGGGGAAGGGGTCGGCTCGTGCTCCGGGGGGAGTTCGACACGAAGAACAACAGGCTTCGCTCATGCTCGCAGCAGCGAGCGTGTGCGAGCGGCTCGTTTTTTCGCGCGCTCCTCACCGAACGAAATCCAGGGAGGTACTCAAGTGAGTAACGACATCGCCGCCAAGGTGCGGGCCAATCCCAAGTTCCAGGAACTGGTCTCCACCCGCAACAGCCTGAGCCTGAAGCTGACGATCGCCACGCTCGTCCTCTACTACGGCTACATCCTTCTCATCGGCTTCGATCCGAAGCTCCTCGCGATGAAGGTCGGTTCCGGCGTCACGACGCTCGGCATGCCGGTCGGCGTCGTCGTCATCGTCCTGTCCTTCGTCATCGTGGGCATCTACGTGCGCAAGGCCAACGCCAGCTTCGACCAGCTGACGAAAGAGATCGTCGAGGAGACCAAGTGATGTCGCGTATGAAGTCCCTTCTCCTCGGCGCGGCTCTCGCCGCCGCCCTTCCGACCGTGGCGCTCGCCGCCGGTCCGGACGCCGGCCAGCTCGCCAAGCAGGCCACCAACTGGACCGCGATCGCGATGTTCCTCGCCTTCGTCGTCCTGACCCTCGGCATCACCTACTGGGCGGCCAAGCAGAGCCGTTCGGCCGCGCAGTTCTACACCGCCGGCGGTGGCATCACCGGCTTCCAGAACGGTCTGGCGATCGCCGGCGACTACATGTCGGCCGCCTCGTTCCTCGGCATCTCCGGCCTCGTCTACATGAACGGCTACGACGGCCTGATCTACTCGGTCGGCTTCCTCGTCGGCTGGCCGATCGTGACCTTCATGATCGCCGAACCGCTGCGCAACCTCGGCAAGTTCACCTTCGCCGACGTCGCCTCGTTCCGCTTCG
>CALBKH010000010.1 GCA_937892955.1 uncultured Alphaproteobacteria bacterium
TCAACATGATGGTCCAACCGCGCACAGGTCTCCTGATACCGAGCGGATGAAGTTCTGACCTGTTCGGAACTTCATCCGCGAAGGCAAGCCCGAACGGGCGTCGGCCGGTCGGGCCGCAACCCACGAAATTCGGACGAGTCCGAATTTCGTGAACTCGGTAGGAGACGAGCGCCATCCGGCATCGCAGGTTCGCCATTTTCGCCGAGCCTGTGGCCGCGCTGCACTGGACGAGACGACACGATCCGGCAACCATTCGGCCGCAACATGGGACAGGAGCCGTCACCACGGCTCGCAGTCCTCCGTCCGGAGCCGTTCATCATGCGTCGCATTCTTCTCGCCGCCCTCATCGCCTCGGCCGCCACCCTCCCGGCCGCCGCTCAGACGGCGCCGGCCGGCGGTTACGATGCGATCCTGACCCTCGGCGGCGGCGGCCGTTATCAGCCGAGCTGGGACGGCGCCAAGGACTACACCCTGGTGCCCTTCCCGATCGTCGGCCTGAAGTTCCTGCGCTCGCCCTTCTCCGGCGAGGCGACCTCGGACACCGGCTTCGGCATCCGCCCCGCCTTCCGCATGCTGGACAAGCGCTCGTTCAAGCCGGGCGACGTCCTCTTCGGCCTCGACAAGGTCGATCTGGCGGTCGAACTCGGCGTCGAGGTCGACTACACCGACACCTGGTTCCGCGTCTTCGCCGCGGCGCGTCAGGGCTTCGGCGGCCACACCGGCCAGATCCTCGACCTCGGCGTCGACGGCATCTGGCACGCCACCAAGGACCTGACCTTCGCCGCCGGCCCGCGCCTGTCCTTCGCTTCGGCGAAGTACATGGACACCTATTTCGGCGTCACCGCGGCCGAGAGCCTCGCCACCGGCCTCGCCGCCTACAAGCCCGGCGGCGGCTATCGCGGCGCCGGCCTCGGCGGAACCGCCACCTGGGATCTCGGCAACAACTGGTTCGTCCGCGCCGACGCCAGCTGGACGCACCTTTCCGACGACGCCGCATCCTCGCCGATCGTCAAGGCCGACGGCTCGCGCGACCAGTTCACCGTCGGTCTCGGCGCCGCCTACCGCTTCGGCGTCAACTGGCGCTGAGCCCCGCGCCGTGGCCGTCCTCGACACCGCGCAGAACGGCTACACGACGCTGCCCCCCGGCAAGCTCGCCGCCGCCGTCGTCTATCTCGAACAGCGTGAGCGACCCACCCCCCGCCCCGATCCCGCCGTCTCCGACGTCGCGCTCGAACGCCTGACCGACGCCGACCTCGACCGCTACCTCGCCCTCTTCGCCGCCGTCGGCGAGCCCTGGCTGTGGTTCGGTCGCCGCATCATGGCCCGCGACGGGCTCGCCGCCATCCTCGCCGACCCGGCGGTCGAAGCCTACGCGTTGATCCGCGGCGGCCGCGACCTCGGCCTCGTCGAGCTCGACGCGCGCACTCCCGGTGAGATCGAACTCGCCTATTTCGGTCTGGTGCCGGACGCGCTCGGCGACGGCCTCGGCCGTTGGGCGATGAACCGAGCGCTGGAGAAGGCCTGGGCGCGCGAGCCGAGCCGGGTCTTCGTCCACACCTGCAATCTCGATCACCCGCAGGCGCTCGCCTTCTACGTCCGCTCCGGCTTCGTTCCTTATGCCCGCGCCGTCGAGATCGCCGACGACCCGCGCCTCACAGGTCACCTGCCCCGCTCCGCCGGCCCGCACGTGCCGCTGATCGAACCCTGAGGCTCCCCGGACGAGAGGCCCGTGGCGCTGGACGCGGAAGACCCTCGCAGCGCTGGACGCGCCGGTGCCGCCGTGGTCGAGTGTCGCCGCCGTCCCTCGCCCGCGGAGCCCCGATGAGCCCCACCGCCGATCCCGCCCCCGTTCGCATCGCCATGTGGTCGGGTCCGCGCAACATCTCCACCGCGATGATGCGCGCCTTCGAGAACCGCCCGGATTGCACCGTCTCCGACGAGCCCTTCTATGCCGCCTATCTGGCGGCGACGGGGATCGATCATCCGATGCGCGACGAAGTCGTCGCCTCCCAGCCGACCGACTGGCGCGAGGTCGCCGCGGCGATGCTCGGCCCGGTCCCCGACGGTCGTCCCGTCTGGTACCAGAAGCACATGACCCACCACATGCTGCAGGCTTTCGGCCGCGACTGGATGGACGGGGTCGCCAACGCCTTTCTCATTCGCCGCCCCGAGACCGTGCTCGCCTCCTATGTCGCCAAACGCGAGGCGGTCGACCTCGCCGACATCGGCTTCGTCCAGCAGGCGGAGATCTTCGACCGCGTCGCCGACCGCCTCGGCCGCGCCCCGCCGGTGATCGAAGGAGTCGACGTATCGGCGGCCCCGCGCGCCACCCTCTCCGCCCTGTGCGCCGCCTGCGGCATCCCCTTCCGCGACGAGATGCTCGCCTGGCCGCCCGGCCGCAGGGTAAGCGACGGGGTCTGGGCGCCGCACTGGTACCACGCGGTGGAAGCCTCCACCGGCTTCGGCCCGCCGCGCGCCGAGGTCGCCTTCGACGACCTGCCCGAACACCTGAAACCCATCGCCGAAGCGGCGCGGCCGGCCTACGAGAAACTGAGGGTGCATCGGCTGGTATGAGCCGATCGCGCGCATCGCCACGAACGAAGGAGGCCGCCCATCGGGCGGCCTCCTTCGTCTTCCACATGGTCCTAGTCTCGCAATCGTCGTCTCGACCCCCGGGTCGGGGAGCAGACCCGGTCGGCCCGGCCGTCTCAGCGCCCGAAGGCGTGACGGCGGCCCGCCATCTCGTCGAGGGTCTCCTGTTCGACGGCGTCGCGCTCGGCGCGCTCGCGCATCTGATCGCGTTCCTCGATCAGCTCGATCTTCTTCAGATCCTCGACCGCCATGGCGAGTTCGTCGCGCGCCGCGCCGAGCTTCACCTCGAGGTCGTGGATCGACACCTTGAGATTGTCGCGCCGCTGGATCGCCGCCTTGGCGAAGGTCGGATAGGCGAAATGGGCGACGTCGTGAATGCCCACCCGGTTCTGCTCGGAGACGATCTGGTCGTCGAGATCGGAGACCATCCGATTGAAATCGGTGATCATCATTTCGATCTGCGCGACCTGGCGACGCTTCTCGTCGACCTGGAACCGCTTGAGGCGGATGAGACTGTCTCGGGACTTCATGACTCGATACTCCCCATGAACGAGGAGTGATCATAGGCGACAAGGGTTGCCGAAAAGTGAGTCGCCGATCGCTTCATGACAGGATCGCCCTCAACCGTTCGTAGCCCTGACCGAGCGAGGTCGATTCCTCCTTCCCCTGTTTGAGGAAGGCCTCGAAGGCCGGATGCAGACGGATGGCGTCGTCGACCTCGGGGCTCGACCCCGCCCGATAGGCCCCGAGCCGGATCAACTCCTCCATGTCGGCATAGGTCGACATCAGCCGCTTGGCCTCCAGGATCAGCGGCCGTTCGGCTTCCGGCACCGCCCGCGGCATGGTGCGCGACACGCTCTTCAACACGTTGATCGCCGGATAGCGGCCACGTTCTGCGATCTGCCGCTCCATCACGATGTGGCCGTCGAGGATGCCTCTGACCGCGTCGGCCACCGGTTCGTTGTGGTTGTCGCCCTCCACCAGCACGGTGAACAGACCGGTGATCGAGCCCGACCCGACCTTGCCCGGTCCGGCGCGTTCGAGCAGGCGCGGCAGTTCGGTGAAGACCGTCGGCGTGTAGCCCTTGGAGGCGGGCGGCTCCCCCGCAGCCAGACCGATCTCGCGCTGCGCCATGGCGAAGCGGGTGACCGAGTCCATCATGCACAGCACGTCGGCCCCCTCGTCGCGGAAGAACTCGGAGATCGCGAAGGTGAGATAGGCCGCCTGACGGCGCATCAGCGCCGGCTCGTCGGACGTCGCCACCACCACCACCGAGCGCGCCAGCCCCTCCGCGCCGAGATCGTCCTCGATGAACTCCTGCACCTCGCGACCGCGCTCGCCGACCAGCCCGATCACCGCGACGTCGGCCGAGGTGTAACGGGCGAGCATGGAGAGCAGCACCGACTTGCCGACGCCGGAGCCGGCGAAGATGCCCATGCGCTGGCCGCGGCAGCAGGTGACGAAGGTGTTGAGCGCCCGCACCCCGAGGTCGATCGGCGCTCCGACCCGAGCTCTTTCGCCCGCCGGCGGCGGCGGTGCGCGCAAGTGTCGCGACACCGCGCCCTGGGGCAGCGGCCCCTTGCCGTCGAGCGGCTCGCCGAGCGCGTTGACGACCCGACCGAGCCACGCCTCGCTCGGCCGAACCGATCCGTCGGCCGCCACCACGACGGCGCGGCAGCCCATCCGCACGCCTTCGAGCGCGCCGAAAGGCAGGCACAACGCCTTGGTTCCCTCGAAACCGATCACTTCCGCCGGCACCGACCGCCCCGATGCCGCCTCGATCGCCAGACGCGAGCCGACGCTCATCTCGTGGATCGGTCCGGCCACCTCGATCATCAGGCCGCGCACGCCGACCACCCGACCGAAGGTGGTCGTGGCGGGCAGTTCGGCGATCTCGCGGGTGAGCGACTCCATGATGACGAATCGGTCTCCTGAAAGGACGTGGCACGACCCCGGTCAGTAACGCGTTGTTAACGGCCTTCGTCAAACAATATGAACGAGCGGGCGATGTGGGGTCGCGCGCGAAGCTCCGTCCCGAGACCTCGAAGAGGTGATTCGCGAGAGTCGGTTAGGGTTACTCCTTAAAGTGACACCTTAATTCGCAACTTCTCCGATTCCCTTGATGATTCAGGACTCTGGCGAGTTTTGCCGATCGGACTCGAGACGACGCTTGCCGAGGCGAATCAGATTCTGTTAACCATTGTCCGGTACGCTACCGAGTCGGGGTTGATGGGGTGTCGTTCGCAGCGGCTGTCGGGGGCCGATGCGCCAAGCCCGGGTGAAGGCGACAAAGGGGATTGGCATGCGCGTACTGCTCATCGAAGACGACAGCGCCACGGCGCAGAGCATCGAGTTGATGCTCAAGTCGGAGAATTTCAACGTCTACACGACGGATCTGGGCGAAGAGGGCATCGACCTCGGTAAGCTCTACGACTACGACATCATTCTTCTGGATCTGAACCTCCCCGACATGTCGGGTTACGAGGTTCTGCGCACCCTGCGCGTCTCGAAGGTGAAGACCCCGATCCTCATCCTGTCGGGTCTCGCCGGCATCGAGGACAAGGTCCGCGGTCTCGGCTTCGGCGCCGACGACTACATGACCAAGCCGTTCCACAAGGACGAGCTGGTCGCCCGCATCCACGCCATCGTCCGCCGCTCCAAGGGCCATGCCCAGTCGGTCATCACGACAGGCGATCTGGTGGTGAACCTCGACACCAAGACGGTGGAAGTGAACACCCAGCGCGTGCATCTGACCGGCAAGGAATATCAGATGCTGGAGCTGCTCTCGCTGCGCAAGGGCACCACGCTGACCAAGGAGATGTTCCTCAACCATCTCTACGGCGGCATGGACGAGCCGGAACTGAAGATCATCGACGTCTTCATCTGCAAGCTGCGCAAGAAGCTCGCCTCGGCGACCGGCGGCAAGAACTACATCGAGACCGTCTGGGGCCGCGGCTACGTGCTGCGCGAGCCCGACGAGAACGACGTCTACCAGGACATCGCCTGACGCCCCGCCCCGCGCCTCCCCTGAAAATCGAAGCCCCCGCCGATCGCCTCGGCGGGGGTTTTCGTATCTCGCGGCTCGATTTCGCCCCCGGCCCCTCGCTCACCCGAGCCCGTGCGGGAACGGATCCTCCGGGTCGAGCAGCAGGCGCGCATCGGCGGTCACCCAGGCGGAGCCGGTGATGGTCGGGATCAACGCCCCGCCCTCGCCGAGCCGATAGCGCCCGACGAAACGCGAGCCGACGACGCTCTCCTGCACCCAGTCCTCACCCGGTCCGAGCCGGCCGTGCGCCGCGAGACAGGCGAGCTTGGCGCTCGTGCCGGTGCCGCAGGGCGAGCGGTCGTATTCGCCGCCCGGGCAGAGCACGAAGTTGCGCCCCATGCCGCCGTCGGTCCGTGGCGGGCCGAAGAGTTCGACGTGATCGATCTCGGCCCCGTCCGCGCCGGTGATGCCGGCCGCCGCCAGCGCCGCCTTCACCGCTTCGGCCTCCGCCGTCAGTCGTCCGCGATGGGCGAGGTCGATCGGCGTCTTCACCGAGTCGGTGAGGAAGAACCAGTTGCCGCCCCAGGCGACGTCGCCGATCACCCGCCCGAGCCCGGGCACGTCGACCGCGACGTCGGCGCGATGGACGCGCGCCGGCACGTTCTCCACCGACACCCGGTTCTTCGTTTCGAGCGTCACCTCGACGGAGCCCACCGGCGTCTCGAAGCGGTGCCTGCCGAGCCCGATGCGGCCGAGATGGGCGAGCGTCACGGCAACGCCGATGGTGCCGTGACCGCACATGCCGAGGTAGCCGACGTTGTTGAAGAAGACGATACCAGCGATCGCCGCCGGATCGACCGGCGGCACCAGGAGCGCGCCGACCAGCGCGTCGAAGCCGCGCGGCTCGTTCATCGAGAAGCGGCGCACGTGATCGAAGTCGCGAGCGAAGACGGCCCGCCGCTCGGCGAGCGTCCCCTGGCCCAGATCCGGCCCGCCTTCGACGATCACCCGCGTCGGCTCGCCCTCGGTGTGGCTGTCGACGACCCGCATGACGCTTCTCCTCAACGGCCGTCCCAGGAGGCGTACCATGCCTGGAACTGGGCGAGCGCCCGGTCGACATGCGCCTTCTGCGACGGCGACAGCGCGTCCGACGCATTGAAGTGCAGCGCGTATTCGGGATACCCGACCGCGACCATCAGGTGCTTGTAGTAGAGGACGAGGTCCGCCCCCTCGTCGAAGGACGAGAGCACCGCCAGCGCCTTGTCGAGCTCCAGCGCATGGCGCCGCGCCACCGCGTCGCCCGCCGCCGCCTTCTCGCACAGCGCCACCAGATGCAGGATCTCCCTCGGCAACGCATTGCCGATGCCGGTGATCGCGCCGGTGGCGCCGCAGTTGGCGTAACCGTGGAACACCTGGGTGTCGACGCCGACCATCAGGGTCAGGTCCGGATGGCCCGAGGTGATGTGCTCCGCCGCATAGGTGAGCGCCGGCCCGCCGCCGAACTCCTTGAAGCCGACGAGATGGGGGGCGCGCGAGCGCAGGTCGAAGAACAGGTCGGCCTTGGTTTCGAAGCCGTAGTAGGGACTGTTGTAGATCACCGACGGCAGATCGACGCCGGCGGCCAGCACCGCATCGAAATGCGCCCGCTGCGCTGCGATCGACGAGCCGCGCGACAGGACCCTCGGGATCAGCATCAGACCGGCCGCGCCGACCGCCTTGGCGTGCGCCGCGATCGCCACGGCCCGCGCCGTGTTCTGCGCCCCCGTGCCGACCACCACCGGCAGCCCGGCCTTCACCAACCGCCCGACCCCCTCCATGCGCTCTTCGTCGGTGAGGAGCGGCCAATCGCCCATCGAACCGCAATAGACCACCGCCGACATGCCGACGTCGACGAGATGCCGCCCCATGCGCACCAGCGCGTCGAAGTCCGGCTTGCGGTCCGGCGTGCACGGGGTCATCAGAGCTGGCATGGTACCTGCGAACAGCGGCTTCGACATGATAGGCTCCGTCAGGGGACGTCGAGGAACGAACCACGAGCATCGCCCGAAGCGGCGGCGAGGTCTTGTCGGAAGCGGGAGCGTCGAGTGGAGGATCGGCACAAGTCGGCGGGCGCTCGGATCGACCCGGCCTCGCGAGACGTCCGCACCGGTTTCGTCGCCGCCGTCGGCCGACCGCTGTTCTGCGAGGATCTGTTCGACGCCGTTCCCGACATCGTCTTCTTCGTCAAGGATGCCGCCGGCCGCTACGTCGCGGTCAACCGCACGCTGGTGACCCGCACCGGACGTCGCACCAAGGACGAACTCCTCGGCCGCACCGCGGAAGCCGTCTTCCCCGGCGCCCTCGGCCTCGAGATCGCCCGTCAGGACGCTGCCGTGCTGGCGAACGGCCGTCCCATCCACGGCCGGCTGGAGCTGCACATCTATCCGGGCGGCGAGGAGGGCTGGTGCCTGACCTGGAAGGAGCCGATTTTCGACGGCGCCGGCTCGGTCGTCGGCCTCTCCGGCATCTCACGCGACCTCCGGGCCCCCTCCGACGAGCGTGACGACCTCGCCGGCCTCCAGGCGGTGATCGAGCACGTCCACGCCCATCTCGACGAACCGCTGCGCATCGCCGATCTCGCGCGCCTCGCCCGCCTCACCGCCTTCCGCCTCGATCAGCGCCTGCGCGCCCTCTTCGGCCTTTCGGCCGGTCAGTATCTGACGCGCGTCCGCGTCGAGGCGGCGCTGAGCCTCCTACGCACCACCGATCGGCCGATCGCCGCCGTCGCACTCGATTGCGGCTACTCCGATCAGGCCGCCTTCTCGCGCCAGTTCCGCAAGTCGGTCGGCCTCACACCGTCGCAATATCGATCGCGTCACCGCGGCGAGCGGTCGTGAAACCGGGTCGGCGCACGACGCGCCGGAGTTCGAACCCGGACCGGCGTCGCAATACGCCCTTCGGGATCCGTCGACCGGAACGCCACCCGTCGCTCGCGGACCCGGAGTGACGAGAACCCCACCTCGTCGGAAGTGAGGTTCTCGCTTCTTCGCTCGCCGGTTTCGATCGTCCTCGGGCCACGACCCTTCGAGGGCCCGCTCGCGCGATCACGGCATCATGCGCAGATCGACCGCCAAGGGACGACCGCACCGAGATCCGCCGCGACGCGCCCGAGAAGACGGCGACGATCGGAGGATCGTCGCCACCGCGCTCACGGGCACGAGGTCGCGACGAGCTTGTAGTGATCCGGCTCCACCATCTTTCGCGTCTCGATGTAGACCGCCGGATGACGCATCCGATCCCAACGGTCGCCCGAAACGACCCAACCCACCGACTTCTTCTGAACCAGCTTTCCGCGGGTGTTCACGACGTAGGTCGCGGGTACGTATTCTTTCTTATAGCAGGCGATGTACTGAGAATGGGCCTGCTTCACCGCGTAAGTTTTCGCGTGAGCAGCGCCTGCCATGGCCAACACCCCCAGTGTCGAGGTAGCGATAAAAAATTTTTTCATGACTATTCCTCCCTTGGTCGTGACCTCTTTCGTGCCGCAACGGAAAGGCCAGTCACAAATTTTCAGGAGGTCAAACAAGCAAGGAACGACGAATACGATAGAAGATGAGCCATATACGAAATCGGGGCACGAGACGAAGCTCGCACCCCGAAATTTTTACGTTGAATATTTTGACGAGGTGAAACTCAGCGCGGAACAACCGAGAAGCGTGGCGCGGCGCTCGAGAAGGCCGAAGCCGGCGCACCGGTGGTGCCGGTGGCGAGCCCCCGGACGGCGCCGGAGCCGGCCGCCGCACCGTTGAGCTGATAGAGCCCGCGCTTCTCGGTCATCGGCTTGAAGGCGTCGGTGAGACCGACCACCGTCTCGGCCGCACCGAGCACCAGGAATCCATCGGCCGGCATCTGCTTCGAGATCCGCCCCAGAATGTCGATCTTGGTCGGGTTGTCGAAGTAGATCAACACGTTGCGGCAGAAGACGATGTCGAACTGGCCGAGCGAGGAGAACGCCTCGAGCAGGTTCAGCTTGCGGTACTGCACCATCGAGCGCAGCGTCGAGGAGATCTGCCAAGTGTCGCCGTTCTGGGTGAAGTACTTGAGCAGGTGGTTGATCGGCAACCCGCGCTGCACCTCGAACTGCGAATAGACGCCGGCCTTGGCCTTCTCCAACACCTCGTTGGAAAGGTCGGTTCCGACGATCTCGATCCGCCAGCCGGCGAGCTTCGCCTCCTGCTCCTTCAGGCACATGGCGAGCGAATAGGGCTCCTGGCCCGTCGACGCCGCCGCGCACCAGATGCGCAACCGGCGCTCGCGCGACCGCGCCTGCAGCATCGACGGCAGCATGGTGTCGACGAAGTGCTCGAACGGCGTCTTGTCGCGGAAGAAGAACGACTCGTTGGTGGTCATCGCCTCGACCACCGCGTCGCACAGTACGCTCTGCCCCGGTTCCTTCATCTTGGCGACCAGAGCCGAGATCGAGGCGAGTCCGGCCTTGCGCGCCACGGGCAGGAGCCGGCTCTCGATCAGGTACTGTTTCTCCGCCGTCAGAACGAGACCCGACTGCTGCTTGAGATAGCCCCTCAGATGGTCGTACTCGTTCGGCGTCATCGCCTTCCCCCCAGGATACGCACGATCTTGCCGCCGATCTGGTCGAGCGGCAGGATCTCGGCTGCGGCACCCGCCTGCGCCACGGCGCCGGGCATGCCCCAGACCACACTCGATTCCTCGTCCTGCGCGATCACCGACCCGCCACCGTCGGCGATGCGCTTGGCGCCCGCGGCGCCGTCGTGACCCATGCCGGTGAGGACACAGGCCAGGATCGCCGACCCGAAGATCGGAACGGCGCTGTCGAACAGCGGATCAACGGCCGGCTTGCAGAAGTTGACCGGCGGCTGATCGTTGAGCAGCACCACCGTCTCGGCCCCCTGCTTGCCGATCACCATGTGCTTGCCGCCCGGCGCCACGTAGATGCGCCCCGGCATCAACGGCTCGCCGTGGACGCCTTCCGCGGCGCGTCGGCCGGAAGCCTTGGTGATGTGCTCGGCCAGGATGGACGTGAAGGTCGCCGGCATGTGCTGGGTGATCAGCACCGGCACGTTGGCGATCGCCGGACCGATCTCGCCGAAGAGCCTGGTCAGCGCCTGCGGTCCGCCGGTCGACGAGCCGATCAGCAACACCCGCGGGGCGATCGACGAATAGGGCCTGAGCTGCGTCGCGGTGGCGGGCGCCGCCATGCGCGGCTGCGACGGCGCGAAGGACCGCGCCGGTCCGGCCGAAGCCGCCACCGACGACGGCGCCGGCGCCGGCGCGTAGGCGCGCGGCGCAGCGGCGGCGCCACCGCGCCCGGCGCGCATCAACACTCTCTGACCCAGCGCCTTGACCTTCTGGATCACCTCGTTGCGGAAATCGGCGGACGTGGTGACGCCGGAGTTCGACTCGGGCTTCGGCACGTAGTCCGCCGCACCCAGCGACAGACACTTGAGCGAGATCTCGGCATTGCGCCGGGTCAGCGTCGAGGCCATCACCACGACGAGGCCGGGCTTGGCCTTGAGCAGCAACGGCAGCGCCGTGATGCCGTCCATCTCCGGCATCTCGACGTCGAGCACCACCACGTCCGGATTGGACCTGGCGACGTCGTCGACCGCGAGCTTGCCGTTGCGATGACTGGCCACCACCGCCAGCGCCGGATCCTCGTCGATCCACCGGCCGATGAGGCCGCGCACGACGACGGAGTCGTCGACGACCATGACGCGGATCGGATCCGTGACGGTTGCGCTCGGTCTGTCGATCGCCGCGCTCGAGCCGAATGCCATGTCGACCTCCGTCAGATCAGGCCGACTTCGGCGAACTTCGCTTCCACGATCTCGCGGTCGAACGGCTTCATGATGTATTCGTCGGCGCCGGCGCGCATCGCCTTGGCGATGTGCGAGACGTCGTTCTCGGTGGTGCAGAACACCACCTTCGGCTTCTCGCCGCCGGGCTCACGGCGCAGTTGCGCCAGGAACTCCAGCCCGTCCATCACCGGCATGTTCCAGTCGAGCAGGATGGCCTCGGGCATCTCCTTGCGGCAGATGTCGAGCGCCTTCATGCCGTCCTCGGCCTCGGAGATCTCGAAGGACAGATCTTCGAGAATGCGCCGTGCGACCTTGCGAATGACGCTCGAGTCGTCGACGACCAGACAATTCTTCATCGTGATCACTCCAGATCGATCGCTTGCGTCAGGCCGCAGCCGCTTCGGACATGCCGCCGAGGACCCGGTCGACGTCGAGGATGACCATCAGCTGGCCGTTGAGCCGATGAACACCCCCCGAGATCGCCGCCCAACGCGCGTCGAGATTGACGGGGTTCGCTTCCCGTCCGGCCGTCGGCAGGTCCAGAACTTCGCCGACGTTGTCGATGAGCAGGCCGTAGCTCTCGCCCTTCGATTCGATGCCGACCGCCATCGCGGTGCCGCCGGATTCGCGCGGCGGCAGATGCAGGCGCCGCCGCATGTCGATCGCGGTGACGATGCGGCCGCGCAGGTTGAGTACGCCGGCGATCTCCGGCCGCGACAGCGGCACACGAGTGATCGAATCCGGCACGAAGACGTCGTGCACCCGCTCGATCGGCAGCCCGAAGAGCTGCCCGCCGATCACCACCGTGACGTACTGGATGGACTCGTTGAGGCCGTTGACGTCGTCGCTCATGCGGCAACTCCGAATTCGTGGGTGGTGACTTCCTTGAGCGCGGCGATCAGACCCGGACGGTCGAACTTGGCGATGTAGTCGTCGAAGCCCGACTGGCGGCCGCGTTCGATCGACGCCGGCGTGCACATCGACGACAGCGCCAGGATCGGGATCTGCCGCAGACGCGGATGACGCTTCACCGCTTCGGCGAACTCGAAGCCGTTCATCTCGGGCATCTCGATGTCGGAGACGATGACGTCGAAGCGCCGGCCGTGCTCGAGCATGTCGAGGGCTTCGGGCGCCGAGGCGCAGACGGTCACCCGATAGCCCGCCGCCTTGAGCACCGGACCCAGCATGTTGCGGAAGAACGGCGCGTCGTCGATGAACAGCAGCGACCGGGTCAGCGCCTCGCTGGAGATCTCCTTGCGGCGGAACCAGTCCTCGAAGGCCTGCGGCAGGAAGTGACCGATGTCGACCACCTCGGTCGCCTTGCCCTTGATCACCGCCGAGCCGAGCATGCCGGCGCGTTCGGAGCCGACCTCGATCTCCAGGCGATCCTCGACGATGTCGATGATCTCGTCGACCACCAGACCCATCGACCGGCCGGCGTCGGAGAACACCAGCATCGGCAGACTGCCCTCGGTCTTGCGCTGGGCGAATTCGTCGAAATAGACCAGCGGCATCAGCGAACCGCGATACTGGACGAGGTCGCGGCCGTTGGAGCGTTCGACCTTGTCGATAGAGAACTCCTCGAGGCGGGTGACCAGCGACAGCGGCACCGCCTTGGGCTCGTCGGAGCCGGCGCGGAACAGCAGCAGCGACACCATCTGTGCGGTTTCGCGCGTCCGCTCTTCCTCGTGATCGGCTTCCTCGGAGGTGCCGGCCGTCTGGCTCGGACCGATCGCCTGGGCGATGCCGTTCGGGTCGACGATCATGATCACCGAGCCGTCACCGAGAATGGTGTTGCCGGAGAACATGTTGATGTGACGCAGCATCGTCGACATCGGCTTGACCACGATTTCTTCGGTGTGGAACACCGCGTCGACCACCACGCCGAAGGTCTGCTGACCGACCTGCATGACGACGATGAAACCGTCTTCCTCCGACACCGGCTGGGTGGCCTCGGCGCCGATCGAGGTGATGTCGAGCAGGCGCGACAGGTGGACGAGCGGCAACAGCTTGTTCCTGAGGCGCAGCACCGGCGTGTCGCGGATACGTTCGATGCGATGCTCGGAATTCTGCTGAGCCCGCACCAGTTCGACCACCGACAGCTGCGGAATGGCGAAGCGGTCGCCGGCCGACTCGACGATCAGCGTCGAGACGATGGCCAGCGTCAGCGGGATCTTGATGGTGAAGGTGGTGCCCTTGCCGGCCACGCTCTTCAGATCGACGGTGCCGCCGATCGCGTCGATGTTGGTCTTGACCACGTCCATGCCGACGCCGCGGCCCGAGACGTTGGTGACCTTGGCGGCGGTCGAGAAGCCGGGGGCGAAGACGTATTTGAAGATCTGCGCTTCCGACATCTTCTCGAGTTCGAACTCGGTGGCGAGCCCGTTGTCGACGATCTTGTTGCGGATCTTCTCGAGATCGAGGCCACGTCCGTCGTCGGCGATCTCGATGATGATGTGGCCGCCCTCGTGATAGGCGGAGAGGCGGATCGTGCCCTTGTCGGGCTTACCGGCGGCCTTGCGCTGGTCCGGACCCTCGAGCCCGTGATCGGCGGAGTTGCGCACCATGTGGGTGAGCGGATCCTTGATCAGCTCCAGCACCTGACGATCGAGTTCGGTCTCCTGACCGATCATCTCGAGTTCGATGTGCTTGCCGAGTTCGGAGGAGAGATCGCGGACGATGCGCGGCAGCTTCTGCCAGGCGTTGCCGATCGGCTGCATGCGGGTCTTCATGACCCCTTCCTGCAGTTCGGCGGTGACGTTGGAGAGCCGCTGCAGCGGCACCTTGAATTCGGAATCCTCGTGACGACGGACGATCTCCAGCAACTGGTTGCGGGTCAGCACCAGTTCCGAGACCATGGTCATCAGATGTTCGAGCGTGTCGACGGCGACGCGGATCGTCTGGGCCGAAACGCCACCGGCCTTGGCCTCACCCTCGCCGTCCTTTTCCTTGGCCTCGGCCTTGGGTTGGGCGGCACGCGCCGGGCGCGCGGCGGGGGCCGGAGCAGGCTCCGCGGCGGCCGCCGGGGCCGCTTCGGCAGACCGGTCGGGCTCGACCACGGTTTCACGGAAGGCGCGCTCCAACTCGTCGAGCGACACTTCGCCCGGACGCAGTTGCCGCTCCAGAACCTGATAGATCAGCGCACCCTCGGTGTGCTTGGGCACCTCGGTCACCGGCTCCGCGGGCTTGCCGGCCTCGGCCATCCGCTCGAGCTGGGAGATGAGATCCTCGTCCGATCCGGCCGGTTCGGTCTCGCTCGCCTCGAGATCGGCGACGAGCTGCTTGATCCGGTCGATCGACTGGAGAACCAGCGTCACCGCCGCCTCGGTGACCGGCACGCCGTCGCGGAACTTGCCCATCAGCGTCTCGGCCGCATGGGCGATCGCTTCGAGCCGCGGCAACCCGAGGAAGCCGCAGGTGCCCTTGATGGTGTGGACCAGACGGAAGATGTTGCCGAGGATCTTCTCGTTGTTCGGGTCCTGCTCGAACTTGACCAGTTCGACGTCGACGACGTCGAGGCTCTCGTTCGTTTCCGTGAGGAATTCGCGCAGCAGATCGTCCATGGCCCCTACCTTGTGTCCGGTCGTCGACGGGGTCGTCGGGCGGGAGGTCTCCCCCGGGTCATGGCACGAGTATCGAGTCAAAGCGTTAAGAGAGGATTGCCGGAACCTTTCCCATTCGAGCCGGATGGAAAGAACTCGCTAGGATTCGATCGCCTCCCCTCACGAGATGCGGCCGCCCCGGCGACACAACTTGCCAGCTGTGCAGAACAGCGCCGACACCGACTTCGAAGAGACCAAGTAGAAGCGTGACGTTTCAGTCGCACGAGAACGACACGGTCCCGAAGAAACGACGACACCGCCGAGTTCTTCGGCGGTGTCGCACAGTCGTTCTCGGCAGAGCCGCGCCTCGTTCGAGCTTCGGGGCGGAACGCGAAGCGTATCAGGCGGTCGCGGCGGGCGCATCCGCTTCGATCCCTGCGCCGTCCGCCGGCTTCGGCTCGGCACGGAACACGACGACGTCGCCGTCCTTGCTGACGCCGACCGTCATCCCGGCGGCGCGCGCCAGGAGGCCGGCGTAGATCGGCTGGATCATGTGGGCGTCGGGAACGTGGTCGCCGCTGTCGCCGGCGAGGAAACTCTCGGCGTTCGCCGGAATGCGGGCGTTGGTGCCCGAGCAGGTCAGGGTGAAGGTCGGCGCCTCGGCCGCGCCGGTCACCACCACCTCGATGACGCCGCCGCGCGGAATGGCGTGGCCGGCGATGAGGATGAGGTTGAGCAGCAACTTGACCAGGTTCTTCGGCATCAGCACCCGCGTCGCGGTCCACTGGAGCGTCGCCTTCTCCCCCGCCATGAAGCCCTTGGCGACGTTCTCCGCATCGCCGAGATCGATCGAAGCGCCCGCCGAGCCCGCCGCCCCGAAGGCGAGGCGGGCGAACTGCAGCTTGGCCGAGGCCTGACGCGCGCTCTTGCGGATCAGGTCCATGGCGAAGGCGCGCATGTCCTCGTTGTTGTCCTCCTCGAGCACCTCGAGCCCGTTGGTGATCGCACCGACCGGCGAGATGATGTCGTGGCACACGCGGCTGGCGATGAGCGCGGCGAGATCGAGTGCGGCGATGTCCGACGTGGCGGCCATGGGCGGAGTGCTCCTCGGAAACGAGCGTCAGGCGGGCCCGAGACGCGAATCGGCCGTTCGGGGTGTCTCCGAGGGTTACAGAGGTGCGCCGCGCTTTTCAAACGACCCGGCGCCGCGCCCGATGGGACGTCGGGGACGATCGCCATGCGCCGGAGGCCGCGGCACGCGCCATCACGAGTTTCGAAGGCCGCGGTTCCGTTCGGATCGGTGTCCGTCGGCCGACCGCGGATGCGCCGCATCACACCGGCCATCCGGGATCACACGGTTCGAAGCGCCCCACCTCGTTCAGGCGCTGCGCCCGAGCGCGCCGGCGCCCGGTTTCTGGGCGGCCCTGAGCGCCCTGATGCGGTCGGCGAGGCTGGGGCGCGGACCGTCACCCGAGGCCGGTGCACCGAGGATCTCGGCGATCTTCGCCTCCCCGCCTTCCACCGCTCCGGTGAGGCGCACCATCTCGGCGGCGAGATCGGCGATCTCCTCGCGCAACTTGCCGCGCGTCGCCGCACCGTCGACGTCGGGGCGACCGCTCTGTGCCTCGCGAAGAGCCGTCGCCAATCGATCGCGCTCGCGCTCCGCGGCCTCCAACCGGCCCTCGAGATCCCGCTTCTCGGTCTCAAGGAGGTCGACGCTGCGCTCGACGTTGTCGCCGAGCCGGCCCGCCTCGTCGTCGCCTTCGGCCTTGCGGGTCAGAGCGGCGATGCGCGCGTTCGCCGAGGTCAGCGCCTGACGCGCCCGCTCCAGCTCGCGCTGGCGGCGATCGGCGATCTCCTCGCGATCGGCGACGTCGGCGACCAACCGCTCGATCCGTCGATCGAGCCGGTCGGCGCGGTCCTTCTCCTGCGCCACCACGGTCTCGGCGAGACCGAGCGTCTTGCGCAATTCGTCGATACGGGCGTTCTTCTGGACGATCTCGGCCTTGAGGGCGTCGATCTGCGTCTCCTTGGCGTCGATCTCGAGCTTGCGCGACGCGATCTCGACATCGCGGCCGGCGACCGAATTCGACAGCGAGGAGATCGTCGTCTCGTGATCGGCGATGGTCTCTTCGTGGCGGGCGATGGTCGCGACCCGCGCCGCCAGTTCCTCGGCGCGCTCGGCGAGCGCGGCGTCGCGCGCCGCGATCTCGGCGGCGAGACCGGCCTCGCGCGCGAGCCCCGCCTCGACCCGGGCGATCTCGGCGTCGCGCGCCTGACGCATCTCGTCGAGGGCGATGGTCTGCCGTCCGACGGCGACCCGCTCTTCGGTGTTGCGCCGACGCAGATCCGACAGGGTGAGTTCGTAGCGGCGCACGTCGCGGGCGAACCGCGCCGCCTGGAGATCCTTCTCCGCCAACGCGGCCGTCGCGTCCTTCGGCACACTGCCGGCGATCCGCGAGGTCGTCAGCCGCACCGCGCGGCGCCACAGCGACGCCATCAGGACGAGCGCCATCACCGCGGCCACGAGAAAGCCGAGTGCGAACCACATCGCCCACTCGATCGTCATCGGCCGTCTCGCCCCGCTCCTGCCCCGTCCACGCCGCCGTCGGTCTCGATACCATCTTCCGCGCGCCGAGGCGACCGCCCGTCGTGGCGGAGCGCCCGCGTCGCGACGTTCGGGCGAACGATCAGAAGGGGTTCCAGGTCGCGGTCGGCGTGAACTTCAGATAGCCGAGGTTGACGCCGAGGCGCAGGCCGACGCCGGCGCGCACCGGCACCACGTAGATGTGATCGGCGACCAGCGCCGTCATGCCGAAGCCGCCGATGAAGTAAGCCGAGCCGTCGACGCCGCCGAAGCGCTGATAGAGGGCTTCGACCGAAGGCAGGTTGTAGACCAGCATCATCGTGCGGGCGCCCTCGCCGCCGAAGTCCCAGCCGATCGACGGACCCTGCCAATAGACCTTGCTCTTGCCGCGGTCGCGGGTGTTGAGCTGGCCCTCGCCGTAACGCAGGCCGCCGACGATGGCGCCCGAGCCCTCTTCGCCGAGGATGTAGCCGTTGGGCTGGCCGTAACGCGACACGGCCTGTTCGATCACCGTGGCGAGACCGCCCGAAACCGTGCCGAAGAACTTGTGTCCGGTGTGGACCAGTTCCTGGGTCGAATAGGTGCCGCCCCTGTCCTGTGCCGCGACCGGCTGGACGAGAGCGGCCGAGATCATCGCCACGAGGGCGACGGCGAAGGCGAATTTCGGGGCGACGATCTTGCGCATCTGGCCTCTTCCCAGCTTGTCTTCTCGAACAGGCGGGTGTCCGTGATTCGGACGTCCTCTCCTCACGAGAGCTGCCGCTTCCCTCCCCTTCCGCCCCACCGAAGCGGGCGGTGTCGACGGCGGTGCGACGGATCGAATCGTACATGGATCAGTTTAACCGAATTCGGGCGAAGACGCGGCGGAAGCGGGGAACGGACGCAGGATCCGCCGCCGGATCTCGCCGTTTCGTTCTTCTCCTGTGCCTCGGCCTCGCCGCACCGCTCGACGCCCTCGCCTCCGGCGGCCACGACACGCCTCCGCCGGCGCCCGCCGCGGCACCCGAACCGCCGCCGCCTCCCCCGCCGCGACCGCCACCGCCCGACGTCCGCCCACCGATCGACGGTCCGATCGCCGCGCCGACGCCCAAGGCGCGCGTTCCCTTTCTCGCCGACACCACCACGGGTATCGCCCTCGGCGGCTACGATCCCGTCCTCTATTTCCTCGAGGATCGCCCGGTGCTCGGCCGGGAACGCTTCCAGCTCGACTGGGGTGGCACCACCTGGTGGTTCCGCAACGAGGGTGACCTCGTCGCCTTCCGTGCCGCGCCGGAGGTCTATGCCCCGCTCTTCGCCGGCCGGTGCGCCTTCGCCGTGGCCCAGGGCCGGCCCGCCGAAGGCTCGCCGCTCCACCATCTCGTCTGGCGCGGCCGACTGCTGCTCTTCGCCGACGCGACCTCGCGCGTCGCCTTCCTCGAAGCGCCCGACCATCTCCTCGCCGAAGCCGAACGGCGTTGGCCCCGCATGGCCCTGGACCTGCAGTGACCCGAGGAGAGCCGGGACCGGTGTCGTCCCCGCGGTGGAATCCCGTCCGAATCCCACCGATACCCCGTTGTCAAATCTCGAACATTGAGATTTGATCGCTCGCTCAGGAAGCGGTCGATCGGTCCCCGTCGACGGCGCCTCGGAGATCGGCCTTCTCTTTCGGCGGGCCGGACCGGAGTGTTCGCGCCGGGAATCGACACCGAGCGGAAGGATATTCCTCCCGACCGATCGCTCGTCCCGGATCACCTTTCGAAACGCTCACCTCCAATAAGGACGCGAAGGAGCAATCTCGATGAAACGGACCTTCACCACGGGCGCCGCCACCCTTCTGGCGATGCTCGCCCTCGGCGTCACGGCCGCTCAGGCCAAGACCCTGGTCTATTGCTCGGAAGGCAGCCCGGAGAACTTCACCCCGGCGCTCAACACCACCGGCACCTCGTTCGACGCCGCCCGGCCCGTCTACAACCAGCTCGTCGAGTTCGAGCGCGGCACGACCAAGGTGGTTCCCGGTCTCGCCGAGAAGTGGGACATCTCCGCCGACGGCAAGACCATCACCTTCCACCTGCGCAAGGGCGTGAAGTGGCACTCCGGCGTCAACGGCTTCAAGCCGACCCGTGACTTCGACGCCGACGACGTGCTGTTCTCGTTCAATCGTCAGTGGAAGACGGATCACCCCTACAACAAGATCTCCGGCGGCAAGTACGACTACTTCGCCGACATGGACATGCCGAAGCTGCTCGCCTCGATCGAGAAGAAGGACGCCTACACGGTCGTCATGACGCTCACCGAGCCGAACGCGCCGATCATGGCCAACCTCGCCATGGACTTCGGCACCATCCAGTCGGCCGAATACGCCGAGATGCTGCTCAAGGCCGGCAAGCCCGAGCAGTTCGACCAGATCCCCGTCGGCACCGGCCCGTTCCAGTTCGTCACCTACCAGAAGGACGCGGTGATCCGCTACAAGGCCTTCGCCGGCTACTGGGGTGGCAAGGGCAAGTTCGAGGATCTCGTCTACGCCATCACGCCCGATCCGACCGCCCGCCTCGCCAAGCTGAAGAAGGGCGAGTGCCACGTCATGATGGCGCCGCGTCCCGCCGACCTCGCCGAGATCAAGGCCGACCCGGCCCTCGACCTGAAGAGCCAGCCGGGCCTCAACATCGCCTACTGGGCCTTCAACCTGACCAAGCCGCCGATGGACAACATCAAGGTGCGCAAGGCCTTCGCCGCGGCGATCGACAAAGCGGCGATCCTCAAGGAGGTCTATCAGGGCGCCGGCCAGCCGGCCAAGAACCTGATCCCGCCGACCATCTGGTCGTACAACGACAAGGTCCAGGACTTCAAATACGACCCGGAAGCGGCCAAGAAGCTGATCGCCGAGTCGGGCGTCGCCACCCCGATCAAGATCGATCTGTGGTGGATGCCGGTGCAGCGTCCCTACAACCCCAACGCCAAGCGCATCGCCGAGATGATGCAGGCCGACCTCGCCAAGATCGGCGTCGAGGCCGAACTCAAGTCCTACGAGTGGGGCGAGTATCGCAAGCGCATGCAGGCCGGTGAGCACATGACCGGTCAGCTCGGGTGGACCGGCGACAACGGCGATCCGGACAACTTCTTCTTCCTCATCGGCTGCAACGCCGAGGGCAAGCCGGCCGGCCAGAACCTGTCGAAGTGGTGCAACAAGGACTTCAACGACAAGCTCGCCAAGGCCCGCACCCTCTCCGACCTCAAGGAGCGCACCAAGCTCTACGAGGAGATGCAGGTCATCGCCAAGGAAGAGGTGCCGCAGTACACCATCGCCCACTCGGTGGTGTTCGAGCCGACCCGCAAGGAAGTGGTCGACTACAAGATCTCGCCGTTCGGCCGTCACGAGTTCTACGGCGTCGGCCTGAAGTGATCTCGATCTGATCGACGAGAGGAGCCGGCGGAGCGCCCAGCCCCGCCGGCGACCGTTTTGGAGCGGGTTGCGATCGGGCCGTCACGACCGGATCGTCGAGGACCCGCTCGGCAACGAATACGGGCGGCTTTCGCACCGACGCGGTCGGCTCGAAATCCACCCGAGAGGGCGTTCGATGTTCCGCTACCTCCTGAGACGCATCGCGTTGACGGTCCCCACCTTCGTCGCGCTGATGTTCGTCACCTTCGTCGCCATTCGTCTCGTACCGGGCGACCCCGTCGAGGTGCGGACCGGCGAACGCGGCATCCCGCCGGAACGGCTCGCCGAATTCCGCCACCAGCTCGGCCTCGACCAGCCGATCTGGAAGCAGTTCGTCGACTATGTCTGGGGGCTGGTCCACGGCGATTTCGGCACTTCGATCGTCACCAACGAAAAAGTTCTGACCGAATTCGCCGTCCTCTTCCCGGCGACGATCGAACTCTCCCTCTCCGCCATGCTCTTCGCCGTGCTGATCGGCGTACCGGCCGGCACCATCGCCGCGGTCAAGCGCGGCTCGCCCTTCGACCACACCGTCATGGGCGCCTCGGTCATCGGCTTCTCGATGCCGATCTTCTGGTGGGGCCTCTTGCTGATCATGCTGGTGTCGGAACGCTGGGGCCTGACCCCGGTCTCCGGCCGCATCGACCTCATCCGGTACTATTTCGAGCCGACGACCGGCTTCATGCTGATCGACAGCCTGCTCTCCGATCAGGAGGGCGCCTTCCTGTCGGTCGTACATCATCTGGTGCTGCCGACCATCGTGCTCGGCACCATCCCGCTCGCCGTCATCGCCCGCATCACCCGCTCGTCGATGCTCGAGGTGTTGAACGAGGACTACGTGCGCACCGCTCGCGCCAAGGGCCTGTCGCCGATGCGCGTCATCGGCCTGCACGCCCTGAGGAACGCGCTGATCCCGGTCATCACCTCGATCGGTCTGCAGATCGGCACGTTGCTCGCCGGCGCGGTTCTGACCGAGACCATCTTCTCCTGGCCCGGCGTCGGCAAATGGCTGATCGAGGGCATCGGCCGGCGCGACTATCCGGCGCTCCAGGGCGGCATCATGCTGATCTCGTCCATCGTCATCTTCGTCAACCTCGGCGTCGACGTGCTCTACGGCGCCATCAACCCGAGGCTGCGCCATGGCCGCTGACGTCACTTCCGCCGCGCCCGCCGCGATGGCGGGCCCCAAGGGCCCGCTCGCCGATTTCTGGGATTCGTTCTCGGAGAACCGCGGCGCCGTCGCCGGATTGGTGCTCCTCACCCTGATCGCGCTCACCGCGATCTTCGCCGACTTCATCGCGCCGCACTCGCCGATCGATCAGTTCCGCGAATTCTCCAAGCTGCCGCCCGTCTGGGAGGACGGCGGCAACTGGGGCTTCCTGCTCGGCACCGATGCGCTCGGCCGCGACATGCTCTCCCGCCTCATCCACGGCGCCCGCATCTCGCTGTTCATCGGCCTCACCGTGATGGTGGTCTCGGTCACCATCGGCATCATCCTCGGCCTCGTCGCCGCCTTCGCCGGCGGCCTCACCGACATGATCATCATGCGGGTGATGGACCTGATCATCGCCGTCCCGTCGCTGGTGCTCGCCATCCTCGTCGTCGCCATCCTCGGGCCGAGCCTCACCAACACCATCGTCGCGGTGACCGTCGTCTACCTGCCGCGCTACGTACGCCTGGTGCGCGCCTCGGCGCTGGCCGAGATCGGCAAGGACTACGTCACCGCCGCCCGCACCGTCGGCGTCGGCACGCCGCGACTGATGTTCGTGACCGTCCTGCCCAACTGTCTCGCCCCCCTCATCGTCCAGGCGGCGCTCGGCGTCTCCGACGCCATCCTCGAGGCGGCGGCGCTCGGCTTCCTCGGTCTCGGCGCCCAGCCGCCGATCCCCGAATGGGGTTCGATGCTCGCCGACAGCCGCGAATTCATCCGCTCCAATCCGTGGATCGTCACCCTGCCCGGCCTCGCCATCCTCTTCACCGTCGTCTCCATCAACCTGATGGGCGACGGCCTGCGCGACGCCTTCGACCCGAAACTGAAGCGGAGCTGAGGCCATGCCGCTCTGGTTCCGCTGGCTGACGTTCTGGATCCTGGTGGCGCTCACGCTCGCCACATGGGTCCTCATCCGCCTGTTGGAACGTGCCCCGGACGGGACCGCGGCGGCATCGATCCTGCAGAATCCGAGCTTCCTCGCCGCCCTCGTCGCCGCCCTCGTCGCCCTGATCCTGGTCGTCGCCAACCGTTACGCCGACATGGGTCATGCCGAGCACGAACGCCGGTCCCGAGAGATCAAGGCCTCGATCGCCCTGGCGACCGAAATCCGGACCAATCTGGAACGGCAACGTCTTTCTTTCAGCGAACGCGAGCGTCGGCGATCGATCGTGGACGTCTCACGGAAGGCGAAACCGGCCCCCCAGGCGTCGCCGCCGACGACGCCCACGCCCGACAAGGTCGCCACCGTCGATCAGACGAATTTCGTCTACGAGTCGCTGAGAGGTGAGGTTCTGAACCGTCCGGTCGAGATCATCGGCCCCGTCGTCGAGTACTACAATCTCGACGACATGCTGAACCGAACTCTGGTGACCAACCAGACGGCGCGCATAGCGGAGCCCGAGCGGAAGCTCAAATTCTTCACCGAACTCTACAAATTGATGAACGAATGCGACCGCGCCGCGGTTCGCGCTCTTTCGGCGATCTGGCACTCGTTGCCGCAGGCGTCCCGTCAGGAATTCGAGCGCCCATCGACGGCTCCGGCCGAGGTGATCCAACTCGCCGATCGCCTGATCGGCGCCGAATGGAAATCGTTTCCGACGAACGGAGAGAGCCGCATCCTCGCGCTGGTGCGCGTTCGACTGGCGAGACATCGCTCAGTACAGCGGGATGATGGGACCGTTCATGAAGACCCTCCGGCGTACGATGCGCCCGATCCGGACGCTCCGACGGAAAAATCATAACAGAAAGGCGCCATCCACACCATGTCCCTTCTCGAAATCGAGAACCTGTCGGTCGACTTCGAGACCCGTTCGGGCCTCTTCCGCGCCGTCGATCGGGTGTCGCTGACCGTCGCGCCGCGCGAGATCGTGTCGATCGTCGGCGAGTCCGGCTCCGGCAAGTCGGTCGCCATGCTCGCCGTCATGGGTCTCCTGCCCAAGACCGCCCGCATCACCGCCGACAAGCTCACCTTCGGCAGCGAGAACCTCCTGGGGATCGGCGCGTCGGCCCGGCGCAAGCTGATCGGCCGGGACATCGCCATGATCTTCCAGGAGCCGATGTCGTCGTTGAACCCGTGTTTCACCGTCGGCTTCCAGATCGGCGAAGCGCTGAAGACCCATCTCGGTCTCGGCCGCGCCGCTCGCCGCACCCGCTCGATCGAACTCCTGGAACAGGTCGGCATTCCCTCTCCCGAGACCCGGCTCGAGGCCTTCCCGCATCAGCTCTCCGGCGGCATGAGCCAGCGCGTCATGATCGCCATGGCGATCGCCTGTTCGCCGAAACTGCTCATCGCCGACGAGCCGACGACGGCGCTCGACGTCACCATCCAGGCGCAGATCCTCGATCTCCTCGTCCGCCTGCGCGACGAGAAGGACATGGGGCTGGTGCTGATCACCCACGACATGGGCGTCGTCGCCGAGACGGCCGAGCGCGTCGTCGTGCAATACGCCGGTCAGCAGGTCGAGTTCGCCGAGACCGTCGCCCTGTTCGACGACCCGCACCACCCCTACACTGCCGCCCTCCTCTCCGCCCTGCCGGAGCGGGCGACCGAGAAGCGCCTGCCGTCGATCCCCGGCATGGTTCCCGGCCAGTGGGATCGTCCCGCCGGCTGCCTGTTCGCACCGCGCTGCACCTTCGCCACCGAACGCTGTCACCGCGAGGCTCCGGTGCCCTGCGGGTCCGAACTCGGCCACGCCCTGTGCCACTTCCCCCTCGTCGGCGGCCGTCCGCGCCTCGACCTCGAGACCGCCGGAGCGACCCGATGACCACGCCGATCCTCCAGGCCCACGACCTCGTCAAGGACTACATGGTGAGCCGGGGCATGTTCTCGCCCCCCGGCACCGTCAAGGCGGTCGCCGGCATCTCCTTCACCCTCGAGGAGAAGAAGACCCTCGCCGTCGTCGGCGAATCGGGCTCGGGCAAGTCGACGCTCGCCCGCATGCTGACCCTGATCGAGCCCCCGACCTCCGGCCACCTGTCGATCGCCGGCAACGACGTCACCGGCGCCGCCGGCGCCCAGCTGAAGGCGTTGCGCTCCACCGTCCAGATGGTCTTCCAGAACCCCTACGGCTCGCTCAATCCGCGCCAGACCATCCGCAAGACGCTCGAGGAGCCGCTGCTGGTCAACACCGACATGCCCCACGATCGCCGTCGCCGCGAGGCCGAGGACATGCTCGCCCGCGTCGGCCTGCGTCCCGAGTTCGCCGACCGCTATCCGCACATGTTCTCCGGCGGCCAACGCCAGCGCATCGCCATCGCCCGTGCCCTGATGCTCAGGCCGAAGATCATCGTCCTCGACGAGCCGGTCTCCGCCCTCGACGTCTCGGTCCGCGCCCAGGTGCTCAACCTGCTCGCCGATCTCCAGCAGGAGTTCTCGCTCGCCTACGTCTTCGTCAGTCACGATCTCTCGGTGGTTCGCCACATCGCCGACGAGGTGCTGGTGATGTATCTCGGCGCCGTCGCCGAACACGCGCCCAAGGAGGCGCTCTTCGCCGACCCGCGCCACCCCTACACCCGCGCCCTCCTGTCGGCGACGCCGATGGCCGACCCGGCCCGCAAGAAGGAGCGCATCGTGCTGACCGGCGAACTGCCCTCGCCCTTCGATCCGCCGTCCGGTTGCGTCTTCCACCCGCGGTGTCCGAGCGCCTTCGATCGCTGCAAAGCGGAGAAGCCGATGGTCCTCGGCGAAGCCGGGCATCTCACCGCCTGCCACGCGGCGGAAGCGAAAGTCGCCGTGCCGGCCTGACGGTCGCCGGCGCGCGCTCGCCGGCGGGGACGCCGAGCCTCACTCTCCCGGCCGCACCACACGGCGGCCGACGTTGGCGACGACCTGACGTGCGTCGATCGCCTCGGCCTTGTCCTCCGCCGGCAGTGTCGCCGGCAGGATCCGGATCATCAGCGCCTCGCCGATCTCGCTTCGGCCGGAGCCGATCAGTCCGTAGCCGAAATGCTGCTTCGTCGTGCCGAAGGCCTGACGGGTGTAGAGCCCCGGGGCTTCGCCGCGCGCCTCTTCGTGCTTGCCGACGATGGCGAAATGGGTGCGCCCCGCCGCCACCGTGGTCTCCGCCGCCTTGAGCAGCACGTGATCCTGGATGGTGCCGGCGTCGGTGTAGAGATTGCCACGCGCCGTGATCCGCCAGACGTCGTCGGTCATCTGCGCCGCCGAAACCCCGCCGGTCGCTCCCATCTCCTGATAGCGAGTGGCGCAGCCCGAAAGCACGGCCGCGAGCAACACCCCCGACACCACCACCCCGAAGCGCCGCATCTCCACACCCCGCATCCACGAAATTACAACCGAAGGTAACAGATGCGATCGCGGAGTCGATATACGCGCATTCACCACCCATGATGGTGGTCGCCGACACCACTCGATCGAACCGAGCGGCGACCTCCGCGTCGCCGGCGCCGGCCGCCTGCCAGGGTTCGCCGTCTCGACGCCGAGAAGGATTTCTTCCGCGACGTTTCCGTCCTAAGGTCACGGCGAAGGATGGGACCGACATGGATCAACCAACTGAAACTTCACGAGAAATATTTCACTTCGTGATGATCAAGCCGACGCATTACGACGACGACGGCTACCCGATCCTGTGGTGGCGATCGCTCATCCCGTCGAACTCGCTCGCCGCGATCAACGGCCTGTTGCTCGACGCCGCCGAGCGCCGCGTCCTGGGAGAGAACGTCGAGATCCGCGGCATCACCATCGACGAGCCCAACACCCGCATCCGCCCGGAAAGATTGATCCGCGAGCTGCGCGCCGCCGGCGGCCGGGCGGCGATCGCCTTCGTCGGCGTCCAGTCGAACCAGTTCCCGCGCACGATGGATCTCGCCGGACCGTTCCTCGCCGCCGGCTTCCCCGTCGTCGTCGGCGGCTTCCACGTCTCCGGCTGCAAGGCGATGTTGAAGCAACAGCCCGCCGAGATCGTCGCGGCGCAGGAGATGGGCATCTCGCTCTTCGCCGGTGAGGCCGAGGAGGGCCGCCTCGACGAGGTGCTGCGCGACGCCTATGCCGGTCGCCTGAAGCCGCTCTACGACCACATGGACGATCTGCCCTCGCTCGAAGGCGCTCCGCCGCCCTTCCTGCCGGTCGACACCCTGCACGGCACCCGCAACGAGTTCTCGAGCTTCGATCTCGGCCGCGGCTGCCCGTTCCAGTGCTCGTTCTGCACCATCATCAACGTCCAGGGCCGCAAGAGCCGGTTCCGCAGCGTCGACGATCTGGAGAAGATCATCCGCGCCAACTGGGCTCAGGGCATCCGCAAGTACTTCATCACCGACGACGATCTCGCCCGCAACAAGAACTGGGAGGCCTTCTTCGATCGGATGATCGAGTTGAGGAAGGAACTGCAGGTCCGCCTCGAGATCTTCGTCCAGGTCGACACCGGCTGCCATCGCATCCCCGGCTTCATCGACAAGGCGGTGGCGGCCGGCGTCACCCGCGTCTTCATCGGCCTCGAGAATATCAATCCCGACAACCTCCTCCACGTCGGCAAGCGCCACAACAAGATCACCGACTATCGCGCCATGCTGCAGGAATGGTGGGCTCACGGCATCGCCATCTACGCCGGCTATATCATCGGCTTTCCCGGCGACACCAAGGAGAAGGTGCTGCGCGACGTCGAGATCATCAAGCGCGAGCTGCCGATCAACGTGCTCGAGTTCTTCTATCTGACGCCGCTCCCCGGCTCGGCCGATCACAAGCATCACGTCGAGGGCGGCCGCTGGATGGATCCCGACCTCAACAAGCTCGACCTCTTCCATCGGATGGTCCACCACCCGGTGATGTCGGACACGGAGTGGGAGGAGGCCTATCACGCCGCTTGGCGCACCTTCTACACCTGGGATCACATCGAGACGATGGGCCGTCGTGGCGCCGCGTCGCCGAAGAAGAAGGGCATGAACATCGACGAGATCATCGAGTTCTACTCGATGTACGCCGTCGAACGCCTGCATCCGCTGGAAGGCGGCATCCTGCGCAAGAAGTACCGCCGCGACCGCCGCCCCGGTCTGCCACGCGCCAATCCGCTGGTCTTCTACCCCGCCTACGCGATCGAGACGGTGATGAAGATGGCGAAATTCGCCTGGTACTACGGCCGCGCCCACTTCATCCACAAGCGCATCTATGCAGATCCGAAGCGCAAGGATTACACCGACGTCGCCCTCACCCCGCCGACGGCGGAGGAGTTCGAGGAGCTCGGTCTCTTCCGCCAGACCTCCGGCGCCGACGCCGCGATCCGCCGCAAACAGCTGCGGGACTCCCTCTCCGCCACGAAAGCCGGTTGAACCGATCGAGAGCCCCTGTCGTCCACTCCGTCTTGAACCGCGCCGAGCCGGCGCGTAGCCTCACCTGAGGCAAAGGGACGGGGACCGCGATCGTCGATCGGTCGGCCTCTCCCGATGTACATCTTCGAGGGAGGTCCGCGTGTCGCTCCGGTTCACTCTGTCGCGCCTCGGCGGTCGCCTCGCGGCCGTCGCCGTCGCCCTTCTGTGGCTCGCCGCACCGGCCGAAGCGCGCAACGATTACAGCCTCGACCGCGACGTCGACAACGTGCGTGGCTGGCGCATCGCCGCCAACGAGGCCCGCCGCGGCTGCCTCGCCGTCGCCTCCTATCA